>NZ_JAUJUJ010000002.1 GCF_030711595.1 Stenotrophomonas sp. YIM B06876
CGCGGCCAGACCGGGCCGGCCGGGGGCCACTGTCAGCTGCAGATCCGGCACCGAGGCGCTGCGCGCGCGGCCGGCACCCACATCCCACCAGGGAATCGAAATGCCCTGCAATGACAAGGCGCCGGCCTGCTGCGGCACGATGGAATAGCGGCGTGTCATCCTCAGTTGCGGGCTGGGCCCGCTGAAGGTCTCGTCGTACTGCGCCGGCTCGGCGAACACCTGCGCCGCATCGCCGAGCGAGGGGACCGGCAGGTCGGGAAACTGCGCACGGGTGGCGCCCACCGCGGTCGCCTCCACCTCGACAGTCATCGCCTCACCCACCCTGGCCATCTGCGGCGCGGCGGTGTAGCGCAGGCGCAGGTCCCGCAATGGCAGCCACGGCTGCGGGGCGTTGATGGGCTGGGCCCGCACCTGCAAGGTCTGCTCCGGCGCACGGGCACTGAGCTGGGTGTCGCCACCGCCGAAGAAATCGCTGAACAGGCCACCGACGCCGCGCCCGGTGAAACGCGCACCGGGCAACTGCAACGGGCCGCTGCGTTCGGGCACCAGCAGGAAGCGGCGTTCGACCACGTTGTAGCGACGACCGTTCACCTCACGCACCAGGGTGCGATCCTCGCCCACCCGTTGCAGCGACGCCGACGCCGGGGTGTCCAGCACCAGTTCGCCGGACGCGAGCTGGGTGGCGAAATACAGCCGCACGACCACGCCGACACTTTGCTGCACATAGGGCGTGGGGTCATCGACATCGGTTTCAATGAACGCACGCTCATCGCCACGCGGCGCGACCGTGGCAACGTCCGCGGCCAGCACCTGCAATTGCAGGGGCGCGGTCAGTTCACTGCCCACCCGCAATGCCGGCACCTCCAGCACTCCGCTGCGCGTCGGGGTCAGCGCCAGCCCGAACAGGGCTTTGGCCGAGGCCACACCGTTGATCAACTGCACCTGCTGGCTGCTGGTCTGCCCACTGAGCGCGAAGTCGGCCCGCAACGGTGCGTAGTCCGGCGGGCTGCGCAACTGGTCGCTTTCAATGTTGAGGGTGACGCTTTCGCCTTCACGGATCGTGCTGCGGTCCAGCCAGGCACGGGTGGTGGCATGCGCGGCCGGGAGCAGCACCAAAACGAGCAGGGTCAGCAGCGCAGCGGCCACGCTGGCAGATATCCGTTGTTTCATCGCCCTTCCCGCTTGCGTCGCTCGTACTCGAGCTGGAACTTGGTTTTCAGCAGATTGCCCGGTTCATCCGGTACCCGGCGCATCCACGCCTCGATCGCCTGGCGGCGCTCGCGCTCTTCGGCGCTCTGCGCCGGCGGCGCCTGTTTTCCCTCCGCTTCCGCGGCCGGCTGCTGCTGCATCGCCTGTTGCATGCGTTCACGCTGCGCCTGGTCGGCCTGTTGCTGCGCTTTGGCATCCTCGGCCTGCGGCGTGTCCGCCGACGGCGCCGGTTTTTTCGACGCCGATTCCGTTGCCGGTTTTTGCGCCGGGCTTTGCGCAGGCGGCTGTTGGCCCTCTTTGCCCGGCGAGGACGAACCGGAAGAGGGCTGCCCAGCGTCCTGCGGCGATTTCGACGGGCCCTGCTTGCCGTCCTGTTTACCGCCCTGCTGATCCGGCTTCCGGTCCTGCTGCGTGCGCCGGCGCGCGGCCTCCACCGCAGCGCGATTGGCGATGGCGTCGGCCATTCCGGGCTGATGGCGCAGGGCCCGGTCATAGGCGTTGATCGCCTCGTCGTACTTTGCCTGCCGGGCCAGCGCGTTGCCCAGGTTGTACCAGCCCTGGTCGCTGTCGATGCCTTCAAAGCGCTGCTGCGCGGCCGCGAAATCGCCTCTGCGATACGCCGCCACGCCCTCGGCCAATTGCCGGTGACGGACCTGGTCGGGGCGCTGCCACATCGCGCTTTCAGCGGCCTGCGCCGGCACTGACAGCGGCAACAGACAGGCCATCACCAGCATCGCCGCCAGTCCGCCGCGACGGCGGAACGCCAGCAGTGCCAACACCAGCAACGGGGGCAGCAGCCAATATCCTTCATCGCGCCAGGTCCGCCCCGTCGGCCCGCTGCCCTCGCCGCTTTCCTGGATCCGCGGTTGCAGCACGCCCAGTGCCTGCAGGTCCGCATCACCCGCGCCGAGACGGACATAGCGGCCATTGCCGGCCGCAGCCAGCGCTCGTAATGACGGTTCATCAAGGCGGGCCTGTTCGATCCGCCCGCTACGGTCGCGATAGGCGGCCCCGGCCGGCGTACCCAGCCCGAGTACGGAAACCCGATACCCCGACCCGGCAGCCTGCGCTGCCGCATTGCGCACGGCGGCATCCGCGTGGTCGCTGAGCAGCAGGATGTCGCCCTGGTGCATGCCGGCCTGCTGCAGCAGCCTGCTGGCCCATGCCAGGGCCAGGTCCGCACGCTGGCCATCAACCGGCATCACCTCCGGGCCCAGCGCATCCAGAAACAGCGCCACATTCGCCGCATCGGCCGTCAGCGGCGCCACCGTGAACGCTTCACCGGCGTAGACCACCAGCGCCATCTCGCCGCCCTGGCGTTCGCGCAGCAAGGTGGCCAGCTTGGCCCGCGCCTGCAGCAACCGCGACGGTTGCATGTCGGTTGCGGCAATGCTTCCCGACAGGTCCAGCACTGCCACCAGCGGCGCCCGGGTTTGCCACAACGGCTGCTCCAGCTGGCGCCAGCTCGGGCCGGCCAGGGCCACTACCGACAGGATGCCCCCCAGCACCAGCGCAGCCCGTCCCCACCCCGAGCGCCGCGCGGTGCCAGCCAGCAGATGGCGCAGCAGATGCGGATCCACGGCTTGCCGCCAGATTGTGTGACGGCGCCGCCGATGGACGGCGTACAGCACCCCCAGCGGTACCAGCAACAGCAGCCACAGCGCGTGCGGGCGCAGGAAATGCAGCGAATCCAGGATCACGGGCATGCTCATGCGCGGCGGTCCGGCAACAGCCATGCGCCGGCCCCCAGCAGCAACGCCAGGGCCAACGGCCAGGCGTAGCGTTCAATCCGTGGCCGCAGCGCGGGGCCGGCCTGCTGCACCGGTTCCAGCCGATCCAGCTCGGCATAGATCCCCGCCAACTGCTGCGTATCCTGGGCACGGAAAAAGCGCCCGCCGGTTTCCGCGGCAATACGCGTCAGCGTCTGTTCGTCGATCGGATCTTCATCGGCCGCGATCTGCACCCCGAACAGCGAAAAGTCATTGCTGCCGCCAAAGGCGATCGTGTACACCCGCACACCTTCGGCTTTGGCCAGCTCGGCCGCCTTGAGCGGCTCCAGTACACCGGCCGTATTGACCCCATCGGTCAGCAGGATCAATACCCGCTGTCCTTGCGGCTGCTCGCGCAGGCGCTTGACCGACAACGCGATAGCATCGCCGAGCGCGGTTTCGCGGCCGGCAAGCCCGACCACCGCATCGCGCAACTGCTCGCGCACGCTGGCGTGGTCGGCGGTCAACGGCGTCAACGGGTAAGCCCGCTGGCCGAACACCAGCAGCCCGATACGGTCACCCTGGCGCCGTTCGAGGAAGTCGGCCAACACCGCCTTGGCTGCGGTCAGCCGGTCCACCACGCGCCCGCCCAGCTGCATGTCCGGCTCACTCATGCTGCCGGACAGGTCCACCGCCAGCATCATCTGCCGCGCCTGTTGTGGCGGCTCCACCGCCTCGCCCAGCTGCTGCGGCCGGGCGGCAGCCATGCACAGGCAGAACCACGCCAACCACAGCAGCAGCGAACGCAACCGCGGTCCGCTTCCCGGCCGGGCCGCGGCGACGGTCCGCAATTGTTGCAACGCGTATGGCACCTGCAACGCCGGCGTGGCGCCCGACCGCGTCGGCCACCAGCGCATCAGCAACGGCAGCGGCAGCGCCAGCCATAGCCACGGCCAGGCGAATACCTGGATCAGACCGGCCAGCGTCGTCGTGCTCAACAGGCTCATCGACGTCCCGCCATCAGTTCGACAAACCGCGTCCGTGCCAGCTCGCACGCCGCGCGTGCGATGTCAGCATCCACCTGGCGGCGGTAGCCACCCTCCAATAACAGGCGCCCGTCACCGCGAGAAAAATCCTGCCGTTTTGTCCCGTCCAGAAACTGCAGCCACGCGTCACCTTGCAGATTCGCCGCGGCAGCATCGATCCGCTTCGCCGCCCGCCGCAGCATGCCTGATGCGGCAGCCAATCGGGCCGCAGGTGTCTCGGCGTCATGCAACGCGGCGTCGAACAAGCCTTGCCAGCGGCGCTGCCGGCGGCGCCGCCGCCAGCTGAAAAACACCCGCACGGCCAGCCCCACCAGAAGCGCGGCGAACAGCAGCCACCAGCCCGGCGCCGGCGGCCACCAGTCCGGCGCCGGCGGCAGATGCACATCGCGCAACGGCAATTGGCGCGCGCTCATCGCATCTCCCCCACGGGAACCGGCGCCAACCAGGCATCGCTGGCGTCATCGCAGGCCAGCACATGCACCTGGATGCGACGGCCGGGCAAGGTGGCGAGCAGTTGCTGCAAGGGCGCGACAAATGCCTGATGCCAGCGGAGCCGCGCGCTTTCCGAATCAAGATCCAGCTCGACCCGCTGGCCCTGCGCCAGAAAAGGCAGCACCCCGTGCGGTGGCGCAAGCTCCAGTGGATCGACCTGCAGCAGCAACACCACTTCCAGATGCTGTGCCAGACCCGACCAGCGCGGCAGCGGAATCTGCGCCACGCTGGCGGGGTCGGCCAACACCACCAGCCGTGAGCCGGGGCGCAACAGCCGCGCACTGCGCTGCAGCGCGGCGTCCAGCCCGCCATCTTCGGCGGGAACCTGCGCATACCAGCGGCTCAACGCATCCAGCACCTTGAGCACCCCACGCGAACCGCCTGCCGGGGCAACCGGAGTCTCGCTGCCACTGCCGCGCAATGCGCCCACACGGTCGCCCTGGCGCTGCGCCATCCAGGCCGCCACCGCGCCGGCGCGGGCAGCCTGGACCGATTTGAAGCGCACCCGGGTGCCGAAGTACAGGCGCGGGCTGGTGTCGGCGACAATCAGCGTGACCCGCTCGCGTTCGGCCTGGAACAGCTTCGTATGGGTGTGTCCGGTACGCGCGCTCAGCTTCCAGTCGATATGTCGGGCATCGTCACCCGCCACGTATTCACGCGATTCGGCGTATTCCATGCCGCGCCCGCGGACCGCCGACGGCGCGATCCCGACCGCTCCGTGCTGGCCGCGCCGCACCGCATGCCGGCGCGCCACCGATTGCCGCAGCGCCACCAATTCCTGCAGGCTCGGCCGCACACCGTCCAGTGCACCAGATTGCTGGACGGCGGAATGTTCCTCACGCATGCAAGCCGCCTTCCGGCACGACAGCCAGGGTGCGCCTGCTTTTTCCCCGCAGGCGCAGGAGCATGGAAACCACGGGCATCGACACCGTCATCGCCTCAGGGGAGCGGTACCCGCTCCAGCAACTCGGCCACCAGACGTTCTCCGTCCCAGCCTTCGGCCGTGGCTTCATAGCTGGGCAGGATGCGGTGACGCAACACGTCGGGGGCAATGGCGCGGATATCATCCGGGGTCACAAAGTCGCGACCGGCCAGCCACGCCCGTGCCCGCGCGCAACGTTCCAGCGCGATCGAACCGCGCGGACTGGCGCCCCACGCGATGCGCCGCGCCAACCCCGGGTCATAGCTGCCGGCATCACGCGAAGCCAGCACCAGCTCGATCAGGTAGCGCTCCAGCTGCGGCGCCATATGCAGCTCCAGCACCGCCTTGCGCGCCTGTTCAATCGAGTGCAGCGAAATCTTGCGGACGACCTCGGGGGCGGGATCGAACTGCTGCATCGCCTTCTCCCGCGCCAGCCGCAGGATCTGCGCTTCGGCGCCCGCATCGGGATAGCCGATCCGCACATGCATCAGGAACCGGTCCAACTGCGCTTCCGGCAACGGGAAAGTGCCTTCCTGCTCGATCGGATTCTGCGTGGCCATGACCAGGAACAGTTTCGGCAACGGATAGGTATGCCGGCCCACGGTCACCTGACGCTCCCCCATGGCCTCCAGCAGCGCCGACTGCACCTTGGCGGGCGCCCGGTTGATCTCGTCGGCCAGCAGGATCGGATGGAAGATCGGACCCGGCTGGAACTCGAAGCGTCCTTCCTGCGCGCGCCAGATATCGGTGCCGGTCAGATCCGCCGGCAGCAGGTCGGGGGTGAACTGCACCCGCGAGAAATTCGCCTCCAGACGCGACGCCAGCGCCCGGATCGCGGTGGTCTTGGCCAATCCGGGGGCACCTTCGACCAGCAGATGGCCATCGGCAAGCAGCGCAATCAGCAACCGCTCGATCAGCGCCGACTGGCCGACAATCGTCGCTGTCAGCGCTGCGCGCAGCGCCATGAAGCTATCGTGCAAGCTGTCATTTGCGACGGCGGGAATGTTTTCGGCGGCCAGCAGGGGTGGATTGTCCATAGGTGCAGTTTGACCTATCGGCAGTGAAATCGTTCCCTTTGGCGCAACCGATTCAGGCCGACGTCAAAAAAAGGGGCCGCAGTCAGCGGCCCCTCGTTTTCAACCTGTGGGCTGGATCAGCGCGTCTTGGCCACGCGCAGGATCTTCGGTGTCACGAACACCAGCAGCTCGGCCTTGTCCTTGCCACGACCGCGCTTCTTGAACAGGTTGCCGAGGAACGGCACATCGCCCAGGAACGGCACCTTGGACACGCTGCTGCGATCGCTGAACTCGTACACGCCGCCGATCACCACCGTCTGCCCGTCTTCCACCAGCACCGCGGTGTTGATCTCGCGGCGGTTGATCGACGGCACGGTGCCGTAACCTTCCAGCACGATCAGCTGATCAACCTCGTCCTTCTTGACATTCATGTTCAGGAACACGCGGTTGTCACTGGTGATGGTCGGGGTGACCTTCAGCTCCAGCAACACTTCCTTGAACTGCACGTTCGGCGTCGCCGCGGTACCGGCAGTACCGCCGGTGATGGTGACGTAGCCGATTTCCTTGCCCTGCTTGATCACGCCCTCTCGCTGGTTGGCGGTGACGATGCGCGGGTTGGAAATGACCTCGCCCCGACCCTCTTCCTGCAGTGCGGACAGCTCCATGTCGAGATTGAAGTTCGCACCCAGCAAGGTATAGGCAAGGCTCGGCGCACCACCATTGGTGAATATGCCTGCGCCCACAGGCAGGTTCACGTTCAGGCCGCGGGTTGCGTCGGCATTGCCAGACACACCACTGCCAACGGTCGCGTTATTGTCACCGTTGTTGTAGCTGCGCCTGCCGCCAACACCGAACTTGGCGCCCAGATCGCGCGCGAACGTGTCGGTGGCGATGACGATGCGGCCTTCGATCAGCACCTGGTCGACCGGGCGATCGATCACGTCGATCAGCTCGCGCATCCGCGCGACCTTCTTCGGGATGTCGCTGACCATCAAGGTGTTGGTGCGGTCATCGGCGACGATACGGCCGCGCGGCGACAGGAAGCCATTTTCACCTTGGCTGTCCCCGCTACCGCCACCTCCGCTGCCGCCGTTGCCACCGATTCCCTTGGCCTCGGTCAGCGCTTTGAAGATCGCGCCGGCGTTGTGGTAATTGATCTGGATGTAGTCGGTGATCATGTCCTGGCGGTTGTCCAGGGCGATGCGGGCGTCTTCCTTTTCCTGCTCGAACTTGGCCAGTTCCGGCTGCGGGGCCACCCAGATCACGCCGCCATCGCGACGCTTGTCCAGGCCTTTGGCGCGCAGCACGATGTCCAGCGCCTGGTCCCACGGCACGTTGATCAGGCGCAGCGTCACGTTGCCCTGCACGGTGTCGGACGCCACCACGTTCAAATTGGACTCTTCGGCAATCAACTGCAGAACGGTGCGCACCGGCACGTCCTGGAAGTTGAATGTCACCGGACGCCCGCCGTAACCACGCGCGGCTACCGAGGCGGCCGCCTGTGCCACCGTACTGGAGGTCACCGCCCCGGTGGCCACTTCGACCGGGCGCGGGGTGATCTCCACCACGTATTCGTTGCCGGTCTGGTAAGCCAGGGACTGGAACGCCACGTTGGTACTCAGCACCAGCTGCGAGCCGCTGCCGGATGGCTTGGCATCGATGCGCTGCACCGGCGTGGCGAAGTCGACCACATTGAGCGGACGCTGCAGCTCGACCGGCAAGGTCGCATTGCCGACATCGATCACCACATTGTTGCCCTGCGTACGCAGGTCCGGGCTCGCGCCCTGACCATCAAACTGCAGGATCAGGCGGCCAGCGCCATCGTCTCCACGCTTGAAGTCGATCTTGGTCACTGCGATCGGCGTTGCAAGCGAGTGAGCCGCATTCTGCCCATCCGGCGCCGGAACGCCGGGCGTTGCCGCCATCAAAGAGCCATTGGCCAGTGCAAGCGCAATCCCCAGTGCGCATACACGTACCATCGCATGGCGCCGGGCGGGACGCAGGCTCAGGGCTTTGTAAAAAGTCATCGTGCTATCCCCTAATCAATCATTGATCGTCAAGCGCAAGCGAAGCTGGACGTTCCAGCCAACCGCCAGCGCCATCCGGCACCAGTTCAATCAATTCAATACCGTCTTCGCGGACACTGGTGACACGGCCATCGCTCTGCCCCAGGTAAACCCCGGGACGGATGCGGTACGTCACCTTGTCCGGAGCCATGACCAGCGCCACGATACCGGCACCCTTGCCGATCGTGCCAACCATGTCGAGGCTGTCGAGCGGGAAGGCTTCCAGCGGTTCCTTGCGGCGGTTCGGATCCGGCCGCAGGCCACTACCGCCGTCCGGATTGGCCCACGCATCGGTAAACGGATCACGCATCCCCTGGGCCGCATATTCGAATGTCTCGAACTGCTGCATCACCGGCAACGGATCCAGCGGGGGTGCCGGGCGTGCGCGCACGTCGGCGACCCACTTCTGCAGATTGGGCGCATCGCCCGGGGTACTGGTCACCCCGCGGGCACAACCGGCCAGCAGCGCAATCAGCACCAGGCCCGTGATTCTAGCGGTTGGCGACCTCATGCCCCACCACCCTTTTTCTGGTCCTTGGCTGCAGCCTGCGCAGCCTTGTCCTGGAGATCCATCTCGGCATCGTCCAGATATCGATAGGTTTTCACCGTGCCCGACAATTCAAGCGCACCGCTGCGCGCGGTGATCCCGGTCTTGGGATCCTTGGGCTTGAGATTGATGTCATGCATGGTCAGGATCACCACCCGCGGCAACGAAGCCACGCCACTGACAAACGCACCAAACTGGTGATAGCTGCCGACCATGCGCAATGCGATCGGCTTTTCCGCATAGAACTCTTTCGGAGATTCCGCACCTGGCTGGAACAGCTCGTTGTTCAGCCCGCTGGACAGCGCTGTCTGTGAGATATCGATGATCAGATCCGGCATCTCGGTCTTGCTGGGAAGCTGGCGCAACATCTGCTGCAGCACCTGCTCCATCTGGGCCAGTTGCTGCTTCAGCGGTTCCAGGTTCACCGCACGACCCTGTTCCTTTTCGAACTCCGCGCGCAGGCTGGTCTCGCGGGACTCAAGCCCCTCCAGCTCCTCGCGTTCGCCCTTGATCAGGACGAAGTAGGCCATGACCACGATGAAAAGTGCCAACAACGCACAGAACACCACTTTCGCCCGCTGCGGCCAGTTGCCGATATTGTTGAAGTCGAGCTCGTTGAGCTTGATTTTCTTCTTGCTCATTTCGCGCCCTCCTTGTGCTGCGCCTCAATAGCAGGTGCAACCGCCGGAGTCGTGGCACTCCCGGCCTCGGCCGCCATCGCGGACTCCACCGTAGCGCCAGTCGCGGTTGCCGCCTGCCTGGCCTCAGCCTCCGCGGCAGCCGCCTCCGCCAACGGATTTTCCCCCGGCGCCGGCAACTTCACCTTCAACATGAACACATAAGGCAATGCCTTGATGTCGAGCAATGCTCCCGCACCCGCCCCACTCTTTTCCTGGGCTTTGGCTTCGATGATCGACAGTTCCGGATTGCTCATCCAGCCGGAGCTTTCCAGATTGCGCATATAGGCACTGACCCGGGCATTGGACTGGGTCCGCCCTTCCAACGTCAGGATGTCGCCTTCCTGCTTCAGCGTGGTCAGCACCACCCCATCCGGAATCGTGCGCACCAGCGAGTCGAACAGATGCACCATCTGCGAGCGCTTGGCCTGCAGTTCTTCAATCACCTTCTTGCGCGCAAGCAGACGATCCTTCTGCCGATCGAGGCGGTCGATCTCGGTGTTCTGCTCCTTGACCTTGTCGATCTCGGCCTGCAGATAGCTGTTGCGCTCATTCTGCCCACTGATCTGGCGGTCGTAGTAGAACCACAGCAGCATCGACAGCAGCACGCCGGCCAGGGCGGCAAAGCCCAGCATTCCGTAGAACTCGCGTTGGCGTTGCTTGCGGCGTTCCGCCCGCCACGGCAATAGATTGATCCGTGCCATCAGTCGAAACTCCTCATGGCCAGACCGGTGGCGATCATCAGCGCCGGTGCATCCTGTGCCAGCGCGTGTGCCTGGACCTTCGGCCCCAGCGTCATCTGCGCCAACGGATTGGCCACTGTCGTTGCCACCCCGAGCTGCTCTTCCACCATCTCCGGCAAGCCCACCAGCGCCGCGCAACCGCCGGCAAGCACGATATGGTCGACCCGGTTGAACTCGCTGCCCGCGTAGAAAAACTGCAGCAAGCGGCTGATCTGCTGCACGGTCGCTTCCTTGAACGGTTCAAGGACCTCGACCTCATAGCTTTCCGGCAACCCGCCCTGACGCTTGGCCAGCCCAGCTTCCTCGTAGGTCAGCCCGTAACGGCGCATCACCTCGTCGGTCAGCTGCTTGCCGCCGAACACCTGCTCACGGCTGTACAGGCTGCGACCACCGCGCAACACGTTCAAGGTCGTCATGGTCGCGCCGATATCCACCAGCGCCACCACGCCATCGCTGGCAACGGGCAACTCACTGGCAACCAGCGCAAAGGCGTTCTCGATCGCGAAAGCCTCCACATCCATCACCTTCGCCGTCAACCCACCCAGCTCAAGTGCGGACTGGCGCAGCTCGACATTCTCCGAACGCGAGGCGGCGAGCAGCACCTGCACCATTTCCGGGTTGTTCGGCACGGGGCCGAGCACCTCGAAATCGAGGTTCACTTCTTCGATCGGGTACGGGATGTAATTGACCGCCTCCAGCTCGACCTGGGCTTCCATGTCGCTGTCGTCCAGGTCCGACGGCATCGGAATCACCTTGGTGATCACCGCCGAGCCGGCCACCGCTGCCGAGGCATTCTTGGCACGGGTGCCGGAACGGGCCACCGCGCGACGGATCGCCTCCCCCACGGCCTCGACTTCCACAATATTCTTTTCCACCACCGCATTCGGCGGCAGCGGTTCCACAGCGTAATGTTCCACGCGAAAGCGATTGCCGCTACGGGAAAGCTGCAACAGCTTTACCGCAGTCGAACTGATATCGACGCCTATGAGCGGCGCCTGACTCTTTGGGATAAGCCCCACGGATTCTCCCCTGCCGACGGGCACTTGGACGCAATTGTTGCGTCCGCGCATTAATAACGACTTTTTTGCAATTGGCAACTATCCCGCGTGCAAGCCGAGAAGCACGTCACGCCGCATGGATGGTCCCCAACCACTCTCCCCCAGGACGCGGCCCCAGCCGATCCCTTGCGTAATCTATACTCTGCGGCCACGAAATCTGCAATCGGAATCTGTCTAGATGCCACGTTTTCGCCGTTGGTTGCGCTGGATGCTGGCTATTTCCGTCATCCTCCTGTTGCTGGGCGGTATGGCCGCCGCTGCGCTTTATTACTCGATCTCCTCGAAATTGCCCGACGTCCAGGCGCTCAAAGACGTCGAACTGCAGGAGCCCATGTACGTCTATGCCAGCAATGGCAAGTTGATGGCGGTATTCGGCGAGACCCGCCGGTACCCGATCCAGATGAAGGACGTGCCCGAACAGCTGAAACAAGCGTTCCTGGCCACCGAAGACGCGCAGTTCTACCAGCATGGCGGCGTGGACTACAAAGGCCTCGGGCGGGCGGTCTGGCTGACGGTCAAAACCCGCAACAAGCGCGTCCCCGGCGGCTCCACCATCACCCAGCAGGTGGCCCGCCAGTTTTTCCTGAGCTCGGAAGTCAGCTATACTCGCAAGCTGGCCGAGATCCTGCTGGCCCGCAAGATCGAGTCGGAACTCAGCAAGGACGAGATTTTCGAGCTCTATCTCAACAAGAGTTTCTTCGGCAATCGCGCCTATGGCGTCGGCGCTGCGGCCGAGTACTACTACGGCAAGAAACTGGACCAGTTGAGTCTGGACGAGATGGCCTCGCTGGCCGGCATCCCCAAATTTCCCTCCAGCGGCAACCCGATCAGCAATCCCGAACGCGCGCGTGAACGTCGCGACTACTACGTATTGGAGCGCATGGCCGAGCTGGGCTTCATCACCCGCGCGCAGGCCGAGGCGGCCAAGGCGGTGCCGATGCATGCCGTGCCGCATGAGCCGCCGGTGGAGGTCTACGCGCCCTACGTGGCGGAACTGATCCGGCAGGAGATGATCGAGCGCTACGGCGGCGATGTGCTCAACAAGGGCTATCGCGTCACCACCACGATCAACGCCGAGCTGCAGTCGGCGGCCACCAGCGCCATCCGCGATGGACTGCTGCTGTATGACCATCGCCATGGCTGGCATGGCGTGGAGCAGCATCTGGACGTGGGCGCCGACGCCGATGCGGCGTCGCTGGCCAGCCACCTGGCAAGCATCGCGCCGCAATCCGGGCTGTTGCCGGCGATCGTTTCCGCCACCCATGCCGACGGCAGCGCCACCGTGGTGCTGGCCAACAAGTCCACCCTGGTGTTGCCGGTGGCGGCCAGCCGCTGGACCAACAAGACGCCGGCCAAGCTGTTGACCCGCGGAGATGTGATCCGTGTTCGCGCCGGCGACAAGGACGGCCAATGGCTGATCGACCAGATCCCGCGCGGGCAAGCGGCGCTGGTCTCTGTGGACGCCGACAGCGGCGCGCTGCGGGCGCTGGTGGGCGGATTCAGCTTTGCCGGCAACAAGTTCAACCGCGCCACCCAGGCCCGGCGCCAGCCCGGCTCCAGCTTCAAGCCGTTCCTGTATGCGGCCGCCTTCGACAAGGGCTTCAATCCGGCCTCGATCGTGCTCGACGCGCCGGTGGTGTTCCGCGACCGCCGCGGCAAAACCTGGCAGCCGCAGAACGATGGCGGCGGCTTCCGCGGCCCGATGCGCCTGCGCGAAGCCCTGGTGCAGTCGCGCAACCTGGTATCGGTGCGCCTGCTGGACAGCATCGGCGTCGAATTCGCGCGCAAGTACATCAGCCAGTTCGGTTTCCAGGAGGCCGAACTGCCGCCGAATCTGTCGATGTCACTGGGCACCGCCTCGCTCACGCCGCTGTCGGTGGCACGCGGCTATGCGGTCTTCGCCAATGGCGGCTCACGGGTGGACACGTGGATCATCGATTCGATCAGTGACCGCGACGGCGCGGTTGTTTTCAAGGAGAACCCGGCCATGGCCTGCCGCGGCTGTGGGGGCCAAGGCGGCCTGAACACACCCGTCAGCCAGGTCGTGGACGGCTTCAATTTCGGCGCCGCCCCCTCACCCGCCACTGAAAAACCCGCACCAGCAAGCACCGAGGTCGCCCCGGCGCCCGCGGCCAACCCCGACGCCCGCATCGCCCCGCGCGCCATCGATGAGCGCACCGCCTACCAGATGGTGTCGATGATGCGCGACGTGGTCCAGCGGGGCACCGGCATCGCGGCCAAGGTGCTCGGGCGTGAGGACGTCGGCGGCAAAACCGGGTCGACCAACGACCACCGCGATGCCTGGTTCTCCGGCTTTGGCGGCCCGTTGGCCACTACCGTCTGGGTCGGCCGCGATGATTTCCGCTCGCTGGGGTACCGCGAATACGGCGGCAAGGCCGCATTGCCGATCTGGATCGACTACATGCGCGTGGCACTGAAGGACGCGCCGATTGCCCGCAATGACCCACCCGCCGGCATGGTCGAAGCCACGCTCAATGGCGCCACCGAATGGGTCAAGAGCGAAGACCTGGATCGCCTGCAGGAATTCGATTTCGACCAGCACGACCAGAAGGCGGACGACGCCGCGTTCGACATCTTCTGACGCTCGCGCAGCGGGATCGGGAACGGCGGCAACGGCCGGTTGCTGCCGTTTTCCCGGGTGTAGGCTACAGTTCGATCGTGTTTTCCCGAGGAGAGCCCCGGCATGTCCTCTCGCACCCTCGTCCGCGACCGCCAGCGGATCGCCCAGCTGGCCGCACGACAGATGGCCCAGAGCGGCTCACGCGACACCCGCCAGGCGGTGCACAAGGCCGCACATGAACTCGGCCTGCGCTCGCCGGCGCAGCTTCCGGACCAGGCCCAGGTGACCGAAGCCCTGCACGAGCACCTGCGACTGTTTGCGCCAGCCTCACGTCTGGATGCGCTGAAGGCGCGGCGCGAAGCCGCCCGGCAGGCACTGCAGTTTCTCCAGGACTTTTCGCCGCGACTGGTGGGCGCGGTGCTCGACGGCAGCGCCGACCGCTACAGTCCGGTGCAAATGCACCTGCACAGCGACGAGCCGGAAGCGGTACAGCACTTCCTCGAAAACCAGCGGATCCCGGCACACCTGGGCACCCGCCAGCTGCGCCTGCAGCGCGGCCGCGCCACCGCCCTTCCGTGCTGGCAATTCGACGCCGACGGCATCGCGTTTGAACTGCTGGTGCTGCCGCACTCGGCGCTGCGCCAGCCGCCGCTGCAGCCGCTGGACGATACCCCGATGCCACGCGCCTCGCTGACACAACTGCAGCAGCGCATTGCCGCCGAAACGGCACCCGGATGAGGCCGGCACGCGGAACCGCCGGCCGCTTCACCCCGCCCCGCGCCCTTGGGGACAGGGCTGGCAACGCCGATCGTTCGCAGTGCCCCGGATGAATACCCTGCCACTGGCCGGTTCCTGCCTGCCCTTGCAAGCACCGGCCTTCGCCGGCCGCCGCTGTCCCGCGGTGCCACAAAAAAGCCCCGCAATCGCGGGGCCTTCTCGCCTCAGGTGACGCCGACGCCGGTCGGCGCCGAACCTCACTTGCTGTAGTTGCGCACGTCGTAGCCGGTGTAGACCTGGCGCGGACGGCCGATCTTCATTTCCGGATCCACCTGCTGTTCCAGCCAATGCGCCACCCAGCCGGCGGTACGGCCGAGGGCGAACATGACGGTGAACATCTCGGTCGGAATCTGCAGCGCCTTGTAGATGATGCCGCTGTAGAAATCCACGTTCGGGTACAGCTTGCGGGCGACGAAATACTCGTCCTGCAGCGCGGCCTGCTCCAGCTTGACGGCCACATCCAGCAGCGGATCCTGCACACCCAGCTCTTCCAGCACCTGCTTGGTCATCACCCCGATGATCTTGGCGCGCGGGTCGAAGTTCTTGTACACGCGATGGCCGAAGCCCATCAGACGGAAGCCCGAAGCCTTGTCCTTGGCCTTGAGCACGGCGGACTCGACGTTGTCGGCCGAGCCGATCTCTTCCAGCATCTTCAGCACGGCTTCATTGGCGCCGCCATGAGCCGGACCCCACAGCGCGGTGACGCCGGCGGCGACCGAGGCATACGGGTTGGCACCGGTGGAACCCACCAGGCGCACGGTCGAGGTCGAGGCGTTCTGCTCGTGATCGGCATGCAGGATGAACAGCAGATCCAGCGCCTTGACCACGGCCGGGCTGATCTCGTACTGGCCATCGGCCGATTCGAAGGTCTGCTTCAGGAAGCGGCTGACGTAGTCCAGCGAGGCATCCGGCTGGTTGGCCGGCAGACCCTGCGAATGGCGGTAGATCAGCGCCGAAAGGGTCGGCACCTTGGCGATCAGGCGCAGCGCGGCCTGGCGGCGCTGGACCTCATCGGCCAGATCCAGCGACGCGTGGTACTTGGCCGACAACTGCGCGATCGAGGCAGCCAGGATCGCCATCGGATGGGCATCCTTGGCGAAGCTGCCGATCAGCGTGTTGATGGACGCATCGACGGTGGATTCGGCCGTCAATTCGGCTTCGAACGCCTTCAGCTGCGCGGCATCGGGCAGCTCGCCGTTGACCAGCAGATAGGCCACTTCGACGAAGCTGGATTTTTCCGACAACTGCTCGATCGGGTAGCCGCGATACAGCAGCACGCCCTCATCACCGTCGATGAAGGTGATGGCCGACTTGCAGCTGGCGGTAGCGGTGTAACCGGAGTCGTAGGTGAAGAGACCGGTTTCCTTGGTCAGCTTCGAAATATCGACGCAGTCATTGCCCAAGGTGGGTTTGAGTACAGGCAGAACAACCGACTTGTCGCCGGCGTTGAGCGTGACCTGATCAAGATCGGACACAGTGTGCGCTCCTCGGTGGAAGGCGCCTGTCCTGCGGAGAGGTAGCGGGCAGACGCGTGAATGAAGACCGCGGCTTGCACCACGGATCGCGCCATTATCGCATAGCAACATTTTGCTCGTCGCTACGACGGAAGTCGCAACCGCCACTTCCGCTGCAACATAGCGTCACAGCCGCAGATACCGCGTCGCCGCGAGACTCCGGCCATATCGCAGACAAAACAAAACAGCGGCCGCGCACAAGGCACGACCGCTGTAGGCACCCACAGCCGCCAGCTTAGCGCGCGTAGCGCTTCTGGAACTTGTCGATGCGACCGCTGGTGTCGATGACCTTGTGCTTGCCCGTGTAGAACGGATGCGAAGCCGAGGAAATTTCAACCTTGATCAGCGGGTATTCTTCGCCATCTTCCCACTTGACCGTCTCCTTGGAGGACATGGTCGAACGGGTAAGGATCTTGAAATCGGAAGTCACGTCGTGGAAAACGACGTTGTTGTAAGCAGGATGAATGTCGGCCTTCATGGGGCTCTCACCGTATGGCTGGTGGTCAAGACGGGCATTATAGTCCGCCGCGCCAAAAATTAGCAAACGGCGATTGACCCCTGCTTCAGGCCACGCCCAGTGCCACTCGCACCTGCGCTTCGAAGCGCTCCTGGTCGTAGCCGATCAGCAGCGTGGTGTTGTCCGCGCGCCCGGTCTGGCGGTTCCAGTCCACTACGGTCGCGCCGCGGGTATGGGTACCGGCGAGCTCCACGCACAGCGGACGCTGCTCCAGCTGTGTGGCGCCCTCCGGCTGCAACGCCCACGCCATCGCCAAGGCATCGGCGGCAAACCAGCGCTCGCCGCGACCGTCTTCCGACCAGAGCCGGGTCTGGCGCGAAATCAGCTCGTAGAAACGCGCCTGGTCGCTGTCCGCAGCCAGCCATTGCTCGACATCGCGGTGCAGCAGCCCATGGGCCACCGTGGCTTCCCAGTCGGCCACTTCGACATGCGGGAACAGCGAGAACACGATATGCGCCGCTTCCGGATCGAAGGCGATATTGAATTCGGCCACCGGGGTGATGTTGCCGTGGCCGTTGATCGCCCCGCCCATCACCAGAAAACGCTTCACCCGCTGCGGCAGCGTCGGGTCAAGTTTCAGTGCCAGCGCGATGTTGGTCAGCGGCCCCAGCGCGACGAGGAACAACTCGCCCGCGTACTGGTGCGACAGGCGCAGGATGGCCAGCGCCGCATGTTCGGCTTCGGCCTGGCGCGCAGCGGCCGGCAGGTTCACATCGCCGAAACCGTCAACGCCATGCACGTGCGCGGCATCTTCGGCCGGATACACCAGCGGGTCGGCGGCGCCGGCGAACACCGGCACATCCTCGCGGCCAGCAATCTCGCACAGCTTCAACGCATTGCGCACGGTGTGTTGCAGACCGACATTGCCTGCCGCCACTGTGAGTCCCACCACCTCATGATGGACGTCTGCAAACGCCATCAACAGGGCCAGCGCGTCGTCCACGCCCGGATCGGTATCAATCAGCAACGGAATTTTTTTGCTCATCTCTTGTTTCACTTCTGGTTGGCCATGGAGTCTCGCACCCCGGACCTGACAACGGAAGCGCGGCCCCGGCATTCAGGCTGAGGCGTACCGCACCGCACCGCCGATCCAGCGGGCGACAATGCGATCGGCCAATTCGGGCGACTCCTGCAGCAGCCGCTCCCCGAGCGCATGGATATCCGGCAGCAATCCGGCGTCGCGGGCCAGATCGGCCACGCGGAACGCCGCCAGCCCGGTCTGCCGCGTGCCCAGCAATTCGCCGGGGCCACGCAGCTCCAGGTCCTTCTCGGCGATCAGGAAGCCATCATTGGTCTGGCGCATGGTTTCCAGCCGTTCGCGCGCCATCGACGACAGCGGCGACTGGTACATCAGCACGCAACTGGATGCGGCCGCGCCGCGCCCGACGCGGCCACGCAACTGGTGCAACTGGGCCAGCCCGAGGCGCTCGGCATTCTCGATGAGCATCAGCGAGGCATTGGGCACGTCCACGCCGACCTCGATCACCGTCGTGGCCACCAGCAGGTCGATCTCGCCGGCCTTGAAGCCACGCATCGCCGCCTGCTTCTCGGCGGCCTTCATCCGCCCGTGCACCAGCCCGACCTTCAACTCGGGCAACTGCGCCGACAGGGCGTCGAACGTATTCTGTGCGGCGGTGGCGACCACCTCGTCGCTCTCGTCGATCAACGTACAGACCCAGTACGCCTGCCGCCCCTGCGCGCAGGCCACGCGGATGCGCTCGACCAGCTCGGGACGGCGCTCGGCACTGATGACGATGGTCTGCACCGGGGTGCGCCCCGGCGGCAGCTCGTCGATGGCCGAAACATCCAGGTCCGAATACGCGGCCATCGCCAGCGTGCGTGGAATCGGCGTGGCGGTCATCACCAGCTGATGCGGCACACTGCGCCCGGCCGCGCCCTTGTCGCGCAGGGCCAGGCGCTGGTGCACCCCGAACCGGTGCTGCTCATCGATGATCGCCAACGCCAGGTCATGGAACACCACGTTCTGCTGCATCAGCGCATGCGTGCCCACCACCACCTGCGCCTGGCCGGAGGCGACATCGGCCAGGACCGCGGCGCGCGCCTTGCCGGTGACCTTGCCCGCCAACCAGCCGATGCGCACGCCCAACGGTTCCAGCCATCCGCGCAGATTGAACAGATGCTGCTCGGCCAACAGCTCGGTGGGCGCGGCCAGCGCCACCTGTTTGCCGCGTTCGACCGCCAGCATCGCGGCCAACGCCGCCACCACCGTCTTGCCCGACCCGACATCACCCTGCACCAGCCGCAGCATCGGGCTGGCCTTGGCCAGATCCTTGCGGATCTGTTCGAACACCCGCGCCTGCGCGCCGGTGAGCTGGAATGGCAGCGACTGCCGCAGCGCTTTTACCAGTCCATCGCGCCCTTTCAACGACGGCGCGTGATGCTGCTGCAGCGCGATGCGTTGCCGGCGCAGGCTCAGATGGTGGGCCAGCAGTTCCTCCATCGCCAGCCGCTGTTGCGCCGGATGGGTGCCCGCCGCCAGTGCGGCCACGTCCGCATCACGCGGCGGCCGATGCATGGTCAGCAGCGCCTGTCGCAATGACGGCAGACCCAATCCGCCCAGGAAAGACGCCGGCAGCAGCTCCAGCGCCGGCGCCTCCGGCAGCCGGTCCAAGGCCTGGCCGATCAGCTTGCGCAGCGAGACCGGGCCGATGCCCTCCACTGCCGGGTAGACCGGATCCAGCGCCTCGCCCAACCCGGCGTCCTCGTGGTCGCCAAGCACCCGGTAACTGGGGTGCACGATCTCCAGCCCATGCTGGCCGGGACGCGGGGTGCCGTAACAGCGCAGGCGCGTGCCCACCGCCAGCTGCGCCACCTGGGCGGCGCGGAAATGGAAAAAGCGCAATACCAGCGTGCTGCCGGAAGCATCGCCTACCGCCACGCGCAACACCGGCCGGTAGCGGAAGCCGCGCTCGACCGCCTCCACCCGCCCTTCCACCTGCGCGGACAGGCCCGGCTTCAGCGCCCGGATCGGGACCAGCGTGGTGCGGTCCTCGTAGCGCAGCGGCAGGTGCAGCCACAGATCCTGCAGCGTCAGCAGACCGCGCGCCTCCAGCTTGGCGGCCACCCGCGGGCCGACCCCGGCAAGGCAGCTGAGCGGCTCGCAGGACAGATCCACGGAAAAGGAGCGGCGAAGGGCAGACATCGCACAAGGATGCCGGGATCACCGCCAAACAGAAACCCCGGCACCGGCGCGATCCTGCGGTGGCGTCCAATGCCGTCCATCGCAAGCGGCGGTTCCGACCGGCATCCGCGCCCTGCATGGCAGGCGCGGATAGTCGCCGATCGCGACTATTGGCATCGCCCTCAGACGCCGGACCAGGCAGACGCCGTGCAAGACCCGGCGTCATCCGGACGGGCGGCGCTATCAGTCGAGAATCATCACCGCGTCGACTTCGAAATTGGCACCCTTGGGCAGCGCCGAGACTTCGATGGTGGAGCGGGCCGGGAACGGGGCCTGGAAGTATTCCTGCATCACCGCATTGACCTTGGCGAACTCGCCCAGATCGGTCAGGTACAGTCCCAGCCGCACCATCCTGTCAAGCGAGCCACCGGCTTCCTCGGCCACGGCCTTGAGGTTGTCGAAACAGCGACGCGCCTGCACCGCGACGTCACCGGCAACGATCTCGCCGGTGGCCGGGTCCAGCGGGATCTGGCCGGAGAAATACACGGTGTTGCCGGCGCGCACGGCTTGCGAATACGGACCGATCGCGGCCGGGGCATTGGCGGTGTTGATGATCTGACGGGACATGGCAGCTCCACACGGGACAAGGCCGGCCATTGTAACGTCCACCCCTTCCCTGCCGCAGGCCAGCCGTCGCTTGCATCAACGCAGCCGCACGCGGAACACCGTGCCTGGACAATTTCTCACCATCACCCGCAAACGTCCGCCCCACCAGGGCCAAAGAAGTTTATCCACAGCTTGTCAGGGGGTTGCTGCACACCCGCTGTGGAGAAGCGCCCGGCGCTTACTGGCGACGCACCGACTGCACCACATTCAGACGTCGCAGGCGCCGCATCACTTCGGCCAGATGGTTGCGGTCACGCACCTGGATGTTGAAGCACAGCACCGCCGCGTTGAAGTCGCGATCCAGATAGTCGACCCGTTCGATATTGGACTGGCTCTGGGCGATCGCCGCCGCCAGCTGCGCCAGCACGCCGGTACCGTTCTCGACTTCCACGATCAGCGACGTGTCGTAGTCACCGGCCACACTGCTGTCCCAGCCGATCGGCACCCAGCGTTCGGGCGACTTGCGCAATTCGGCCAGGTTCGGGCAGTCCATGCGGTGGACCACGATGCCCTTGCCGGCGGTGTGGTAACCCATGATGTCGTCGCCCGGAATCGGCTGGCAGCAGTTGGCAAAACTGACCACGCCACGCTCGCTGCCGTTGATCAGGATCTTCTCCTGCGCACGCGGCGGCTGCCCGGCTGTGCGCAGTTCGGCATACGCCATCAGGGCCTGCGCGGCCTGGGTCGGCATCCAGTTGCCCAACGCCACATCGGCCAGCAACGCCTCCAGGCGCGGGTAGCGGTGTTCGGCCAGAAACGCATCCAGGCGGCCCTTGGGCAGGCGTTCGAGCGAGCTGTCCATCGCTTCAAGCGAGCGGTCGAGCATGCGATGGCCCAGCTGCACCGCGTCCTCATGCTCAAGCTGCTTGAGCTGGTGACGGATGGCGGTACGCGCCTTGCTGCTGACCACGAACTCCAGCCATTGCGGCTTGGGGGTGGCCGAGCGTGCGGTGATCACCTCCACCGTCTGCCCGCTGGTCAGGCGCGTGCGCAGAGGCACCAGTTTCTTGTCCACCCGCGAGGCCACCGCACTGTTGCCGACGTCGGTATGCACCGCGTAGGCGAAGTCCAGCGCGGTCGAATTGCGCGGCAACGCCAGGATCTTGCCCTTGGGGGTGAACAGGTAGACCTCGTCCGGGAACAGGTCGACCTTGACGTTGTCCAGGAACTCCAGCGACGAGCCGGCAGCGCGCTGCGATTCGATCAGTTCCACGATCCACGCATGGGCCCGGCTCTGCGCACTGTTCGGGGTGTCGCCACCGAACTTGTAGGTCCAGTGCGCCGCCACGCCGCGCTCGGCGATCAGGTCCATCTCCTCGGTGCGGATCTGCACCTCGATCGGCGAGCCATAAGGCCCGAACAGCACCGTGTGCAACGACTGGTAGCCATTGGCCTTGGGAATGGCGATGAAATCGCGGAAGCGCCCGTCCAGCGGCTTGAACGTGGCATGCACCGCGCCGAGGGCGTGGTAGCAATTCGGCACGCTGCGCATCACCAGGCGGAAGCCGAACACGTCCATCACCTGGTCGAAGCTTTTGTTCTCGTCATGCATCTTGTTGTAGATGCTCCACGGCGTCTTGATGCGGCTGACGAGGCGATGCTCCAGCCCCTCGCGCGCCAGTCGCTGCGACAGCTGCACCTCCACCTGCGCCATCGCCTCGCGCCGCACCACCGGCTGGCTGCGGATGTGCTTTTCAATGATCGCGTGACGCCACGGATACAGCGCGCGGAAACCCAGGTTCTGCAGCTCGGACTTGATCAGGCTCATGCCCAGCCGCTGCGCGATCGGCGCGTAGATCTCCAGTGTCTCGCGCGCGATGCGCTCGCGCGCCTCGGCGCTCTGCGCGCCCAGTGTGCGCATGTTGTGCAGGCGGTCGGCGAGCTTGATCATGATCACGCGCAGATCGCGCGACATCGCCAGCAGCATCTTGCGGAAGCTCTCGGCGGCCGCTTCCTGGCGGTCACGGAACTTGAGCTTGTCCAGCTTGGTGACGCCTTCCACCAGCTCGGCCACGGCCTCGCCGAATTCAGCCGCGAGGGCGTCGCGGGTAAGCGGCGTGTCCTCGATGGTGTCGTGCAGGATCGCGGCGATCAGCGCCTCGGCATCCAGCCCCAACTCGGCCAGGATCCTGGCCACCGCCACCGGATGGGTGATGTAGGGTTCACCGGACTTGCGGGTCTGGCCCGCGTGCGCCGACGCCCCCACTTCCCACGCACGGCGCAGCAACGGCAACTGCTCGGCAGGCAGATAAGCGGCTGCACGTTCGAGTTGAAGGACATAGTCAGGTACCACCACGCCCACCGGCGCGGCTACCTGGGCAGAGGGGCCTGGGTTCATGCCAGAAGACTATGCCAGCAGCGGAATAACGGCAAACGCCACAATGCAAAACAGCCCGCGTTGGCGGGCTGTCTGCTGGAAACGGCGATCGTCGCGGAGGCCGCGATCAGTCGTCGTTCTTGGACATGTCTTCGTCGGCGACCACTTCGGCGGCAGCCCACTCCAGCGCTTCGCGTTCGGCACGCTCACGCTCGGCTTTTTCGACTTCGTCGATCAGCGCGTTGTCGATCTTGCGGGCGGCGATTTCACGCAGCGCCAGCACGGTCGGCTTGTCGTCGGTCTCGCTGTTGTCGATCGTGGCCTGGACCCCATTTGCCAACTGGCGGGCACGCTTGGACGCCATGATGACCAGGTCAAAACGGTTGTCGACGACTTCCAGGCAATCTTCTACGGTAATGCGGGCCATGCGGGCTCCCGGCGACCAGCAACGGCCGCTCGATTGAATGTGGGAAAGGGGGCGGATTGTACGCCCCGGGGTCGCCGGAAATCAAGCAAATACCTGAACCGGTCCTTTTGAATCAAGCATTTGCCGCAATTTCCGGGTCCAGCAGGGCGGCAATCAGTTCGCGATGACGCTGTTGCTGGCAGGCGCGCCGCAAGCGGCTGGCAGTGAAGATGGCGCACATCTCCGACACCGCGGTGGCGAAATCCTCGTTGACGATGACGTAGTCGAATTCGTCGTAATGCAGCATTTCCTCGCGCGCGGCGGCCAGGCGCCGGGCCATCACCGCCTCGCTGTCCTGTCCGCGTTTGCGCATGCGCTCGTCCAGCGCCTGGCGTGATGGCGGCAGGATGAACACGCTGACCGCGCCAGGCACTTTCTCCCGCACCTGCCGCGCGCCCTGCCAGTCGATTTCCAGCAGCACGTCCTTGCCCGCGGCCAGTTGCGGCTCCACCGACTGGCGCGCCGTGCCCTTCCAGTCGCCATGGACCAGCGCATGTTCGAAGAATTCGCCCTGGTCGATCATCCGCTCGAATTCGCCGGCGCTGACGAAGTGGTAGTGCCTGCCGTTCTCCTCACCCGGGCGCATCGCCCGCGAGGTGAACGAGATCGACAGCGCGATCTGCGGATCGCGCGCCAGAGTGGCGTTGACGATGCTGCTTTTGCCGGCCCCGGAAGGGGCGGCGACGATATAGAGAGTGCCGCGCATGGCTTTTTTCTTTGGTTGTAAGGAAAAACGCAACGGCTGCAGGCAACCGGTACGGTCAAGGCAACTGCCCGCAAGCGGTCACTCGATGTTCTGCACCTGCTCGCGGATCTGGTCGATCAGCACTTTCAGCTCGACCGCGGCATTGGAGGTGCGGCTGTCCACCGACTTGGAGCCCAGCGTGTTGGCCTCGCGGTTGAATTCCTGCAGCAGGAAATCCAGACGCCGGCCAACCGGCTCGCGCTGGTGCAGCACGCGGCGGATCTCGGCGATGTGGCTGACCAGCCGGTCCAGTTCCTCGTCCACATCCAGCTTCTGCAGCCACAGCACCAGCTCCTGCTCGGCGCGGCCGGGATCCACCGGATGCGGCAGGTCGGCCAGACGGGCCGCCAGCTTGGCGCGCTGTCCTTCACGGATCACCGGAATCAGGGTCCGCACCTCGACGGCGATGCCCTCGACCGCATCCACCCGCTCGCTGATCGCCCGGGCCAGTTGCTCGCCTTCGCGCTCGCGCGACTGTACGAAGCTGTCGATGGTGGCCTCCAGCAGCGCCAGTGCCTCGGCCTGCAACGCGGTGGTATCGGGGGATTCGGCGCGCAGCACGCCGGGGTATTGCAGCAGGTCGGTGAAGCCGATCCGCATGCCGGGAAAGCGCGGCTGCAGCCGCAGTGCCAGTTCGCCCAGCTGTTCAACCAGCGCTTCGTTGACCGCCAGCGACGTCGCCGCTTCCGGGGCGCGCAGACGCATCACCAGATCCAGCTTGCCGCGGCTGACCCGCGCCGCCATCCGCTCGCGCAACTGCGGTTCCAGCGCGCGCAGGTCCTCGGGCAGGCGCACGCCCACTTCGAGGAAGCGGTGATTGACCGAACGCAGCTCGCATCCCAGGGTGCCCCAGGGGGTCACGCGTTCGCCGCCGGCATAGGCGGTCATGCTTCGAATCATGTGGATTTCCGATGCGCTTCAAAGGGCGAATGGTACCCTAGCCCACCCCGGACGCCGGTGTTTCGACCACCCGGGCGCCCTATTCCGCTCTTCGCAATCCGGACTACCCATGACCTTCTCCCGTCCCAGCGGCCGCCAGGCCGACCAGCTGCGCCCGGTGCGCATCGAACGCGCTTTCACCCGCCACGCCGAAGGCTCGGTGCTGGTGAGCTTTGGCGAAACCCGCGTGCTGTGCACCGCCAGTGTCGAGAATCGCGCGCCCGGCTTCCTGCGTGGCAAGGGCGAAGGCTGGGTGACGGCTGAATACGGCATGCTGCCGCGCTCCACCCACACCCGCAACGACCGTGAGGCCGCGCGCGGCAAGCAGGGCGGTCGCACGCTGGAAATCCAGCGCCTGATCGGCCGCACCCTGCGCGCCTGCATCGACCGCAACGCGCTGGGCGAGCGCACCATCACCCTGGACTGCGACGTGCTGCAGGCCGATGGCGGCACCCGTACCGCGGCGATCACCGGGGCGTACGTGGCGTTGGTGGATGCGGTGAACCTGCTGCTCAAGCGCGGCGACATCAAGCGCAACCCGATCTTCGGCGCGGTAGCCGCGGTGTCGGTCGGCATCTACAAGGGCGTGCCGGTACTGGATCTGGATTACGCTGAAGACAGCGACTGCGATACCGACATGAACATCGTGATGAATGATGGCGGCGGTTTCATTGAACTGCAGGGCACCGCCGAGGGCCATGCGTTCCGCCGTGACGAACTGGATACGCTGCTGGCCTTGGGCGAAAACGGCATCCGCCAGCTGTTCGATGCGCAGCAGGCGGCTCTGGCGCAGGCATGAGCCGGCACCTGGCCCTGGTCACCGTGGTGGTGGCCGATTATGACGCGGCCATCGCCTGGTACACCGAGGCGCTCGGCTTCGCACTGCTGCAGGATATCGACCAGGGCGACAAGCGCTGGGTGGTGGTCGGCCCAGCCAATGGCAGCGCGGCGGCCCTGCTGCTGGCGCGTGCCAGCAATGACCAGCAGCGCGCGCATATCGGCAACCAGACCGGTGGCCGCGTCGGGTTTTTCCTGAACAGCGACGACTTCTGGCGCGATTACGCCGCGATGCGCGCCTTCGGCGTCGAATTCCTCGAAACCCCGCGCGAAGAAAGCTATGCAACGGTCGCGGTGTTCCGCGACCTGTACGGCAACACCTGGGACCTGCTGGAGCCCAAACCATGAAACTGGTGCTGGCCAGCGGCAACGCCGGCAAACTGGAAGAACTGCAGGCCATGCTGGCCGCGCTGCCATTGCAGATCGTGCCGCAGCACGCGCTGGGCGTGGGCGAGGTGGCCGAGACCGGCCTGACCTTCGTCGAGAACGCGCTGATCAAGGCCCGCCACGCCTGCCAACACACCGGCCTGCCGGCACTGGCCGACGACTCGGGGCTGATTGTCGATGCGCTCGATGGCGCGCCGGGGCTGTACAGCGCGCGCTATGCCGGCAGCCCCACCGACGATGCGGCCAACAACGCCAAGCTGCTCGACGCCTTGCGGGACGTGCCCGGCGAGCGCCGCACCGCGCGCTTCTATGCGGTGATCGTGCTGCTGCGCCACGCCCATGACCCGCAGCCGCTGATCTGCGAAGGCAGCTGGGAGGGCCGCATCATCGACGAACTGCGCGGCAGCAACGGGTTCGGCTACAACCCGGTGTTCCTGGACGAGGAACTGGGCCTGACCGCGGCGCAGATGGAGCCGGCGCAGAAAAACCGCCGCAGCCACCGCGCCAAGGCATTGCAGCTGCTGGTGCAGAAGCTGTCCCACCTGCCGACGCGCTGAGGAACACCGATGACCGCGCATTCCCACCTCCACGGCGACGCCTGCGGCTGCTCCGGGCCGTCCCAGGTGCAGCTGGTTCCACCGCCGCTTTCCCTGTACGTGCACCTGCCCTGGTGCGTGCGCAAATGCCCGTATTGCGATTTCAATTCGCATGCGGCCAAGGGCGAACTGCCGTTCGAGGCCTATGTGGACGCGCTGATCCGCGACCTCGACTTCGACCTGCCCCTGGTCTGGGGCCGGGTGGTCAACAGCGTGTTCTTCGGCGGCGGCACCCCCAGCCTGTTCCCCCCTGAAGCGATCGACCGCTTCCTGCAGGCGGCCAGCGCACGGCTGCGCTTCGCCCCGAACCTGGAAGTGACGCTGGAGACCAACCCCGGTACCGCCGAGCACGGCCGCTTCGACCGCTATCGCGCCGCCGGGGTCAACCGCATCAGCTTCGGCATCCAGAGTTTCAACGACGCGGCGCTCAAGCGCCTGGGCCGCATCCACGACAGCGGCGAGGCCGAGCGCGCGGTCAAGCTGGCGCAGGATGCCGGCTATGACAACTTCAATATCGATCTGATGTACGCGCTGCCCGAGCAGACGCTGGCCCAGGCCGAGACCGACCTGGAACGCGCCTTCGCGCTGCAGCCGACGCATATCTCGCACTACCAGCTCACGCTGGAACCCAACACCGTGTTCTTCGCGCGGCCGCCGCAGGGCATCCCCGACGACGACCACGCCTGGGACATGCAGGAGCACTGCCAGGCGCTGCTGGCCGAGGCCGGTTACGGACAGTACGAAGTCAGCGCCTATGCCCGGCCCGGCCGCCAGAGCGCGCACAACCTCAACTACTGGCGCTTTGGCGACTACCTGGGCATCGGTGCCGGAGCCCATGGCAAGATCAGTTCCGGGGCCGGGCAGCACATCCTGCGCCGCTGGAAGCACAAGCACCCGCAGACCTACATGGCCAATGCCGGCGGCGAGAACGCCCTGGGCGGCGACGAGATCCTGACGGCGGCGCGGCTGCCATTCGAGTACATGCTCAACCTGCTGCGTTTGCACGAAGGGTTCGCGCTGGCCGACTTCGAGGTCCGCACCGGCCTGCACCGCAGCGTGTTGCAGCCGGCCCTGGAGCTGGCGTGCCGCCGCGGCTGGTTGGAAATCGATGCCGGCCGGGTCCGCCCCACCGCGCTGGGACGGCGTTTCACCAACGATGTGGTGGAGCTGTTCCTGGACTGAGCCGGCACGCCGGCAACGGGGCAAGTGGCGGGCCTACCGGCAAAAATGGTAAACACGTCCCCATCAAGGGGAGTCGGAAAGCACACCGGATGTCAGCGCCTGCACCATCTTCGTCCAGCCAAGCGCTGGCCAGTATCGCCGCCACGCCAGCGCCGGCCCGGGTCCGCGACCTGCTTCAAGCCATCCATGCACTGGCGGTGCAGATGCTTTCCGCGCCGCTGCAACTGACCCTGGTGGAGCTGGAGCGCGACCTGTTCAAACAGGCCGAGAGCGCGCGCAACTCGCAGCTGCAGGGCGATCTGTATGCCGAGATGCGGCAACTGCGCGAACGCAGCGGACAGTTCGCCCCGCAACTGCTGGATGCACTGGCACGCTCGCTGGCAGCACTCAAGGAGACGCGCAAAGACGCGCCCAGCGCCGCCGTTCCGGTGTTCAGGACCATGACCCTGGTGGCGGACAACGATATCGACCGCGACATCATCCTGCGCGAGATCGCCCGCCGCGAAGCCATCCGGGGCGCAACCGCGCTGCAACTGCTTTCGCAGCGGTTCGGGGTGCTGGCCGCACAACCGGCGTTCGAGCTGGAGGGGTTGCCGATCGGACCGTATGCGCTGTGCCGGATCCTGCGCGAATGTGGCGAGAAGCTGCAGCTGGGGCTGGACGCACAGATGTCGCTGTACCAGGCCTTTGAACGGCAGGCGATGGAGCGCTACGGCGAGCTGGTCGATCGCATCAACATCCTGCTGGCCCATGAAGGCGTATTGCCGGGCCTGGTGTACCAGCCCTACCTGCCCAAGAGCGGCGCCGCGCGGCGTGGCGCCGGTGCGGCCACCGGCAGCGACAGCGGGTCGCAGCGCGCCAGCCAGCGGCCACTGACCAGCTGGCAGGGCCAGGCACCGGCAGCGTCGTGGGCGTCGGCAATGACCGACCTGCGGGATCCAGCGCCCCCCCAGGGCGGGGCCGGTGGCAACGCAGGCAACGCAGGCGGTTCGGGCGGTTCGGGCGGTTCGGGCGGTTCGGGCGGTATGAACGGTTCGGGCGGCATGGGCGGCAGCGGCTCCGCTGGCGCGGCAACGGCAACCAGCCCTTCGCTGTCCACCCTGCATGACATGCTCGATGCCGCCCGGGTCTCGATGCAGCAGAGCGCGGTGGGCGGAAGCCACAGCGCAAGCGGCAGCCATGGCGGTGGCGACGGTAGCGGCGCCAATGGGAATGCCGGCGGTGGCATCGCCACCGACGCGGCGGCGCCGCGGTTGTCGGACCTGCCGGCCACCGCCGCATCGCAACCGGTACCCAGCGGCGCGATCATGGAGGTGCTGGGGAAACTGCAGACCCAGGCCGCCGCACAGGGCGCCACCGGCGTACGCCGCACGATCGGCGACATCCACAAAGCGCTGTTGACGCAGATGCAGGCCGAGCATGGCCCCAACGCCTCGCTCACCGCGCAGGACACCGACACCCTCGATCTGCTGGGCATGCTGTACAGCCAGATCCAGCGCGAAGTCCGTCTCGAAGCCCCGGCCGCCGACCTGCTGGTGCAGCTGCAGGTGCCGGTGGTGCGCGCGGCCATCGGCGACCAGGCCTTCTTCGTCCGCGACCAGCATCCGGCGCGTGAACTGCTCAATGCCGTGGCCGAATCCGGCGCCACCTGGCTGAGCGACGAGGACACCGATCCGGTGCTGCTGCAGAAGCTCGGCGATGCCGTCAATCGCGTGGTTTCGGACTACGACGGCGACGAGTCGGTGTTCACCGAAGCCAACCAGGAAATCCAGGGCCACCTGCGCACCGCCGCGCGCAAGGCCGAAGTGACCGAACGCCGGCACGTGGAAGCGGTGCGCGGCAAGGAGCGCCTGGAAGCGGCCAAGCAGTTGGCCACACGCACCATCGACCAGTTGTGCGAACAGTCGGCTCCGCCGAAATTCGTGCAGACCCTGCTGCGCCAGGCTTGGAGCGATGTGCTCACGCTGACCCTGCTGCGCCAGGGCGAGCACTCCGACGAGTGGCGCAAACAGCAGCAGGCCACCGCGCAGATCGCCCGCATCACCTGCGCCGCCGCAGGCGGGGCTACCGATGTGGCGCTGGGCAACCAGCTCGAAGAGTCGCTGTTGCAGGTGGGCTACCACCGCGACGAAGCCGGGGCGATCGCCCGTCGCCTGGCGACCCCGGGCGGCGAGGACGATGTCAGCTCCAAGACCGAGCTGGCCGCCAAGCTCAAAGCGCGCAGCCGGCTCGGCGAACAGGGCGGCAAAGACAGTCCCGACACCCCGCCGGTGGTCGCCAGGCCGGGCCGCAACGAGAATGAGGAAGGCTACTACCGGCAGCTGCGCACGCTGCCGTTCGGAACCTGGTTCGAATTCGTCACCAACCAGCAGGGCGATACCCGCCGCCAGCGCCTGTCCTGGTACAGCCTGATCACCGACAACGCCCTGTTCGTCAACCAGCGCGGGCAGAAAGTGTCCGAGCAGTCGCTCGATGCGCTGGCGCGGCTGATGGCACAGGGCCAGGTCCATATCGTCACCGAAGACAAGGGCCGGCTGATCGACCGCGCCTGGCAAGCCACCATCCGCACCCTGCGCTCGCTCTCCGGCAGCGTCTCCCGGACGGAGTCCGCATGATTAACGAAACCCGTCGCGCACCGCGCCGCCAGATCGCCGAACTGGTGCCGGTGATGGACCAGATGACCGAAACCAGCATCGGCCGGCTCGGCAATGTGTCCGAAAGCGGCATGCTGCTGATCGCCTCGGCGCCGCTCACCGACGATGCGCTCTACCAGCTGTCGTTTCCCGTCTCCGACCGCAACGGCCGCACGGTGCAGATCCACGTCGGTGCCCATCTGCTGTGGAATGAACCGGCGCACGCCCCGGGCCAGTCGTGGGCCGGTGTGCGCTTCCTGACCCTGAGCAGCGAACACCGCGCGCTGCTGCGGCACTGGATAGAAGGTGGCCTCACCCCGGCCTGAGCGCCGATTCCGGCACAGCGGCAGGCGCCGGAATGCGGCAAAATCGACCGGTGCAATCCGCCCTGTCGAACGAGCCCACGTGATGAACCAGCCAGATCCCGGCGCCCTGTATTCCCACCATCTGAGCGTTCTCAAGCAGCGCGCGGACCAAGCGCTGGCCCGCGGGGGGTTCGATCACCTGCTCATTCCCAGCGGCACCCTGCATTACCAGGCGTTCGATGACCGCGATTACCCGTATGCGGTCAACCCGCATTTCAAGGCCTGGCTGCCGCTGACCCGGCTGCCCAACAGCTGGCTGGTCTACACCCCGGGCAAACGACCGAAGGTGCTCTTCCACCAGCCGTTCGACTACTGGCACGTGGTGCCCGACGCGCCCAGCGGCTGGTGGGTCGAGCATGTCGACATCGAGATCATCCGCAAACCCGAGGACGCCCTCGCGCTGCTGCCGAAGGACCCGGCGCGCTGCGCGATCCTGGGCGAGCCGCAGAGCACGCTGGGCCCGTTTGCGCCGAACAACCCGGAACCGGTCATCCATTACCTGGATTGGCACCGCGGCTACAAGACGCCCTACGAAATCGCGCTGATGCGCCAGGCGCAGCGGCTGGGCGTGCGTGGCCACCGCGCCGCCGAAGCCGCCTTCCGCGCGGGCGCCAGCGAGTTCGAAATCCACATGGCCTACTGCAGCGCGGTCGGCCAGGACGCCAACGACCTGCCTTACGGCAACATCATCGCGCTCAACGAACACGGCGCGGTGTTGCACTACACCGAACTGGGACGCAGCGCGCCGACCCCGCTGCGCAGCTTCCTGATCGATGCCGGCGCCAGCGCCTGTGGCTACGCCAGCGACATCACCCGCACCTATGCCGCCACCGGCCATGACGAATTCCAGGCAATGATCGGCGCGGTCGATGCCGCGCAGCAGAAGATGTGCGCGGCGGTGCGCGCCGGCTTCGACTACAAGCAGCTGCACATCGACGCGCACCTGTCACTGATGGAAGTGCTCCGGGACTTCGGGGTGATCACCGTCTCGCCGGAAGCGGCGCTGGCCACCGGCGTCAGCGCCGCCTTTTTCCCGCACGGCATCGGCCACCTGATCGGATTGCAGGTGCACGATGTCGCCGGCTTCGCCGCCAGCGACCGCGGCGGCCGTATCGAGCGTCCGCACGGCCACCCCTACCTGCGCCTGACCCGGGTGCTGGAACCGGGCATGACGGTCACCATCGAGCCGGGGGTGTACTTCATCGACATGCTGCTGGAAGAGGTGAAACAGGCCGGGCACGGTGCCAGCATCAACTGGGACCGGGTGGACTTCTTCCGCCCCTACGGCGGCATCCGCATCGAAGACGAGGTGCTGTGCACCACGGGCGAGGCCGACAACCTGACCCGCCCGCCATTCGCCGCGCTGGACTGAACGCCGGGTCGCGCCGGCACAAAAAAGCGCGGCCAAGGCCGCGCTTTTTTATGAAGCCCCCGGTTGCCGCCCACCGCCTCCGCGTCGGCCCGCGACGGCCACGTCAGCGCCAGCCTCGCTCCGCCGCTAGCGGTGTTGCGCCATCTCGGCTTCGATCTCATCGGCACTGCGCGGCAGCGCCGCGGTCAGCACGCGATGGCCGTCGCCGGTGATCAGCACGTCATCCTCGGTGCGGATGCCGATGCCACGCCAGCGCGGTTCCACCGTGGGATCGTCCGGCGACACGTACAGCCCGGGCTCGATCGTGAACACCATGCCCGGCTCGAGCAGCCGCGACTCGCCCGCCAGCCGGTAATCGCCGACGTCATGCACATCCAGCCCCAGCCAATGGCCGGTCTTGTGCCGGTAGAAACGCTGGTAATGGCGCTCGATGATGTTTTCCTCCAGCGAGCCGCTGAGCAGCCCCAGTTGCAGCAGCCCTTCGGTCAGTACCTCGACCGCCGCCAGGTGCCCTTCCTCGTAGGCGATTCCCGGCTGCGCCTGCTCCAGCGCCGCGCGCTGGGCGGCGCCGACCAGGTCATGCAGGGCGCGCTGTTCCTTGCTGAAATGGCCATTGAGCGGGAACGTGCGGGTGATATCGCTGGCATAGCCGCGATATTCGGCACCGGCGTCGATCAGCACCAGATCACCGTCACGGCTGCCGGCGCGGTTGTCGCGGTAATGCAGGATGCAGGCGTTGGCGCCGGCACCGACGATGCTGGTGTACGCCGGCCAGGCGTCATGGGCGCGGAACTCGCGTTCAAGCTCGGCCTGCAGCTCGTATTCGTGGATCCCCGGGCGGGCGACCCGCATCGCCGCGCGATGCGCGCGCACGCTGATATCGGCCGCATGTTGCATCAGCCCGATCTCGCCGGCGGATTTGAACAGGCGCTGTTCGTGCAGCAGGTGTCCCAGCTCGAGGAATTCATGCGGCGGCTGCGCGCCATGCCGCACCTGCGCCCGCACCCGGTTGACCCAACCGATCAGCTTCAAGTCGAAATCCGCATCCCGGCCGAAGTGGTAATACACCCGCGAGCGCCCCTCCAGCAGCCCGGGCAGGATCTCGTCCAGATCCTCGATCGGATAGGCGTCATCCATGCCGTAGCCCGATACCGCGCCCTCCTGCCCGGCCCGCGGGCCATCCCAGGCCTCGCGGTCGGGATCGCGCTCGCGGCAGAACAGGATCGTCTCGCCATGGCGCCGCCCCGGAATCAGCACCAGCACCGCTTCCGGTTCCGGAAAGCCGCACAGGTACCAGAAGTCCGAGTCCTGCCGGTACGGGTAATGGGTGTCGAGGCTGCGCACGCGCTCGGGGGCGGCGGGCAGCACCAGGATGGCGTCGTCGCCGGCCATTTCCATCAACTGGCGACGGCGGCCGGCATATTCGGCCGCGGCAATGCCGGTGAACTGCATCATGCCGGGCACCTCAGTTCAGGCGCTGGCGGTGGCGCGGCCCCATCACGCAGTCGCCGTGCAACAGCAATACCGCCACCCGCACGAACTCCTCGATTTCAGCCAGCGCGTCCTCGTCTTCGTCGCCACTGTCAAACTCGTCGCTGGAGGCCTGGGCCAGCTTGGCCAGATCCTGCAGCGCTTCATCGCCCTCCTCGCTCAGCGCCGGACGCGAGCCGGCCGCCAGCCCGAATCCGCCAAGGAACGCACGGCACCATTCGAACAAGGCGTCGGTGCGCTGCTGCAGTGGTGCGCCGGCTTCAGCCAGCAGCAGTTCAAAGGCGAAGTCGCGGTCTTCCAGCTGTTCCACGCTGGCCAGACGCAGGCGGTCGAGCGCACTGTCAGGCGCCGGCGCGGGGAGCCCGTCATCGGCCAGCACCCTGGCCGGCCATGCGGCCACGCTGTCGCCACCGGCGGCCAGCCAACCGCACAGCCCCCCATGCAGTTCGGCGGGAGAAGCGCCCAGCCCCAGCATCTGGCTGGCCTGTGCTACGTCGTTGACGTCGGGAAGATCGGTCATGTCACGGCCCGGTAAAAAAGTGGAATCGGCCACCTCGCAAGAAGCGCTGCAGCCAGCGCCACAGTGTAGCAACCGGCCGGCTGCCGCCGCTTGTGAAGGCGCGATGCCCGCGCCTACACTCGGCGCACCCATTCCGCCGTCCGGTGCCCGTACCCGTCATGCCGACCGCCATGTTTGCCGCGGGCGTTGCAAGCGCCATCCAGGCAGCGGGATGGGTCGCCGCACTGGTATTGGCCGCGCTCGCACAAGGCCTGCTGAGGCGCCTGCGGCGCGCGCGGCGCGCGCTGTCCGGGTTGCGCCAGAGCACCGAACAGCTGCACAACCGCGATGAACATCTGAAGCTGGCCCTGTGGGCTTCCGGCGAGCACTTCTGGGACTACGACCTGCGCCGGCGCAAATTGCACTGGATGCACGTGGATGAACTGGCACCGGCCACGGCCGAGATCACCATCGTCGCGCACGACAACATCGACCCCCGGATCCACCGCAGCGACCTGTCACAGGTGGTGCGCAGCCTGCACGACCATGTCGAAGGGCGCACCGCGGTGTTCGTGTCCGAGCACCGCATGGATCTGTACGGTGACCACAAATGGCTCTGGGTACGGGTGCGCGGGCGGGTGGTCGAACGTGACGCCGACGGTCGCCCGCTGCGCGTGGCCGGTACCGCCCGTGACATTTCCGCCCACCGCCGCGCCGACGCCGAACGCCGCATCGCCATCGAAGTGCTGCACAGCATGAGCGAGGCGGTGGCGGTGCTGGACCGCAACTTCCGCTTCATCTCGGTCAACCCGGCCTTCAGCCGCATCACCGGGTATGACGAGCAGGAAGTGCTGGGCAAACCGCTGCAGATGCTCGAGCGCGACCCGCAGGCAAACGAGCAGCCGCCGCAGATGCTGCAGGCGCTGCGTACCGGCAACCACTGGCGCGGGGAGCTGTGGAAGCGTCGCAAGGACGGCCAGGAGATCCTCTGCCACGTCCGCCACAACGTGGTACGCGACCTCGACGGCCGCCGCAGTTTCCACGTCGAGGTGCTGGAGGACATCACTGAACAGAAGCGCGCCGAACAGGAACTGCGTTATCTGGCCAATTACGACACCCTGACCAGCCTGCCCAACCGCGCCCTCGCCTCCGAGCGCCTGGCCCGTGCCATCGTCCGCGCGCGCAGCCAGAACCTGCAGGTGGCGGTCCTGTTCCTGGACCTGGACCGGTTCAAGAACATCAATGACTCGCTCGGCCACCCGGCCGGCGATCGCGTGCTGCGCGCCACCGCCGAACGCGTGCAGCAGGCCGTCGGCCCGCAACACACGGTAGCCCGGCTCAGCGGTGACGAATTCACCGTGATCCTGGAGGATGTGCCCTCGGTCGAGGCCGCCGAACAGGTCGCGCGCGAAGTGCTGACCGCCTTCGATCTGCCCCTGCGGCTGGACGAGCGCCGCGAAGTGGCGATCTCGCCGTCGATCGGCATCAGCCTGTATCCACACCATGCGCTGCTGCCGACCGAACTGCTCAAGCATGCCGACACCGCGATGTACCAGGCCAAGGCCGCCGGCCGCCGCACCTACCAGGTGTATTCGGCGCAGATGGACGAGCAGACCCGGCACCGCGCCACCCTGGCCAACACGCTGCGCAAAATCTCCTTCGACGAGGAACTGAAGCTGGTCTACCAGCCGCGTTATTCGCTGATCGACCACCGCGTCATTGGCGTGGAAGCGCTGTTGCGCTGGGACAGTGCCGAATTCGGGCCGATCGACCCGGCCGAGTTCATTCCGCTGGCCGAGGAAACCGGGTTGATCCTGCAAATCGGCGAATGGGTATTGCGCCAGGCCTGCCTGACGCTGCGCTCATGGCGCGAGCACGGCATGGAAAACCTGTGCATTGCGGTGAACGTATCGGCCATCCAGTTGCAGCGCGGCAACCTGCCCGGGGTGCTGGCGCGGGTGCTGGCCGAAACCGGCATCCGCCCCGGGCAGCTGGAACTGGAGCTGACCGAAAGCGCGATCATGAGCGATGTCAGCAGCAACGCCGCAGTGCTGCGTGCCTGCCGCAACCTGGGCATCCGCCTGGCCATTGACGACTTCGGCACCGGCTATTCGTCACTGGCCTATCTCAAGCGCCTGCCATTGACGACGCTGAAGATCGACCGCGAATTCATCCGCGATTTGACCGTGGACCCGGACGACGAGGCGATCACCAGCGCCATCATCGCCATGGGTCATTCGCTGTCCCTCACTGTCGTGGCCGAGGGCGTGGAAAACCAGGGCCAGCTGGCCTTTTTGCATCAAAACGGGTGCGATGAAATCCAGGGCCACCTGGTTGCCCCGGCACTGGAGCCGGAGGCCTGCCTGCGCTTTCTGCAACAGGCCGTGCTGCCGCGCACACCCCCGGCGCACCATGTGTCTTGACCGGCACCAGCCCCCATGCCTATCGTGCCCGCCATGGACTCCTTCGACCCCGTCGCCCAGTTGCAGGCGCTCGCCGCCCGTATCGAGTCATTGCTCGAACGCAACCAGCGGCTGGCCGATGAAAACCGCAGCCTGCGCCACCAGCAGGAGCAACTGATAGTTGAGCGCGCACAACTGTTGACCAAGAACGAGCAGGCACGCTCGCGCGTGGAAGCGATGATCACCCGCCTGAAATCGCTGGAGCAGCACACGTGAGCCATAACGAGCCGGTCAGTGTGCGTGTCCTCGACCGCGAATACACCGTGGGCGTGGAGCCGGACGAACGGGACAGCCTCACCGCCGCCGCGCGCGTGCTCGACGCCAGGATGCGCGAGATCCGCGGCAACAACCGCATGGCCGCGGTGGACCGGGTAGCGGTCCTGGCAGCGCTGAACCTCGCCCACGAACTGCAGCAGCTGCGCGACGAGCAGGCGCGCCAGCAGGGCCAGCTGCAGCGCACCTTGAACGAGCTCAATCGTCGTCTCGACAGCGCCATCGACAGCACGCGCTGAACCGCCGCATGCTGGCGATGCAGATGAATCCGCGCGCAGCCGACGAACGGGCTTTCCAGCGCATGCAACGCCGCTATAATGCAACTGCGTTCTCTGCCGTGAACGACGGCGTGTGCAAACATTCGCCTTGTCCCTTAATTACGACCACGGGGATGCGACGGCGCCGGGTGTGCAAGTCCGCCTTGTAGCGGAAAGCCCGATGGTTCCCCAGCGTTCCCACTTGAACCCCGGGTTCAAGGTCGTTTCGCACGCATCGTCATGGCGGAGAATGCAATATCCTGCAAGAGCGGCGTCTCCGGATGCCGCTCTTGCTTTTTGTGGCGCCGCCGGCAGATACCTGCCGCTTCCACGTCGCGTTGCGACATGCCACCGTTGCATTTTCCCCAGGTACTTCCCGCGATGACGGATCCCCGCCAGGACCTGCGCCGGCAACTGCGGCAGCTGCGCCGTGACATTCCCGCCGCCGGTCGTATTGCCGCCGCCGAAGCGCTGGCCACGCGCCTGCTGGCGTTGCCGTTTGCCGGGATCACCGGCCCCGTCGCCGGCTACTGGGCGCTGGATGGCGAAATCGCCCTGCACCGCTGGCAGATGCGGCTGCCTGCCACGCAGACCTATTGCCTGCCGATCCTGCATGGGGACGTGCTGCGCTTTGCGCCGTGGCGCCCGGGCCAGGCCCTGACCAGCAACCGCTACGGCATTCCCGAACCGGACGTCCATGCCGATGACGCGCTGCCCGCCGAGGCGATGGCGCTGGTGGTCGCGCCGCTGGTCGGCTTCGACAGCCTCGGCCGGCGACTGGGCATGGGAGGCGGCTGGTATGATCGCAGCTTCGCATTCCGCCAGCGCCAGGCCGCACCGCCGTGGCTGGTGGGCGCCGGCTTTGCCACCCAGCAGGTGCCGGCGCTGCCGGTCGAGGACTGGGACGTGACGGTGGATGCGATCTGCACCGAGCAGGCCACTTTTTTCCCGGAACCGTTGATCGCATGACCGCACGCAAGCGCTACTGGCTGATGAAGTCCGAACCGGACGCCTTTTCCATCGACGACCTGCAGCGTGTGGGTACCGAGCCCTGGAACGGCGTGCGCAACTACCAGGCACGCAATTTCATGCGCGACGGCATGAAGGTCGGCGACGGCATCCTGTTCTACCACTCCAACACCAAGGTGCCCGGCATCGTCGGCATCGCCACGGTGGCCAGCGAAGCCTATCCGGACGACACCCAGTTCGATCCGACGTCCGATTACCACGATCCCAAGAGCACCCGCGAGCAGCCGCGCTGGATGCTGGTGGACGTGGCCTTCGAGCGCAAACTGGCGCAGGTGGTCTCCCTGGAAGAAATCAAAAAACACGCCGAGGCATTGGGCGAAGGCTTTCCATTGACCGCCAAGGGCAACCGGCTGTCGGTGTTCCCGGTGACCGCCGCGCAGTGGAAGCTGCTGCTGGCGCTGGAAAAGAAGAAGCCGGCCTGACGCCCGATTGCCCGTAGGGGCGAGGTCAGTCGCGATGGGGCTTTCCCCGCAAAGCGCCGGTCGCGACCGACCTCGCTCCTCCCCTCCCTTTCCCCATCCACCGAGTCCACCATGTCCGAAGCCAAGCGCCTGGCCGCCGAAAAAGCCATCGAGTACGTCGAAAACGGAATGATCGTCGGGGTCGGTACCGGTTCCACCGTGGCCTATTTCATCGACGCGCTGGCCAGGATCAAGGATCGCATCGAGGGCGCCGTCTCCAGCTCGGAGCAGAGCAGCGCGTTGCTCAGGTCGCACGGCATCGAAGTGCTGGACCTGAACCACACCGGCGGCCTGTCGCTGTACGTGGACGGCGCCGACGAGTGCGACGGCAACAAGTGCCTGATCAAGGGCGGCGGCGCCGCGCTGACCCGCGAGAAGATCATCGCCGAGGCCAGCAGGAAGTTCGTCTGCATCATCGATCCGAGCAAGCAGGTCAAGGTGCTGGGCAGGTTTCCGCTGCCGGTGGAAGTGATTCCGATGGCGCGCAGCCTGGTCGCCCGCGAGATCCTCGCCCGCACCGGCGGCCAGCCGGTGTGGCGCGATGGCGTGGTCACCGACAACGGCAACGTGGTGCTGGACGTCCACAACCTGCACATCACCGATCCGGTGAAGCTGGAATGCGAACTCAACCAGATTCCAGGCGTGGTCTGCGTCGGCCTGTTCGCACGACGTCCGGCCGATGTGGTGATCGTCGGCGGCGAACCGCCGCAGGTGCTGTAAGCGCCATCGCCAACAAGTAAAGCAATTCAAGCAAGCGGCCGACGTAACGAAGGCCGCATCGCGCCGGTGCAAGCCGTGCCCAGAATCGGCCGATTGCTGGGTGGTGATGTGACGCGCCACCTTGTGGCGCGGCCCGGCTTACCGCGATCCGCTGATGCCTCGTGTCGTTTCCACGATACGCCGGCTCAGCTGCCCTTCCGCTTGCTGCCGCGCGCCAGTTCATCTATCAACGCGCGCACAAGTTTGCGCTGCACCTCGGGCAAGGCCAGAAACTCTTCAATCGCGTGCTGGTCCAGCGCATTGCGGCTGTCCCAGTCGATCACCGGTTCACGCACGGTACGCCCGGCACCGGCAGCACCGTACTGCAGTTCATGCGGCGCCATGCGCAACAGCTTCGCCAGCGCACGCAAATTTGCCTGCCGCGGCATGCTTTTCCCGTTGAGCCAGCCTGATATCGCCTGTGGTGACACCGGCACGCTGTGATAGCGCGCAAGCAACTTGACCAGTTCGGCAGGACTGTCGCTGAGCTGCGCCCGCTTGAGCAGCATCCGCAATCTTTCCCCGAAGGCCGCCTGTTCGCTTTTCATGCAGCGGACGTTAGGACCACCAACATCCATATCCGCAATGATTGCTTTCAATAAAATGAAATATTTGCTTTCATTCAAGATCAAGTGTCTGGAAAGAGAGCAATGTCCAAATCGCTGCTGGAAGAGCTGCCCGGTATCGTCCGGGAAGGTCGCAAGGAGGCTGAGCGCATCCTTGAGGGGCTGGAAAGCCGTCATCGGGTGCGGTTGCAGACGCGCGAATGGGTGCTGCCATCGAAAGACGCCATGGCCACCGACTGGATCGCGCAGGCCGGCCGCCGCACACATCTTTCCGAAGCAGTGGATGCCGACTGGCACAACCGCCTGATCTACGGCGACAACCTGCTGGCGATGGCGGCGCTGCTGGCCGGTGACGAGAACACGCCCAGCCTGCGCGGCAAAGTGGACCTGATCTACATCGATCCACCGTTCGACTCCAAGGCCGACTACCGCACCAAGGTCACCCTGCCGGGCGTGGAGCTGGAACAGCGGCCGACGGTGATCGAGCAGTTCGCCTATTCCGATACCTGGGCCGACGGCACCGCCTCCTATCTGCGGATGATCGTGCCGCGACTGGTGCTGATGCGGGAGCTGCTAAGCGACACCGGATCGATCTATGTGCATCTGGATTGGCATGTCAGTCACTACGTGAAGATTGCCCTAGACGAAATCTTCGGGAAATCGAACTTCCGCAACGAAATCGTATGGAGCTACTTCGGCTTTAAGCGATCCACGGCGAGAAAATTCCCGCAGAAACATGACCTTCTTTTCTCTTATGTGAGATCGGATGGCTACTTCTGGAAAACCCAATACAAACCACATGATGCCGAGTACCTGAAACGCTTCCGCCCAGACGAAACCGGTCGACTTTGCCGTTCGGATGTGAACCCGACTGGGGGTGGAAGTCGAAAAATCTATCTCGACGAAGTAGAGGGTGACATCGTCGACTCGGTCTGGGACGACCTCCCACCTGTAAATCCCATTGCCAAGGAGCGGGTCGACTACTCTACCCAGAAGCCGGAAAAGCTTCTCGATCGGATCATTTCATCATCATGTCCGGAAGGCGGGCTCGTGATGGACATATTCGGAGGTTCCGGCACCACCGCCGCTGTCGCCGAGAAGCTCGGGCGTCGCTGGATCACCTCCGACTTGGGCAAGCCCGCCTGCATGATCATGCGCAAGCGTCTGATCGACCAGGGCGCGAAGCCTTTCCTGTACCAGGCCATCGGCGACTACCAGGTTGAAACGGCGAAGTCGCATATGGGGCGCGCCTTCCGTATCGGTGACCTGTCGGAAATCGTGCTGTCGCTGTACGGCGCGCTGCCGCTGCCCGCCGAGGAAAACCCGCTGCGGAATCTGGGCCAGATCGGGTTCGGCGGAAAGAAGACGCTGGTATTGGCTGATTCGCCGAACAAGCTGACCGGCGATGCAACCCTGCGCCGTGCCATCGCCCAGCGCGACAACCTGATGGGTGGCTGGGACCGGGTCGTGGTGCTGGGCTGGAATTTCGATCCGTCGATCGGCCAGAGCCTGGCCGCACTCAATGACCCCAATCTGCAGGTTCTGGTGATTCCACCGGACCTGCTCGACCGCCTGCGCAAGAAGGGCGGGATCGAAAAGCTGCGTGGACAGGTACGTTTCTCCAGCCTGCAATACCTGACGCTCAAGCCGATCCGCCGCGAACGTGCCGGCGAGGACGAAGAACTGTCGGTGACGCTGGACAACTACGTGCTGCTGTCGCCGGAGATGGTCAACCTGGACGAGGACAACCGCGCCAAGTTGCAACGGGTGCTGTCCGCCGAACCATTAGCACTGGTCGAATACTGGGCGGTGGACCCGGACTACGACGGCCAGGTGTTCCGCTCGGTGTGGCAGGACTATCGCGGCAATGCCGGCAGCGATGGCGATCCGTTGCGGGTGGTCAGGCAGGCACGCCTCACCGTGCCCGCACGCAACGGTCCACGCCGGGTCTGCGTGCGTGCGGTGGATGTGTTCGGCTTCGAGTCCGAAGTGGTGCAGGACGTGGTGGAGACATCACGATGAAGACCGTGGCAACCGATCCGCTGCCGCTGGCCAGCGCCCTCAGCCACAAGGCGCAACAGCTGTGTCTGGGCCTGGAGCACGGCGAGGCGGAGATACTGGAGCTGGTCACGCCGACCACCGCCGCGCTGCTGCGCTGGTGGTTCGGCGAGGATGCCTGCGCCAGCCGCAACTTCAATTTCCACGTCGGCCAGCGCCAGGCGATCCTCAACACCATCCTCGCCCACGAAGTGCTGGACAGCCCCGACCTGACCGACCTGTACCAGCAGGTGTGTGCCGATGCATTGCTGGAAGGCAACCTGCTGCAACTGTCGCAGGACAAGCACGCCCACCCGAAGTACTGCCTGAAGATGGCCACCGGCACCGGCAAGACCTGGGTGCTGCAGGCTTTGCTGGTCTGGCAGATGCTCAACCGAACCGTGATGCAGGAGGAAGGCCTTCAGGACCCGCGCTTCACCCGTCGCTTCCTGGTGGTGGCGCCGGGCTTGATCGTGTACGAGCGCCTGCTTGACGCTTTCCTCGGCAAGCAACAAGCAGATGGCAGCCGGGACTTCGCCAGCTCCGACGTGGCTGCCTGCATCGAACTGTTCGTTCCGCCGGTCTGGCGTGAGCGATACACCCAGTTCGTGCGCAGCAATGTCTGCACCAAGAGCGAGATCGGCCTGAAGGCCACCGGCAACGGCATGATCGCGATCACCAACTGGCACCTGCTGGCCGACGCGGGTGACGAAGCCGAGCTGCTGGAAACAGAAGACGCGCTGGAAGCGCCAGGCAGTCGTGCCGAAGAGCACATCGTTGCCAAACAGGTACTTCCATTGCTGCCCGGCAAAGCCACTGGCAACGCACTGGATGTACTGGACCGCCGCTGGAGTCGTGGCAACGTGCTCGCGTTCCTGGCCGGCCTGCCGGACCTGATGGTGCTAAACGACGAGGCACACCACATCCACGAACTCAAGCGCAACGGACAGGCCGACGAGGTGGAATGGCAGAAGAGCCTGAGCCGGATTGCCGAAGGCAAGGGCCGCGGTTTCGTCCAGGTGGACTTTTCCGCCACGCCGTACAACGAGCGTGGGGGTGGCCGTGGCAAGGCCAAGAGCAAAGTCTGGTTCCCGCATATCGTGGTCGACTTCGACCTCAAACAGGCCATGCGCCTGGGCCTGGTCAAATCGCTGGTGCTGGACAAGCGCAAGGAAATCGGCGCGCTGCCATTGGAGTTCAAGGCCGAACGTGACGAATCCGGCCAACCCATGCTGTCCGAGGGACAGCGGGTGATGTTGCGCGCTGGCCTGCAGAAGCTGCGTACGCTGGAGGCGGACTTCGCCAAGATCGACCCGACGCGTTATCCCAAGATGCTGGTGGTGTGCGAGGACACCTCGGTCACCCCGCTGGTGGCCCAATTCCTGCAGGACGAAGGCCTGCTCGAAGACGATGTACTGACCGTGGATTCGGGCAAGAAGGCCGAGCTGGGCGAGAAGGAATGGGCACCGGTGCGCCAGCGCCTGTTCGATGTGGACCGGCATGCCCGGCCACGGGTTGTTGTCAGCGTGCTGATGCTGCGCGAGGGCTTTGACGTCAACAACATCTGCGTGATCGTGCCGCTACGTTCCAGCCAGGCACAGATCCTGCTGGAGCAGACCATCGGCCGTGGTCTGCGCCTGATGTGGCGCGAGAGCGAATTCACCGAACTCAAGCGCGAGAACCGCGAGCAGATCAACAGCGGGCAGGCACCCGGCAGCCTCATCGACATCCTGTCCATCGTCGAACATCCCGCCTTCCAGCAGTTCTACGAGGACCTGATCGCCGAAGGCCTGGCCGGTGCCACTGACGAGGAAAACGACGGCTCCAGCACCGGCGACCTTCTGCAGGCCGAATTGCGTGACGACTACGCGCCCTTCGACTTCGCTATTCCGTTCATCCTGCGCGAGTCCGAAGAGACGCTGGAGCACGCAGCGATCGAGGTCGCCGCGCTGCCGCCATTCACCCACATGAGCCGTGCCCAGTTGGCGACACTGCTGAGCAAGGGTGACACCTTCGTCTCCCAGGACCTGCAGAGCAGCACCCTGTTTGGCGACTACCGCGTGGATGGCGTGCCGATGCAGGTCGGCGGCTACAACGAACTGCTGTCGCGCCTGACCCGGCGCATCGGCCAGGCGCTCAGTGCGCCGATGCCCAAGGGCAACCGTGTAGCCGAACGCATGCCCATGCCCTATCTGCAGATCGGAACCGTGGCACTGGCCTCGGCGCTGGACGACTACATCCGCGAGCATCTGTTCGGTGAGACTTTCGAGCCGTTCGAGCACGAGGGCTGGCGGATGCTGATGCTGCAACCGGTGATCGAGCACATCGTGCGTGTGTTCGGCTTGGCCATGGTCAATGCGGAGGAACATGGCAACAGCGGCCCGGTCGAAGTGCGCCATCGCCGCCTTTCCGAAGTCGAGCGCATACCGGTTCGTGAGAACAGCTCGATGGAGGTGGACAAGTGCATCTACAGCCGCCAAGGCTGGCCAGCGCGCAATGGAGGACTGGAACGGGCCTTCATTGAATGGGCGCAGACCGACAGCGGCATCCAGGCGTTCTGCAAGATCAGCGAACATCGCCACGACTTCGCCCGCCTGCGCTACGTGCGCGATGACGGTCTGCCCGGGTTCTACATCCCCGATTTCTTCGTGCGCACGGGCAATGCCGTGTTCCTGGTGGAAACCAAAGCCCAGCAGCAGACCCTGCATCCGAATGTGCAGCGCAAATTAAAAGCCGCCACTGCGTGGTGCCAGCGGATCAACGCATTGCCGGCCGAACACCGCAATGGCCTCCCCTGGCATTACGCCCTGCTCGGCGAATCGCTGTTCTGGGACTGGCGGCAGAAGGGCGCACGGCTGGAGGAACTGCTGGAATTCAGTCGCATCCGCCCGACGCTCGATGCCACCTTGCAACATGCCCTGACTCTAGGCCCGGTGAAGCCCCACCCGGCTTGACGGCCTCCTGAAGTTGACCGAAGGTGCGTCACTGTCTTCTCTCATATCCACGCACATGCCTTTGATGCGTACGCTCCTCACCTGCTCCCTGCTCATCCTTGCCGGTTGCGCCAGCACCGGCGGCCACTGGGTGGAGCTGGCCGGTGCCCGCTACCAGGTGGAACTGGCGCAGGACGACGCCACCCGCGCGCGCGGACTGATGTTCCGCGACCAGATGCCCGCCGACCACGGCATGCTGTTCATCCACGAGCGCCAGGAACCGCAGGCGTACTGGATGAAAAACACCAGGATCGCGCTGGACATCCTGTACTTCGACAACCAGCGCAAGCTGGTGTCGCAGCAGCGCGACGTGCCGCCGTGCTCGGCCGGCAACGCCTGTCCGCCCTATCCCAGCCACAGGCCGGCGCGCTATGTGCTGGAGCTCAACGCCGGCCAGGCGGCGAAACTGAAGCTGGAAGACGGTGCCGAACTCGGCTTTGGCCCGGGGATCGAAGCAAGGTAGTGCCGGCCGCCGGCCGGCAACCTCGCAGATCCGCAGCTGCCGGCCAACGGCCGGCACTACCCTTGAACCGCAGGCGCTTTGTCGCCAGTCTTGCCGGTATGCCTGAAACCCGAATCACATTGCCGCGCTGGGACGAACTTGCCGGACTCGGCGATGACGTGTTGCCGTTGCTTTCCACCGCGCTGCTGATCGCGCGCGACGAATACCCGGCGCTGGACCCGGACCAGTACGACGCGCTGCTGCAAAGCCATGCCGACCACCTGCGCATCGAGGTCGCCACGATCGACGAATGGCCGCTGAAGGTGGCCGCGATCAACCGCCACCTGTTCGACGAACTGGGCTACAGCGGCAATCACGACGAGTACTACGACCCGCGCAACAGCTACCTCAACGAAGTGTTCGAGCGCCGGCTGGGCAACCCGATCTCGCTGGCGCTGGTGCAGATGGAGGTCTCGCGCCGGCTCGGCATCGCGCTGGACGGGGTTTCCTTCCCCGGCCATTTCCTGGTCCGGCTGCCGGTGGACGATGGCGTGCTGGTGATGGACCCGTTCAATGGCGGCCGCCCGCTGGGAGTGGATGAACTGCGCGAGCGCGCCCGCACCAACCTGGGCGGCGACACGCTGGATGACGAGGTGCTGGCGCAGATCCTCGACCCGGCCCCGCATCGCGCCATCCTGATGCGGATGCTGCGCAACCTGCATGGGGTCTATGTGGAGCGCACCGAATGGGACCGCGCGGCCCGCAGCGCCGACCGCATCCTCAAGCTGGCCCCGGAACAGAGCGACGCCATGCGCGACCGCGGCCTGGCCTATCTGCAGCTGGACCATCTGGCCGGTGCCCGCCACGATCTGGCGCGCTACCTGAAGATGGAACCCGGCGCGGCCGACGCGCCGCTGATCCGCGAACGGCTGATCGAGCTGGGGGGCGCCCGCCCCCGTCTGCACTGAGCCACGCCTACACCGCAAGCTCCGCACCTGCGCCCGCTCTCTGGCAAGCGCCGTCGCGACGGGCATCGCCGCTACGGCTTGCGCAAGCTAGCGCCGGGCTTCAGTCCAGCTCGACCATCTCGAAGTCGTCCTTGGTGACACCGCAATCCGGGCAGGTCCAGGTCTCTGGCACGTCTTCCCAACGCGTCCCCGGGGCGATGCCTTCTTCGGGCAGGCCATCGACTTCCCTGTAGATGAAGCCGCAGACAACGCACATCCAGGTGCGCAAGGTGGTGGTGGTGGCGTCGGTCATCGGATAATCACGGCAGGCCAAGTCTGGCCACCGATTGTCCCACCCCCGCCGCCGCACTGGTAGCCATCGATGCATATCGCTCCATCCGCCTGGCGCAGCGCGCGCGGCGTCTATCTGGTCACTCCCGACGAAGCGGACAGCGGCCGCCTGCTGGCGCGGGTGCAGCCACTGCTCGCCGCCGGCGCCAGCTGGCTGCAGTACCGCAACAAGCGCGCCGATGCCCCGCTGCGGCTGGCACAGGCCACCGCGCTGCAGGCGCTGTGCGCGCAGGCGGGAGTGCCGTTGCTGATCAACAGCGATGCGGCGCTGGCCCATGCCGTGGGCGCGGCCGGCGTGCACCTGGGTGAAGACGATGGCGATATCGCCGCCGCCCGCACCCTGCTCGGACCCGATGCGATCATTGGCGCCTCCTGCTACGAGCAGCTGATACTGGCCCAGCGCGCGGTGGCCGCTGGCGCCAGCTATGTCGCGTTCGGTGCGTTCTTCCCCAGCCGCACCAAGCTCACCACCCGCCGGGCGCAGCCTGAATTGCTGCGACAAAGTGCCGCACTCGGTGTGCCACGGGTGGCCATCGGTGGGTTGACGCCGGACAATGCCGCTCCCCTGGTGGGCGCAGGCGCGGATCTGATCGCGATGGTCAGCGGCGTCTTTTCAGCGGCCGATCCGGTGGCCGCCATGCACGCCTACCGCGGCTGTTTCGACCCGCCCCTGCAGGTATAAGGTCGCGACAGGGCCTGCCAAGAATCCGTGGTCGCGACCGAGGTCGCTCCTACGCCGTATCCATCGTTCCAAGGAGTTCCCACATGAATCACGACCATTCCCACGCCCTGTTCGAACGCGCGCAGAAGCTGCTGCCCGGCGGCGTCAATTCGCCGGTACGCGCGTTCAAGTCGGTCGGTGGCGAACCGTTTTTCGTGCAGCGCGCCGATGGCCCGTATCTGTATGACGTCGATGGCAACCGCTACATCGACTATGTCGGTTCATGGGGCCCGATGATCGTCGGCCACAACCACCCGGCGGTGCGTGAGGCGGTGGCAACCGCGATCCACCATGGGCTGTCGTTCGGCGCGCCGTGCGCGGCCGAAGTGACCATGGCCGAAACCATCACCCGGCTGGTGCCGTCGTGCGAGATGGTGCGCATGGTCAACTCCGGCACCGAAGCCACATTGTCGGCGATCCGCCTGGCGCGCGGTGCCACCGGCCGCAACAAGATCGTCAAGTTCGAAGGCTGCTACCACGGCCACGGCGACTCGTTCCTGGTCAAGGCCGGCAGCGGCATGCTCACCCTGGGCGTGCCGACCTCGCCCGGCGTCCCCGCCGGCCTGAGCGAATTGACCCTGACCCTGCCGTACAACGACTTCGACGCCGCCACCGCGCTGTTTGCCGAACAGGGCGCGGACATCGCCGGCCTGATCATCGAACCGGTGGTCGGCAACGCCAACTGCATCCCGCCGCGCGAGGGCTATCTGCAGCATCTGCGTGCGCTGTGCACGCAATACGGCACGCTGCTGATCTTCGATGAAGTGATGACCGGGTTCCGCGTGGCGCTGGGCGGGGCACAGGCGCATTACGGCATCACCCCGGATTTGACCACCTTCGGCAAGATCATCGGCGGCGGCATGCCGGTGGGCGCCTACGGTGGCCGGCGTGACCTGCTGTCGCAGATCGCCCCGGCCGGCCCGATCTACCAGGCCGGCACGCTCAGCGGCAATCCGGTGGCGATGGCGGCCGGTCTGGCGATGCTGGAACTGGTCCAGCAGCCCGGTTTCCACGATCGTCTGGCGGCCACCACGCAGCGGCTCTGCGAAGGCCTGGAACAGGCGGCGTGCGACGCAGGCGTGGCCGTCACCACCACCCGGGTCGGCGCGATGTTCGGCCTGTTCTTCACCGACCAGAAGGTGGAAACCTACGCCCAGGCCACGGCCTGCGATACCGGTGCGTTCAACCGCTTCTTCCACGCCATGCTCGAGCGCGGCGTGTTCCTGGCACCATCGGCCTACGAGGCCGGCTTCATGTCCAGCGCGCATGACGACGCGGTGATCGAGGCCACGCTGGCCGCGGCGCGCGAGGCGTTCCAGGTGGTGGCAGCGGGTTGAGGCAGCACGGCCCCGGGCATGCAAAAAGGCCGGCATGATGCCGGCCTTTTTCTGTTTGGCGTTTGCGCAGAGCTTCCCCTCATCCGCCCTTCGGGCACCTTCTCCCCGTATACCGGAGAAGGCAGGCAGCTCATGTAGATCGCACCGCTTCAGCCCCGCTCCGTTCCACGGGAGAGGGTTGGGGTGAGGGCAGCGTTCGTTTTCAAAAGCCGCGTCCACCCGCACAACACCAAGTGCGCTCGTTCAACCAAATACCAACTTCCCCTTCATCATTCCCCAATGCCCGGGGAACGAGCAGAAGAACGTGTAATCCCCGCCGCGGCTCAGCTTGGCGGTGGAAAAGCGCACCCGGGTGCTCTGGCCACCGCCGATCACCGGCGTGGACGCGATCACCCGCGCATCGCTCTTCGGCAGGTAGCTGTCGGCCAGGGTCGAGCGCATGCCGGCCATGGCCACCGGCTGGAAATCCGCGGTGCGGGTCAGCACCCAGTTGTGGCCCATCGCCGTGGCGGGCAGCTTGCCGGTGTGCCTGAGGGTGAGTTCGACCTGGGTGCAGTCGGCCGCCACGCTGATCTGCGGGGCCGAAAACTGCATGCGGTCGTTGCTTTCGATGGTGACCGCGCAGGTGCGGGCGAAGGCGGGACCGGCGGACACGGCGCCGGCGACCGCACACAGCAGCAAGGCACGATGTTTCAAATGCGACTCCTCGGGATCGGGCAACAATCACGATTCTAGGCAACCGCTGCGCGTATCCCCTGCGACCGTCTGTCGCAGACCTGTACCCGCGGCGGCGCACTGCACCGATACTGCCGGCCTTCTGGCCACGGATACATCGTTGAACCTGCCCCTGCATGCACTGCTGCTCGACTTCGACGGCCTGCTCGCCGATTACGATCACCGCCTTCATCTGCAGCACCTGGCCAACGCCGCGGGCTGTACGCCGGCCGAGCTGGATACGGCACTGCGCGGCGACGGCCTGGAGTTGGCCCATGCCCGCGGCGAGCTCGACGGCGATGCCCTGCTGCAGGCGCTGAACCGGCAGTTGGGGACGCAATTGCAGGCGGCGGACTGGACCGCGGCGCGGCACGCCGCAACCCGCCTGCGCAGCGACAGCTGCGGGTTGCTGGCCCGCATACGCCCCGGCGTCACGATTGCCGTGCTGACCAACAACGGCCGCTTGACGCTGCCGGTGATCGAACAGCTGCTGCCCGGCCTGACGGTTCTGTGCAGTGCCGCGCTGGGCGTGCGCAAACCCGATCCGGCCGCCTATCGCGCCGCCACCGCGGCGCTGGCCTGCGCGCCTGCACGCACGCTGTTCATCGACCACCTGTTCCGCAACGTGCAGGGCGCGCGCAGCGCCGGCCTGCACGCCGATACCGCCCATCACACGCAGTCGTTGCGGCGGCTGTTGAAGCGCTACCACCTGATGTAAGCGCGAGCGGCCGCAAACGGAATACGGCTACGCCAGTGCGGTCCGCAACGTGGCCGCCAGCGCCTCCAGGTCCGCACGCGCCGCCGGCACCGGCAGGCCGTGTCGATAGAAACGCAAAACGCCGTCGCCAGGCTGGCGCGGATGCACATGCAGGTGGAAGTGCGGCACTTCCTGGCCGCCGGCCTCGCCGTTGGACTGCCACAGGTTCAATCCATCCGGCTGATAGACCTGGCGCACAGCGAGGGCGACCCGATGCGCCACCCGCATCGTGTGGGCGGCGCTGTCCTCGTCCAGCTCGTACAGGGTTTCAACGTGACGGCGCGGCACCACCAGCACATGCCCGGGCACCACCTGGCGCAGGTCCATGAAGGCGATCGCCTGCGCGTCTTCCCACACCACGCTGGCGGCCACGCGGCCGGCGACGATGCCGCAGAAAACGCAGTCGTCCATCAGCGCGAGGCGACGAACGCGGCAATCGCCGCGCGCACCCGCTTCAACCCTTCGGCCAGTTCTTCGTCGGTGATGTTCAGTGCCGGCACGAAGCGCAGTACATGGGTACCGGCCTGCAGGATCAGCACCTGCTGCTCGGCGGCCAGATCCAGCAGGGTGCCGGCATCGTTGGCGTATTCGGGCTTGAGCACCGCGCCGAGCATCAGGCCCATGCCGCGCACCTGCTCGAACACGCCGAACTCTTCGCCGATGGCTTCCAGCCCGGCCTTCAATGCGGCCGACTGGCGCTGCACGTTCGCCCTGATTTCATCCGAGCCCAGCTTGCGCAACGCCACCCGCGCCACCGCCGCGGCCAGCGGATTGCCGCCGAAGGTGCTGCCGTGCGCGCCGACACCCATGATGTCGGCCACCTTGGGGCCGGCCAGCATCGCGCCAATCGGGAAGCCACAGCCCAGCGCCTTGGCCAGGGTGACGATGTCCGGGGTCACGCCCCAGTTCCAGTGCGCGAACAGCTCACCGGTGCGACCCATGCCGACCTGGATCTCGTCCAGCACCAGCAACGCGTCGTGCTGGTCGCACAGTTCGCGGGCACGACGCATGAACGCGGCACTGGCCGGCATCACCCCGCCCTCGCCCTGCACCGGCTCGAACATCACCGCGGCGACGTCGCCACCGGCCATCGCCGCTTCCAACTGCGCCACGTCATTGAAATCGACGTAACGGAAGCCACCGGGCAACGGCTCGTAACCTTCCTGGTATTTGGGCTGCGCGGTCGCGGTGACCGTCGCCAGGGTGCGGCCATGGAAGCTGCCGCGGAAGGTGACGATCACGCGCTTTCCAGCGGCGCGATCCTGCGCCGCGGCCCACTTGCGCACCAGCTTGATCGCCACCTCGTTGGCCTCGGCGCCGGAGTTGCACAGGAACACGCGCTCGGCAAAACGCGAAGCGGTGACCAGTTCCTGCGCCAGGTGCAGCGGCGGTTCGCTGTAGAACACATTGGAGGTGTGCCAGAGCTTGTCGGCCTGCGCGAACAGCGCCGCCTTCAGGTCCGGGTCGTTGTGGCCCAGGCTGCACACGGCGATGCCCGCGGCCAGGTCGATGAACTCGCGCCCCTCGATATCCCACACCCGTGCACCCTGGCCGCGGTCCAGCACCAGCTGGCGCGGACGGTAGACCGGCAGGTAGTAATGGGACAGGGACAACAGCGCATCGGTATTGGCAGCGGTCATGACGGCATCGGTGGCGGGAAAGTCGCCCATTCTCCCCCATTGCAACGCGTGCGGCACAATATCGGGCATGCGACCGCTCTCTGCTCCCCAACTCAATCCCGCCACCGAATCGGGCTGGCGTCGCCACTGGTTCGACATCATCTACCGGCACGACACCCGGCCCTCGCGCAACTTCGACCTGCTGCTGGTGTACGCCATCCTCGCCAGCGTGATGGTGGTGATGTTCGACAGCGTGCAGCACCTGCACGTGCAGTGGGCCGCAACGTTCTACGTGGTGGAATGGATCTTCACCCTCCTGTTCACCGCCGAATACCTGCTGCGGCTGCTGGTGGTGCGGCGGCCGCTGCGCTATGCGGTGAGCATCTGGGGGGTGATCGACCTGGCCGCGATCCTGCCCACCTACCTGTCGCTGTTCATTCCCGGCGCACAGAGCCTGCTGGTGGTGCGTGCGCTGCGCATCCTGCGGGTATTCCGCATCCTCAAGCTGACCCGCTACATCGAGGAAAGCGGCATCCTGATGCAGTCGCTGTGGCGCAGCCGGCGCAAGGTGCTGCTGTTCCTGTTCATGGTGATCACCATCGCCCTGATCGCCGGGGCGATGATGTATGTGATCGAAGGCCCCACCCACGGCTTCAGCAACATCCCGGCCAGCATGTACTGGGCCGTGGTGACCATGGCCACCGTGGGCTTCGGCGACATGGTGCCGCAGACCACGCTGGGGCGCTTCGTCACCTCGGTGCTGATCCTGATCGGCTACAGCATCATTGCCGTGCCCACCGGCATCTACACCGCTGAACTGGCCACCAGCATGCGCCAGGCCGAAGCGGCCAAACGCGATCTGCGCGGCTGCCCGAAGTGCGGGCTGGAAGGCCACGAAGTCGATGCCCGGCATTGCCGCCGCTGTGGCGAAGCGTTGCCGGAGCACATGGATGTGTGAGCATCAGTCCAGGAACAGATCCGGCAGCAAGGAACGCGACGGGTCCATCGCGTAGCCGGAAAGATCACTCACGCCGGCCTGCGCCAGCACCTCGTCATCGATCAGGAAGTGGCCGCTGAAACCGGCGGCCGGACGGGTCAGCACCGCATGGGCGGCATCGGCCATGATTTCCGGACGGCGGCACTGGGCCGCGTCCACCCCGGGAATCATGTTGATCGCATCGGTGGCGATCACCGTCCGTGGCCACAGCGCATTGACCGCCACGCCCTGTGGGCCGAACTCGGCGGCCAGTCCCAGGGTGACGAAGCTCATGCCCATCTTGGCCAGCGTGTAACCGGTATGCGGGGCCCACCATTTCGGGTCGAGGCTGGGCGGTGGCGCCAGGGTGAGGATGTGCGGATTGGGTGCCTGCAGCAGGTGCGGCAGACAGGCCTGCGCGCACAGGAAACTGCCGCGCGCGTTGACCTGCTGCATCAGGTCGAAGCGCTTCATCGGCGTGTCCAGCGTGCCGCGCAACCAGATCGCCGAGGCGTTGTTGACCAGGATGTCGATGCCGCCAAAGGTGTCGACCGTGGCCGCGACCGCCGCGCGCACCTGGTCTTCCTCGCGGATATCGCACTTCAACGCCAATCCCTGTCCACCGGCGGCGTTGACCGCCGCGGCCGCGCTGTGGATCGTGCCCGGCAGCTTGGGGTTGGCCACCGCCGACTTGGCGGCAATGGCGACATTGGCGCCATCGCGGGCGGCGCGCAGGGCGATCGCCAGGCCGATGCCACGCGAGGCACCGGTAATGAACAGGGTCTTGCCTTGCAGGGCACTCATACGCACTCCGGTAAGCAGTAAAGCGGTGAGCGCATTATGCCCGCGCCACGAAGCAGGCAGGGCACGGCGCCCGCTGCGGTGCCGGGTGCCCCGGAACACTGCACGTTCATCCGCCACTGCGACAATTGCGCATGGATCAGACACAAGGCTCTTTACCGATGAAAACCACCGTCTGCCTCGGCACGCTACTGCTTTCCCTGTCGCTGGGTGCCTGCCAGCAAACCGCAACGGCGCCGCCACCGGCGCTGGCAGAAGCCACGCCCTCGGACAGCCCTTCCACTGCGCTCAGCCACGCGGTGATCCCCGGCAAAGCAGCCGTCTGGAACGGGTCGCTGGAAGCGTGCCGCGAAGGCGCCTCATCACCGTTGGAAATCTGCATGATCAACAGCATGCGCGCCGATCACGCCAGCACCGAGGCGGTGGTGGTGGCGCAGCGGCTGATTGCCAACGGCAACCCGGGCTACCTCAGTGCCTGGCACGAACAGGACGGTGTGGGTGTGGCCACCCTGGAATATCCGTTCCGCGCCAACCCCAACCAGGGCACCTGGCTGATCGCCAGTGATGGCAGGACGGTGGATGTCGATGCCGACGTGCTGCCGGACGCTGCCCGTCAACGCGACAACGTGAAAACCTTTCTGGCCGCGCACCCGGATGCCTTGCCCTTCGCCGGGGCGCAGGCGGCCGGCACGGCCGCGCTGGCCGATGGGGGCATCCGTCTGCTGTTTTCCACCCCGATGCGCACCTGCCACGCCTGCGCCGATGAAGGCACGCTCACGGTCGGCTACGACTTCGATGCCCAGCGCCGCTTTATCGGCACAGAAGTGCTCGAACTGCGCTGAGTCCGGTCCATGCCAACGCCCTGGTGGCGTTGGCGCACTGCGGCAGTCGAGGATTTTCCGTCCGGCAGAGCGGCAGCTGCCTCAGGGTTTGGGGCCCTGGCCTTCGTTGTCTTCCCAGTGCAGCAGGCGGCGGGTGACGAAGCGATAGAGCGGCTTGCCGGTGGCGAACCACACATCCCGCACCCACGAATGGCGCTTGAGCAGCCGCAACTCCACCGGCGTCAGCGCGGCGCGGCAATACATGCGTTTGTGTTTGAGCAGGTGGCGCAGGTCTTCGCGCGCCAGCAGCCGCATCCAGCGCGAACGCGGCGCGCCGATCACTGCCAGCTGGAAATCGATCAGCGCCGGCGAGCCGTCCTCCAGCACCAGCCAGTTGGCTTCCTTGGCCAGATCGTTGTGGGCGATGCCGCGGCGGTGCACCCGCTGCAGCAGTTTGCGCGCGGCGCGGAAATAGGCCGGATCATCGTGCGGCGGGCGCTGGTACATCGCCGCGCCGGCCATGAAGCTGCGGTCCAGCCAGCGCCCGTCCCAGGCCAGCAGCCGCGGCGTGGCCGGCATGCCGTCGAGCCGTTGCAGCGCACGCGCTTCGCGCCGCGCCAGCCACCACGCCGGCAGCCGCAGCCACAGCGGCGTCGCGGTCAGGTCACGCCGCACGAAACTGCGACCGGCTTCGTGCACCAGCAGGATGCGGCCGAAGCTGTCGGATTTGAGGGCCTCGGTACGGCCGGCGGGAGAAGAATGCATGCCCCTATTCTAGGCGGGCGGGAGCACCGGTTTGCAGACCCGACGGAACCCGGCACGCGGGTGCTGGTCTGATCGGGCCGCCCTCCTATAATCGGCCGATGAATTCCTCCTGGATTGACGCCACGCTTGCGTGGATCGCCTCCCACCCGCTGCTTGCCGGTGCCGTCATCTTCGCCATCGCCTTCAGTGATGCGGTGATCGTGCTGGGCGCGATCGTGCCGGCACTGCCATTGATGATCGCCGTGGGCGTGCTGATCGGCCTGGACCAGATCTCCGGTCCCTATGCGGTGGCCTGCGCCACCCTGGGGGCGTTTGCCGGCGATGGCCTCAGTTACTGGGTTGGCCGCCGCTGGGGGGATCGCATGCGCGGGTTCTGGCCGTTCAGCCGGTATCCGCAGCTGCTGGACCGCGGCGAAGTGATGTTCCGCCGCAACGCCTTCAAGAGCATTCTGGTGGCGCGTTACGTCGGGGCGATCCGGCCGTTCGTGCCGGCCATCGCCGGCATGGCGAACATGCCGTTCGCCCGTTACGCCAAGGCCAGCACGATCGCCTGCCTGTCCTGGGCGGTACTGTTCCTGCTGCCCGGATGGATGCTCGGCCAGGCCTACGATGCGGTGGCGGCGGTGGCCGGGCGACTGTTCCTGGTGGTGGCGCTGCTCGGTGTGATCCTCGGGCTGGTGTGGGCGATCGTGCTGTACAGCTACCGCTGGTGGGCCGCGCGTGTGGATATCTGGCTGGCGCGGCTGCTCGGCTGGTCGCAGCGGCATCCGTGGCTGGGGCGCTACTCGGTGGCCGTGTTCGATCCGCACCGGCGCGAGTCGGTGCCGCTGGCCGTGCTGGCATTGATGCTGTTGCTGCTGGGGTGGGGCTGGTTCGCGCTGTTGATGGCGGTGATGGCCCATGGCGAACCGCTGGCGCTGGATCTGGCCGTGCACCAGGTGATGCTGGCCTTGCGCAATCCGCTGGCCGATTACCCGATGGCGGCACTGGCTTCGCTGGGCGACTGGCAGGTGCTGCTGCCGGCGATCGGGGTGGGCATGGGGTATCTGCTGTGGCGCCGGCGCTGGATGGCGGCTGCCCATTGGCTGGCTGCGCTGGCCTTCGGTCTGGCGCTGACCAAACTGCTGGGCGCGACCATGCATGTGGTGCGGCCGCCGGCGGCCAGCAGCGGTTTCGGTTTTCCCTCGGTGTCGGTGACGATGGCCACCATCACCTTCGGTTTCTTCGCGGTGCTGATCGCGCGCGAGCTGCCCGGCCGTACCCGCGTTTGGCCGTACCTGCTGTCCGGCGCGGTGGTCACCATCATCGGATTCGCGCGGCTGTATCTGGGCGCGCACTGGCTCAGTGATGTCATCGGCGGAATGCTGTTCGGCATCTTCTGGCTGCTGGTGCTGGGCATCGCCTACCGTCGCCGCTTCAACCGCTCGTTCTGGGTCAAGCCGGCGGCGTGGCTGTTCTACGGCAGCTTCCTGCTTGCCGCGTTCTGGTATGCGCCACGCGATATCGCCACCAAGCTGGCCAAGTTCGAACCCGCCCCCGAGGCCCTGCACGAACTGGATGCCCGCCAGTGGTGGATCCAGGCGTGGCGTGAGCTGCCCGCGCGCCGCAACGAATTCGATGACGACCAGCGCTGGCCATTGGACGTGCAGGTCGCCGGCCCGCTGGCGCCGCTGCAACAGCAGCTGGAAAGCCAGGGCTGGCATCTGCAGGCACAGGCCGGCTGGGAGCAGGCGTTGCTGATGCTCGACGTGAAAACCGCTGCACGCGACGTGCCGGTGTTGCCGGCCACGCTCGATACCCACGTCGAATCGCTGCTGATGCTGCGCCCGGGCGACCAGCCCGGGGAAATGTATGCGCTGCGGCTGTGGCCGGCGCCGGCGCGCCTGCAACCCGGCAACACGCCGTTGTGGCTGGGCAGCGCCCAGACGTTGCACTTCCAGCGCTACTTCCGGCTGTTCGGCCTGTGGCTGCCGCTGCGCGGGGTCGATCCGGCCCTCCATGCGCTCAAGCAGGCGCTGGGACCGCTGCCCCGCCGCGATGATCTGCATCCGGAAACGGACATGCAGATGCTGCTGATCCGCAGCGATACGGTCACCGCGGGCGCGGCGCCGTAACCTGCTACACCGCCGTGGCGGGGATCCACGCCAGCAACTGATCCAGGCGCCGGTGCGGATCGTGCTGCTGCAACAGCTGCAGGCGCTGTGCATCGGCCAGCGGCAACAGCTCGGCCAGTCGCCAGCCGACCCAGGCGGTCTGGTCCATCAGCGCCGGGCCGGCGCCGGCAAACTCGCCCCCGGCCTGCTCCAGTATCCGCTCCAGCAGGGTCCCCAACAGCGCGTGCTCGGGCCGCAGCTCGTCATCGCTGTCCGGCTCGCACCACTGCACATCGGCGATCACCTGGCCGTTGTCCTGCAGGTGCGTGCGCAGCACCTGGAACCGGCGCGCGCCGCGCAGACGCAGGACCAGCACGCCATCGGCACCGACGTCGAAATCCTCGATCCGCGCCTCCACCCCCCATGCCGCCGGCGTGGCCGGGGCGCCGACCTCTTCCCCGTCCTCGATCAGGCACACCCCAAAGCCGGTGCCCTGGCGCCCGCACTCGCGGACCATGTCCAGATAGCGGCGCTCGAACACCCGCAGGCCCAAGGCGGCACCGGGCAACAACACCGCATGCAGCGGGAACAGGGGCAGGGTTTGTTCGTCGATCGTCATGGCTTGAAACGGGACTTGCCCGGCACGGGAGTACCGGCCGATGGTAACCCCGGGCCCGGCACCGGGCCGTATCCGGCCAGCACCTGCAAGCGCCAACCGTGGCCATCACGGCTGCCAGGCGCCCATTGCCGGGGGTTGAAGCGGCCGCGTGTCAGCCGCGCTGCAACTGCGCCAGGAAGCGGCGCGGGGCGTCGTCAAAACCACCATTGGACATGAACACCACGTGGTCGCCGGGCCGCACCAGCGCGCCCAGTTGCCCCAGCAGGGCGTCGGTATTCGGCACCGCCTGGGCCTGGCCGCGCACCGCCGCGATCACCGCACCGGCATCCCATGGCAGCTCGGCACGCTGCAGGAACACCACCGCATCGGCGATATCCAGCGACGGCGCCAGCGCATCGGCATGCGCGCCCAGCCGCATCGAATTGCTGCGCGGCTCCATCGCCACCACGATCCGCGCCGCCCCGACCCTGGCCCGCAACCCCTGCAACGTGGTGTGGATGGCGGTGGGATGGTGGGCGAAATCGTCGTAGAGGGTGACCCCCGCCGCTGCGCCGATCACCTCCAGACGACGCTTGACGCTCTGGAAACGCGCCAGCGCGGGCACCACCGCCGCCACGTCCACCCCCACCGCATGCGCCGCCGCCAGCGCGGCCAGGCCGTTGAGCACGTTGTGGCGTCCGAGCAGCGGCCATTCCACGGTGGCCAGCCGCTGGCCGCGATGCAATACGTCAAAGGCACTACCGTCGTCGCGGACCAGCTGCGCGCTCCATTCCAGCGCCGGATCGAATCCGAAGCGCTCCACCGGCGTCCAGCAGCCCATCGCCAGCACCTCGTCCAGGTAGCGGTCGTCACCGTTGACGATCAGCCGGCCGTGGCCCGGCACCGTGCGCACCAGATGGTGGAACTGGCGCTGGATCGCGGCCACGTCCGGGAAGATGTCGGCGTGGTCGTATTCGAGGTTGTTGAGGATGGCCACCCGCGGCCGGTAATGCACGAACTTGCTGCGCTTGTCGAAGAACGCGGTGTCGTATTCGTCGGCCTCCACCACGAACAGCGGCCGCTCGGCGACGCCCGCCAGGTTGCGTGTTTCTCCACTGGCGGGCGCTTCACCGGCCGCGCTCGCGCGCAGCGGCCGCCCCAATCGCGCCGACACCCCGAAATCCTCGGCCACGCCGCCAATCAGGAACCCCGGCTCGCGCCCGGCCGCCTGCAGCAGGAAGGCCAGGATCGTCGTGGTCGTGGTCTTGCCGTGGGTACCGGCCACCGCCAGCGTGTCGCGCCCGGGCAACACCCGTTCGGACAGCCATTGCGCCCCGGAGGTATAGCGCCGGCCGGCATCGAGCACCGCTTCCACCGCGGCATTGCCGCGCGAGAGCGCATTGCCGACCACGATCTCCTCGCAATCGGCGGAGATATTCTGTGGCAGATACCCTTGCGACAGGCGGATCCCCAGCATTTCCAGCTGGGTCGACATCGGCGGATACACCGCCTGGTCACTGCCTTCGACCTGGTACCCCAGTTCGCGTGCCAAAGCGGCCACGCCGCCCATGAAAGTACCGGCAATGCCGAGAATATGGATCTTGCTCATGCCGCCGATTGTCGCCGATGGGCGCGGGGGCGGGAACCATCTGCGGCGGCACGTCCGCCGCTGTAGGGAAAATCCCGATACCGGCAAACCGGCGGACTGTCCACAATGCCCGCAGCCAGCCGCAGTATCCCTCCGGTCCTACTCCCCAAGAGGCCATCCCCAGGGAGCTCACGCTGCGGGGCATTGAGCACGCCCTCCTGCTGGCATCTACAACGCAAACGCCCGGATCCACCTCGTGGGTCCGGGCGTTTTCGTATCGATCTGCCGCAACGGCCAGCCCCTGCCATGCCGAACCGCGGGCCGCCGCCACTGGACGACCCGCGATGCTGTCAGCGCTTCAGCGCGGCCAGAATCCGTGCCAGCACGGCTTCCAGCGAACCCACGCCATCGACCTTGGCCAGTGTGCCGCGACCTGCGTAGAAGCCGATCACCGGCGCGGTGGAATCGTTGTAGACCTGCAGGCGCTTGCGTACCGATTCGGGATTGTCGTCCTCGCGGCCTTCGGCCTGGGCGCGACCGGCAATGCGCTCGACCAGCAGCTCGGTCGCCACATCCAACTGCACCACCGCATCGAGCGGCTGGCCGATCTTGGCCAGCAGGCCATCCAGCGCATTGGCCTGGGCCACGTTGCGCGGATAACCGTCCAGGATGAAACCGTTGGCGACGTCGGCGCGCCCCAGGCGGCTTTCCAGCATGCCCAGCAGGATGTCGTCGGACACCAGATCGCCCCGCGCCATCACTTCCTTGGCCTGTACACCCAGCGGGGTGCCGGCGGCCACTTCGGCGCGCAACAGGTCACCGGTGGAAATGTGCGGAATCTGCAGCTCTTCCTTCAGGCGGCTCGCCTGTGTGCCTTTGCCCGAACCGGGCGGTCCCAACAGAACCAATCGCATTCCTGACTCCCATATGTAGAAAAATCGGGACGGACAGCGGCGTTAGACTCGAGGGCCGATTCACGCTGCACCGCAATAAGCGCAGCTTACCGCATCCGGATATTGTCCCGGAAATGTCCCCTGCAGGAGTCCGTCCCCCATGTCCCAAGGCACCTTGCTCTACGCCCAGTCCGGTGGTGTCACCGCCGTCATCAACGCCACCGCCGCGGCCGTTATCGGCGAAGCCAGGGCCAGCAAAGTCAAGGTGTTGGCCGCCCGCAACGGCATTCTCGGCGCGCTGCGCGAAGACCTGATCGACACCACCCGGGAATCGGCCGCCGCCATCGCCGCGCTGGCCCACACCCCCGGCGGCGCGTTCGGCTCATGCCGCTACAAGCTCAAATCGCTCGACGCCGACCGTGCCCGATACGAGCGCCTGCTGCAGGTATTCAAGGCCCATGACGTGCGGTATTTCCTCTACAACGGCGGCAACGATTCGGCCGATACCGCCTTGAAGGTCTCGCAGCTGGCCAGGACCTTCGGCTATCCGCTGGCCTGCATCGGCGTGCCCAAGACCATCGACAACGACCTGGCCGTCACCGACACCTGCCCGGGCTTTGGCTCGGCGGCCAAATACACCGCGGTGTCGGTGCGTGAAGCGGCGCTGGACGTGGCCGCCATGGCCGAAACCTCGACCCGCGTGTTCATCTACGAGGCGATGGGCCGCCACGCCGGCTGGCTGGCCGCCGCGGCGGGGCTGGCCGGCGAAACCGCCGATGACGCCCCGCAGATCATCCTGCTGCCCGAGCGCGCCTATGACCAAGCCGCGTTCCTGGCCAAGGTGAAACAGGTGGTGGAGAAGGTCGGTTTCTGTGTGGTGGTCGCCAGCGAAGGCATCCACACCGCCGATGGCCGCTTTGTCGCCGATGCCGGCAGCGGCACCGATTCGTTCGGCCACACCCAGCTGGGCGGCGTCGCCTCGCACCTGGCCGCGCGGGTCAAGGATCAGCTCGGTTACAAGGTCCACTGGACCGTACCGGACTACCTGCAGCGCTCGGCCCGGCATATCGCCTCCAGGACCGACTGGGAACAGGCCCAGGCCGTCGGCAAGGCCGCGGTGCAGTTCGCACTGAAGGGGCAGAACTCGGTGATGCCGGTGATCGTGCGCACCTCCGACGCACCGTATCGCTGGAAGATCGAAGCGGCGCCCCTGAGCAAAATCGCCAACCGCGAGAAGAAGTTGCCGGCCGGGTTCATCCGCCGCGACGGCTTCGGCATCACCGAAAGAGCCCGCATTTACCTGCAACCGCTGATCCGCGGCGAAGCGCCGCTGCCGTACGGCCGCGACGGCCTGCCCAAATACGTCACGCTGAAGAACGTGGCGGTGGCGAAGAAGCTGGTCGCATGGGAAGGCTGAGGCCTGCCGCGGCAAAGATGGTATCGGTGCAGCTGCCGGCACCGCTGCGCTGCAAACCGCAAAAGGGCCGCGAATGAAGCCCTTTTGCGTTCATGGCGACCGCCACGGTTATCGCTCTCTGCAGGTTTTCCCGGTGACGCCGAGAGTAGCCGAGTACGCTGGCAACGCCGCCAACCGACCTGCGGCAGCCTGCGCCTTGGCGTCCTGCAGATAGACCCGGCTCTGCCCTTGTCCGTCCAGCGACAGCGTCTGGCCGGCCGGTTTGCGCCAGATCTCGATCATCGCCTGCCGGGACGGACAGCGTGCCGAGGGAATCCGCACCACTTCGTTGAGCACCCAGCCCGCGGCTGTGGAGGGCGTGACCTTGTCAGCGTCCAGGAAGACCGCGCGCGGCTGGCATTGTGGATGGGTGCGCACCAGCGCGATGGCATAAGGCTTGGCCGCCTCGCCGGTGAAGCGTCCTTCGATGCGGGTACAGGCTTCGGGAATCTGCCGCACCGTGTGCGCCGTGCCGTCCTCCTGAGCCGTTGCGGCCGGCCGTTCGATTTCCGCCCGGGGCGGTGCGGCAAGGGCGTGCACGCCAGGCAGCACAAGGACCAGCAACAGAAACGTACGTCGTGACATTCCACCTCTCCAGCACGTTGAAGCTGGCAAGGCTGCCGGTGCCGTGCTGAACCCGGAAACAAAATGCATCGGCGCTGGCGGCGCAGACAGCTGCCAGTCATACTCGGGCCGCTCCAGGGATTGTTGAACACCGCGACACGTACCACAGCCGCCGACGCGGCTCCGGGTCTGTTCCGTTGCTTCCGTGTGCCCGGCGTGTGCTCCTGTGTTCGTCCATTTGCTGGATCGCATCCACCAACGTTGGAGGGGTCATGCTCGAACACTACGGTCTTGGGCTTGCGCTGGTCTGCGCGGCAGTCGCCATCCTTTACGGCATCATTTCGGCCCGCTGGATACTCCGGCAACCGGCCGGCAACGCCCGCATGCAGGAGATCGCCGCCGCGATCCAGGAAGGCGCACGCGCCTACCTCAACCGCCAGTACCTGACCATCGCCGTGGCCGGCGGAGTGCTGTTCGTACTGGTGGGCGTGTTCCTGAACTGGTACACCGCGATCGGTTTTGCGATCGGCGCGGTGCTGTCCGGCGCGGCCGGCTACATCGGCATGAACGTCTCGGTGCGCGCCAATGTGCGCACGGCCGAGGCCGCCCGCCATGGGCTGGGCGCGGCGATGGATGTCGCGTTCCGCGGCGGTGCGATCACCGGCATGCTGGTGGTCGGCCTGGGCCTGCTGGGCGTGGCCGGCTACTACCTGGTGCTGCAGCGGCTGGGACTGAGCCAGGCCGACAACCTGCACGCGCTGGTCGGGCTGGCGTTCGGTAGCTCGCTGATCTCGATCTTCGCGCGACTGGGCGGCGGCATTTTCACCAAGGGCGCGGACGTGGGCGCCGACCTGGTCGGCAAGGTCGAAGCCGGCATTCCGGAGGATGACCCGCGCAACCCGGCAGTGATTGCCGACAACGTCGGCGACAACGTCGGCGACTGCGCGGGCATGGCCGCGGATCTGTTCGAGACCTATGCGGTGACGGTGATCGCCACCATGCTGCTGGGCGGCATGATGCTGGCCGAGGTCGGCCGCAACGCGGTGCTGTTCCCGCTGGTGCTGGGCGGGGTGTCGATCATCGCCTCGATCATCGGCACCTTCTTCGTCAAGGTGAAGCCCGGCGGCTCGATCATGGGCGCGCTGTACAAGGGCGTGATCGTCTCGGCGGTATTGGCCGCGATCGCGTTCTGGCCGGTCACCACCCGGCTGATGGCCGACTCGCCTTACGGCGCAACCAATTTGTACATCTGCGCGTTGATCGGGCTGGTGCTGACCGGCCTGATCGTGTGGATCACCGAGTACTACACCGGCACCCAGTTCAAACCGGTGCAGCACATCGCGCAGGCCTCGACCACCGGCCATGGCACCAACATCATTGCCGGGCTCGGGGTATCGATGAAATCCACTGCGCTGCCGGTGGTGGCGATATGCGTGGCGATCTGGTTTTCCTACCTGCATGGCGGCCTTTACGGCATCGCCATCGCTGCCACCGCGATGCTGTCGATGGCCGGGATGATCGTGGCACTGGATGCCTACGGCCCGATCACCGACAACGCCGGGGGCATCGCCGAAATGGCCGAGCTGCCCGCGGAAATCCGCGCCATCACCGACCCGCTCGATGCGGTCGGCAACACCACCAAGGCGGTGACCAAGGGCTATGCGATCGGTTCGGCGGCGCTGGCCGCGCTGGTGCTGTTCGCCGACTACACCCACAACCTGCAACTGGCCAACCCCGGGGCGGTGTTCACCTTCGACCTGTCCGACCACACGGTGATCATCGGCCTGCTGATCGGCGGGCTGATCCCGTATCTGTTCGGGGCGATGGCGATGGAGGCCGTGGGCCGTGCCGCCGGCGCGGTGGTGGAGGAGGTCCGCCGCCAGTTCCGCGAAATCCCCGGGATCATGCAGGGCACCGGCAAGCCCGACTACTCGCGCGCGGTGGACATGCTGACCCGCTCGGCGATCCGCGAAATGATCGTGCCCTCGCTGCTGCCGGTGGCGGTGCCGATCGTGGTGGGCCTGCTGCTCGGCCCCAAGGCACTGGGCGGCCTGTTGATCGGCACCATCGTCACCGGGCTGTTCGTGGCGATCTCGATGACCACCGGCGGCGGCGCCTGGGACAACGCCAAGAAGTACATCGAGGATGGCCATCATGGCGGCAAGGGCAGCGAGGCGCACAAGGCCGCGGTCACCGGTGACACGGTCGGCGATCCGTACAAGGACACCGCCGGCCCGGCGATCAACCCGCTGATCAAGATCATCAATATCGTCGCGCTGCTGCTGGTGCCGTTGCTCTGAGTCGAACCGTTCTTGCGCCCTTCCCCCCGCCTGCGGGGGAAGGCTGCGGCATGCGGCGCGGCAGCCCCACCCCGGACCGCCGCGCCCCCACGGACGCTCCCGCCCTCGGCGAGGCGGGCGGGCCATGGCGGGACAGCACAGGGCTTGACCCGCGGCCCCGCTTTGGTGCGCCGCAATACTCCTGCGCGTAGAATGGTGCCCTTTCCCGCATCATTATTCGGAGCAGCGCATGGGTCTGGAACTCGTCTCTCCCGGCAAGAACCCGCCGGAAGAAATCAACGTCATCATCGAGATCCCCAAGGATTCCGAGCCGGTGAAGTACGAAGTGGACAAGGACAGTGGCGCGATCTTCGTCGACCGCATCCTTTCCACCCCGATGCGCTACCCCTGCAACTACGGCTATGTGCCCAACACCCTGTGCGGCGATGGCGATCCGGCCGACGTGCTGGTGGTGCTGCCGCTGCCGCTGATTCCCGGTTGCGTGGTCCGGTGCCGGCCGGTGGGCGTGCTGAAGATGAGTGACGAGGCGGGCAGCGACGAGAAGATCCTCGCCGTGCCGGTGGCCAAGATCTTCAGTGGCTATGCCCATGTCGAGGATATCGACCAGGTGTCCAGCCACTGGCTCGAGCGTATCGGCCACTTCTTCGAGCACTACAAGGATCTGGAGAAGGGCAAGTGGGTCAAGCTGGAAGGCTGGGGCGGCGCGGCGGAAGCCAAGCGCATCCTGGTCGACGCCAACCAGGCCTATCTGGCCACACTGGCCTGAGTGCCAGCGACGCAGCGGCAGCCCCCACGGGAGCTGTCGCCAGCGACCGGCGTCACGTTTTACTTCCGGCAGGCATGACCCTGCACTGCGGTTTCGCTACATTAAGCGGTCGGTTATCCGGGCTGACCGGTTCAGGCCGCGCGTTCTTTTTGGGGAAGTGTCTTGCGTATTCTGCTTGTCGGTGACGAGGCCAGCCTGCCGGCTGAACTGAGTGATTACATTGGTGATCTTGGCGAGGAATGGCAGGTGCAGACCGTGCCCGACGGCAACGCCGCCATCTCAGCCGTGGCCACATCCAGTATCGACGCGGTGATCGTGGCCCCGGTGTTGCCGGACCTGACCGCGGCTACCCTGCTCGGGCAGATGCGCACGCTGCGCCCGGAAACCATCCGCATCGCGCTGATCGATGCCAACGCCAGCCATCGTCCGCCGTCGGCACGCATCATCGGCATGGCCCACCGTTTCCTGCCGCTGCCGCTGGCGCCGGAAGTGCTGCTGGAAGCGCTGACCAGCCTGGAAGAACTGCGCGAGCTGCTCGACAGCCCACGCCTGCGCTCGTCGATCGGGCGTATCGAAAAGCTGCCCTCGCCGCCGCACCTGTATCTGAGCCTGATGCATGCGCTGGAAGAGGATGACGACAGCAGCACCGAGGATATCGCCAAGCTGGTCGCTGCCGACCCGGCGATCGCCGCCAAGGTACTGCAGCTGTCCAACTCGGCCTTTTTCAACAACGGCCGCGCCATCTCCGATCTGCGCGGCGCCGTCACCCGCCTGGGCCTGGCCACGCTGCGCGACCTGGTATTGGCCAGCGAAGTGTTTTCGGCCCAGTCGCTGTCCACTACCGAGCGCAACGCGCTGCAGGCGCGGGCGCTGACCGCCTCGCGCCTGGCCGCGAAGATGCTGCCCGAATCCAGCGCGCAGCTCGGTGCCACCGCCGCCCTGCTGGCCGATATCGGCCTGCTGCTGCCGGGGGTGCGCAACGAGCATGATCCTGCCGAGGAAGGCGACGACCGTCCCGGACACGCCGAGGCCGGCGCCTATCTGCTGGGCCTGTGGGGGCTGCCGATGCCGATCATCGAAGCCGTCGCGTTCCACCTGCAGCCGCAGCGCTCCAACATCCGCAGTTTCTGGGTCACCGGCGCGGTCCACGTGGCCACCGCGCTGGCCAGCGGCCTGCCGGTCGACGAGCAGTACCTGGCGCGCGTCGGCGTCGCCGCCAAGCTCGACGGCTGGCGCAACAGCGCCAATGACCTGATCACGCTGCCCGCAGACGCGTAAGCCTGCCCGTGTAGCTGCCGGCTCCGGCGGCTGCCTTTCGAAACCGCCACAAGCCGGGCCGCACAGTGCGCCCAGTGTCAGTGTGTCCGGGCGCGGCTGCATGCGCCCGCCCCTTCTGCCGCCTTGGGTAGTGCCACATCCGGCATAGCCGCTGCCGTGCTGTGGGGTACGCGGCGTGCGTGATCGCGCCGCGCCATCGGCGCGATGTGAAGTGGCGCACCTGTTCGTCGCCACCACAGAAAAGGGCGGACCTTGCGGTCCGCCCTCTTGGCTTGCGTCAGCGTGCTTCAGTGGATCAGAAGCGCTGGGTGTACTTCATGTAGATGAAACGACCGATGTCGAAACCACCGTAGTACGGGAAGTTCGAGTTCGGCTGGGTGAACATGATCGGACCCTGGTGGTTGAACACGTTGTTCGCACCCACCGCGATCGTCGCATCCCACGGGGCCTGCCAGTTGACCTGCAGATCATGGAACGTGTTGGACCCGACCTTGCGCAGGGCATCACGCTCGCCATTGGCGATGTGGTCCGGCTGCGTGCAGGGACGACCGGCGATGCAGCTTTCCTTCATACCCGAGTAGTAACGGGCCATGTAGGAAACACCGAAGTCGCCCATTGCCCAGGTGACGCCCATGTTCGAGCGAACGCGGAACAGGCCGGCCTCGCCGACGCGACCGATGGTGATGTTGTCACCGGCGCTGTTCTGGCCCTGCTCGTCGTAGCTGGCCAGGTAGCTGGTCTGCCAGTCGATGGCGAAGTTGCCGATCGCCATTTCCGGCAGACGGTACTTGATGCCCAGGTCGTAACCTTCGGTTTCCATCTGACCGAGATTGGCCAGGCCGTAGGTCATGCTGCTGATGTGGCCATCCGAGGCGCGGGTGATGCCGGCGCAGCGGCTTGCGTCGCCCAGCACATAGCAGTCACGCAGGATGCGGTCGACACTGTCACCGATGATCATGTCCTTGATCTCGTAACGGTACCAATCCAGCGAGATGTCCAGACCCTGCACCCAACGCGGGCTCCACACCATACCCACGGTCTTGCTGGTGGAGGTTTCCGGCTTCAGGTTCGGGTTGGAACCGGAGATGAACTGGTCCGGCGTGGCGCACGGGTAGGAGTCGCACGGAATCAGGCCCTGGCCCAGCTGCACGTAACCCGGCGCAACGCCGGCAGCGGTACAGGCGGCATTGCCGTTGACGCTGTTGGTGGCATCGATGCCGCAGGGATCGGTGTAACGCTCGAAGCTGCTGTTGATGCCGCCGTACAGATCGTCGATCGTCGGCGCACGGAAGCCCTGGGCGTAGGTACCGCGAACCAGCAGTTCACCCATCGGGCGCCATACGAAACCGAACTTGGAGTTCAGCGTGTCACCGAAATTGCTGTAGTCCGAGTAACGGCTGGCAACGTTGAAGCTCAGTTCCTTGGCGAACGGCATGTCGGCCAGCACCGGAACGTTCAGCTCCAGGTAGACCTCGTCCAGGTCGTACTTGCCGGACGTGGTGGTGGACCCCAGGCCGGTGCTCTGGCCCGACTGCGCGAACGCATCGGGAACATAGCGGCCCTGCTCTTCACGGTGCTCCACGCCCATCGCCACGCCCAGATCACCGGCCGGCAGGGTCACGATCGAACCTGCGATGTTGGCGGTGAAGCTGGTGGTCTTGGTGGTGCCGGTGTTGGTGAAGGTCGGGAACAGGAATTCCTGCGTCGCCGCATCCGCCAGCGAGCCCGGGCCAGCCACGCCATACGGCAGCAACGGGTTCCACGGACGGCAATCGGACAGCGCAACCGGCTTGGCCGCGGTACCGCACTGGGCCACGCCATTGGCGTTGATGAACGAAGTCCCCAGGGCCTGCTCGGCGGCAATCAGGCTTATGTCGCCACGGCCGGTCTTGGTGATTTCGTTGCGGTTCCACAGCGCGCCGACGTCCCAATCCCAGGTCTTGCCGGCGAAGTCGAAGTAGCCTTCCAGGCTCGGCGCAAAGCGCAGGGTCTTCAGCTTGCTTTCGGTGGTGCGCGGCATTTCCCACAGACGACGACGGAACGTGGTCTCCTGGCCGGGATTCGGGTTGAACGCGCTGTCACCCGCCATCGGCGTTCCAAAGGAAGCCGACTGGTACGGATAGCCGGCGATCTGCTGGTTGGTGGTGCGCTCGTTGTAGATCACATCCGTGTTCAGGGTGATCGCGTCGGTGAAGTCGTAGTTGCCGTTGACGTACAGCGACTTGCGCTCGATACCGGTGGACACCATCATCTGCTCGTTGGCATTGACGGAGTCGGCGCCGGTCTGCAGGCGGTAGTCGGCGCGGTTGGCCGGATTCCCACCGTCCTTCAGCGTGTACCACTTCACATCGGCCGGAGCGACATAGCCCGGCTGGCCTTCCTTGATGCCCGGCGTGCTGCACGGGTCGCAGAACGAACCCTTTTCATTGATGGTGCTGAAACCGGCGCCCGGATAGTTCGGGCCGGCGCTGCCGGAGGCGCTGAAGCTGCGATCCTTCGCCCACACCGGGTTGGCCTTGTAGTACTCGGCCGACATGGTGATGCCGCCGCGCTCGCCTTCCGAGCCCAGGGTGAAGGAATACTGGTTGATGTCGCCGTCGCCTTCGCCGTACTGGCCGACATAGACGCTGGCTTCGGCCCCGTCGAAACGCTTGCGGGTGATCACGTTGACCACGGCGGCAATGGCGTCCGAACCGTAGATGGCCGACGCGCCGTCCTTCAGGATCTCGATGCGCTCAACCGCGCCCATCGGGATCTGGCTCAGATCCTGCAGGCCGGCGGTGGTGGCGCCCAGGCGCTTGCCATTCATCAGTACCAGCGTGCGCTGCGCGCCGAGGTTGCGGATATCGACGTAGTAGCCACCCACGTTCTCGCCCGAGGCCAGCGGCTCGGAACGCGAGATGGCCGGCGAGCCGGCCGAGGTCAGGTTCTGCAGCACGTCGGCAACACTGGTGAAGCCCTGCTTCTCCAGCGCTTCGCGGGTCAGGGTGATGACCGGCTGCTGGGTTTCCATGTCGGCGCCGCGGATACGCGAGCCGGTAACCTGGATGCGGTCCAGTTCGGTCGCACCGGACGCCGGGGCGGCCTGTGCGAAAGCGACAGCCGGCGTCAGCGCAATTGCGATACCGGCGGGCAGCAAGCCCAACCGCACTGCGGGAGTACGAAAATTCATCAATCTCTCCAGTTACGTTAGTGGCGTGTTAAACACCACTGAACGTTACGTTCACACTGAGGCGATTGATTTGCGCGATGGGTTCGTAGACTTTGCCGAATCTGGCGGCAGGGTTTCGACGGCATGGCGATAGCGCGTGGCCGAGGTGCCGAAACGGGCGCGGAAGGCACGGGCGAAACTGCAGCAATTGTCGAACCCGCTGGCCGAGGCCACTTCGCCGATCATCATGCCGGTATCGCGCAGCAGCATCGCCGCGCGCTCCAGCCGCAGGCGCGCCGACAACGACTGCGGGCTTTCTTGGTACAGGGTCTGGAAGGTCTTGGACAGGTACCAGCTGGAGAAGTTGGTCAGCTCGGCCAGCTCGCCAATGCGCACCACGCGGTGGCTGTTTCCCTCCAGGTACATGCGCGCCCGCTGCATCCGCCCGAACACCTGGCGCTTGCGGCTGCGCGAACGCCCCGGACAGCGCTGGATGCCGTCCGACAGCTCGCGCTGCAGCGAAGCCAGATGCAGCAGCAGCGGCCGCAATGCGAACACGCCCGCCTGGCCGGCTTTGGCCTCGCGCCACAGCCGCAACGCCAGACGCGCTTCGTGGCGGGTCATGCGTCCACGGCCGGCATACAGGCTGCAATCGGCCAGCGCGCCGAGTGCCCGCAGCGCTTCGGCATCCAGGCTCACGGCGATGCACAGGCCATCGCGGCCGGCCTGGATCAGCGGCCGCGATTCCTTCTCGAAGGCGATCCACTCGAGCTGGCGCAGGCGGAACTTGCCCTCCTTGGCCTCCACCCATGCACTGCCACGCAACTGCATCCACACCGTGAACGAGGTCCCCGACGACTGCAGACTGCCCAACCGGGCCACGCCGACGCAGCGGGGACGCGGCACGTCATCGACCTGTTTGTCGAAAGAAACCGCCTGACCCCGGTCGACCCATGACACCTGCTGCATACCGCACACCATCTGTTTGCCATCAATGGCCGATGGTTTTGCCAACTGTGGCCGCTGGTGTCAGGACGGCTTCACGACAAACATCCGAATTCGCCACGAGGCTGATCCGAAAGAATCACGATGGTCTTTTTTTCAACAGCGGCAACCACTTGGCCACGCCCAGCAGCGGGCCCGGCGCGCTCTCGGGCAGCTCCATCAGGCCGATATCGGTGCCGTCGGCCACCGGCAGGGCCGCATAGACCGCCTGGCCATCGGGCGCTGCGCTGAAGCCGTTGCTGGAACCGTACTGCGTGGAGGCCAGGCAGCGGCTCTCGGCGGGGCCTTCGATCCGGCTCAGCATCGTCGCGCAGCCCGAGCCGATGTGCAGATATTCCACCGCCCCGCGCGCAGTCACCGTCCAGGTGCGATAGCGCCAGCGGGTCGGCAGTTCCACGCTGACGTGCCGGATGCTGGTGCGGGACAGCGCGGCATCGACCTCCCACAAGCCGCCCTCGGCCAGCCGGGTGAACAGCAGGCGCTTGCCGGCATGGTCGTAGTGCGCCTGCGAAACCCCTTCAATCTGGCCCAGGCGCCGCCACGGCGTGGTGGAACGGTCGAACAGCGACAACCACATGCGACCGTCCTCACTGCCATCGCGTTCGATCAGATAGATCCGCTGCGGGTCATCGCCATACAACGCCTGCAGCGGCTGGCCGAGCGGCACCGGCAGTCGGGTCCAGTGGCCCTGCTCGGGAACGACCTCGTAGATGCCGGCCAGCCCCGACTCGTCGCGTCCGGTCACCAGCAATCGACGGCTGTCCCCCGACCAGTCCGGCGGCTGCCGGGCTTCCGGGCGCAGCCCCTCGATCAGCCGCAGCGTATGCGGCTGATCCAGCTCCGCCCACCACAGCGCATGGATTCCGGACCGGTCGGAAGTGAAGGCCAGCTGCCGCCCATCCGGGGACACCATCGGCTGTCCGTCGCGGCCGGAGGACGGATACAGCCGCTGCGGGGGACCGGCCGCGGCGCCCAGTGGAATCTTGAACAGGCCGAACTGCGGCCGCCGGTGCATGAAGGCCAGCGTGTTGCCCTTGCGTGCCACCGACGGACTCTGCGCATCATCCAGCCCCAGGTCATGCAGGGTGCGGGTACGCACATCCACCCGGTACAGACGCGCTTCGCTGTCGATGCGCCGGCCGAAGACGATGCGACGGCTGTCGGAAAGCCAGCTCCAGCCGCGGATCTCGGCGGCATCGTCGGTCAGCCGGCGGGCGGCACCGCCGGCGGCGGGCATCACCCACAGATCGCCGACCTGCGGGTTGCGCACAAACGCGATCCAGCGGCCGTCGGGCGAATAGCGGGGCGCGTAGTCGAAATCATCGCTGCCAATCTCGTAGGCGATGTCCTGCCAGCGCCCCGACTGCAGATCCAGACGGCGGATGCCACGGCTGGCCGCGGTACCGCCCATCGAACCGAACAGCAGGCCGCGGCCGTCGGGTGTCCAGTCGAAACTGAGCATGTCCGCGCCCTCGCATCCGGTCGCGCGACGGGTATTGCCACCGGTGGCGCCGATGATCAGGACTTCGCAACTGCCCTGTGGACCGAAGCGGGCGAAGGCGATCTCGCGCCCGTCCGGCGACCAGGCGGCAAACCGGTCGGAGTATCCGGCCGGCGTGGGCAGCAGCGCGCGCGGCGAGGAGTTGCCCGCCGCCTGCAGCATCAAGGTGGAGTGGCCATCCGACTCGCTGGCATAGGCCACCAGTGCGCCATCGGGCGACACCGCCGGATAGGTTTCGAAGCCTTCGCTGGCGGTGATCAGCCGGTACGGCCGCTCCGGACTGCCGATGACCCGCGTTCCCCCCTCGATCACCGCATCCACCGGCGAGGCGGCTGGACGCTGCCACAGCAGGAACGCCATCACCGTGCAGCTGGCCAGCAACAGCAGGCCGATCGCCAGCAGCACATGGCGGCGCAGCTGGCGCCGCCACCGCGAGCGGCTGGCAGCGGGTTGCCGCGGTGCAGGGGCCGCTTCCCGCCCGGCCGTTTCAGCCACAGCAATGTCTTCCGGCAGCGGCCCGGCGCCCAGCGAGGCCGGTTCGCCACTGACCGGCACCAGCAGCCGATAGCCGGTTTTGGCGATGGTCTCGATGTAGGCCATGCCTGCCTGATCGTCCGCTCCGGACGAAAACGCCTTGCGCAGCTGGGTGATCGCCTGGGTCAGCACATCGTTGGTGGGCAGCGTGTCGGGCCAGACTTCATCGAGCAGTTCGTCGCGGGTGACCACGCTGCCCGCATTGCGGGCCAGCACCTGCAACACGCCGGCGGCCTTGGGCGTGAGCCGGCGGGGGCGACGCGCACCTGGGGCATATACCTCACGGGAAGACAGCACCACGGTGCAGTCGCCGATCATTATCCTGTCGGGTGTCGGCGCTTCGTTATCGTTATCGATCATGCCACTCAGAAGACTGAATGCCGAGGGACACTGCCTGTGTCTTCATTCGTTTGCGGGGTTGCCGCAGACCAACCGCCAGAATCCGCAAAAGGCGTCAGCACAAAAAGTAAAAGTTCCAATGGCGGCGGATATTAGCCTATGCATTGTTAACCGCGCTGCCGCGTGGTGCGACATCAGGCTCTCTCTCGCCGACGAAATTATATAAATTGCTGCATGATTCGCGCCTTCGGGCGCGATTTTTTTATCTGGCGTTCAGGTTTTTTGAGCCTTGTAGATGGTCATCCCGACCAGTCGCGATACCACCAGCGCCACATACATGACGCCTGAAAACTGCTCGATCATCACCAATCCGCGCGCTTGCGGATGCACCGGAAGCACATCGCTGAGTCCAACCCCCGACAACAAACTGAAGCTGAGATAAAGCAGCTCGACCCAGCTGCGGAAATCGCCTTCACTGGCGGCCAGGAAACTCCCCGGAAACCACTGCTGGCAAACCGAATAGGCGAACGCGAACGCCCATGCCAGCAAGGTGAAGGTGGCGCCGGCGGCGAACAACTCGTCACGGGTCACGGTATGGTCCTGCAGCATGTAGGCGATCAGGCTGCCGGCGGTATAGAAGTACAGCAGGCTTTCCAGCAACTGCCCGGTGGTGGTCACCGCGGGCAGGGTCCACACCGCACCGGCCACCGACAGCGCCACCGCCGGAACGGCCAGCAGCAGTGCCAGCCACATCACCGAAGGGCTCCGGCGCACCACCCACACGGCCAGTGCCAGCACCACAATGCCGAACGCGCCGAACAGGGCGCGCCCCGCAGCGGCTTCCTCCATTGCCGGATACAGCAACACCCCCAGCAGCTGTACGGCCAGCAGCCAGGCGGAAGGATGGCGGCGGGCCAGGGCCAGCCCCTTGAGCAGCGGCCGCCGGCTCATGCAGATGGCGGCAGCGGGCTAGGCATGACGCCTCTGGTCAAGGCGCGGTCTGCCCGGCGCGGTAGGGAAACCTGGCGAAAATCGCGGCCACCGCCTCGTCGATTTTGCGCCCCCGCTGCTCCGGATCCATCCGCGCCACGCTGCCCACCGCAACGCCCTCCCACACCAGCCGGTTCTGCCGCACATCCACCAGATCCACGTTCAAGGTGCCCTCGGTGTACTGCCGCACATCGGTACGGTCTCGCCAATATGGCAGTGCCACATAGGAGCGGGCGCGATAGCTGTAGTAATAGTCGTAATCCACTTCCGGCAGATTGATGACGCGGGTCACCTCCTGCAGGTAGGCGTTGAGATTCACCCACAGGTCCGGATCGGCCGCCGCGAACACGTAGCCGCGCGACTCCATCTGGGCGCGCACCGCCGCTTTGATCCGGTTGCTGGTGATGGTGCTGTAACCATGATGCTCGACCGCCAGCGGCGAATAGAACGCGAAGCTGCGGTAACGGTTGAACTCTGCGGCCGGATCGGCCTGGACGCGGACCTGCGGCGTGCTCGCGCAGGCCGCCAGCAGGCACAGCAGTGAAAGCGACGCCAGGCGGAACAGCAATCTGCCGGTCTTCATGACAACTCTCCGCAGCACAGGGAGGGCAAAACGCTAACATGCCGCTGTGGATCATCGCGTCAATGCGCGCGCTTTCACCCGTTGCGAAACGCCGCTGCGCCGGCAGTAACCGCACCCGAAGGGAGTGTGGCAACCCCACGCGTCAATCCGCGCCCCCATGACGGGGCGAATACATCGCACCGCTTACTCTTCTGCCGCCTGTATTGGCCGTGAATCCGCGCCACCCGGTGCCTACCGGATTGATCTGTGCCAGTTGCCGTTTTACCGCTGGAGATCACCCCCCTCTTTTCCTTCATCCGATCGGAGAAACTCCAGCATGGTGTTCCGAATTTCCATCGCACTGCTCGCCCTGCTGGTGCTGGCAGCCGGCCTTGCGCCGGGTCCCTTCAACAACGTGGTCCAGAGCGGGCTGGCGCAGGTCATCAAGAACACCGGCTGGATCTATCTGCTGGTGGTGTTCATCACCTTGTCGTTCCTCATGTACCTGGCGTTCGGCCGCTTCGCCACGCTGCGCATCGGCGGCGAGGATGCCGAGCCGGAGTTCTCCAATACCAGCTGGATGTCGATGCTGTTCGCCGCCGGCATGGGGATCGGCCTGGTGTTCTGGGGCGCGGCGGAACCGATCTCGCATTTCGTCACCCCACCTGAAGGCCTGCCCCCACAAAGCATGGAAGCGGCGCGTGCCTCGATGCGCTATGCGTTCTTCCACTGGGGCCTGCATCCGTGGGCGATCTATGCGTTGATCGGCCTGGCGATGGCGTGGTTCCAGTTCAACCGCAACGGCCGCGGGCTGATCAGCGACCTGCTGCAACCGGTAATCGGCCGCCACCATCGCGGCTGGATCGGCGCGGTGGTCAATGTCGCCGCCGTGGTGGCCACCGCGATTGGCGTGGCCACCACGCTCGGATTTGGCACTATCCAGATCGCCGCCGGCATCGAGCGGATCTTCGGCCTGCGCTCGTCGCTCACGTTGCAGCTGGCGATCATCGCCGGCGCGTTCGTGCTGTACATGGCCTCCACCACCAGCGGCGTGCACCGCGGCATCAAATGGCTGTCCAACTTCAACCTGGGTCTGGCCGCAGTGCTGCTGGCGCTGATCCTGGTGCTCGGCCCGACCGGCTTCATCTTCGATACGTTCACCACCACGTTGGGCTCGTATCTCAACCAGCTGGTCACGATGAGCCTGCGCATGTCGCCATTTTCGGGCAGCACCTGGGTGGCCGACTGGACCATCTTCTACTGGGCGTGGTGGATTGCCTGGGCGCCGTTCGTGGGTTCGTTCATCGCCCGGGTGTCGCGCGGCCGCAGCATCCGCGAGTTCGTGCTGGGCGTGGTGATCGCGCCCAGTGTGCTGGGCTTCCTGTGGTTCTCGGTATTTGGCGGCACCGCACTGTGGTCGCAGATTTTCGGCCATGTCGATCTGGTCAGCGCGCTGGGCAACGGCTATGAAACCGTGCTGTTCACCATGTTCGACAGTCTGCCGATGCCGATGCTGCTGTCGGTGATGGCGCTGGTGCTGCTGATCATCTTCTTCGTCACCTCGGCCGACTCGGCGGTGCTGGTACTGGCCAGCATGTCCACCGACGAGGCCGGCGATCCGCCGCTGTCACGGCGCGTGGTCTGGGGCGTGGCGGTGGCGTTGATCGCCGGCACCCTGCTCGTGGCCGGCGGACTGGATCCGCTGCAGGGAGTGATCACCATCGCCGCACTGCCATTCGCGATGCTGATGCTGCTGGTGATCGTGTCGCTGTACCGGGTGCTGGACGTGGAATACCACAAGCAGCGGCGGAAAGCGGCACGCGCGCGGCACCTGATCGACCAGTGGATCGCGCGCGATCTGGCCGCGCAGGAGCAGAGCACCGGCGCGGCCCCCCTGTCGCCACGCGGCGACTGAGCGCGACGGCCGGGCGCATCGGCGGCGGGATGCTGCCACCGCCAATGCGCCGGTTCCCACGGGACCAGCATCGCGCCGGACGCTCTGCCCGATGGGCTCAATACCCGGCGGCCTGGCCGTCCTTGCGGCTTTCCGAGGCGCCGTAATACACGCCGGTGTCCGGGTCGCGCAGGATCGCCTGGTAGCCACCGTACGGGCCATCGGCAAACACCACGCGGTGGCCCTTGCGCATCAGCGCGCGCACCGTTTCGTAGGGGAATCCGGTTTCCAGGTTGAGCTCGCCCCCATCGCTCATCGCCGTGGCCTGCCCGGTCGGTTCGGTCGAGCCGTCGTGCTGGATCCGCGGCGCGTCTCCGGCTTCCTGCAGGTTCATGCCGAAATCGACCAGGTTCATCACGATCTGCGCGTGACCCTGCGGCTGCATCGCCCCGCCCATCACCCCGAAGCTCAGCCACGGCTTGCCGTCCTTGGTGACGAAGGCCGGGATGATGGTCTGGAACGGGCGCTTGCCCGGGGCATAACCGTTGGGGTGGTTTTTCTGCAGCACGAACATCTCGCCGCGGTCCTGCAGGATGAAGCCCAGTCCCGGCGGTGCCATGCCGCTGCCCATGCCGCGGTAGTTGGACTGGATCAGCGACACCATCATGCCGTCGGCATCGGCCACGGTCATATAGATCGTGTCGCCCTCCTGCAGCTGTTTCGGCGTACCCGGCTGCACCTGCTTCAACGCCTTGTCCATCGCGATCAGCTGGCGGCGCTGCGCGGCGTAGCTTTTGGAGATCAGCCGCTGCACCGGCGCCGGTGAAAACGCCGGGTCGGCATAGAACCGGGCGCGGTCGGCAAACGCCAGCTTCTTGGCTTCGACAAACAGGTGCACGTGCTCGGGCGAACCGAACGGGATCTTGGAGAAATCGTAGCCTTCCAGAATGTTGAGGATCTGCAGCGCGGCGATGCCCTGGCTGTTGGGCGGCAGCTCCCACACGTCATAGCCACGGTAGTTGCTGCTCACCGGCTCCACCCACTCGCCGCGATGGCTGGCCATGTCCTCGTAACTCAGATACCCGCCATTGGCCTTGAAATAGCGGTCGATGGTGCGGGCGATATCGCCCTTGTAGAACGCATCGCGGCCGCCGTCGGCAATCTTCTGCAGGGTGTCGGCCAGGCCCGGGTTGCGCCACATCTCGCCCTTGCGCGGTGCACGCCCCTCGATCGTGAACTGTTCCTTGAAGCCCGGGTACGGCGACAGCCTCGGCACCGAGCGGTCCCAGTAATACGCGATCACCTCGGCCACCGGATGGCCCTCGCGCGCATAGCGGATCGCCGGTGCCAGGTTGTCGGCCATCGGCTTGCGGCCGAAGCGCTCGTGCAGGGCGAACCAGCCATCGACCGTCCCCGGCACCGACACCGGCAACGGGCCGGTGGCGGGAATTTCCTTCAACCCGCGACGCTGGAACTCGGCCAGGGTCAGTGACTTCGGCGAACGGCCCGAGCCGTTGTAGCCATACAGCTTGTGCGTCTTCGGGTCCCACACGATCGCGAACAGATCACCGCCAACGCCATTGCCGGTCGGCTCCATCAGGCCCAGTGCGGCGTTGGCGGCGATGGCCGCATCCATCGCCGAGCCCCCCGATTGCATTACTTCCAGCGCGATCTGGGTCGCCAGCGGCTGCGAGGTCGCGGCCATCGCATGCGGGGCGATCACCTCGGAGCGGGTGGCAAAGCCGGGGCCGGTGATGCGGTCGGCGGCGGCGGCCGGCATAACCGTCAGACAAGACAAGGCGAGCAACAGCAGACGTGACATGGTGCATCCGGTGGGAAGGGAAACCGGCGCCACGATAGCCGGTTGCCGTGCTTGCCAGCAGTGCCGGATGGCCCGGGTCGGTTGCTGCTGCCGACAGCCCCTTGCAAACAGCCGGCAGGCCGGCCGTGGCCGCAGCTGTCCGGCTGCCTGTGGAGTCCACTCGAATGCATCCAGTCACCGCATGCGGGGCACCGTGACCAACGCGGTTTCCATCCACCGGCATCCGCGCAGTCGTGGCGATAGAAGCGCCACGTCGCCCATCTGCAATTAGGTTGCAGCGGCAACCATGCCGCGGTGGCGGGGGTTGCGGCCGGCCTGCCGCCGACCGGACCTGCAGGCGTTGACATCCGCGCCCGCCGGATGCTTATCTCCAACCCATGTTGCACCGCCACACCACCGCCGAACACCTGCACCCGGCCCCGGCCAACGCCGCGACGGCGCTGCTCGTACTCGTCCTTATTACCGAACCACCAGGGGTGGGGCGAGTTGGCGCGTAGGAAAAAAGCAGCCAGATTCGAACAGAAACCCCGCACCGGCCCCGGCGCGGGGTTTTTCGTTTAAGGCCTCAATTTCAACTGAAACCATGCCCACCTTCGTCCACCCGCAAGAAAACCCCGCACAACCGCCCGCGGCCCACCCCTGCGGCGGCGCTTGCCCGTGCCCACCTCCGATCCGGCCGACGCGTTCCTGACCCGTCGGCCGTTTTTTTATTCCCCAGCCAAGGAACTTCGCACCATGAGCACCCACGACCTGCCCCAGATCAAAGTCGCCGTTGTCGGTTACGGCAGCCAGGGCCGCGCGCATGCGCTGAACCTGCGCGAATCCGGCTTCGATGTCACCGTCGGCCTGCGTGCCGGCGGCCCGACCGGGATCAAGGCCAAGGCCGACGGCTTCACCGTCAAGCCGCCGGCCGACGCGGTCAAGGACGCCGACCTGGTGGCCGTGCTGACCCCGGACATGGTGCAGAAGAAGCTGTACGAGGACGTGCTGGCGCCGAACATGAAGCCCGGCGCCTGCCTGCTGTTCGCGCACGGCCTGAACGTGCACTTCGGCATGATCGCCCCGCGCGACGATCTGGACGTGGTGCTGGTCGCGCCGAAGGGGCCGGGCGCGCTGGTGCGCCGCGAATACGAGATCGGCCGCGGCGTGCCCTGCATCTGGGCGGTGCACCAGGACCGCAGCGGCAAGGCGGAGCACTACGCGCTGGCCTACGCGGCCGGCCTGGGCGGCGCCCGCGCCAACCTGATCAAGACCACGTTCAAGGAAGAGACCGAGACCGATCTGTTCGGCGAGCAGGCGGTGCTGTGCGGTGGTGCCTCGGCGCTGGTGCAGGCCGGTTTCGAGACGCTGGTCGAAGCCGGCTACCAGCCGGAAATCGCCTACTACGAAGTGCTGCACGAACTGAAGCTGATCGTGGACCTGTTCTACGAGGGCGGCATCACCCGCATGCTCGAGTTCGTCTCGGAGACCGCGCAGTACGGCGACTACGTCAGCGGTCCGCGGGTGATCGACGCCGGCACCAAGGCGCGCATGAAGGATGTGCTGACCGACATCCAGAACGGCACCTTCACCAGGAACTGGGTGGCTGAATACGAAGCCGGCCTGCCGAACTACAACAAGTTCAAGCAGGCCGACCTGGAGCATCCGATCGAGAAGGTGGGCAAGGAACTGCGCGCCAAGATGGTCTGGCTGCAAACCCAGAACGCGTAACCGCGCGGCTCCCCCACCCGCTATCGCAAAGGTCGCAGCATGAACACCTCCGCCCACGGCGCGCCCCGCAACGGCGCACGCTGGTTGACGCAGGCCCTGGAGGCCGAAGGCGTGGAAACGCTGTTCGGCTACCCGGGCGGCACCATCATGCCGTTCTATGACGCATTGGTGGATTCCACCCTCAAACACATCCTGGTCCGCCACGAGCAGGGCGCGGCGCTGGCCGCCAACGGCTATGCCCGCGCCAGTGGCAAGGTCGGCGTCTGTGTCGCCACCTCCGGCCCCGGTGCGTCCAACCTGGTGACCGGCATCGCCGATGCGATGCTCGACTCGGTCCCGATGGTGTGCCTGACCGGCCAGGTCGCTACCCCGCTGCTGGGTACCGATGCGTTCCAGGAGCTGGATGTGTTCGGCATGACCCTGCCGATCGTCAAACACAGCTGGCTGGTGCGCAGCGTGGACGACCTGCCGCAGGTGGTCGCCGAGGCGTTCCGGATCGCCCGCGAAGGACGGCCCGGGCCGGTGCTGATCGACCTGCCCAAGGATGTGCAGCAGGCCGATGCCTCGCATCTGCCCGACCATGTGCCGGCGGTGGTCGAACCGGTGCCCGCACCGGAGGCCGAACGCCTGACGGCAGCGATCGAATTGATCGCCGCCGCCGGGAAACCCGTCATCTACGGCGGCGGCGGCATCGGTCTGGCCGAGGCGGTGGAGGATTTCCGCCGCTTTGTCGAAACCTCCGGCATTCCCACCGTGCTGACCCTGCGCGGGCTGGGCGCACTGCCACCCAACCATCCGCAGTATCTGGGCATGCTCGGCATGCACGGCACCCGCGCGGCCAACATGGCGGTGCAGGAAAGCGACCTGCTGATCGTGGTCGGCGCCCGCTTCGATGACCGCGCCACCGGCAAGCTGGCCGAGTTCGCCCCGTTCGCGCGCGTCATCCACCTGGATGCCGACGCCTATGAGATCTCCAAACTGCGCAGCGCCGATATCGCCATTCCCGGCAATGTCGCCACCGGCCTGCAACAGCTCACCGGGATCCGCGGCAACTGCAACGCCTGGCGCGCCCGCTGCGCGGCCAACCGCGAGAAATTCAGCGCCCGCTACGATGCGCCCGGCGACCACGTGTATGCCCCGGCGCTGCTCAAGCGTTTGAGCGAGGTGGCCCCGGCCGACACGGTGATCGCCTGCGACGTCGGCCAGCACCAGATGTGGGTCGCCCAGCATTGCCGCTTCAACCATCCACGCAACCATCTGACCAGCGGTGCGCTGGGCACGATGGGGTTCGGCCTGCCGGCGGCGATGGGCGCGCAGTTCGCCTGCCCGCAGCGCACCGTGGTGCTGGTGTCCGGCGACGGCAGTTTCATGATGAACGTGCAGGAGCTGGCCACCATCGCCCGCTGCCGGCTGCCGGTGAAGATCATCCTGCTGGACAACAGCTCGCTGGGCATGGTGCGGCAGTGGCAGGAGCTGTTCTTCGCCGAGCGCTACAGCGAAATCGACCTGTCCGACAACCCGGATTTCGCCGCGCTGACCCGGGTGTTCGGGATTCCGGCGCAGCGCATCAGCCGCCGCAGCGAGGTCGAAGACGGCCTGGCCGCGCTGCTCGACCAGTCCGGTCCGGCACTGCTGCACGTGGCCATCGACGCCCGCGCCAACGTCTGGCCACTGGTGCCGCCCAACAACGCCAACAGCACCATGCTCGACAGCAACCCGGCCCACCCCACGCAGGAGACCCCCCATGCAATACCGGCTTGAGCTGGTGCTGAAGCCCGTGGAAGGCGTACTGCTGCGCGTGATCGGCATGGTCGAGCGCCGTGGCTTCGCGCCGTGCGCCATCCACGGCGCGCCCAATGCCGATGACGACGGCCGCTGGCACCTGCAGCTGCTGGTCAACGGCGATCGGCCACCGGAAACCCTGTGCCGGCAGCTGGAAAAAGTCTACGACTGCGAGTCGGTGCGCATCACCGCCAGCGCCGGAGCGTGCGTATGAGCCCGGTCATGGCGGCCGTTTCGACCCGCACCGCCAAGGTGCCGGCACGGAGGCGTCTTCTTCGCTGCGCCTGCCATGGTGCCGGCGCTGTCGCTGCGCTCGCCCTTGCCACGCGCCGCGGCGTACCGTGCCACGCCGATGCCTGATTCCGGCCGCGCCACCTCGCAGAACCCGGACCCAGGCGACGTAGTCGTCAGCGTCGCCGATGTACTGGCGGCCCAGGCGCGGCTGCGCCGCTACCTGATCCCTACCCCGCTGCACTATGCCGAGCGTTTCGGGGTCTGGCTGAAGCTGGAAAACCTGCAGCGCACCGGTTCCTACAAGGTTCGCGGCGCCTTGAACGCGATGCTGGCGGCGCTGGAGCGTGGTGACGAACGCCCGGTGATCTGCGCTTCGGCCGGCAACCACGCCCAGGGCGTGGCCTGGGCCTCGCACCGCCTGGGTGTGCAGGCCATCACGGTGATGCCGCATGGCGCCCCGGCCACCAAGATCGCCGGTGTCCAGCACTGGGGCGCCACCGTGCGCCAGCACGGCGCCAGCTACGACGAAGCCTACGCCTTCGCCCGCGAGCTGGCAGGACAGAACGGCTACCGCTTCCTGTCCGCCTTCGATGATCCGGACGTGATCGCCGGCCAGGGCACGCTGGGCATCGAGATCGCCCCGCACGCGCCGGATGTGGTGATCGTGCCGATCGGCGGTGGCGGCCTGGCCTCCGGTGTGGCGCTTGCGCTGAAGTCGCAGGGCGTGCGCATCATCGGCGCCCAGGTCGAGGGTGTGGATTCGATGGCCCGCGCGATCCGCGGTGACATCCGCGCCATCGACCCGCTGCCCACCTTGGCCGACGGCGTCAAGGTCAAGATTCCCGGCTTCATCACCCGCCGCCTGTGCGCCAGCCTGCTCGACGACGTGGTCATCGTGCGCGAAGCCGAACTGCGCGAAACCCTGGTGCGACTGGCGCTGGAAGAACACGTCATCGCCGAGGGCGCCGGTGCGCTGGCGCTGGCCGCGGGCCGCCGCGTGGCCGGCAAGCGCAAATGCGCGGTCGTATCCGGCGGCAATATCGATGCCGCGGTGCTGGCCACGCTGTTGTCCGAAGTGCGGCCGCGCGCCCCACGCAAACCGCGCCGCCGCAGCACCGAACGACTTCGCAGCCAACTGGCCGCCCCCCTGCTCCGCGCCGCTTCCCTCGCCCCCTTGTCCGCCACCGCTACCGTTGTTGAGGAGATCCTCTGGTGACCACTGCCGTTTGCCCCCGAATCAGAATGTTTGACACCACCCTGCGTGACGGCGAGCAATCCCCCGGCTGCAGCATGAGCCCGCCACAGAAGCTGGTGATGGCCCGCGCCCTGGCCGAACTGGGGGTGGACGTGATCGAAACCGGCTTCCCCGCCAGCTCGCAGTCCGACCGCGAAGCGATGGCGCTGATCGGCCGCGAGGTGCGTGACCCGGTGCTGGCGGTGCTGTCGCGCTGCCTGGCCGCCGATATCGAAACCTCGGTCAGGGCGCTGGACGCGGCCGCACGCCCGCGCCTGCACGTGTTCCTGTCCACCAGCCCGCTGCATCGCGAGCACAAGCTGCGCATGGACAGGGAGCAGGTACTGGAGTCCGTGCACAGGCACGTGACGATGGCGCGCGGCTATCTGGACGACATCGAGTTCTCGGCCGAAGACGCCACCCGCACCGAACTGGATTTCCTGACTGAGGTCACTCAGGTCGCCATCGCCGCCGGTGCCACCACCATCAATTTGCCGGACACGGTCGGCTTCACCACGCCCGACGAGATCCGCGCGATGTTCCAGCACGTGATCGGCAATGCCGCCGGCGCCGACACGGTGATCTTCAGCGCCCACTGCCACAACGACCTGGGCCTGGCCGTGGCCAACTCGCTGGCCGCCATCGAGGGCGGCGCGCGCCAGGTGGAAGGCTCGATCAACGGCATCGGCGAGCGCGCCGGCAATTGCGCGCTGGAAGAAATCGCGATGGTGCTGAAGGTACGCAATGCCTTCTACAACTTCGACAGCGGCTTGGACACCCGCCGCATCGTGCCGACCTCGCAGCTGCTGCAGCGCCTGGTCGGCATGCCGGTGCAGCGCAACAAGGCGATCGTCGGCGCCAACGCCTTCGCCCATGAGTCGGGCATCCACCAGCACGGCATGCTGCGCCATCGTGGCACCTACGAAATCATGCGTCCGGAAGACGTGGGCTGGGAGTCCTCGCAGATGGTACTGGGCCGCCACAGCGGGCGCGCCGCGGTCGATGCGCGCCTGCGGGCACTGGGCTACTGGCTGGAAGAGGAAGAACTGAGGCTGGTGTTCAAGCAGTTCAAGGCGCTGTGCGAAGAGATGCGGGTGATCACCGATGCCGACCTGCAGACACTGATGCTGGGAAGCCCGGCCAGCGACGGCTACCGCCTGGCGTCGATGACCATCAGCGATATCGGCAGCCGCGCCAACGCGCTGGTGGAGCTGTCCGACCCGGAGGGCAACCGCGTCGCCGAAACCGCACAGGGTGACGGTCCAGTCGATGCGCTGTTCGCCGCGCTGGCCGCCGCCACCGGGGTACAGCTGACACTGGACAGCTACCACGTGCACAGCGTCGGCGTCGGCGCCGATGCGCGCGGCGAGGCCAACCTGGGCGTGCGTTACGAGGACAGCGCCTATGAAGGCACCGGCACCAGCAAGGACATCATCGAAGCCAGTGCCCTGGCCTGGCTCGATGTGGCCAACCGCCTGCTGCGCCAGCGCGGCAACATCGAAAACGAACACGTCGCCACCGCCTGAGTGCGGCCGCCAGAACCACGGAAGAACCCGATGAGCTCCAATGCAAAAACCCTGTACGACAAGCTGTGGGATGCCCACGTGGTCGTGCCTGAAAACGACAGCGCCCCGGCCGTGCTGTATATCGACCTGCACCTGATCCACGAAGTCACCTCGCCGCAGGCGTTCACCGAGCTGCGCGAGCGCGGCCTGAAGCCGCGCCGCCCGGATCGCACCAAGGCGACGATGGACCACTCCACGCCGACCCTGCCGGCCGGCCCCGACGGCAAGCTGCCGTACGCCAGCCAGGCTTCCGAGGCGCAGGTGGAGATGCTGGCGCGCAACTGCGCCGAGTACGGCATCGAGCTGTTCGATCTGGCCTCGCCCAGCCGCGGCATCGTCCACGTGATCGCTCCGGAACAGGGTTTCACCCAGCCCGGCATGACCATTGTCTGTGGTGACAGCCACACCTCGACCCATGGCGCGTTCGGCTCGCTGGCCTTCGGCATCGGTACCAGCGAAGTCGGCCACGTGCTGGCCACCCAGTGCCTGCTGCAGCGCAAAGCCCGGACCATGGCGATCACCGTCAATGGCGAACTGGCCCCGGGCGTGGGCGCCAAGGACGTGGTGCTGCACATCATCGGCGTGATCGGCGTCAACGGCGGCACCGGCCATGTGCTGGAATTCCGCGGCGCGGCGATCCGCGCGATGGACATGGAGCAGCGCATGACCCTGTGCAACATGTCGATCGAAGCCGGCGCCCGTGCCGGCATGGTGGCGCCGGACCAGATCACCTTCGACTGGGTTGCCAGGACCCCGCGCGGGCCCAAGGGCGCCGAGTTCGACACCGCCGTCGCCCACTGGAAAACGCTGGCCAGCGACGAAGGCGCGCGCTTCGATGTGGAGGTGCAGATCGATGCCGCCGACATCCGCCCGACCCTGACCTGGGGCACGCACCCGGGCACCGCGATCGCCGTGGATGCGCCGATCCCGGCCGCCAACGATGCCGCCGCGCAGAAGGGCCTGGACTACATGAAGTTCGAAGCCGGCCACACGCTGGCCGGCACGCCGGTGGACGTGGTGTTCGTCGGCTCCTGCACCAATGGCCGGCTGGGCGACATGCGCGAAGTGGCGCAGGTGCTGCGCGGCCGCCGCATCGCCGAGGGCGTGCGCATGCTGGTGGTGCCGGGCTCGGAGATCGTCAAGCGCGATGCCGAGGCCGAAGGCATCGATGAGATCGTGCGCGCCGCCGGCGCCGAATGGCGCGAACCGGGCTGCTCGATGTGTATCGCCATGAACGGCGACCTGGTCGCTCCCGGCCAGCTGGCAGTGAGCACCAGCAACCGCAACTTCGAGGGCCGCCAGGGTCCCGGTTCGCGCACGCTGCTGGCTTCGCCGATGAGCGCGGCGTGGGCGGCGGTGAACGGCTGCGTTGCCGATACCCGTGATCTGTTTGCCAGGGAGGTGGCGTGATGACCGCCGTTTTTGCCCTTCTCCCTCCGGGAGAAGGTGCCCCGAAGGGGCGGATGAGGGCGACCGCGGCTCATTCCGGCAAACACCCCGCGCAGGCGCACCCTCATCCGGCGCCGCGTGCCCCCTTCTCCCGGGCGGAGAAGGGCGAAGTACTGGAGCTGTACTGATGGCTGCCCTGACCCGCATCGTTTCGCGCAGCGTGGTGCTGCGCCAGACCAATATCGACACCGACCAGATCATTCCGGCGCGCTTCCTGTCCACCATCGAGCGTGTCGGACTGGGCAAATACGCTTTCAACGACTGGCGCTGGCAAGCCGATGGCGCGCCGAATCCGGAATTCGCCTTCAACCAGCCGCACAACGCCGGCCGCAGGATCCTGCTGGCCGGACGCAACTTTGGCTGTGGTTCCTCGCGCGAACATGCGCCATGGGCATTGACCGACCTGGGACTGCAGGCGATTGTCAGCAGCGAGATCGCCGATATCTTCCGTGGCAACGCGCTGAAAAACGGCCTGCTGCCGATCGTGCTGGACGAAGCCGACGTGCAGGAGCTGATGCGCAACCCGGACGATGAGCTGACCGTGGATGTAGCCGCGCGCGAGCTGCGTACCTCCAGTGGCAAGACCTATCCGTTCCCGCTGGATGGCTTCTCGCAGACCTGCCTGCTCGAAGGTGTGGACCAGCTGGGCTGGCTGCTGGGCCGTACCACCGATATCGAACATTACGAGACTGAACATGCACGCTGAAATCGTCGTATTGCCCGGTGACGGCATCGGCCCTGAAATCACCGCCGCTGCGGTCGATGTGCTCAAAGCCATTGCCACCGGCTTCGGCCACAGCTTCAACTTTGTCGAACACGACATCGGCGGCATCGCCATCGACCGCCATGGCGAACCGTTGCCGGCAAGCACGCTGCACGCCTGCCGCAACGCCGATGCGGTGCTGCTCGGCGCAGTCGGTGGCCCGAAGTGGTCCGATCCGAATGCCAAGGTGCGCCCCGAACAGGGCCTGCTGGCGATCCGCAAGGCGCTGGGGCTGTTCGCCAACCTGCGCCCGGTACGCACCCACCCGGCCGCGTTGCATGCCTCGCCGATCAAGGCCGAACTGCTCAAGGACGTGGACTTCGTGGTGGTGCGCGAGCTGACCGGCGGCATCTACTTCGGCGACAAGACCCGCGATGCCGACAGCGCCAGCGACCTGTGCCGCTACAGCGTGGTGGAGATCGAGCGCGTGCTGCGCAGCGCCTTCCGCCTGGCGCAGCAGCGCCGCGGCAAGCTGACCTCGGTGGACAAGGCCAACGTGCTGGAGACCTCGCGGCTGTGGCGTGACATCGCCGCGCGCCTCGGCCGCGAGGAGTTCCCGGATGTGGAGCTGGAACACCAGCTGGTCGATTCGATGGCGATGCACCTGATCGTCAAGCCGCGCGTCTACGATGTGATCGTCACCGAGAACATGTTCGGCGACATCCTCACCGACGAGGCCTCGATGCTGGCCGGCTCGCTGGGCCTGCTGCCGTCGGCCTCGCTCGGCGAGGAAGGCAAGGTCGGCTCTGACGGATCGGCAGCGCCGATCCGTCGAATCGGCGTGTACGAGCCGATCCACGGCTCGGCCCCGGACATCGCCGGCAAGGGCATCGCCAATCCCTACGCCACCATCCTCAGTGCGGCGATGCTGCTGCGGCATTCGCTGGGACTGGAAGCCGAAGCGGCCTGCATCGAAACTGCGGTGGCCGCCGCCCTGGATGCCCACATCTTCACCGCCGACCTGGCCGCCGCCGGCCACGCCGTCGGCACCGCGCAGGCGGCGCAGGCGGTACTTGCCCGACTGCCGTAATCCTGTTCCGACGCGGCCTCCTGGCCGCGTCTTTGTCTACATCACCGGACGCTGGCAGCGACACCGCCACCTCCCTGGAACGGCCCCACGCCGGAGGACTGCACGTGACCTACCGCAATTCCGATGATTTCCTTGCCCACGTGGCCAAGCGCGATCCGTATCAGCCCGAATTCCTGCAGGCGGTCAAAGAGGTCTTCCTCAGCCTGTGGCCGTTCCTGCAGCAGTACCCGCATTACACAGAACAGGGCCTGCTGGAGCGGCTGGTCGAACCGGAACGGGTCATCCAGTTCCGCGTCGCCTGGGCCGACGACCACGGCCGCACCCACGTCAATCGCGCCTGGCGCGTGCAGCACAATTCGGCGATCGGCCCGTTCAAGGGCGGCATGCGCTTCCACCCGTCGGTGAACCTGTCGATCCTGAAATTCCTGGCGTTCGAACAGACCTTCAAGAACGCGTTGACCACGCTGCCGATGGGCGGCGGCAAGGGCGGCGCGGACTTCGACCCCAAGGGCAAGAGCGACGGTGAAGTGATGCGCTTCTGCCAGGCGCTGATGCTGGAGCTGCACCGCCATCTGGGCCCGGATACCGATGTGCCGGCCGGTGACATCGGCGTCGGCGCGCGCGAGGTCGGCTACATGGCCGGGATGATGAAGAAGCTCAGCAACCAGGCCGCCTGCGTATTTACCGGCAAGGGCCTGGCCTACGGCGGCAGCCTGATGCGCCCGGAAGCCACCGGCTACGGCACTGTCTATTTCGTCGAACAGATGCTGCACCACGCCCGCCGCCAGACCCACGGTGCACGGGTGCTGGTGTCGGGCTCGGGCAATGTCGCCCAGTACGCCGCGCTCAAGGCCCACGAACTGGGCGCACGGGTGCTGACGTTTTCCGATTCGGGCGGCACGCTGTACGCGCGCGACGGCTTCGACGAACAGGGGCTGCAGGACGTGATGACGCTGAAGAACGAGCGCCGTGGCCGCCTGGCCGAACTGGCCGACGATCCGCGTTTCGAGTTCCTGCGCGATCGCCGCCCCTGGCACATTCCGGCCGACATCGCCCTGCCCTGTGCGACCCAGAACGAGCTGGATGAGACCGACGCGCGCACGCTGGTCCACAACGGCGTGCTGTGCGTGGCCGAAGGCGCCAACATGCCCTCCACGCTGGAAGCGGTGGACGTGTTCCTGCAGGCCGGCACGCTGTACGCACCGGGCAAGGCCAGCAATGCCGGCGGCGTGGCCACTTCGGGGCTGGAGATGTCACAGAACGCGCTGCGACTGTCCTGGCGTCACGCCGATGTCGACGAACGCCTGCACGTGATCATCAAAGAGATCCATGCCAACTGCGTGCAGCATGGCAAACGCGCCGACGGCAGCGTCAACTATGTCGACGGCGCCAATATCAGCGGTTTCGTCAAGGTCGCCGACGCCATGCTGGCGCAGGGGCTGTATTGAGCGGGCGTCAGCCCGCGCGCGGCACCGCCGCAGCGTCGTGACGCCTTTTACCGGCGCCTCATATGTGACCGGCGCACGGATCCATGCAATCGCGCCGCAGCCGGACACCCGGCCGATGCGGCCGGCCGGGGCTTGCCCGACCGGCGACATACACGTGCTTCAGGGCAGCGTCTGGCTGCCCGACTCTTCCGGCTGCACCCGGAACCAGGCCGCATACAGCGCCGGCAGGAACACCAGGGTCAGCACCGTACCGACAATCAGCCCGCCCATGATCGCCACCGCCATCGAGCCGTAGAACGCGCTGCGCGACAGCGGAATCATCGCCAGCACCGCGGCCAGCGCGGTCAGCACGATCGGGCGGAAGCGGCGCACGGTGGCGTCGATGATCGCGTGCCAGCGGTCATGGCCGGCATCGATGTCCTGCTGGATCTGGTCCACCAGGATCACCGAGTTGCGCATGATCATCCCGGCCAATGCGATCGTGCCCAGCAGCGCCACGAAACCGAACGGCACCCGGAACAGCAACAGGAACAGGGTGGCGCCGATGATGCCCAGCGGCGCGGTGACCAGCACCATCGCCGCGCGCGAGAAGCTGCGCAGCTGCAGCATCAGCAAGGTCGCCACCACGATCAGGAACAGCGGCATGCCGGCCTTGATCGAGTTCTGCCCGCGCGCCGAATCCTCCACCGTGCCGCCGGTTTCCAGCAGATAGCCGGCCGGCAGCCCATCACGGATCGCGGCCAGGGTCGGCACGATCTGCTCGACCACGCCGACCGGCTGGGTGCCATCGCCGATATCGGCACGCACCGTGACCGTCGGCAGCCGGTTGCGGTGCCAGATGATGCCGTCTTCGAAGGCGTACTCCAGCGTGGCCACCTGCGACAGCGGCACCGCGATGCCGCTGGGGGTGGGAATCGACAGGCTGGCGAGCATGTCCAGATGCGCGCGCTCGTTGTCGGGTCCGCGCAGCAGCATCTCGATCTGGCGATTGCCCTCACGGTAGGTGCTCACGCGCATGCCCGACAACGAACTGGTCAGGAACTGGCTGACCTGGGCGCTGCTCACGCCCAGCGCACGGGCACGGTCCTGGTCGATGACCAGCCGCACCACCTTGCTCGGCTCGCTCCAGTCCAGGTTGACGTTGGTGACGTGCGGATTCTGCCGCACCTTGTCCGCCACCTGCCGCGCCAGCGCCTGCACCGTGGGAATGTCCTCGCCGGACACGCGGAACTGCACCGGGTAGCCAACCGGCGGTCCGTTCTCCAGCCGGGTCACGCGCATCTGCACATCCGGGAACTGCTTGACCACGTCTCGCAGCAACCACTCGCGGGTGCGCTCGCGCGCCTGCAGGTCCTCGGTCAGCACCACGAACTGGGTGAAGTTGGTTGCCGGCAGCTGCTGGTCCAACGGCAGGTAGAAGCGCGGCGAGCCGGTGCCCACATAGGCCACGTAGTTGCGGATGCCCTCGCGCCCCTTCAGCAGCTTCTCCAGCTTGGCCGCCTGCGCCTGCGTCGCCTTCAGCGAGGCGCCCTCGGCCAGTTCGATATCCACCATCAGTTCCGGCCGGGTCGAATCAGGGAAGAACTGCTGCGGCACGAAGCGGAACATCAGCAGCGAGAACACGAACAGCGCGATGGTGGCGAAGATCACCCACCAGCGGTGGCGCAGGCAGGAATCGAGGAAACGCCGGAAGCGCTGGTAGAACGCGCTCTTGTAAGGATCGTGGTCATGCGCCAGTTCCTTCGGCGCGATCAGGTTGGCCAGCGCCGGCTGGCGGTCGGCCCAGCGCAGCCGCCACGCGCGCCAGCGTCCGGCCAGGCTGCGCGGTCCGGGCAGCGTGCGGTTGAACAGGTCCGGCAACATCTTGTCGCCCAGATACGGGATGAACAGCACCGCGGCGATCCACGACACCACCAGCGCGATGGTCACGACCTGGAACAGCGAGCGGGTGTATTCGCCGGTGCTGGAGGCGGCCGTGGCGATCGGCAGGAAGCCGGCCGCGGTGATCAGGGTGCCGGTCAGCATCGGGAACGCGGTCGACTCCCAGGCGAAACTGGCCGCGCGCAGGCGGTCGAAGCCCTGCTCCATCTTGGTGGCCATCATTTCCACCGCAATGATCGCATCGTCCACCATCAGCCCCAGCGCCAGCACCAGCGCGCCGAGCGAGATCTTGTGCAGGCCGATGTTGAAGTAATGCATGACGAAGAACGTCATCGCCAGCACCAGCGGAATCGTCACCCCGACCACCAGGCCGGTGCGCAGCCCCAGCGAGAAGAAGCTGACCAGCAACACGATGATCACCGCCTCGGCCAGCACGTGCACGAACTCGCCCACCGACTCCTCCACCGCGTGCGGCTGGTCGGACACCTTGCGCAGCGCCATGCCGGCCGGCAGGGTTTTCTGCAGTTGCGCGAACTGCGCGTCCAGCGCCTTGCCCAGCTTGAGGATGTCGCCACCGTCCTTCATCGCCACCGCCAGGCCGATCGCATCCTGCCCCATGAAGCGCATCTGCGGCGCTGCCGGATCGGCAAACCCGCGGGTGACCTCGGCGATGTCGCCCAGATGGAGGGTGCGGTCACCGGCGCGGATCGGGAACTGGCGGATATCGTCCACGCTCTGCAACTGGCCGCTGACGCGCAGCTGCACGCGGTCGGTCGGGGTCTCGAAGAAACTGCTCGCGCTCACCGCGTTCTGGTCGGCCAGCGCCTGCTGCACCTGTTGCAGCGACACGCCGAGGGTGGCCAGCTTGGTGTTGGACAGCTCGATCCAGATTTTTTCGTCCTGCAGGCCAAGCAGGTCGACCTTGCCGACATCGGCCACCCGCTGCAGCTCCAGCTGGATACGGTCGGCGTAGTCGCGCATCACCGCGTAATCGAACCCCGGCCCGGTGAGCGCATAGATATTGCCGAAGGTGTCGCCGAACTCGTCATTGAAGAACGGCCCGATCACTTCGGCCGGCAGCGAGGAGCGGATATCGCCCACCTTCTTGCGCACCTGGTAGAACAGTTCCGGCACATCCTTGGAACGCATCGAATCGCGCGCCATGAAGATCACCTGCGATTCGCCCGGCCGCGAATACGACCGGATGAACTCGTACTGGCCGGTGTTCATCAGCGCTTTTTCCAGCGGCTCGGTGAGCTGGCGCGAGACCTGCTCGGCGGTAGCCCCGGGCCAGCGCGCCTGCACCACCATCGCCTTGAAGGTGAACGGCGGGTCCTCGGACTGGCCCAGGTGCTTGTAGGACCAGGCGCCGATCACCGCCATCGCGATCATCACGAACAGCACCAGCGGCCGGTTGTTGAGGGCCCACTCGGAAAGATTGAAGCGACGCACGCCTCACACTCCCTTTTCAGCAGCAGGCGCGGGCAGCACCGGCTGGTTCTTGCGGTCCACCGCAACCACCGGCTGGCCTTCACGCAGCAGATGGCCGCCGGCGGCGACCACCCAGTCACCGGCCGCCACGCCGGACAGCACCGGCACCGACTCGGCGCCATAGGCGCCCAGCGTCACCGCGCGCGCCTGCAGCGTGCGCGTGTCCGGATTCACCACCCAGACACTGGCCTGCCCGTCCTTGCCCGGCTGGATCGCGGCCAGCGGCAGGCGCAGCGCGCCGGTTTTCCCGCTGGCGGCAAACACCCGCGCGCTCTGTCCCAGCTCGACCGCATCCATCGCCTCCGCCGCCAGGCTCACGCGCGCGGCATAGGTGCGCGTCTGCGCATCGGCGGCCGGGGCGATCTCGCGGATGGTGCCGGCCAGCCGCTGGCCCGGCCGGCTCCACACTTCCACCTGCACCGGCTGGCCCACACTGAAATCGCGGAGGGTGCGTTCGGGCAGCGCGATGGCGACTTCGCGCGCGCCGTCGGCGGCCAGGGTGTAGATCGTCTGTCCGGCGGCGACCACCTGCCCGGCCTCGGCCTGGCGGCTGGCGATCACCCCGTCCCGCGGCGCCTTCAGCTTGGCGTATGCCGCCTGGTTGCGGGCCACCTCGAGATTGGAACGGGCGGCATTGGCCTGGCCCTGCGCGGCCTTGTAGGCGGCGGTCTGCGCATCCAGCGCCGAACGGCTGACCAGTTGCTGCGCGGCCAGCGTGGCGTAGCGCTTCTGCTCGTCGCGGGCACGTACCAGATCGGCCTCGGCCGCCGCGTACTGGGCCTGCGCCGCACGCGCCTGCAGCTCGTAATCGGCCACATCCAGCTCGGCCAGCACCTGGCCCTGCTTGACCCGCTGGCCGGCATCGACCTCGCGCCGCAGCAGGTTGCCGCCCACCCGGAACGACAGCGCGCTTTCCTCGCGTGCCCGCACCTCCCCCGGATAGGCGACCACGGCCTGGCCGTCGGTACTGGCGGGATGCACCACCAGCACCGGCACCGCCGCGGCCGGGACCGCCTCCGGTTTGCCGCAGGCGGCCAGCACGGCCAGAAGCAGACTGCTACCAATCCATCGAACGTTTTTCATGGGATGCCAGGGAAGAAAGGTATGGGAAGGGCGCCGGTCGGGCATGCCGGCCTGCCGCAATTAGTGAACTGCCGGTATAGTATAAATATCGAACCGCCTGGTCTAGTATTGCCGATATGTCCTGCAAGTCCTCCGCCCTCGTCGCAAAGAGCGCTGTCCGCAGCACCGGTCCCGGTCGTCCCAAGGATCTGGGCAAGCGCGCGGCGATCCTGGAAGCGGCCAAGGAGATGTTCATCGAGCTGGGCTTCAACCGGGTCAGCATGGATGGCATCGCCGCCAAGGCCGGGGTCTCCAAGCTCACCGTGTACAGCCATTTCGGCGACAAGGACACGCTGTTCGCCGAGGCGATCCGCACCAAATGCGTGGAAATGATGCCCGACGAGCTGTTCGTGACCGATGCGGACGGCCCGCTGCGCGACCAGCTGCGGGGCATCGGCCATGCCTTTTTCGGCCTGGTCGGCAGCGATGCCGCCATCGCCACCCAGCGCATGATGCTGACCGCCGAGACCGACGATCACGTGCGCGAGATGTTCTGGCAGGCCGGCCCGGCGCGTACCCAGGCGGCGCTGGCCGAGTTCCTGCGCGCGCGCGTCGCCCGCGGCGAGCTGGTGATCGAGGACCTCAACCTTGCGGCGCGGCAGTTCTTCTGCCTGATCAAGGGCGAACTGCACGCGCACATGTTGTGCGGGTTGTGCGTGGCGCCCGACGCCCCGCATACCGATGCCCATATCAATGCCACGGTCGATTTTTTCCTGCGGGCCTATGCCCCCCGCTGACAACCTGAACAGACCGGAGGTCGAGGTGACTTCCGGCACTGCGGCCGCGGCGCGACGGCAGCGATGCTTGCCCCCGCACCGCCGGCTCCGCTTAACGGTAAAATGCCCGGCCCACCGCGCCGGAACGAGCACCCCATGACGATTGATTACTCCCAAGCCCGCGAATTGATGGTTGAACAGCAGGTACGTCCGTGGGACGTGCTCGATCTGCGCGTGCTGGATGTGCTGGCGCGGATGCCGCGCGAGGCGTTTGTCGCCCAGGCGCACCGTGCGCTGGCCTACGCCGATATGGAACTGCCGCTGGGTCATGGGCAGAAGATGATGAAGCCGGTGGTGGAAGGCCGCATGTTGCAGGCGCTGGACCTGCAGCCCAGCGACGAAGTGCTGGAAATCGGCACCGGCAGCGGCTTCATCAGCGCTTGCCTGGGAGATCTGGCGCGCGACGTGCTGAGCCTGGAAATCCAGCCGGAGCTGGCCGATGCCGCCCGCGCCCGACTGGAAGCGGCCAAGCTCGGCAGCAATATCCGCATTGAAGTGGCCGATGCCCTGAACTGGCAGACCCAGCGCCACTTCGACGCCGTCTGCGTCACCGCCGCCGTGGATACGGTGCCCAACCAGTTCCTGCAGTGGCTGCGCCCGGGCGGACGCCTGTTCGTCATCCAGGGCACCTCGCCGGTGATGCAGGCGTTGCTGGTCAAGGCCGATGGCAGCACCGAGTCGCTGTTTGAAACCGATATCGATTACCTGCAAGGTGCCGCGCCGGCACCGCATTTCCAACTCTAAAGTCCAAGGAAGCCGCAATGATCCGCCGATCCCTCGCTCTTGCGCTGGCCGCCGCCCTTTCGCCCATGACCGTCCACGCAGCCGATCTGCTGCAGGTGTACGAAATGGCCCGCAACGGCGATCCGCAGTTGGCCGCAGCCGAATCCAGCCGGCTGTTCAACAAGGAAGGGCAGGTGCAGGCACGGGCGGCCCTGCTGCCGCAGGTGAACGGCCAGGCCACCCTGACCCGTTCGCGCCTCGATATCGACGGCATCAGCGGCTCCTCCACCAGCACCAGCCGCCAGCTTGGTGTCTCCGCCGGGCAGACCCTGTTCAACTGGAGCCAGTTCGCCAATCTGCGCGCGCAGCGCGATATCAGCAAGGCGGCCGACTTCACCCTGGACTCGGCCAACGACGACCTGGTCGTGCGCAGTTCGGCCACCTATTTCAACGTGCTGGTGGCGATCGAATCGCTGAGCGCGGCGCAGACCAATGAAGCGGCGGCCAAGAAGCAGTTCGACTACGCCGACAAGCGCCTGGAAGTCGGCCTGGCCCCGATCACCGACGTCTATGAAGCCCGTGCCCAGTACGACCAGGCCCGCGCCGACACCATCCTGGCCCGCAACACGCTCGAGGACGCCTACCAGGCCTTGACCGAACTGACCGGCCAGCCGGTGCGCAACCTGCGGTCGCTGCCGGAGGATTTCCGCCCCGAACTGCCGGCCAACCGCAGCAACGTGGACCAGCTGGTGGCCGATGCCATCACCCAGAATCCGGCATTGAAGGCGCAGCAACTGCAGGTCAGCGCGGCCGAGGCCGGCGTCTCCGCCGCCCGCGGCGGCCACTACCCGACCTTGTCGCTGGGTGCCAGCGTCGGCAAGAGCGCGACCTGGGGCAACAGCATCGGTGCCGGCTCGCAGACCCCTGATGCCACCTCCAATTCGATCGGTCTGACCCTGAACGTGCCGATCTTTTCCGGCGGCGCCACCCAGTCCGGCGTGCGCCAGGCACTGGCCCAGCGCGACATCAGCCAGGACAGCTACGAGCAGCAGAAGCGCGCCCTGGACCGCAATACCCGCAACGCCTACCAGGGCCTGGTGGCCGGCATCAGCGAAGTGGAAGCGCGGCGCTCGGCGGTGACCTCGGCGCAGAGTGCCTATGACGCGTCGCTGGTCGGCCTGGAAGTGGGTACGCGCACGGTGCTGGATCTGGTGCAGAACCAGAAGACCCTGTTCGCCGCCAAGCTCAACTACGCCCAGGCGCGCTACAGCTTCCTGCAGAGCCGCCTGCAGCTGAGCCAGGCGATCGGCGCGCTGGATATCGCCGAGGTCCAGGACATCAACCGCCTGCTGACCGAGGATGCGGAAGCCAAGCTGCAGCCGGGCAGCTTCCGCTGACTGCGGCGTCTGCCATCACGGGTACTGAAAAGGCGGGCTTGATGCCCGCCTTTTTCGTTTACGGACACTAGCGCGAAGGCGGCAGCTGCGGACCGATCAACGCCAGCGTCCGCAGCAGCGCACCGCGGCCATCGGTTACCAGCGCGCGCCCGGCGTCCACCCGCTGCGCCCGCGCGTGCGGATCGCCCAGCAGGCGCCTGACTTCAGTCGCCACCGCGACGGCGTCGGCGCAGATCGCCAGCGCCCCGGCCTCGTCCATCCGCCGCGAAATTTCGGCGAAGTTGTGCAGGTGGGGCCCGGTGACCGTCGCCGTGCCCATCGCCGCCGGCTCCAGCAGGTTGTGGCCGCCGATCGGCTGCAGACTGCCGCCGACGAAGGCGACCTGGGCGCAGGCGTAGAACGCCATCAGCTCGCCCAGGGTATCGATGACAAACACTTCACTGGCATCGGCCGGCCACTGCTGTTCACGGCGCGTCGCCACCGTCCAGCCCTGCTCGCGCGCCAGCGCTTCCACCTTGAGGAAGCGCTCGGGATGGCGCGGTGCCCACAGCAACAACGCATCGGGATGCTCCCGGCGCACTTGCCGGTGGATCTCGACCACCGCCGCTTCCTCGCCGTCGTGGGTGCTGGCGGCAATCCATACCGGGCGCGTCGCCGGCACATGGGCGCGGAAGGCCTGCAGCAGCTGTGTGGTATCGGGCGGGGTGATGTCGAATTTCAGGTTGCCCAGGGCCCGCACCTGCTCCGCACGCGCGCCCAGCTGGATGAAGCGCGCAGCGTCGTCCTGCGACTGCGCCGCCACACAGGTGACCGTGCGCAATGCGCGGCCGATCAGCGGCCGCAGCACGCGATAGCCGCGCAATGAACGCGCCGACAGGCGCGCATTGAGGATGTACACCGGAATCCGGCGATCACGGCAACCGAACAGCATGTTCGGCCACAGCTCGGTTTCCAGGATCAGCGCCAGGCTGGGACGGAAATGTTCAAGAAAACGGCCGACGCTGCCAGGAACGTCGTAAGGCAGATAGACGTGGTCGATCGCCTCGCCCCACAGCGCGCGGACACGCTCGGAGCCGGTCGGGGTGATGGTGGTGATGATCCAGCGGATATCCGGGCGCTGCGCGCGCAAGGCGTTGACCAGCGGCGCGGCGGCATTGACCTCGCCCACCGACACCGCGTGCAGCCACACCCGCGGATGGCCACCGCTTCCCGGGTAGGAGGCATAGCGCTCATCCCAGCGCTTGAAATATTCACGCACCCGGAAACCGCGCCAGATCAGGTGATAGACGGTCACCGGCAACAACAGGTAGAGCACGAGCGAATACAGCCCGCGCAGGAGCATCTCAACAGGATCTTTCCGCATCGGCGAAGGATACGGGAGCCGCCCGGCGAACGCATGCCGTGCGCACGCAAACAGCAGCCGGCGTGCATCCCTTAGAATCGGGGCATGTCCGAATCCCCCAGCCATGCCACCCGTCCCTCACTGCGGCAACCCCGGCATTGGCCGATGTTCGCGGCGATGGCGATCGCGGTATTGATCGCCCGTCTGCCATGGATGCTGCAACGCGCGCTGGGCCGTGGCGTTGGCTGGCTCGCACTGCATTTGGCCGGCACCCGCCGCCGCGCCGCCGAAGTGAATCTGGAATTGTGCTTCCCGGAACAAGACGCCGCCTGGCGTGCGCGACTGCTGCGCGACAGCTTCGATGCACTTGGCATAGGACTGTTTGAATTCGCCCGCGCCTGGTGGGGCAGCATCGACACGATCCGCCCGCAGACCCGGATCGAGGGCCTGGAACACCTGACCCGGTTGCAGGCCGAAGGCCGCGGCGTGCTGCTGGTGTCCGGCCACTTCATGACCCTGGAAATATGCGGGCGCCTGCTGTGCGACCACGTGCCGCTGGCCGGCATGTACCGCAAGCATCGCAACCCGGTGTTCGAGTGGGCGGTCAAACGTGGCCGATTGCGTTACGCCACGGCGATGTTCGCCAACGAGGACCTCCGCGCCACGGTGCGCCATCTGAAGAAGGGTGGATTCCTCTGGTACGCGCCGGACCAGGACATGCGCGGCAAGGACACGGTGTTCGTGCCGTTCTTCGGCCACGCCGCCGCCACCATCACCGCCACCCATCAGCTGGCGCGGCTCACCGGCTGTGCGGTGGTGCCCTTCTTCCATCGCCGCGAAGGCGGCCGCTACCTGCTGAAGATCGCCCCGCCGTTGCCGGACTTCCCCTCCGATGACGTGGCCGCCGACACCGCCGCGGTCAACGCCGCCATCGAAGACATGGTGCGCGAGGCGCCCGGCCAGTACCTGTGGATCCATCGCCGCTTCAAACGCCAACCCGGCGGACGCAGCACCTATTACCAATGACCTTGCCGGTCCGCGGCGCCCCCTCCCGGGCGCCCATGGCCGGCAACCGGTAACGGCCGGCTGCGCTCGACTGCGCGGCCGCTCTTCTCTCGCTGCAGGTTATCGCCCCCTGTCCGCACCCCTGCATCTGTTCCCGGGCGGCGCAAGCGGCAAGCCGGGCGCGGATAGCGCCGCACCGGTGCGCGGCCGTGCAGGGGCGTCCGGCTAGCACCCGTCATCGCGCGCCAGCAGGCTGCCGGCATACAGCGCGGCCAGCATCAGCGTCAGCCCGCCCCAGAACGCGGAATAGAACGCCAAATGGGTATTGAACGGGAATACCGTCACCGCCAGCGCCAGCGCCGCCGGACGTGCCCGTGCCCGCGCATCGGCCGGCGCATAGCGCCACGCGCGCCAGGCCAATGCCGCCCCGGCCAGCCACAACAGCAGGCCGAGCACGCCGGTTTCCGCAAGGATTTCCAGCACGATCTGGTGCGCATGCAGCGCCGGACCCTCGCCCCAGGCCGCGGTGCGCGCCGGGTCCGGATCGCAGGCCGGGTAGGCCTCGCGGAAGCCGCGCGTGCCGACACCATTGACCGGGTGCTGGCGCACCATGCACAGCGCCGCGCTCCAGATCTGGCTGCGCCCGGACAACGCCGCATCGACCCCGGCCGCCTCCCCGCTGAAGGCCAGCGTGGTCCGCGCCAGCCGCTCACGCACCTGCGCCGAACCCAGGCCCAGCGCCACGGCGCCCGCCAGCCCGATGGCCATCACCAGCAACAGGCGCCGGCCACCGAGCAGGCGCCATCCGGAAAACAGCAGCACCAGCGCGTAGGTGATCCACGCCGCGCGCGAACCGGCCAGCACCATCACCACGCCCGTGGCCACCGCACCGAGCAGCCAGCCCGGCATCCCCCAGCGCCGCGCCAGCGCGAACAGCAGGAATGGCGACAGGCTGGCCAGCACCTGGCCGAATTTCAGATTGCACGGCCCGAACACGCCACTGAGACGGTCCACCGCCGCCACCTCGTCCGGTGTGCACAGGGCGTGGCCGTTGATCAGCCATTTGAGCTGGTCCAGCGACCAGAACAGCGCACTGGTGCCGGCCACGGCCTGCACCAGGCCATCGACCACCCACACCGCGGCGATGACCGCCAGGCCGGCAAACGTGAGCCGACGCCGCGGCCCGGTGGCCACCGCGATTGCCACCAGCCACATGAAAGGCAGATAGCGCAGCCCCGCCGCCACCTTGAACCAGGCGGCGTCGGCATCGATCGCGTCCACGGCAGAGAACAGTTGCGGCAGCCAGTACGCCAGAAACAGCACCGTGGTCAGCGCCCATGCCGGAATGCTCAGCAGCGGCGCGATGCCGCCGCGCAAGCGCAGCTGCAGCAGCCGCGCCACCGTCAACAGCGCGCCCAGTGCCAGTACCGTTTCGGCGAGACCCGGCGCCGGCCACAACGCCACGAAGGCGATGACCCACAGCGGCGCCCAGCGCCCCGGCCCCCGGGGCGGCGCAGCGGCAACGACGTCAGCCGACGAGTTCGTCATAGATTTTCAAGGTGTCGCGCTGCATGGCCTGCAGGGTGAACGGAATTCGTGCCGGCAACGCCGGCGGCGTGGCAAGCAGCTCGAGTGCGCGCGCCAGCAGCGCCGGCTCGTCGAACCGCGCCACCGCGCCGCCAGGCTGCAGCTGGGCCAGCAGCTCGCCAACCCCGCCATGGTTCCAGCCCAGCACCGGGCGGCCCACCGCCAAGGCTTCCAGCACCGTGCGTCCGAACGCCTCGGGCTGTTCCGACAGCTGCAGCACCAGATCGCTGGCGGCGTAGGCCTGGGCGATGCGCGAGGTCGGCGGGCTCATCACCAGCGCATCGGCCACCTGCAGCGAGGCCGCCAACCGCTCCAGTTCACCGGCATAGCTTTCGCGACCCGGCTCGCGGGTGCCCGGCATCCACAGCGTCGCCGGAATGCCGCGTGCACGCAGCGCCGCCAGCAGCCGCAGGGAGCGGTGGTGGCCTTTCAGACGGGTGCCGCGGCCCGGCAGCAGCAGCAGCGGACCCTCGCCGCCCAGTTGCGGATGCTGGGCGGCCAGCGCCAGCCGCGGGCGCCGGTCGTTGCGCGCAACCCGCGGGAACTGGGCGACATCCACGCCGCGCGGGATCACCCGCAGCAGCGCCGGATCGGTGCCGGGATAGTTCGCCAACAGGTAGTCGCGCACCGTCTGCGATACACAGATCACGCGCTCGCCACTGGCCATGATCGCGCTGTAGCGGCCGGGCGAATTGAGCCCGTGCATCGTGGTCACCCAGCGCGGGCGGCCCGCGGCCGGCAGACCGCGCAGCGCATACCAGCCCAGCCAGGCCGGCAAGCGCGAACGCGCATGCACGATATCGGCACCGACCTCGGCGAACAGCCGGCGCAGACCGCCGGCATGACGCAGCGTCAGCGGCGATTTGCGGCCGATATCCAGGGTGAGATGTTCGGCGCCACTGTCCAGCAGCGGTTCGACCAGACGCCCGCCGGCGGACACCACGATCGCGCGATGCCCGGCCGCGACCAGCGCCTGGGCGATCTCCAGGGTCGACCGTTCAACTCCGCCGGAGTGCAGCGCCGGCAGCAACTGCACCACGGTCAGGCGGCGCATCGTCGTGATCAGTCGGCCAGCACGAATACCGAACCGCAATACGGGCACGCGGCCTCGCCGTTGGGCTCGTCTTCGATCGGCAGGTATACGCGCGGATGCGAGTTCCACAGCGCCATTTCCGGCGTCGGGCAGCTCAGCGGCAGCTCGCTGCGGTGCACGGTGTAACGCTTCTCGGCGCTGGCGGGTGCGGTGGCGGTATGGCTCATGGCTTTGGACGACACAAGATTGCGAGGCGGCAATTCTAGCAGCGCCGGCCCTATGAAGCGTCGCCGTGTCCCGGAGCGCAGAAACAGGGATTCGGGAATGGAAGCACACGGCAGCTGGCAGCCCGGAAGCACGACGGCCTTTGCGCGCAGCGCTACCGCCCGCTCCCGGCCCTGCGGCGGGCCGGGAATGCCGATGTGTGGTGCCCCTCGCAGCGGCCGGCAGCGCAGGGAATGATCCCCCGACCCATGACCGGGCGCCAGGGTTGGACGGCAGGAGCGGCAGCCGGCCGCCCCGTGGCCCGTTACTTGAAGTCGCCCGCCACGAACACACGCAGGCCTTTTGGCTTGAGGTATTTGCGGATCGCCGCGTTGACCTGCGCCGCGGTCAAGGCCTGGTAAGCGGCATCGCGGTCGATCTCGAACTGGAGAAGCACCGACCGCCAGCCGGCCCGACCTTGCGCAAGCGCCTGCACAGCACTGCCGCACGGCGGTGCACCGGCACCCCGGCCGCGGTTCCCCCGGCCCGCGGCAACCGCCGGGCGTGCTCGACAATGCCCCCGCCGCGCGAGCGCCGGCCTGCAGCTGCCCGGAAACACGGAAGCCGGCGCGGCGCCGGCTTCCTTTCACACAATGGGCAGCGTGCGGATCACGCTCAGCCGTTGCGCTCGGCCTCCATCTGCTTGCGGATCTGTGCATCGACCGCGGCGATCGCGGTCATGTTCAGCACCCGGCGCGAGCTGGCGCTGCTGGTGAGGATGTGCACCGGCTTGGAGGTGCCCATCAGGATCGGGCCGATCGCCACGCCGTCGGTGAACACGCGCACCAGGTTGTAGGCGATATTGGCCGCTTCCAGATTCGGCAGCACGAACAGGTTGGCGCGGCCCTTGAGCGTGCTGTTGGGCAGCAGCTTCTCGCGCAGCGCCTGGTCCCAGGCGGTGTCGCCCTGCATTTCGCCGTCCACGTTCAGACGGGGATTGCGCTTGAGCAGCAGTTCGCGCACCTGGCGCATTTTCAGCGCGTCCCTGGACTCGTGGCTGCCGAAGTTGGAATGGGACAGCAGCGCGATCTTCGGCTCGATCCCGAACAGCTTCATGCGGAATGCCGCCTGCAGCGTGGCCTCGCAGATCTGCTCGGCGCTGGGGTCTTCCTGCACATGGGTGTCGACGAAGAAGAACACGCCATGGGCGTTGATCACCCCGGTCATCGCCGAGGTCGAGCTGACCCGCGGTTCCAGCGGGATCACGCTGCGCACATAGCCCAGCTTCTTGTGGAAGCGGCCAACCACCCCGGACAGCATCGCGTCGGCTTCGCCACGTGCCACCATCACCGCCGCGATCAGGGTCGGCCGCGAGCGCATCAGGTTCTTGGCGGCGGCCACGGTCACGCCCTTGCGCCCGGTCTTGTCGTGGTAGTACTGCCAGTAGTCGTTGAAACGCGGATCGTCGTTGATGTTGGTGATTTCGAAATCCACGTCCGCTTTCATGCGCAGGCCCAGGCGCTGGATCCGCGCTTCGATCACGTCCGGGCGGCCGATCAGGATCGGGAAGGCCACGCCCTCGTCGATCACGTTCTGCACCGCGCGCAGCACCACCTCTTCCTCGCCCTCGGCATAGACCACGCGCTGCTTGTCGGCCTTGGCCTGGTCGTACACCGGCTTCATGAACAGGCTGGTGCGGTAGACGAACTGCGCCAGCTTCTCGCGATAGGCGCACATGTCGGCGATCGGCCGCGTGGCCACGCCCGAATCCATCGCCGCCTGCGCCACCGCGGCGGACAGTTCCACCAGCAGGCGCCGGTCGAACGGACGGGGAATCAGGTAGTCGCGGCCGAAGCTCGGCGCTTCGCCACCATAGGCGGCGCCCAGATCGGAGGCCTCCTTGCGCGCCAGCGCGGCAATCGCGCGCACGCAGGCGATCTTCATCTCCTCGTTGATGCCGGTCGCGCCCACATCCAGCGCACCGCGGAACAGGTACGGGAAGCACAGCGCGTTGTTGACCTGGTTCGGGTAGTCCGAGCGCCCGGTGGCCATGATCACGTCCGGGCGCACGGCCAGGGCTTCTTCAGGCAGGATCTCCGGATACGGGTTGGCCAGCGCGAAGATGACCGGGTCCGGCGCCATGGTGGCGACCATTTCCGGCTTGAGGATGCCGCCCGCCGACAGCCCCAGGAAAATGTCCGCCCCCTCGACAATCTCGGCCAGCGTGCGCTTGTCGGTATCGCGGGCGTAACGCGCCTTGTCCGGATCCAGGTCGGTACGGCCGCTGTGGATCACCCCGTCGCGGTCGAAGGCCAGGATGTTCTCCGGCTTCAGCCCCAGCTGCACCAGCATGTTGACGCAGGAAATACCCGCCGCGCCCATGCCGGTAGTGGCCAGCTTCACTTCTTCGATCTTCTTGCCGGTGATTTCCAGCGCGTTGAGGATCGCCGCGCCGACAATGATCGAGGTGCCGTGCTGGTCGTCATGGAACACCGGGATGTTCATCCGCTCGCGCAGCTTGCGCTCGATGACGAAACACTCCGGCGCCTTGATGTCCTCCAGGTTGATGCCGCCGAAGGTCGGTTCCAGCGAGGCGATGATGTCGATCAGCTTGTCCGGATCGTTCTCGTCGATTTCGATATCGAACACATCGATGCCGGCGAACTTCTGGAACAGCACGCCCTTGCCTTCCATCACCGGCTTGCTCGCCAGTGGGCCGATATTGCCCAGCCCCAGCACCGCGGTGCCGTTGCTGATCACCGCGACCAGGTTGCCGCGCGCGGTCAACTCGCTGGCCTGGGCCGGATCGGCCACGATCGCTTCACAGGCATGGGCCACGCCGGGCGAGTACGCCAGCGACAGGTCGCGCTGGGTCAGCATCGGCTTGGTCGCCGCGACCCGGATCTTTCCTTGCGGGGCCAGACGGTGGTAATCGAGGGCGGCCTGTTTGAAATCTTCTTTGGACATCGACGGGGCTTGCAGTGACTGAGCCGTCGATTCTAGCCACTTGGCGAGGACATTGACCGCTTCCTGTCCGCCGCGGCGAGGGAGACACCGGCCAACCGCCATGGTGCTGCTTTGCAGCAATCCACGGAAACGCCTTCACGCCACGCCTCGCAGCCAGTCGCCGTCGATGGTCGGCACGTTTTGCCCGGGCGCCTGCTGTTCAGCATCGGTTGGAGGCGGCTTGAGGCCGGCCCGCCGGGGCCGTACCGCCCCGGCGCCCGCTGTCGCCCGGGTCCGCTCCGATCGCCGCGCGCGCCTGTGCACGGAGGCAGCCTCCTGACTATCGGCTTTTGCGTTGGCCCGACCGGAACGGGCATAGTCCGCCCCTGAAAGTTTCCAGGTGAAGATTGATGATCCAGCTTGATGCCGTGCAGACCGTCGCGTTCGGTGGCCTGACCCTGTTCGCCGGTTATGCGCTGTGCCGGATGATTCCGGTGTTGCGCCGCTACAACCTGCCCGAACCGGTGGTCGGCGGCCTGCTGGTGGCGCTGCTGGTGTGGTGGGCCCATAGCCGCGACACCACCCTGTTCGAGCTCGATACCAGCCTGAAGGTGCCGCTGATGATCGCCTTCTTCACCACTTTGGGCATCAACGCCAGCGTCCGCCTGCTGCGCATCAGTGGTCGGCAGGTACTGACATTCCTGATCATCGCCTCGCTGTTTGCGGTATTGCAGAACCTGATTGGCATCGGGGTGGCCAAGACGTTCGGACTGCATCCGATGTTTGGCGTGCTGGCCGGGTCGGCCACGCTGACCGGCGGACCGGCCACGGGCATGGCGTTCGCGCCGCTGTTTGAAAAAGCCGGGCTGCACGGTGCCGAAACCCTGGCCATCACCGCGGCCATGGCAGGGATCATCTGCGGCGGCGTGTTTGGCGGGCCGGTGATCACCGTGCTGCTGCAGCGGCTCAAGGTCCGCACGCCGGCCGGTGGCGGCGACGGCGAGGCGCCGCCGGACGAATCGATCATCGTCCGCTTTCCGAACGAATCGGCGCGCGAATTCGATTCACTCAAGAGCATCGTGGTGCTGCTGGGGGCGATGTGGGTGGGGGCGTGGGTGAGCCAGGGTTTCGGCGCCCTCGGGCTGACCCTGCCGGCCTATATCGGCGCGATGCTGGTCGGCGCGGTGATCCGCAACGTCGACGACTACACCGGCCTGATCAAGCTGTCGGTACCCACCACCGACCTGATCGGCAATATCTGCCTGGCGCTGTTCCTGGCGGTGGCGCTGATGGACCTCAAGCTGTGGGAATTGGCCGGCATGGGCATTCCGCTGCTGGTCAACCTGGTCATCCAGGTGGCGGCGGTGGCGCTGTTCGCGGTGCCGATCTTCTACCTCATGGGCCGCGACTACGACGCGGCGGTCATGGGCGGCGGCTTCATCGGCTTCATGCTCGGCACCACCGCCAATGCGATGGCAGTGATGCGGCGGCTGGTGCAGCGCTACGGCATGGCGCCACGTGCGTTCCTGGTGGCGCCGCTGGTGGGCGCGTTCTTCATCGACTTCATCAACGCCCTGATCATCACCGGCTTCCTCAATTTCTGGCCGGCCTGAAGGCGGTGCCGCGGTTCTGCGGTGAACCGCGGCAGCCCACACGATGGACTCCGGCGCCGCCGCGCGCGAGCATTCCGCACTGCAACACGCTGGCGGCGGCCGCCGGTCACCGCCCCACGGCGGCCACGGCCACCGGCGCCCGCGCCGCCCTTTCCCCTTTTGGACCCTGCATGTCCTGTCCCGACGCCCCCCTCGCCCCGGTCGATCTCACCATCCTCGGCGCCGGGGTCGTCGGCATCGCCACCGCCTATGCCGCCGCACGCCGCGGCATGTCGGTGCTGCTGCTGGACCGCGCCGCCGGGCCGGCGCTGGGCACGTCCTTCGCCAACGGGGCCCAGCTCAGCTACGCCTACACCGATGCCATGGCCGGACCGGGGCTGTGGAAGCAGTTGCCCGGCATGCTGCTGGGCCGCGCCGGCACCTTCAATACCCGCTGGTCGGCCGACCCGGAGTTCTGGCGCTGGGGTCTGGCATTCCTGCGCCAGGCCACCGCACCGCGCCTGCGCGCCAACACCCTGGCCACGCTGGAACTGGCCCTGGAATCGCGCAGCGCGATGCAGGCGCTGCTGCAGCGCCATCCCATCGAGTTCGACCACGCCGCCAGCGGCAAGCTGCACCTCTACCATGACGCCGCGAGCCTGCAGGGCGCGGCGGCGATGATCGCGCTCAAGCGCCCGTATGGCGTGGAGCAGCGCCTGCTCGATGCCGATCAAGCGCGCGCCGTGGAACCGGCGTTGGGGCAGGCGGCGGACCTCGCCGGGGCGGTGTATTCGCCGCAGGAAGAAGCCGGCGATCCGTTCCGCTTCAGTACCGCGCTGCTGGACATCCTGCGCCGCGACTATGCCGTGCATGCGCGTTTCGGCTTCGATCTGCAGCAGTTGCAGCGCCACGGCGAGGGCTGGCAATTGCAGCCGCGTGCCGGTGAAGCGGTATGCACCCGGCGGCTGGTGCTGTGCGCCGGCATCGACAGCGCCGCGCTGCTGCGCCCGCTCGGCGTGCGGATTCCGCTGATGGCGGTGAAAGGCTATTCGTTCACCGCGCCGTGCGGCACCGATGCACCCAGCGCCAGCCTCACCGACACCTCGCGCAAGCTGGTGTTCTGCCGGCTGGGCGGGCGCATGCGCGTGGCCGGGCTGGCCGACCTCAACCATTGGGACCCGCAGCCGGACCCGGCGCGCATGGCCAACCTGATTGCGGCCGCGCGCCAGTCCCTGCCCGACGCGGTGGACTACGCGCGCATCGAAAGCCGCTGGGCCGGGCTGCGTCCGGTGACGCCGTGGTCGGCGCCGGTGATCGCGCGCGTGGCCGATGGCCTGGTCTGCAATATCGGCCACGGCATGCTCGGCTGGACATTGGCGATGGGCAGCGGCGAGCGCGCCCTGGCACTGGCGACCGCCTCGCCCTAGCTGCCGCGCCGGCGCGCACGCCTGTCGCACCCGCGTGCAGGACGGCACGCGCGGGTCAGCGCAATATCTGGTCCATGCGGATGCGGTTGGCGAACAGCGAGAACGCCAGGGCGCCGGCAAGGCCGTTGGCGCGGCTGACCCACGGTGGCAGCCAGCGCGGTGGCGCCAGCACGCCGGCTTCGAACAAGGGCGCCAGCGCCTGCGCATCATCCAGCGTCATCTTGCCGGCGAACAGCCAGCGGCAGGTCTGCAGTTGCTCGTCGCGCAACATCTGCCGGAAGAACGTATGCACCGACACCAGCCCGCGCAGATACACGGTGTCCTTGGTGAAGGCGCCGCCACCGGTCACCGGCACCCCACGGAACACGCGCTGGGCCGAGGAAAAACTCTCTTCAGGAATCTGCCCGGCCTGGTCGAAATAGTTGAATACCTCGATGAAATCGGCGCCCGCGCGCGCCATCGCAATCGCCTCGATGCGCAGGCTGATGCGCTTGAGCCGCTGGATATCGATGCTGCCGGTGATCTGTTCGGCAAATGTCGCCAGCCCTTCCTGGGTCGCGGTGATGCGCGGCGAGGCCAGCGCCAGGCTGGGCAGCAGCGTCTGCTCGCGGCCGTTGAGCGAGGTCAGCGAATGCACCAGTGCCTCGTGCTGGAACAGCTGGGCGCGATCGTAGGCACTGAAGCGGGCGCTGGTGCGCAGACGCAGACGGGTGGCGCCTGCGGCGGCCTTGGCAATCAGCTGCGGGTCCAGTTCCACGCGGATCACGCGCGCGTCGAAGAACTCGTCCAGATCGCCCTGCAACTGCAGCTGCAAGGCGGCGGCCGACACCGGTACCTGCTCTTCCGGCGCCAGCAATTCGTGGTCCAGCTCCTGCGCGATCTGGATGAAGTGACCGGCCGCCTCGCGTGCACTGGGGCCGTTGCCCGGCATCGGCTGTTGCGGGCTGCCGAACAGCTGCGCCGAATAGCCATCCACCGCGCGCGTGCCCAGCGATTCCAGCAGGCCGGCCGCCAGATCCCAGCTGTGCACCGACTCGCGCAGATACACGCCCAACGGATGCGCCGGATCGGCCGCCCGGGCGATGGCCGCCAGCGCGCGCCGCGCATCGCTGAAATCATGCTTCGGATAGGCCACCTGCGGCAGCTGTGGATTGCCGCGCGCCACGCTGCGCAGAAACGGCGCCTGGGTCGAGGCCGGCCAGCTGGTCAGCGTCAGCAGGCGCAGGCCGCGCACCGCGTCGACCAGCCGCGCATCCAGCGCGGCATGGTGGGCGATGGCCGGATCACCGGCGGCGGCACGCGTCACCGCAGGCTCCCGGCAACCACTACAGGCGCGGCCATGGTCAGGCCCGGCCTCAGCGGCGCCCGCCCTTGCCACCCGGACGCCACTGCGCGCCGCGGCCGACGTGCTTGCGTTCCTGGGCCTGCTGCGCCTGGCGCACCGCCAGCTTGGCCGCCGCGGCCGCCACTTCCTCGCGCAGCTTCAGATAGTTCAGCAGCCGGCTTTCCTCCAGATCGCCGCGCCCGATTGCCGCCTGCACCATGCAGCCCGGCTCCTGCTCGTGCGCGCAGTCGCGGAAGCGGCACTGCGCGGCCAGCGCCTCGACATCGGCAAACCCGCCCTCGCCAAGCACTTCCTCACCGGTGGGCTTGAGTTCGCGCATGCCCGGGGTATCGATCAGGCAGGCCCCGGCAGGCAGCGGGATCAATGCGCGGTGGGTGGTGGTGTGGCGGCCACGCGAATCATTCTCGCGGACATCGGCCGTCTTCATCCGCTCGTAGCCGAGCAGGGTGTTGGTCAAGGTCGACTTGCCAGCCCCGGACGAGCCGACCAGCACCACCGTGCGCCCGGCACCCAGCCAGGGCAGCAAGCCTGCGGCGCTGGCCGGGTCCTTGCCGTTGATCGCCAGCAACGGGATGTCCTGCGCCGCCAGTTCTTCCAGCACCGCCAGCGCATCGGCGCTGTATTCGGTCTGGTCGGCCTTGGTCAGCACCACCACCGGCGCGGCGCCACCGCCGCCGACCAGCATCAGGTACCGCTCGATCCGGCGCGGATTGAAGTCCGCATCCAGCCCGCAGACGATGAACACCGTATCGATATTGGCCGCGATCACCTGCTGGTGGTAATGCTCGCCGGCCGCGCCGCGCTTGATCGCGGTACGCCGCGGCAGCAACGCGACGATCTTGATGCCCTCCAGCAGCACCCAGTCGCCGACCGCCGCACGCTCGTGGCTGGGGAACCGCGGGCGCTGCCATTCCGGCGGCGATTCGGTCTTGATCGCCGCCTCGGGGGCGTCGGCGACGATGTAGCCGGTGCGGTGCTGTTCGATCACCCGGGCCGGACGCGCATGGGGATGGTCGGCGAAGGCCTGCCGCCACGCCGGCTCTTCGGGAGTTCCGGGCCATGGCCAGCCGATGGTGCGCAGTGCGGTGAAATCGGGGGAATCGGTCATCGGCCAATTCTAGAGGGTGGCGGCCCGTACGTCCGCAGCGGCCGCTGCGGGCTGCCCCCGCAGGCCCTGCGGTGACTGCATTTACTCGCGCCGCCGGCTGGCCCCGCAGCGCAGCAATTCCGCTAACATCCAGCTTCCATGCCTCCGGATGGCCCTGCAATGTCGACTCCGCCGCTGAAGCCGCTCGCCACCCGCGAGCGCCTGTCTGAAGTCCGCTACGAGATCCGGGGCGAACTGGCGCGGCGGGCGCGGGAGCTGGAGGCGCAGGGCCGCAGCCTGATCAAGCTCAACATCGGCAACCCCGGCAACTTCGGCTTCCGCGCGCCCGAGCACCTGCAGCGCGCGATCGCCGACGACATGGGCCGCACCGATCCCTATACCCACCAGCAGGGCCTGCCGGTGGCACGCGAAGCGATCGCGGCCGCCTACGCCCGGCGCGGCGCACCGGATGCGCATCCGGAGCGGGTATTCATCGGCAATGGCGTGTCCGAACTGATCGATCTGTCATTGCGCGCCCTGCTCAATCCCGGCGATGAAGTGCTGGTGCCTTCGCCCGACTACCCGCTGTGGTCGGCGGCCACCATCCTCAACGACGGCCGCCCGGTGTATTACCGCTGCGCCCCGGAAAACGGCTTCCAGCCCGATCCGGTCGAGATCGAGGCACTGGTGTCCTCGCGCACCCGCGCCATCGTGCTGATCAATCCGAACAACCCCAGCGGCGCCAGCTATCCGCGCGAGTTGCTTGAACGCATCGTCGCCATCGCCGCCAGGCACAACCTGCTGCTGCTGGTCGATGAGATCTACGACCAGATCCTGTACGACGATGCGGTGTTCCAGCCGGTCGCGCCGCTGGCCGGCGCGCATCCGTGCCTGACCTTCAGCGGCCTGAGCAAGGTGCACCGTGCCTGCGGCTGGCGCGTGGGCTGGGCGCTGCTGTCCGGCGCGGCCGGACGGCTGGGCGAATTCCGTGCGGCGCTGGACCTGCTCAGCGCGCTGCGGCTGTGCGCCAACGTGCCCGGCCAGTACGCCATCGACGCGGCGGTGAACGGGCCGGACACGATCTCGCCGCTGTGCGCACCCGGTGGACGCCTGTATGAAACCCGGCGCGCAGTGATCGACGCCTGCAACGCCAGCGAGCATCTGGCGCTGGTGGCCCCGGCCGGCGCGCTGTACGCGTTCCCGGCGGTGGTCGGTGCGGCGGCCCGCGGTTTCGACGACCACGATTTCGCGCTGGAACTGATGAACGAGGAAGGGGTGCTGGTGGTGCCCGGTGCCAGCTTCAACGTGCCCTACCGCCACCACTTCCGCGTCACCCTGCTGCCCGAGCCGGAAGTGATGGCCGAGGTGTTCGGCCGCATCGAGCGGGTGCTGGCCCGGCGCGCCGAGGCGAACACCAAAGTGGTGCCGATCACCTCGCGCAGCGCGGTGGCCTGAGCGCCCATGACCCTGCCTGACAACGCCCTTCCTCCGCCACCGGTGCTGCGCTATCTGGCACTGGGTGATTCCTACACGATTGGCGAGGGCGTCACCGGCAGCGGCCGCTGGCCGGTACAACTGGCCTCGGCCCTGCGTAACCGTGGCATCGGCCTGGCCGATCCGCAGATCATCGCCACCACCGGCTGGACCACCGACGAACTGCTGGCCGGTATCGAGGCCGGAGCACCGCAGGGGCCGTTTGATCTGGTCAGCCTGCTGATCGGGGTCAACAACCAGTACCGCGGCCGCGCACTGGACGACTACCGCGAACAGTTCGAACTGCTGCTGCAACGCGCGATCGCCCTGGCCGGCGGCAATCCGCGGCGGGTGCTGGTGCTGTCGATCCCGGATTGGGGGGTGACCCCGTTTGCCGCCGCGCAGGCGCGCGCTGCCGCCACCATCGCCAGCGAGCTGGATGCGTTCAACGCCACCGCCCGCGCCTGCTGCGAGCAGCGGCACGTCGCCTTCGTCGATATCACCGGCATCAGCCGCGACCGCGGCAGTGAAGCGGAAATGCTGGTGGAGGACGGCCTGCATCCGTCTGCCGCGATGTATGCGCGCTGGACCCGGGCCGCGTTGGCGCCGGCCCGGCACTTGCTGACGGCAGCTGCCACGGCGGCGCCCTGAACGCGGTGAACCCGCGCGTGCTGGACACCGCCCAGGCCCGGGCGATCGCGCGCGCGTTCCTGCCGCAAACGCGGCTGGGCAACCGCCGCAACTACTTCTATACCCGCGGCAAGCTGGCCAGTGACCCGTTGTATCCGGGGGTGCTGGACGCGCTTCGCGGCGACCTGCACCCGCTGCTGGATCTGGGCTGTGGCCTGGGGCTGCTGGCCCACACCTTGCGCGGCGACAACCAGCAACAGCCCTACCACGGGGTGGATATCGACCCCGGCAAACTGGAGAGCGCCACCCGTGCCAGCCGCCGCGCCGGTCTGCACGGCGTGGCTTTCACTGCGCATGATCTGGCCGCCGGGTTGCCCGAACACCGCGGCAGCGTCGCGTTGCTGGACGTGCTGCACTATCTGCCCGCCCAGGCCCAGCGCCAGCTGCTGGCCGGGGTGATGGCGATGCTGCCGGCGGGCGGGCGGCTGGTGATCCGCACCCCCTTGGCCGACCGCAGCGCGCGCGACCGCACCACCCGCCTCACCGATCTGCTGGCGCACCTGGTCGGCTGGATGGGCCCACAGCCACGGCACTATCCACGCGCCGCCGAACTGCGTGAACAGCTGCACGGCGCCGGCCTGAGCACCGGTCTCGCCCCGCTGTACGGCAACACCCCGTTCAACAACTGGCTGATCGTCGCCCAGCGGCGTTGAGCGCCGCGGCGGCACCGGGATCCGTTTGCACCGATAATCGCGCCACGGCGCCGACATTCCGCCCCCGTTTTCCGGCCGGCCAGCCGCCGGCCCTTCGCGCTTCGTGCGCAGCCCCCCTCAGGACATCCCGTGAGAAAGACTTACCAGCTCAACATCGAAGGCAAGAACCGCGACCGCCTTGTGGAAGCAGCCAAACACGACATCCGCAAGTATGTGAAACGCGAGCGCGGCAAGGAATTGCCGGCCGGCGCCGACTTCTGGGATTTCGACAGCAAGTCCGGCGTGGACGAGGCCGGCGCCGTCAGCGTGCCGTTTGCCGAGCTGATCCGCTCGGTCGATACGCTGGTGACCGCCGGCAATGACCAGTTCTTCGTCGAAGTGCTGCGCAAGCCGGGCAAGCGCACGCCCAAGCCGGTGCCCGCGGCCGACGACGAAATCCTGGAAGACTGAGGTCCCGCCACCGCCCGCGTCACTTCGCGGGTGGTGTGCCGGCGGCGGCCGCCGCCCGCAGGCGATCCTTCTTGCTGGGACGGCGGCCCTTGATACCGCCATTGCCATCGGCCACCGCTGCCGGTGCGGCAACGTCCTGCGGTTCGAAGCCGGGCACCTGCTCGCGTTCAATCTGCAACTGCTGGCGTTTCTCGATCAGGCGCAGGTGCGCCTCGGTGTCGGCGCTGACAAAACTGACCGCCAACCCCGACTCGCCGGCACGCCCGGTGCGGCCGATGCGATGGGTGTAATCGGCCGGCGAACGCGGCAGGTCGTAATTGACCACCACCGGCAGCTGCACAATATCGATACCGCGCGCGGCCACATCGGTGGCCACCAGCACCTGCACCTCGCCGGTGCGGAACGACTGCAACACGCGCAGGCGGCGGCCGTTGGACAGATCGCCATGCAGCGCGGCGGCAGACACGCCCGCCTTGGCCAGTTTGTCGGCCACCACTTCACTGCCGTGGCGGCTGCCGACAAATACCAGCGCGCGCGGCCAGCCCTGTTGCCGCAGCAGATGGGCCAGCAGCTGGGTCCGGCGCCCGCTGTCGACCCGGATCGCCCGCTGGGTGATCTCCGGCTGCTCCGCATGGGAATCGATCTCGATGCGCTGCGGATCGCGCAGCCCGGCCGCCGCCAGCCGGGCGATGGCCGGCGGGAAGGTCGCCGAAAACAGCAGCGTCTGCCGCTTTGCCGGCACCTTCAGCAGGATCTGCGCCAGTTCCTCGCCAAAGCCCAGATCCAGCAGCCGGTCGGCCTCGTCCAGCACCAGCGTGGCCAGCTGTTTCAATGACAGCGCGTTGTGGGACAGCAGATCCAGCAACCGCCCCGGCGTGGCCACGAGCACGTCGGCGCCGCCGCGCAATTCCATCATCTGCGGGTTGATCGAGACCCCGCCCACCGCCACCACCACCTTCGGCCGCCGCGGCAGATGCGCCGCCAGCGCGGTGAAGGTTTCCGCCACCTGCAGCGCCAGTTCCCGGGTGGGCACCAGCACCAGCTGCGGCACCGCCCGGGCAGCGCCGGATTCGCGGGTGATGAACTGCTGCAGCAACGGCACCACGAACGCAGCCGTCTTGCCGGAGCCGGTCGGCGCCATCGCGATCACGTCGCGGCCCTGCACGATCACCGGCACCGCGCGCTGCTGGACCGGTGTCGGCTGCACGTAGCCCTGTTCCTGCAGCGCCCGCTGCAAGGCGGGCAGGAGATACGGCGACAGACCAAGATGGGAAAAGGGCATGGAAACTCGGATCGGGACGCCGGCGACGGCAGGAACGGCCGGCAGGCGGCCGGTCGGGGCAGACAAGTCTAGTCCTCATCCACGATGCGGCAATATCCGCCCGCGCGCTGGCCGATGCGGGCCGGCCGCTACTTCAGCGGCCTGTGCCTGCAGCGACCTGTCCAGGCCTGGATACAGGGCGTTGAATGGTGGCCGACGTGCTGCAGACCGCTACCGGCAACGGGCGCGAGCAGGAGTCGCCCCCTGGTGGCCGGCCTGCCCTAGTTCGACCACCTGCCTGCGCGGATGACCGCGGACTTCCCTGGAATTGCCGGGGGTTATGCGCAGACAGCGGTAGAAAGTTCCGGCTTCGGATGGATGCCTGCCACGTTGACACCGGTTTTTCCGGCGGGCGCGCTGCTGGCGGGGCTGACCGCGCCGCTCAGCCCGGCGCTTGCGCGCGCAGCCCGCGCGTCTGCAATTGCTGCAGCACCGCCTCCAGGATGACCAGATTGTGGCCATGGGCGGCGCCCTCGTGCAGCAACACAATGGCGCCGGGAGCAAGATCGGCGGCAATGCGTTCGACCACCGCCTGCGGCTGGCAATCGACGCCATCGAAGCCGCGCGCGCTCCAGCCGACCCGGGTCAGCCCATGCCGCTGCAACACCGCGGCCACGAACGGATTGGTCATGCCGACCACCGAGCGGTACCAGCGCGGCGCGGCCCCGGTGATCTGCGCCAGCGCGTGCTGGCACTGGCCGATTTCACGCGCCAGCTGCGCCGGCCCCAGCGCCCAGAAGCGCGCCTGTGGATGCGAATGGCTGTGGTTGCCGAGGCTGTGGCCGCGCTGGAGCACCTCGCGCACCAGTTCGGGCCGTGCCGCTGCGCGCTCACCGACCACGAAAAAAGTGGCGCAGGCGTCGTAGCGCTCCAGCAGATCCAGCATCGGCCGGGTGTCGTCGGACGGGCCATCGTCAATCGTCAGCCAGACGCGGTCATCGCCGTGCGGCAGACGGCTCAGCACCGGCGCATAGAAACGGCTGTTGGGCAGGAACACCGGCAGCACGAACAGGACGTGGCTGGCCAGCATCAGCGGCACTCCGGTTTTCCAGCCCAGCTGCCACCACAGCAGCGCCACCAGTGCCTGCGACAGCGCCAGCCACGCCAGCCAGCGCCACGGGCGGGCGGGGATGCGATGCAGGGTTTGCGTGGCGGTCATGTCCCATGATGCCATGCAGCGTAGAATCCCCTGTGTCTTCGACCACTTTTACGAGTACACGATGTCCCTGGATCCTGCCCTGCGTTCACGCATCGAATCCCTTCTTGGCGCCAACCGCGTCGTGCTGTTCATGAAGGGCCAGCCCACCATGCCGCAGTGCGGTTTTTCGGCCAAGGCAGTCGGCGCGCTGACCGACCTGGGCGTGGACTTCGCCCACGTCAACGTACTGGCCGATGCGGAAATCCGCGAAGGCATCAAGGCCTATGGCGACTGGCCGACCATTCCGCAGCTGTATGTGGATGGCGAACTGGTCGGCGGCAGCGACATCATCCTGCAGATGGCCAACAGCGGCGAGCTCAGCACGCTGCTGGGCGTGGCCGCGCCGGACCGCACCCCGCCGTCGATCACGGTGACCCCGGCCGCCGTGGAAATGCTCAAGGGCGCGCTGGCCGACGCGCCCGGTGCCGCACTGCAGCTGGGCATCGACGCCCAGTTCCAGCCGAACTTCCAGCTGGCCCCGCATGACGACAACGCCATTGCCGCCGAATCCAATGGCCTGCGCGTGCAGTTCGACCCGGCCAGCGCGCGCCGCGCCAATGGCATCACCATCGACTGGGTCGAGGACATCCGCGGCAAGGGTCTGGCGATCGACAATCCGAACGCCCCCAAGCCGGTCAAGGACCTGAGCGTGCGCGAAGCCGACGACCAGCTGCGCGCCGGCCGCCTGACCCTGGTGGACGTGCGCCCGGCCGACGAGCGTGCGATCGCCGCGATCAACGCCCCGTTTGAAACCCTGGATGGCGACAACCGCGCCAGGCTCGAGGCCCTGCCCAAGGACACCGCGCTGGCGTTCCTGTGCCACCGCGGTGGGCGCAGCGCCCAGGCGGCCGAACATTTCCGTTCGCTCGGCTTCACCCGCGTGCACAACGTGGTCGGCGGCATCGACGCGTGGTCGGACGAAGTGGACAACGGCGTGCCGAAGTACTGAGTTCCAGAGTCGGGCTGCAGACAAGACGCCGGCGCACGCCGGCGTTTTTCTGTCCGCAATTCTCTTCGGCATCAAGCCGGCGTCATGCCGGCGGCGGAATATTCCGGGGCAGTGCCGGCAACCGGCTGGCTGCTCTACGCGCGGCGCTCAAGCGGCAAAGCCGCCCTCGGCCAGATAATGCAGTTCTTCCGGGGTCGGCATCCGCCCCAGCACCGCATTGCGATGCGGAAAGCGGCCGAAACGGCGGATGATGTCGCGATGCAGCTCGGCGAACTTCAGATATTCCAGATCGCCCAGCACCTCGAACATCGCCACCGAACGCTCCTGGTCCTGCGGATCTTCGGAGTGCTCGAACGGCAGGTAGATGAAGGCGCGCAGCTGCGGGGTGAGCGCCCGGTCCAGCCCTTCCTCGATCGCGCGCATGGCGTAGTGCCGCGCCAGCCCATCGGTGGCATAGGCGTGGGCGGTGTCGCGGAAACAGTTGCGCGGAAACTGGTCAAGCAGGATCAACAACGCCAGCGCACCTTCGGAACTGGCCAGCCACTCCTCGCACCCACGGCGGGCGGCGAGGTAATGCATTTCGAGGAACCGCTGGCGGAACGCGGCATCGAACGCGTCATCGCGCACGAACCAGCGCCGCGGCCCTGCCGCCTGCCAGAACTCCACCACCGAACCTGCCGTTTCCATCCGTACTTCCCCTGTACCGCCTGGCGGCTGTCACCGCACATACTTTCAATTCGTCAAACCACAACGACAGCGTCTGCCGCCGTTTCGCCGCGGTAGCTTAAGCGCCCGGATGCCGGCATGCATACCGCTGCGGGGAAAACAGCCCTGCAGCTGTCCGCCAACACGGCGACCCTGCCCGGCATTGTCGGCCCCCAAGCCACTCTCGCCGCGCTCGCGAGCCAGGTGCCCTTGCGTGCCACGCCGTATCCGCCCTGCTGGCGGCTTCGGCAGGCCGATCCTGTCGGGCGGCGGTGCCTGCTACTGGCGTTGCGACGCCCACGGCGTGATGCCGGAACCGATGCACACCCTGCAACTTTGGCGGGAAGTGGCAATCGCGCGCCCGGCCGTTGCCGGCCGGCACCCGGCGGTGCCGACGGGCGGCTGCTGGAACGAGCGCCTGATGGCCGGCACCGGGGCGCATGTCCGCCTCCGTTTTGCGATACGGTTCGCATATTGGAATCACGTCAGCACAGGGGGCTTTAATGCGCATCGGAATTGTTGTCGATTCAGCCTGCGACCTGCCGCAGGATTTCATCCGCCAGCACAGCATCGTGCTGCTGCCGATCACGGTGCGGATCGGCGACGCCGTGCTTGCCGACCACCGCGACGAAGAGGCCACACTGAACTTCCTGCACACGCATGTGGCCGACCATGGCGCAGAGGCTGAAACCATTCCTTTCAGCGTCAATCAGATCCGCGACCTGTTCCTCGGCAAGCTGGTGATCGATTACGACCATGTGTTCTGCATGACGATCACCAAGACCCGCAGCCCGATCCACGACAACGCGATGCAGGCCAGCTTCGCCATCCTCAACGATTACAAGCCGGTGCGGCAGGCGGCCGGGCACAATTCCCCGTTCGCCCTGCGTGTGCTGGATACCCAGAACCTGTTCGCCGCCCAGGCGGTCACCGCGGTGGAGGCGGTGCGCCTGCGCGACAGCGGCGCCAGCGTGCAGCGAATCCGCGAGCGCCTGGAAGAACTGGCCAGCAACGTGCACGGCTACATGATCACGCGCGACCTGTATTACATGCGTGCCCGCGCCCGCCACAAGGGCGACCGCAGTGTCGGCCTGCTCAGCGCCACCCTCGGCAGCGCGCTGGACATCAAACCGGTGCTGCATGGCTATCGCGGCAACACCGCGCCGGTGGCCAAGATCAAGGGCTTCGACAACGCGGTGAAACGGCTGTTCGATTTCGCCGGCCAGCGCGTGCGCAGCGGGCTGATGACGCCGACGTTGTGCCTGAGCTACGGCGGCGAGCTGGCCGATCTGCGCGCCCTGCCCGGCTACCGGGAGCTGCGCGAGGTCTGCGCGGCGCACGCGGTGGAGGTTTTCGAAAGCGTGATGAGCCTGACCGGCATGGTCAACGTCGGCAAAGGCGCGGTGACCCTGGGCTTCGCCGATGGCCCGCACTCCTTCAATGGCTGAGTGATCGCCCCGGAAATTGATGACGGCTTGCCGACATCCCCGGTACTACCCTGTCTGCCTGTCCAGGAGGATCCCCATGTCCGTGCAATATTCGATTTCCCTTCCCGATCCATCCAAGGCCCGCGGCAATGACCTGGACCTGTCATTCACCGCCAACGGCGCGGACGAATTCGCCGCGCAGTTGCAGCAGGCGCTGCGTACCACGTCGCTGTTCGAACGCTGGCGCGACCGCCAGAGTGATCCGGACGATGTCAATCCGGAGATGGGGGCGACCGACCCGGCGGCAACCGTGACCGGCGAGCAGGCGGACCTGCGCATCAACCTGGTCGCCATCACCAGTATTCCCGGCGAGATCTTCAAGCAGCGGATGCGGCTGCTGGCCGGCAACCACTGGGAACTGCGCAACGTGCGCTGAAATGACAGCACGGCAACTCGTCATGCTGTCATGGAGCGGCGGCAAGGACGCGGCATGGGCACTGCACGCGTTGCGCCAGGATGCTGGCATCGAGGTCGTCGCATTGTTCAGCACGCTGACCGAAGACTACGGGCGCGCGTCCATGCAGGGCGTCCGCCAGGCCGTACTGCAGGCCCAGGCCGAGGCGGCCGGGCTGCCGTTGGTGTGCTCGTGGATTCCGCAGGCCTGCGACAACGCGGTTTACCTGCAGCGGACCGCGCAGACGCTGGGCGAGGCGCGGGAGCGCTGGCCGCACCTGGCCACGGTTGCGTTTGGTGACCTGCTGCTGGCCGATATCCGCAGCTGGCGCGAGCAGCAGTACGCGCAGATGGGCTGGGCCTGCCTGTTCCCGCTGTTTGGCCAGAACACCGCTGCGCTGGCGCGGCAGATGATCGACCAGGGCCTGCGCGCGCAACTGTGCTGCGTGGATACGCAGCAGCTTGATGCCAGCTTTGCCGGCGAGGAGTTCAATCACCGGCTGCTGGAGCGCTTGCCCGGCCAAGTGGATGCCTGTGGCGAGCACGGCGAGTTCCACACCTGCGTCAGCGCCGGCCCGATGTTCGACAAAGCGCTCACGCTGGTGCGCGGCGAAACCGTGCTGCGTGACGGGCGCTATGCCTACACCGATTTCATGCCGGGTTGACACCGGCCTTGCGTGCGCACGTGCACGCTGCCCCTCCCCCTGCCGGAGGAATTGACCATGGGCGAACTGGACACCCGACACCGCAACCGCCTGCCCGCCGCCGACTTCGCTTTCCCGCAGCAGCAAAAGCTGCCGATCCATGATGCCGCGCACGTACGCAACGCCATCGCACGCTTCGACCAGGTGAAGGAAGTGAGCGACACCGAGCGTGACCACGCCTGGAAACGCATTGTGGCGGCAGCCAAGGAACACGGCGTTGACGTCACTCGCAACGACTGGCGCGAGCCGGACAAGCCCCGCGCCCGTTGAGCGACCCTGCCGGATCAGCCGCGCATTGCCGCGGCGTGATGGGCGATGTGATCGCCGATGAAGCTGGCGATGAAATAGTAGCTGTGGTCGTAACCGGGCTGCATGCGCAGCTGCAGCGGATGGCCGGCGGCCTCGCATGCGGCCTGCAGCAGGTGCGGCTTGAGCTGGCTTTCGAGGAACTCGTCGGCGCCGCCCTGATCGACCAGCAACGGCAGCTTTTCCGCGGCCATGGCCACCAGCGCGGTGGCGTCGTACCGCTGCCATGCCGCACGGTCCTGGCCCAGATAGGCGGCGAACGCCTTTTCGCCCCACGGCACCTGCGCCGGCGCCACGATCGGCGAGAACGCCGACACACTGCGGTAGCGGCCGGGATTCTTCAGCGCGATGGTCAACGCACCGTGCCCGCCCATCGAATGGCCACTGATCGCACGCACATCGCTGGCCGCCGGATCGGCTTCCACCCACGCCGGCAGCTCCTCGGTGATGTAGTCGTACATGCGGTAATGCGTGGCCCAAGGCTGCTCGGTGGCATTGAGGTAGAAGCCGGCGCCCTTGCCGAGGTCGTAGCTGTCGGCATCGGCGACGTCGTCACCGCGCGGGCTGGTATCGGGCGCGACCAGGATGATGCCGTGCTCGGCCGCATAACGCTGCGCGCCGGCCTTGGTGATGAAATTCTGCTCGGTGCAGGTCAGGCCGCTGAGCCAGTACAGCACCGGGCACGGGCCCTGTTCGGCCTGCGGCGGGTAGTACACGCCCACGGTCATGTCACAGCCCAGCACTTTCGACTCGTGCCGGTAGACATCCTGCCAGCCGCCGAAACAGGCGCGGTGTTCGATCCGTTCGCTCGTCATCTCAATCCGCTCCCGATGCAGATGAAAGGCGGATCTGGCAGGTCTTCAACGCCTCCAGATCGCCCTTCACTTCGATACGCGACGCCTCGGCCAGCGTGCAGATACGCGAAGCGTAATACGCCTCGGGGAGGTCCTCGTACTCGTCGGGCGCGGCGATCAGCACCCCTGCGGTAACGAAGCCGGCCTTCTTCCAGGTCCGGTCCAGCGACGCCAGGATCAACTGGTCGATCTTCGCCAGGTCCGACGCCTGCAGCCGCTCGATCGCCTCACGCGCTTCCGGGCTGTCATCCATACCCGCCAGTGCCGCGGCCAATCCTTCTTTATTGAACATCGCAGTCATCTCAGTAGTGGATCACCGAACGGATCGACTTGCCTTCGTGCATCAGCTCGAACGCCTCGTTGATCTTGTCCAGTTCCATGGTGTGGGTGACGAACGGCGCCAGCTCGATATCGCCCTTCATCGCGTCCTCGACCATGCCCGGCAGCTGGCTGCGGCCCTTGACCCCGCCAAACGCGGTACCCATCCACTTGCGGCCGGTGACCAGCTGGAACGGACGGGTGGAGATCTCCTGGCCGGCACCGGCCACGCCGATGATCACGCTCTGGCCCCAGCCGCGGTGGGCGCATTCCAGCGCCGCCCGCATCACGTGGACGTTGCCGATGCACTCGAAGCTGTGGTCCACGCCCCAGCCGGTCATCTCCACGATCACCTGCTGGATCGGCTTGTCAAAATCCTTCGGGTTGACGCAGTCGGTGGCACCAAACTGCCTGGCCAGCTCGAACTTGGACGGGTTGGTGTCGATGGCGATGATGCGGCCGGCCTTGGCCTGGCGTGCGCCCTGGATCACCGCAAGTCCAATCCCGCCCAGGCCGAACACCGCCACGCTGTCGCCCTCGGCCACCTTGGCGGTGTTGTGCACCGCGCCGATGCCGGTGGTGACGCCGCAGCCGAGCAGGCACACGTGCTCCGGGTTGGCGTCCGGGTTGACCTTGGCCAGCGACACCTCGGCCACCACGGTGAACTCGCTGAAGGTCGAGCAGCCCATGTAGTGGTAGATCGGCTCGCCGTTGTAGGAGAAGCGGGTGGTGCCATCGGGCATGACTCCCTTGCCTTGGGTGGCGCGCACGGCCACGCACAGGTTGGTCTTGCCCGACTTGCAGAACAGGCATTCGCCGCACTCGGCGGTGTACAGCGGAATCACGTGATCGCCCGGCTGGACGCTGGTCACGCCCTCGCCCACTTCAACCACGATGCCGGCGCCCTCATGGCCGAGCACCGCCGGGAAGATGCCTTCCGGATCGTCGCCGGACAGGGTGAACGCATCGGTATGGCAGACCCCGGTGTGGGTGATCCTGACCAGCACCTCGCCGGCTTTGGGCGGAGCGACATCGATCTCGACAATCTCCAGCGGCTGGCCGGGACCAAAGGCGACGGCGGCACGTGATTTCATGGAATTCTCCTGCAGGGGTTCAAATTCGACAGTGGAGGCCACCGCCGGATCATGGGTAGGGGTTATTTCAGATAGGAACGGATCAGGCTGGCCATCTCGGCAACGCGCTGGGCACGCTGGACTTCGGACTGGGCCGGCTGGCCGAACTCCTCGCGCAGATGCGCCTCCATCACCTCGGACATCAGCCCGTTGACCGCGCCACGGATGGCGGCGATCTGCTGCAGCACCGGGTGACAGTCGGCGCCGGCTTCCAGCGCCCGTTCCAGCGCATCGCACTGGCCGCGGATGCGCTTGACCCGTGCCAGCACCTTCTTCTTTTCTTCCGGCGAATGCGGCATCGACCCGCCCCCACATCCTGTACTGGGGGACAGTATATTGACGGGCTCCCGCGATTGCCATCGCCCTGCCGGCCGCGGCCCGGGCAGCGGCCATCTCCTGCCGTCGCGCCGGCGGCTCTCGCCGGCAAGCGACCCCCACGGGATATGTCAGCGCGTCCTTCACGGCGCCGTATCACCCCCCGCGTGCGGCCGCAGTATGGTCGCGGTCACCCGCCCCGGAGACGCCCCAATGATCCGCCGATCCTTGCTCCTGCTGCTTCCGTCGACGCTGGTTGCGATGTTGCTGACCGGCTGTGATCCGGTGAAGAAAGTCGGCACCGATACTGCCGCCGCGCCCGTCCGGGCGACCGTGCCCCTGTTCGAGACCTTCGGCGACCTGCATCGCGATATCGGCACCCAGGTGCCGCTGGCCCAGCGCTATTTCGACCAGGGGCTGCGGCTGGCCTACGGCTTCAACCATGAAGCCGCCGGGCGTGCCTTTGCCGAAGCGGCGCAGCTGGATCCGCAGTGCGCGATGTGCGTCTGGGGCCAGGCGCTGGTGCTGGGGCCGAACATCAACCTGGCGATGGACCCGGCCGCGGCCCAAGAGGCCACCGCGCTGGCGCAGCGGGCCGCCAGCCTCGCCGGCAACGCGCGACCGGCGGACCAGGCGCTGATCCAGGCACTGCAGCAGCGCTATGCCGATCCCGCACCGGAGGACCGCACACCCCTGGACCGCCGCTATGCCGAGGCGATGGCCGGGGTGGTGGCGCGGTTTCCGGGCGATGACGATGCCGCCACGCTGTATGCCGAGGCGCTGATGGACCTGTCGCCGTGGGCATACTGGAATGCCGATGGCACGCCGGCGGCGTTCACCCCGAAGCTGGTCGGCGAGCTGGAGCGCGTGCTGGCTCGCAACCCGCGCCATATCGGCGCGATGCACTACTACATCCACGCCATTGAGGCCTCGCCCGAACCGCAGCGCGGCGAACCCTACGCCGATACGCTGGCGGCGCTGGCCCCCGGCTCAGGGCATCTGGTGCATATGCCCGCGCACATCTACATCCGCGTCGGCCGCTACCACGATGCGACCTTGACCAATCTGGCCGCCACCACCGCCGACAAGGATTTCCTGGCGGTGTGCCGGGGCAGCAACGGCGTCTATCCGCTGGGCTACGTGCCACACAACTGGCACTTCGCGACGATGACCAGCGGCTTGACCGGCTCGCGCACGCTGGCGCTGCAGGCCGCCCGGCAGACCGCCGAGCGCGCCGACCACGCGGCGATGGGCCAGGCGCCGATGCAGTTCATGCAGCAGTTCGTAGTCGCTCCACTGCTCACCCAGGTCCGCTTCGGCGACTGGGACGCGATCCTGTCCGCGGTGGCTCCGCCTTCGGAACTACCCTATCCGGCCGCGATCCGCCACTTCGCCCGCGGCATGGCCCAGCTGCGCAAAGGCGCCGTGGAGGAAGCGGCCAAAGAGGCCGACGCGCTGCACGCGACCGCCATCGATCCGGCGATGGCCCAGGTCAGCTTCTTCGACATCAACCATGCCGATGGTGTCCTGCGCGTGGCCGATGCGCTGCTGCGCGGTGAACTGCTGCGCGCGCAGGGCAAGCACAAGCAGGCGATCGGCGCGTTGCGTGACGCCGCCGCGGCCGAGGACGCACTGGCCTACAACGAGCCGGCCGACTGGCCACTGCCGGTGCGTCCGTACCTGGGCGCGGCCCTGCTCGATGGCGGCGATGCCAGAGGCGCGGCGGAGGCCTTCCAGCAGGACCTGAAGACCTACCCGACCAACGGCTGGTCACTGTTCGGTCTGGCGCAGGCGCAACAGGCCCTGGGCCAGACCGGTGCAGCGCGCCAGACCTCGCGCCTGCAGGCCAACGCCTGGCAGTGGGCCGATGCGCCACTGACCGCCGCGCGCTATTGAGCGGCGCAACCGGCAGCGCACATCCGGCCTCACTGCTGCGGAGGCCGGGACTGCCGGAACCGTTACACCGGCACGCGCTCGCGGGCGAGGTCCGAGATCGCCGCGGTCAACCGCGCGCCTCGCGGCAGCAGGCGAGCCGCTGCGGAAATCATGGACCGGAGGCGCGAAGACCACCTGCGGTGGTCCCTGCTCCACCTGCCGGAACCTCATCGGTGCGGCATTGCCCGGCACCTTGGCGGTGTAACGGACCTCGCCACCGTTCTGCGCGATCCGCAGCCGCTGCCAGGGCTGCAGCCGGCCCTGCCGCCATGCGCTGCCCGGCCGACAAGCACCTGCTCCCGCCGCGGCCATTGCGCGCTGCCGTGATGCCCGGGTAGCAGCCCGGTGCGCTCCCGGCTGCCGGACAGCTCCGTCAGCGACGGCAAGGCCGGCGGCAGCCCGGCCGCCAATGCCGGCGGACTGGCAGCACCATCCAACAGGCGCATCAGCGACGCCGTCGCCGCACGCATCCGCGCTTCCCTGCGTTCCCGGCAACCACGCCCGGTGCGCTCAGGCCTGTGCCGGAATCAACGCGTCATCGGCCGCTGCGGCACGTTTCAAGGCCTCGCGCTCGCCCAGGCGCTGCGCATAGGCCAGAAAGGCCGGGTGCGGCTGCAGCGTCTTGAAGGTCAGGCCGAACAGGATCTGGCTGCCGACGTACACATCGGCCGCACTGAAGCGCTCGCCGAGCAGCCACGGCGAAGCGCCGGCCGCGATCTGCTGCAACAGGCCGATGGTGGCCTCGTAGCTGCCATAGCCGACGAATCCGGCCTTCTCCGGCGGCGGTTCCTGGCCCAGCGCGCGGGCGGTGACCGCAGCCTCGACCGGGCCGGCGACAAAGAACAGCCAGCGCAGGTAGCTGCCGCGCAGCGGGTCGTCCAGCGCCGGCGCCAGGCCGGCCGCGGGGAAGGCATCGGCCAGATAGGCGCAGATCGCCGCGGTTTCGGTCACCACCACACCCCGGTGCACGATGGCCGGCACCTTGCCCATGGGATTGATCGCCAGGTACTCCGGCGCCTTCATGCTCTGGCCGTAGCCCATCACCTCGACACGGTAGGGCTGGCCGATCTCCTCCAGCATCCAGCGCACGATGCGGCCGCGCGACTGCGGGTGGGTGTAGAAGACGATCTCATCGTTCGAACTGCCCATGCACCTGCCTCCGGATTGTGGACCGGCAGTTTAGCAACGCATCGGATGGATGCCGCCAGCCCGCGGGCTCAGTAGGCGAATTCGCGGAACACGCGGTCGATATCGCCATTCCAGTCGCCGTGGTACAGCGCCAGCTTGCGCTCGGCGGCGGTCTTGCCGGAATCGACGATCTCCTGCAGCACGTCGAGGAAACGGGCTTCATCCTGCCCGTCGGCATTGAGTGCCGCGCGGCGGCGCAGGCCGTCACGCGAGATCTCCAGCGCGCGCGCGGCAAGGTCACGCACGGTGCCGTCGCGGAACGGCAGGCTCAGCGCCTGCTTCGGCACGCCGTCACGCAATGCGTGGCGTTCGGCCAGGCTGAAATCCTTGACCAGGTCCCACGCCGCATCCAGCGCGGTCTGGTCATACAGCAGTCCCACCCAGAACGCCGGCAGCGCGCAGATCCGGCTCCACGGACCGCTGTCGGCGCCGCGCATTTCCAGATACTTCTTCAGCCGCACTTCCGGGAACGCGGTGGTCATGTGGTCGGACCAGTCGCGCAGCGTCGGCAGCGCGCCCGGCAGCACCGGCAACCTGCCCTGCAGGAAATCGCGGAAGCTCTGGCCGCTGGCGTCGTGGTAGATGCCATCGCGGTAGGAGAAGTACATCGGCACGTCGAGCAGGTAATCGACATAGCGCTCATAGCCGAAGCCGTCCTCGAACACGAAATCGAGCATGCCGGTGCGATCGGGATCGGTATCGGTCCAGATGTGCGAGCGGTAGCTGAGGTAGCCGTTGGGCTTGCCTTCGGTGAACGGGGAATCGGCGAACAACGCAGTGGCGATCGGCTGCAACGCCAGCGACACGCGGAACTTCTTCACCATGTCCGCTTCGCTGGCGTAATCCAGATTGACCTGCACCGTGCAGGTGCGGGTCATCATGTCCAGGCCGAGCGCGCCGACCTTGGGCATGTAGCTCTTCATGATCTGGTAGCGGCCCTTGGGCATCCACGGCATGTCCGCACGCGTCCACTTGGGCTGGAAGCCCATGCCCAGGAAGCCCAGCTGCAGCTCACCGGCCACCTGCGCCACTTCATTGAGATGGGTGCCGGTTTCCACGCAGGTCTGGTGGAGGGTTTCCAGCGCGGCGCCGGACAGTTCCAGCTGCCCGGCCGGCTCCAGCGTGACCGAGGCGCTGTCGCGCAGCAGCGCGATGGTGCGGCCATTTTCCTGCACCGGCACCCAGCCGAAACGGGTCAGCCCGGTGAGCAGCGCTTCGATGCCACGATCGCCGTCGAACGTCGGCGGGCGCAGGTCATCCAGACGGAAGCCGAACTTCTCATGCTCGGTACCGATGCGCCATTGCGCCTTCGGCTTTTCGCCCGAGGCCAGGTTTTCGACCAGTTGGGAACGATCGGTGATCGGCGTATCGGCGACGTGGCTGGGGCTCGACAAGGGCAGGCTCACACAGGGGGTGGGGAAATGTGGGGACCAGACCCCCACATCGCAAGGCGGCACTATATCGTGAGGCCATGGCTGCCCATGTGGACGAAGCCGGGTTTGTGCGTCCCACGCACGACGGCTTGACCGGCGCCGCCGCTATACTGGGCCATGGAGCCGATCCGCCGCCATCATCGTGAACTGCATCGTTCCGACCGCGTGGGCTGGCTGCGCGCGGCCGTACTGGGCGCCAATGACGGCATCGTCTCGATTGCCGGTCTGGTGGTCGGCGTGGCCGCCGGCGGAGCCAGCACCGCGGTGATCGCGGCCACCGGGGTGGCCGGTACCGTGGCCGGGGCGATGTCGATGGCCGCCGGCGAATATGTCTCGGTCAAGTCGCAGGCCGATACCGAACATGCCGACCTGGCAACCGAAACGCGCGAGTTGCACGAAGACCCGCACAGCGAGCTGGAAGAACTGGCGGCGATCTATCGCCAGCGCGGGCTGACCCCCACGCTGGCGCACGAAGTGGCGGTGCAGCTGACCGCACACGATGCGCTCGGTGCCCATGCGCGCGACGAACTGGGTATCACCGACACGTTGCGCGCACGCCCGTTGCAGGCGGCCTCCGCGTCGGCCTGCGCGTTCGTGATCGGCGCCGCACTGCCACTGCTGACGGCCATCCTGGTGCCCGCACAGCATGTCGCCGCCGGAACCACCACCGCGACCCTCGCCTGCCTGTGCGTGACCGGTGCCTGGGGCGCGCACATGGGCGGAGCGTCGCCGTGGCACGGTGCGTTGCGGGTCACCTTCTGGGGTGCGTTGGCGATGGCTGCGGCCGCGCTTATCGGGCAGTTTTTCCATATTCCGGCCTGATTGCGGCACATCACTCCGGCAACCGCCGACGGCCGCAGAGGCGATTGGCGGTGTTGCACACAGCTGCGCTTGCGCAGCGTCCAATGGCAATGAATATGGAAGCGAACACGGCTCTGCCACTTCCGCGGCCAGCCGCGATGCGCCATCAGGCGCGCGCGTTGAAGAAGGAACCAGGCGGGTTGCCGCCAGCGCTGCTGAGCGGCGCAGGCGGCAACTGCGGCTCAGGCGGCGCCCGGTCCCGGCGCCGACGGGTTCAGCCCCAGCCAGCTGCCGATCACGGTGCGGGCCTCGTCGACCCCCTGCCGTGACTCGCCGGAAAAGGTCTGCACGCTGACGCTGTCGCCGTACATTCCCGACAATTCCTTCCTCACCTTCTGCAGGGTCTGCATCTGCTGGCCGCGGCCGAGCTTGTCGGCCTTGGTCAGCAACGCATGTGCCGGCAACCCGCGCTGGACCGCATAAGCGAGCATCTGCAGGTCGTATTCGCGCAGCGGATGACGGATATCCATCACCACCACCAACCCCTTGAGCGCCTCGCGGGTGCGGAAATACTGGTCGATGAACGCCTGCCAGTGCGCCTGCAGGTCCATCGGCACCTTGGCATAGCCGTAACCGGGCAGGTCGACCAGATGGGCATCGGGGGTGACCTGGAAGAACACCAGCTGCTGGGTGCGACCGGGCGTTTTGGACACCCGCGCCAGCGCATTGCGGCGGGTCAGGGCATTGAGGGCACTGGACTTTCCGGCATTGGAGCGGCCGGCGAAGGCGACTTCGCTGCCCACGTCGGCCGGCAATTGCCGGGCGTTGTGGGCGGAAAGCAGATATTGGGCGCGTTCTAGGAGCTGTGACATGCGCTTAGGATCGCATGTCCGGCCGGCCACGTCCGGCACCGCACGCACTTTATGCTGCACTGTTCGTTGACCCGGCAAAGAAGGCGAAGGGATAATCGGCCGGCCCGTTGCAGCGGCTTCCCGCCCCTGCCTGGTCAGGTCCACACGGAGCTTCCGCATGCGCCATGCCCGCGTTCTTGCCGTTACCGCTTTCGCAGTGCCCCTCCTGGCCGCAGTCGCGCTTGCGCAGACCTCGGTGACCCCGATCCCGGACAACGCACCGGTGCAGACCGCGCCGCTGGAGATCGACTTCTCCAAGACCCAGTGGGGCAATGTTGAAGCCGGGCAGAGCAAGGCCACCGCGTGCGCGGCCTGCCATGGCGCCGATGGCAATTCGAGCGTCGACATGTATCCGCGCATCGCCGGCCAGAGCGAACGCTATATCGCCCAGCAGATGGCCCTGATCGCCAATGGCCAGCGCAACAGCGGCGCGGCGGTGGCGATGGTGCCGTTTGTGCAGAACCTCAGCGCGCAGGACATGCGTGACATCGGTGCATTCTTCGCCACCCAGAAGGCCGGCGCCGGCATTGCCGACGACAGTGCGGTGACCAGCGGCAGCTATGCCGGGATGAAGTTCTACGAAATCGGCCAGAAGCTGTATCGCGGCGGTGACAGCGCGCGCGGTATTCCCGCCTGCATGGCCTGCCACGGCCCCACCGGCGCGGGCAATCCCGGACCGGCCTATCCGCATATCGGCGGCCAGCATGCGGCCTACCTCAGCCAGCGGCTGGAGTACTACCAGGCCGGGCAGACCCAGGAAACCGATACCGCCCACTTCAACATCATGGCGCAGATTTCCAGGTCGCTGACTACCCAGGAAATCCAGGCCCTGGCCAGTTACCTGCAGGGCCTGCACGACCGCGCCGCCGACCTCCAGGCCGTCGTCGCCGCCCCGGCAAACCATTGAGCCCGGCGGTCGCCGCGGCGACCTGGCCGGCGTTGTTACCGCGCACGCCGGCCCCGAGGCCGGCGTGTTTTTTCACCCCGGAGAAACCATGAAGCGCTTCCCCCGACTGATGTTCCTGTTGTTGTGCCTGCTGCCGCCCGATGCCGCTGCCGCGGCCAGTACCCCGGCGCTGCTGGAAGGCCGCGACTACGAATTGATCGCCAATCCGGCGCCGTTCGCGCCGCTGGCCGGCAAGATCGAGGTCACCGAAGTGTTCGGCTACACCTGCGGCCACTGCGCGCATTTCGAAACGGTGCTGCGGCCGTGGGTGGCCAAGCTGCCGGCCGACGTGCGCTTCACCCCGGTTCCGGCCGCCTTTGGCGGCACCTGGGATGCGTTCGCCCGCGCCTACTACGCCGCCGACCAGCTGGGCGTGTCCAGACGCAGCCACGGCGCCATGTTCGAAGCCCTGCACGACAAGCGCAGCCTGCCGATGCAGAACGTCTCGCCGCAGGAGCTGGCTACGTTCTATTCGAGCTACGGCGTGACGCCGCAGCGCTATATCGAGGCGCTGCGCAGCGACAAGGTCGACCAGCAGATCAAGACCGCGCGCGAGTTCGCGATCCGCAGCGGGGTGCAGGGCACGCCGACGCTGATCGTCAACGGAAAATATCTGGTCAAGGGCCGCAACTTCGAGGACGTGCTGCGCATCACCGATGCGCTGGTCGCGCGCGAGCGCAGCGCCGGCAAACAGCGTTGAACAAGCGCTGCTGAACCACCGGCGTGTTTGCTGCCGCGGCGGCGGCGCATGATGTCATGATCAATTACTTGGCCGCGCGCGCTTCGCGGCGGCCGACTTTCCGTTTCCTGTTGGAGATCAAAACGATGAAAATCCGCTTCGCCCTGGCCCTGATGGCCCTGCTCCCGATCATGGTCGCCTGCAAGGCCCAGGACGGCTCGACCGCCACCACTGCTCCGGCCACGGCCGCCCCGACCGGCACCAGCGAGGCTGCTGAAGCCGCACCCGCCGAGAGCGCGGCTCCGGCCAGCGACGCAGCGCCGGCCGCCGACACCGCCAGCAGCGAAACCACGGCCGCGGCCAATACCCCGGTACCGGCGCCGGCGCGTCCGGTCGGCCCCGAGCCGGTGGCCGGCACCGACTACCTGGTGATCGAAGGCGGCCAGCCGATCCAGCCGGCCACCGGCAAGATCGAAGTGGCCGAGATCTTCGGCTATGTGTGTCCGGCCTGCGCCCGCTTCCAGGCGCTGATCGGCCCGTGGAAGGCCGGGCTGCCGGCGGACGTCAACTTCGTCTACGTGCCGGCCGCGTTCGGTGGCACCTGGGATGACTACGCGCGTGCGTTCTATGCCGCTGAAGCGCTCGGCGTACAGGAAAAAACCCATGACGCGCTGTATTCGGCCATCCACGTCGAGCAGAGCCTGAAGGGCGAACGCGGCCGTGATTCGGTGCAGGACATCGCCAGCTTCTATGCCAAGCACGGCGTGGATGCGAAGAAGTTCGCCGACACCATGGCCAGCTTCGGCGTGAACGCCAAGGTCAACCGCGCCAGGCAGTTCGCCCAGCGCAGCAAGATCTCCGGCACCCCGTCGCTGATCATCGACGGCAAGTACCTGGTCAAGGGCACCAGCTTCGAGGACATGCTGCGCATCGCCGATCACCTGATCGCACGCGAACGCGCCGCCCACGCTCGATAAGGTAGTAGTGGAACCCTCTTGAAGCGATCAGCAGTTGCCGTGAATCCTCCCCCCAGCTCCACCCTGCGGCTGCTCACCGCCAACATCCAGGCCGGCTCCAGCACCCGCCGTTACAGCGACTATGTGACCCGCAGCTGGTCACATGCGCTGCCGGCGGGCAGCAAGCGTTCCAGCCTGGATGCGATCGCCAAGCTGGCCAGCGGCCATGACATTGTCGGCCTGCAGGAGGCCGACCCGGGCAGCCTGCGCTCGGGCTTCACCAACCAGACCCACTACCTGGCCGAACGCGCCGGTTTCAATTACTGGAGCCACCAGCCGAACCGGCGCATGGGCGGGGTGGCCTCCAGCGCCAACGGCCTGCTGAGCCGGCTGGAACCGGTGGAAGTGCAGGACCACGCCCTGCCCGGCCGTCTGGGCGGACGCGGGGTGCTGCTGGCCAAGTTCGGGGACGGCACCGAAGGCCTGACGGTGGCGGTGGCGCATCTGTCGCTGGGCACCGGCTCGCGCCAGTCGCAACTGGACTTCATCGCCGAACTGCTGTCCGACCATCCCAACGCGATCCTGATGGGCGACTTCAACTGCGTGGCCGAACGCCCGGAGATGCAGGTGCTGTACCGCAAGACCCGGCTGCAGCCGCCCGGCTGCAGGGTGCCGACCTTCCCCAGCTGGCGCCCGGAGCGGGCCATCGACCACATCCTGATCAGCGCCAACCTCAGCATCCTCGACACCCGCGCGGTGGCCGCCGCCTACTCCGACCACCTGGCCGTGGCGATGGACGTGCAGGTGCCCCGCCAGTGCCTGCGCTGAACGCGCCGGCGGCCCTGTCCGGCGCCAATGCAGAAGGCCGGCATGGTGCCGGCCTTCTGTCTTTTCGGCGATTGCCGGCCTAGAACTTCAGGTCCGCCCGCACATACCAGTAGCGGCCGCCGGGGATGTCGTAGGTCGAGGCGTCATAGCCGTTCAACGAGCACGACAGACAGATCGGCGGATCCTTGTCGAACACGTTGTTCAGCCCGGCACTGAGCTGCAGCCCCTTCAACCAGTCAAAGCGGTAGCCCAGTTGCAGGTCGTGGTAGCTGATGGCCGCCAGCGTATTGCGGCCATCGACCGGATTGCGGCACACCGGGAAGGCCACCGCGTCACCGCAGTCCTCGCTCAGCCTGGAGGTATGCCGCAACGTCCACGAGGCGGTCCACGGCCCGCGCGACCAGTCCAGCATCGCGTTGGAGGTCCACTCGGGAATCGCACTGTCCACCACCTCCACCCCCGGCCGCTGCGGTTGCCGCTGGCCGGCCGCGCCGGTGGCCTCGTAGCGGCCGACAAAGGTGTTCTGCCAGGCCAGCTTGAAGCGCCCGGCCGCGCTTTCGGGGAAGGTCCAGAACAGGTTCACATCCCAGCCGTCGGTCTTGATCGAGCCGAGGTTGGTCAGCCGGTTGTTGAAGCCGTTGATACCGCCGGTGGTGGCGCGGGTGATGCCGCCGCAGTACAGCGGGTCCAGCGTATCCACGCACAGGTCGAGCTGGGTCTGCGCATCGATGGCCTGGATCGCGCCGCGGATAGCGTGGCGGTAGAAGGTCACTTCCACATCGAAGCGGTCGGCCCACTCCGAGTTGCTGGCAAACCACGGGCTCCAGACAAAACCGGCACTGAGGCTGCGCGCGCGTTCCGGGTCCAGCGCGGTGTTGCCGCCGGTGGTGACCGAGATCTGCGAATTGGCCTGCTGGTAGCCACCGGGTACGCCCAGCGCGGCGCAGTTGGCGGCGCTGCCCCGCGGCGGGGTGCCACCCAGGCCGATCGAGCACGGATCGGACAATTGCAGGTCGGCCCGCGCCGCCGAGCCGTACAGCTCGCCGATGGTCGGGGCGCGGAAGCCTTCGGCGTAGCTGGTGCGCAGCACGAAGTCCTCGCTCACCTGCCAGCGCAGGCCGTATTTGGGGGTGAATTCGCCGCCAAAAGTGGAGTAGTCCGAATAGCGCCCGGCCAGGCTGAGGTCGAGTGCCTCGCCCAGCGCCGAGTGCGCGAAGATCGGCACGCTCAGCTCCAGATACACCTCGTTGACGTCGTAGGAACCGGAGGTCGGCAACGACGGCACGCCGTTGTAGTGGCCGATCACGGTCAGCGGATCGGGCTGGTACCAGCCCTCGTATTTGCGGTATTCAAACCCGGTGGCGAAGGACACCTTGCCGGCGGGCAGGGTGAACATGTCGCTGCTGAGGTTGGCGGTGAACAGGCCCAGTTTGTTCTGGCTGCGGTCATGCACCACCGGCTGGATCCAGCGCAGCATGTCCGGGGTAATGGTGCCCGGGCCGCCAAAGATATTCAGCGGCACGCAGCCGCTCACCGCCGCGCACGCGGCCGGATCGCCCAGCGCCAGGGCGACGTTGTAGATGTTGTAGCTGCCGTAGTTGGTCTGTTCGGCCTTGTTCCGGGCGTACATGCCGTTGACGTCCCAGAACCAGCTGCGCGAGGCGCGTTCGAACGAACCGACCAGCCCGGTGTTGAAGTACTGCGTATCCACGCGCTGCTCGAACACGCGCGCGCCACCTTCCACCGGGCGCCGGCCGATCATGATCAGGTTGTCGGCCGAGTCCAGATCGAACCCGAACGGGTTGTAGGGATTGCGCGCGGAAATGAAGATGTCATCGGCCAGCGGATTGCCGGTCCCCGCTTCCGGGCCGAAGAACAGCGGCTCGGGCGCGGCCTGGTTGGTCGACTCGCGGCGGTTGCCCAGCGCCTTCACGTACCACTGCGTGTCGTTGTTGAAGAAGTAGCGGAACTGGCCGAACACGCCCTTGCGCTCGGACGGGGTCAGCAGCAGGTTGTACTGGGCGAAATTGAAGCGGTCGGCGCGGCCGAAGCAGTGGTAGTCGTCGCGGCGGTTGCAGCCGGCGCTGCCGTCATAGACCGGGGTGCGTGCGCCGCTGTTGGGGGTCAGGTCCTGCTCGGCGCCGGTGACCGGGTCGATGAAGATGAAACGCCCGGTCGGCGTGGCCGAACTGCCGAACGCCAGGCCAGTGCCGGGAATCGGATAACGCGACTGTTCGCGGGTACGGGCATACACCGGATCCTGCTTCACCCAGCTGGCGCCCAGAAACAGGCTGGTGCGCTCGGTGGTGGTGCCCCACGCCAGGTCGACGCCTTTCTGGGTGCCGTCGCCCTTGCCGTACTGGCCGTAGTTCACCGTCACCTGGGCGCCGTCGAAATCGCGGCGGGTGATGATGTTGACCACCCCGGCAATCGCATCGGAGCCGTACAGCGAGGAGGCGCCGTCCTCGAGCACTTCGATGCGCTCGACGATCGCCAGTGGAATGGTGTTCAGGTCGGTCGCCGCGCCCACGCCGGAGGCGGAAGACTCGTTGACCCAGCGGATGCCATCCACCAGCACCAGCACGCGCTTGGCCCCCAGATGGCGCAGATCCACCTGCGCCGAACCGGCGCCAACACCACTGCCATCGGGCGGGAAGCCGAAGTTGCCGGAGGAATTGAACTTGGCATTCAACGCCGAGCCGGACGCGGTGAGCTGCTGCAACACCTCGCTGATCGAGTTGAAGCCGGTGCGCTCGATATCGTCGCGGGTGAGCGTCTGGATCGGCACCTGGCCTTCGACCTCGGCGCGTTTGATGCGGGTGCCGGTGACCTGGACGCGGTCGAGCGTGGTCGCGCGGGAGCCGGCCTCGGCCTCCTGGGCGATGGCCGGCGCGCAGACGGTGAGCAGTGACAGCTGTACGGCAATGGCCAGGCGGCCACGGTGCAGGCTTTTCATCCTTTCTCTCCAAAGGAAACGGGTCCACCGCGCCTTGCCCCCTGCCACTGCCGCGGCTCGCTCCACGTTGTAAACAAAACGTAAAGCCACCACAAGTGCCGGCAATGTGAAGGCATTTGCCGGCATCCTCGCGCCGTGCCCCCGCCCCGCATCCCTTTCCATTCAGCGCGACCACATCCCCGCGGCGCGGCGGCCGGTATCCTTCCTGCCTATGATCCGACTGCCTTTTGCCCCCGCCCTCGCCGCCACCCTGCTGGCCGTCTCCACCGCTGTCCCGGCGCAGACGCTGGATGCGCAGCGCGCAGCGGTCCGCACCGCCATCGACAGCGCCGAAAACGGGCAATTCAATGCCGCCCAGGCCAGCAGCCTGCGCCGGCATCCGCTGTATGGCTGGATCGAATACGCCAACCTGCGGCGCAACATCGACACCGTGAGCACGGCCCAGGCGCAGGACTTCCTCAGGCGCTACCAGGGACAAGCGGTGGCCGAAGCACTGCGCGCGATGTGGCTGCCGGCGCTGGCCCGGCGCCAGGACTGGCCGACGTTGCTGGCCAACTGGAAACCGACCCCCAATACCGCCCTGCGCTGCGCTGAACTCAACGCGCGCCAGGCCACCGGCAAGGCCGACGCACAGTGGACGTCCGACGCCCAGGCGTTGTGGCGCAGCAGTGGCAACCCGCTGCCCGATGCCTGCGATCCGGTGTTCGCCGTGCTCGACGCCCGCGGCGGGCTGGCGCCGGCGCTGCGCTGGGAACGTATCGATGCCGCCGCCGATGCCCAGCAGCCGGCGGTGATGCGCGCCGCCGCCCGTGGCCTGCCAAAGGCCGAACTGGCCCAGGCCTACGACTACGCCGCCTTCGTCGACACCCCCGATGCACGCGCGTTGAACTGGCCGAAGAACGAGCGCAGCCGCCGTATCGCCACCGATGGCCTGGAAAAGCTGGCCAAGGCCGACCCGTCTGCCGCCGAACAGCAGTTGCCGCAGTACGCGGCCGCGCTGCAGCTCAACGCGGACCAGCGCAACCAGGTGCTCTACCAGATCGCGTTGTGGACCGTGGCCTCCTACCTGCCCGATTCTGCGCGGCGCCTGGCCGCGGTCCCCGAATCGGCCTATGACGAACGTCTGCACGAGTGGCGCACGCGCGAAGCGATGGCCCGCGGCGACTGGCCGGCGGCACTGGTGGCGATCCGCAGGATGCCCGCCACCCAGCGCAGCGATTCGCGCTGGCGTTATTTCGAAGCACGGCTGCTGGAAAGAACCGGCGCCCCGGCCGACGCCACGCCGCTGTATCGCAGCGTGGCCGGCACGGCCACCTTCCATGGCTTCCTTGCCGCCGACCGCCTGCAGCAGGCCTACGCGCTGTGCCCGTGGAGCCCGCAGGACAGTGCCCAGGCGCGCGCGGCGGTGGCCACCGACCCGGCGCTGGTACGGGCGATGGAGCTGTTCAAGCTCGACCGCAGCGGCTGGGCCACGCTGGAGTGGAACGATGCGCTGAGCCGTTTCGACGACACCCGGCGCCGGCTGGCGGTGGAAGTGGCGCGTGACAACGGCTGGTTCGACCGCGCGGTGTTCGCGCTCAAGGGTCCCGAGGAACAGCGCCTGTACGAACTGCGCTTCCCGCTGTATCACGACGCCGCGATCCGGCGCGAATCCGCCCGCAATGCCATCGATCCGGCATGGGTGGCGGCGGAGATCCGCGCCGAAAGCACCTTCAACCCGAAGGCGCGTTCGCCGGCCAATGCGATGGGGTTGATGCAGGTGCTGCCGGCCACCGGTGCCAGTGTGGCCAAGAGCCTCGGCCTGGGCGGCTACGGCGGGGCGGCCAGCCTGTATGACCCGGACACCAATATCGCGATCGGCACCGCCTACCTGCGCCAGTTGATGGACAAGTACGGCGGCCTGCCCTACATCACCATCGCCGCCTACAACGCCGGGCCGACGCCGACCGCCCGCTGGCAGTCGCAACGGCCCAACTACGATCCGGATTTCTGGATCGAGACCATCAGCTACAAGGAGACCCGCGAATACGTGGCGCGGATTCTGGCCTTCAGCGTGATCTACGACTGGCGCTTGAACGGCGATGCCCTGCCGGTCAGCGACCGCATGAACGGACGGCTGCAGGCGCCACGCAAACGCTTCACCTGTCCGGCCGCGACGCCGGCGACGGCCGCCGGCAGCGGCCGCTGATCCACCGCCGCGCCGCGCTCGGGGCGGGCACCGGCGCAGACACCGGCCCTGCGGGTGGAAGGCGGATCACGCCGATCGGGCATCATGTGCACATGAAGATCTATCTTGTCGGCGGCGCGGTCCGCGATGCACTGCTGGGACTGGACGCCGGTGACCGCGACTGGGTGGTGGTCGGCGCCACCCAGGCGCAGATGCAGGCGCAGGGCTACAGACCGGTAGGCCGCGACTTCCCGGTATTCCTGCATCCGCACACCGGTGAGGAATACGCGCTGGCGCGCACCGAGCGCAAATCCGGACGCGGCTATCGCGGCTTCGTGGTCGATGCCGATCCGTCGGTGACGCTGGAAGAAGACCTGCTGCGGCGCGACTTCACCATCAATGCGATTGCCCGCGACGAGGCCAGCGGCGAACTGGTCGATCCTTACGGCGGCGTGGGCGATATCGAACGCCGCGTGCTGCGTCATGTCGGCCCGGCGTTCAGCGAGGATCCGCTGCGGGTGCTGCGCGCGGCCCGCTTCATGGCCCGCTTCGCGCCGCTGGGTTTCCGCGTCGCCCCGGAAACGATGGTGCTGATGCGCCAGATCGCCGCCAGTGGCGAGCTCGACACGCTGGTGCCGGAGCGGGTGTGGCAGGAGCTGCGCAAGGTGCTGGCCTCGCAGCAGCCGTCCGCGTTCCTGCGCACGCTGCATGAAGCCGGCGCCCTGGGCTCGATCCTGCCCGAACTGGAAGCGCTGTATGGCGTGCCGCAGCGCGCGGAATACCACCCGGAAATCGATACCGGCCGGCATCAGGAGATGGTCAGCGACATGGCCGCACGGCTGGCACCGGGCGATGCGTTGACCGGCTTTGCCGCCCTTGTCCACGACCTTGGCAAGGGCCTGACCCCGCGCGCGGAATGGCCGCGCCACCTCATGCACGAGCAGCGCGGCCTCAAACCGCTGCAGCAGCTGTGCGAGCGCCTGAAGGTGCCACTGGACTACCGGCAGCTGGCCGAGGCGGTCTGCCGCGAGCACCTCAACGTGCATCGCATCGATGAACTGCGCGATGCCACGGTGCTGGAACTGCTGTCACGCTGCGACGGTTTCCGCCGCCCCGAGCGCATCGCGCAGATCGCCATCGCCTGCGAATGCGATGCGCGCGGCCGGCTCGGCTTCGAGGAGCGCGCTTATCCGCAGGGCGCGACGCTGCGGCGGCTGCATCAGGCGGCGCTGGCGATCAACGCGCGCGATATCGCCACCGGCGATTTGCGCGGCCCGGCGATTGGCGAGGCGTTGAAGGCCGCGCGGATCGCGGCCATCCACCTCGCCCGTCAGCCCGCGAACGATCTGTCCGCCAGCGATTCACCCAGGTAGTCGACAAACGAGGCGATGCGCGCCGACACCGCGGTGTTGCGGTAATACACGGCGTTGACCGGCTGGCGGATGTCCAGCGTGTCGCGCGCAAACAGCGGCTGCAACGCGCCGCTGCGGCGGTCTTCCAGGGTCATGAAATCGGACAGGCAGACGATGCCTTCGCCGGCCAGCGCAAGATGGCGCAGGGTCTCGCCACTGGATACCGCCACCGCCGGCGTGATCCGCACCGGCGCCCCATCGGCGCCGGGCAGCGGCCATTCGTTCAGCGATTCGGGCTGGTTGAAGCCCAGCAGCGAATGGCCGGCAAGATCGGCGGCGCGCTTCGGGGTGCCGCGTCGTTGCAGGTACTCCGGGCTGGCCAGGATGCGGATGCGGCTGCTGGCCAGGGGCCGGGCATGCAGCGAGGAATCGCGCAACGGGCCGATGCGGATGGCCAGGTCGGTGCGCCGCTCCAGCAGGTCGATGTAGCCCTCGTTGCTGTTCAATTCCAGCTGCACCTCGGGATAGCGCTGCCGGTAACCGCCCACCCGCGGCACGATCACATGCAACAGGAACGGCATTGCCGCATCCACGCGCAGGCGCCCGGCCGGGCGCTCGCGGCGTGCCGCCATCTGCTCTTCCGCCGTTTCGACCGCGGCAACAATACCCCGCGCATGCTGCAGGAAGGCCGCACCTTCCTCGGACAGCTGCAGGCGCCGGGTGGTGCGCACCAGCAAGGTGGTGCCCAGCTTTTCCTCCAGCCGTGACAACGCGCGGCTGACCCCGGACACGGTCTGCCCCAGCGCCTCGGCCGCGGCGGTGATGGTGCCGCTGTCGATCACGGCGATGAAGGCCTGCAATTCGTCGAGCGTGGTTTTCATGCGAAGAAGGGTTCCGTCCGGTATCGGGGGCGATGGAGCCGGCCCTGGATAATTGACTTTATATCAAAGGTGATTGGCGTAAACACTGGTTATTCCGCAACAATATCCCGGCCAGAATGCACGCCTCCCGTTTACTGGATGCATGCCATGCCCCGTGCTATTCCGCTTGCGCTGCTGGCGCTCACCCTCGGCGCGTTCGCCATCGGCACCACCGAGTTCGTGATTGTCGGCCTGATTCCGACCATCGCCGCCGACCTGCAGGTCAGCCTGCCCTCGGCCGGACTGCTGGTCAGCCTGTACGCGCTGGGTGTTGCCATCGGCGCACCGGTGCTTACCGCACTCACCGGCAGCGTGCCGCGCAAGGCGCTGCTGGTCGCGCTGATGGTGTTGTTCACCGTTGGCAACGTGGTGGCATGGATGGCGCCCGGCTATGGCTCGCTGATCGTGGCGCGGGTGCTGACCGGGCTGGCCCACGGCGTGTTCTTCTCGATCGGCTCGATCATCGCCACCTCGGTGGTGGCGAAAGAAAAAGCGGCGTCCGCCATCGCCATCATGTTCACCGGACTCACCGTGGCGCTGGTCACCGGCGTGCCGTTGGGAACCTTCATCGGCCAGCACCTGGGCTGGCGCGCGACCTTCCTGGCGGTGGCCGGGCTGGGGATGATCGCGCTGCTGGGCAGCCTGGCCTTTGTCCCGCGCAATCTCCCCGGCAGCGCGGCCGCCACGTTCCGGCAGCAGCTGGGCGTGCTGGCCCAGCCTCGCCTGTTGCTGGTGTATGCGATGACCGCAACCGGCTATGGCGGCACCTTCCTCGCCTTCACCTACTTGGCGCCGATCCTGCAGGACCTCAGCGGTTTTTCCGCCAACGCGGTGAGTCTGGTGCTGCTGGTGTACGGCGTGTCGGTGGCGATAGGCAACCTGTGGGGCGGCCGGCTGGCCGATCGCCGTGGCCCGGTGCCCGCGCTGAAGATCATCTTCGCGCTGCTGGCGCTGGTCCTGCTGCTGTTGACCTTTACTGCCGGCCACCGCTGGCTGGTGCTGGCCACCGTGCTGGCCTGGGGGGCGGTGGCGTTCGGCAACGTACCCGGCCTGCAGGTGTATGTGGTCAAGCAGGCGCAACGTTTCGCGCCGCAGGCGGTCGACGTGGCCTCCGGCCTGAACATCGCCGCCTTCAATGTCGGCATCGCCCTGGGCGCAGCACTTGGCGGCGTGGTGGTTGAACACCTCGGCCTGCGCCACACGCCCTGGATCGGCGCGGCGGTGGTGGCCGCCGCCTGGGGACTGGCCACGCTGGCCGGCTATCTGGACCGCCGTGATCTTGCGATCCCGCCCACCCGCGCACTGCCGCAATCGTGCTGAACCCCGCCTCCCCTCCCCTTGTTGACGGGCTTCCATGATTTCCATGGCATCGACCTGCGCACCTGGTGCCCAACCGGCCGCAGCGTGATCGATTCGGTAACCCGCAACGGCGTTGTCCAACGCCAGGCTGGTACTGCTGCAGCAGCGCATCGCCCCATCGGGGCAGGCGCCAGTGAGGCCGGTCAGTCGCGCTGGCCGGCGATCCAGGTCGCCTGTACCTGCAGGTCCGCATCGAGCAGCACCAGGTCGGCCTGGTAGCCGGTCGCGATCTGGCCGTAGCGGTGGCCGAGCCCGAGGAACCGTGCCGGATAGGTGGAGGCCATGCGCGCGGCTTCCTCCAATGGCAGGCCGAGCAGATTGACCGTGTTGCGTACCGCGGTGGCCATGTCCAGCGCCGAGCCGGCCAGCGCACCGGCGGCATTGCGCACCACGCCGTCGATCGCGGTGATGACCTCGCCATACAGCGCGAACGAGGGATCGTCCGCGCCGACCATCGGCATCGCATCGGTGACCAGGATCAGCTGCCCGCGCGGCTTGGCGGCCAGCGCCACGCGCAGGCTGGCCGGATGCACGTGCACGCCATCAACGATCACTCCGCACCAGCTGTGGCGGTCTTCCAGCGCCGCGCCCACCGCGCCCGGCTCGCGTCCCTGCAGTGGCGACATCGCGTTGTACAGATGGGTGAAGCCGGTGATGCCGGCGCGCAACCCGGCGCGGATTTCATCGTAGCTGCCGGCAGTATGGCCGGCGGCGACGACGGCACCGCGCGCCACCATCCGCGCGATGGCCGCCGCCGGTACCCGCTCCGGGGCCAGGGTGATCAGGGTGACGCCGTTGTCCAGGGAGGTGGCCAGCTCGATCTCGGCCGCGTCGGGAACCCGGAACTTGCTGGCGTCATGCGTGCCTTTGCGCGCAGGGGCGAGGTACGGCCCTTCCAGATGGATACCCAGCACCCCGGGAATTGCGCCATCCAGCGCTTGACGGGTGGCGGCGATGGCGCGCGCCATCACCGTGAGATCGTCGCTGATCAGCGTCGGCAACAGCCCGGTGGTGCCGAAGCGGCGATGGGCCTGCGCCATCGTGCGCAGCGTCGCCACATCCGGGGTGTTGTTGAACAGCACCCCGCCGCCGCCGTTGACCTGCACATCGATATAGCCCGGCACCAGCCAGCCGCCGCGCAGGTCGATGTATGCATCGGCGTGGGCCACCGCCGGATCATCGGGCGCCACCACGGCCTGCACCCGGCCATGTTCGATCACCACCGCCACGTCATCGCGGAAGGCGTCGCCGGCGAGCACGCGGCCATTGCCCAGTACGGTTTTCATCAGACGGTTTCCCTCCCGTTGTCCAGATGCGCGGCAGGACGGGCGTGGGCCTGCGCGGCAACACCAGCGCGCGCGGCCGGCCGCACCGCAGGCACGGTGCCGAAGGCACGCGAAACCGTCTCCCGCGCCACGTTGGCGTGCCCGGCAACGTCGTTGATGGTAGCTCTGCACATCACCTGTTCCTGCATTGACCGATATCCCGCCATGATGCGTGATTCACCCGGGGCCGGGTTGCGACGGTGGCCCACGCCCTGCATCCCCGGCCGCGAACACGTCACCGCGCGCGTCACCCGCACAGCGCCGGGAAATGCCAGCCACCAGCAGCGCATTCACCGCCAGCCTGTTCTCCCCTCCTCGCCCAAGGGCGATGGAGCCTCTTCGCGGCAGGACCAGTGAAACCCGGGCCAGACTGGGCCTGATCGGCGCCAGGAGGCCGACACCGCAGTGAATTCCAACGCGGCCGGTACGCAGGGACGCCGCGCCCGCGTGGGCAGCCGCGGACCATCCGTTGACAGCGTTGTCGAGGCGATCACAGACTCCACCCCCAATCCCCCTCCCCACGGGTGGGTACCCCAAGGGATTCCGAGTGACCGCCACCATCCCCCCCCAGTCCGCACCGGCATCCGGCGCCGGTGATCCGCCGTTCCTGGCCGCCGACGTCGGCGGTACCCATGTCCGCATCGGCCTGGTCCAGCCCGGTGCCGGCCCCACCGCGCCGATCACCCTGCTGGCCTATCGCAAGTACCGCTGCGCCGATTACCCCAGCCTGGGCGCGATCCTGGCCGACTTCCGCCAGCACCTGCCGTCGGTGCGCGACTGCGTGATCGCCAGCGCCGGCTGCCAGCTGGCCGATGGCAGCGTCATCACCGCCAACCTGCCCTGGCCGCTGTCGCCCGCGCAGCTCCGCGACGCGCTGGGGTTCGATGCGGTGCATCTGGTCAACGACTTCGAGGCCGTGGCCCATGCCGCCGCCCAGGTCGATGCCAGCCAGGTGTTGCAGCTCACCGGCCCGCCCACCGCGCCGCGCGGGCCGACCCTGGTGGTCGGCCCCGGTACCGGGCTGGGCGCGGCGGTGTGGATTCCGCTTGGCGGGCGCTCAGTGGTGCTGGCCACCGAAGCCGGGCAGGCCGCGCTGGCCACCGGCACCGACCTGGAAATGGCGGTGCTGCGGCGGTTGCTGCAGGGCCGCTCGCATGTCCCCACCGAACAGGCTTTGTCCGGACCGGGCCTGCTCAATCTGTACACCGCGTTGTGCGCGGTCCGCGGCCAGCGCCCGCAGCACGCCCGCCCCGATGCGGTCAGCGCCGCGGCCCGCGCTGGCAGCGACCCGCTGGCGGTGGAAACACTTCAGCTGTTCTGCGGCCTGCTCGGCAGCACGGTCGGCGACATGGCCCTGCTCTACGGCATCCAGGGCGGCATCTATCTGGCCGGCGGCATCCTGCCCCGGATCAGCGAGTTGCTTTTGCACAGCAGTTTTGTCGAGCGGTTTCTCAACAAGGGCCCCATGCGCAAGGCGCTGGAACGCATTCCCGTGAAGCTGGTCGAACACGGGCAGCTGGGCGTCATCGGCGCCGCCCGCTGGTATATGGAAAAGACCGCCCCACCGGGACCCGGCACCACTGGAGCAGCGTCGCGGTGATTTCCCGCCGCCGACCCCCTGCCAGGCCCGCGCGGTTTTCCAGGAAGGGGGGGGGTGGAACACGCCGGCCCTGCGGCCGGTCGGGCGGATCGATGCCCCGCTGCCGGGCGTTGCCCGGCACTACCGGAATCAAGCTCGGCTGCCCGGCGTTGCCCGGCACTACCGGAATCAAGCGTTTCTAGCCACGCTGCTGGCCGTGCCGCGTCAGCGGCGCGCCTGCGCCCGCAGCAGCCAGTCACGCAGCGGTGTCAGCGCCGTGGCCATGCCCGCGACCACGCCCAGGCTGTTGGCCAGTGCATCCATCGGGTCGGCCATGCGGGTGTCGGTCCAGGCGCCTTGCGCCCATTCGATGCCGATCCCCATTGCCACCAGCCCGAGGCCGATGCCCAGCAGCACGCGGCCACTGCGCCACAGCTGCACCGCACCGGCGGCAAGCAGGAAATAGGCCAGCAAGTGCTCGATCTTGTCGCTGTTGTCCGGCAGTGGCGGCAGCGGGGGCGGCGGCATCAGGCACACCACGACCACCGCCAGCACGGCGATCCACCACAGGCCCAGCCACAACCACGGCCGGCGCAGCGGTTTGAGCGCGGCGATCACAGCCGCCAGGTCAGGTCGCCGAGCAGGAACGAGGCCGACAGATCCACCTCGCGGCTGAAACCCATCACCTGGAAACGCTCACCCATTTCGCTGGGCAAGGTCAGCCGCTTGACCTGCTCGCGCAGGCGCACGCGACCCACTTCATCGGCGCGCGCTTCGGCCTGCTCCAACAGTCCGGTGAGGCCATTGCCAAGCAGGAAGCTGGCCTGGCTGCAGTAGCCGGCCAGTTCGTAGCCGGCGCCGGTGCCGGCTTCGGCCAATGCGGTGAAATCCACCGAGGCGGTGAGGTCCTGCAGGCCCGGCCAACGGTGCACATCGTTGTGCATGCGGTGACGGTAGAACGCGCGCAAGGTGCCGTCACTGCGGTCGGCCTGGTAGTACTCCTTGCGCGAATAGCCGTAGTCGACGAACAGCATCGCGCCGCGCTGCATGCCACCGGCCACCGCCTGGATCCAGTACGGCAGCTGGACCAGCACCTCGGAACGGTAGGTGCCGGCAAACGGCGACTCCAAGTACTGTTCGATATGCCGTACCGCAGCGGTCAGCATCGCATCGGCCGGCAGCTCGCCGCGGATGAAACGGCCTTCCCCGTCCAGCTTCACCGCCTCCTCGTAGAGGTTGCCGTCGCGGGCCAGGAAGCGCGGCGTAGGCAGGGCGTCGATCACCTCGTTGGCGAACAGCACGCCGTCCCAGTCGTCCTCGAACGGCCGGTCCAGCCATTCCACCAGCGCGAACACCGGCGGAATCAACGTCTGCTGCAGCCGTTCGCGCTGACGCTGGCGCAGGTCCGCGCTCGGCTCCAGGATCGCGTAGCGCTCGGGCAACGCATCCAGTTCCAGCAACCGCTTGAGCATCACCTCGGCAAATGCGCCGCTGCCACCGCCCAGCTCCAGCATCCGCGCCTGCGGCCCGAGCTGCTGCAATACCGGCGCCAGTGCACTGGCGGTGGTGGCGGCAAACAGCGGTCCCATCTCCGCTGCGGTGACGAAGTCGCCAGCGGCGCCGAATTTGCTGGACCCGGCGCTGTAATACCCCCAACCGGGGGCATACAGCGACAGTTCCATGAAGCGCGAGAACGGGATGGCGCCACCGTTGGCGAGGATGTCGGCACGCAGGTGCGCCGCCAGCTGGTCGCTGTGGGCCAGCGCTTCGGGATCGGGCGTGGGCAGGTCGGGATGCATGTGACGGCAGATTGTGTGGACAATGCACAGGATAGCCGAGCAAGGAAACAGCAGATGAGCGATTCCCAACGGGTGGCCCTGGTCACCGGCAGCGCACGTCGGATCGGCGCGGTCATTGCCCGCCAGCTGCACGGGCACGGCTACCGGCTGGCCCTGCATGCCCACCGCTCCAGCGACGCGCTGCAGGCGCTGGCGTTCGAGCTGGAAGCCGCGCGCCCGGGCAGTGTGCTGGCGCTGGAAGCGGATCTGCGTGACCCCGAGGCGGTTCCCGATCTGATCGAGCAATGCGTGGCGCAGTTCGGGCGTCTCGATGCGCTGGTCAACAACGCCTCCAATTTCTATCCCACCCCGGTCGGCCAGGTCAGCGTGACGCAGTGGGACGACCTGTTCGCGGTGAACGCGCGCGCGCCGTTCTTCCTGGCCCAGGCCGCCGCGCCGCACCTGCGCCGCCAGCGCGGGGCGATCGTCAACCTGACCGACCTGCATGGCACCCAGCCGCTGCGCGACCATCCGGTCTACAGCGCCGCCAAGGCCGCGCTGGAAATGGTCACACGCACGCTGGCGCTGGAACTGGCGCCGCAGGTGCGCGTCAACGCCATCGCGCCCGGCGCGATCCTGTGGCCGGAACTGGGCAAGAGCGACCAGGCCAAGCAGGCGCTGCTGGAACGCACGCCGCTGGCCCGCACCGGGACCGCCGAGGAAATCGCCACGGCGGTGCGCTGGCTGCTGGACGAGGCCCCGTTCGTCACTGGCCACACCTTGCGCCTGGACGGCGGCCGCACCCTGACCTGAGCGCCGGCATGGCCGGGATCAGGGCGCCAGCGGCAGCGTCTGGAAGTGCTGGCCGAACTGCGGGTGCGCCCGCCACATCGCCTGCAACGGCAATCCGCTTACCGGATCGATGAAATCCGGGGCGATATCGGCCAATGGTTTGAGCACGAAGGCATGCTTCAACTCGGGCCGCGGAATCCGCAGATTGCCCGGCCCGGCCTGCACCAGATCGCCGTAGTAGACGACATCGATATCCAGCGTGCGGTCGCTGAAACGCGGGCCGCTGCGGTCGCGGCCGTGGGCGTCTTCCAGGGCGTGCAGCCAGGTGTCCAGCGCTTCCAGCGGCAGCGTGGTTTGCAGCGCCACCGCATTGTTGAGGAAGTCCGGGCCTTCGAAACCCACCGCCGCGGTCCGGTACGTCGGCGACACCCGCAGCGCGCCGAAGCGCGCGCGCAGCGCCTGCACGGCGGCACGCAGGTGCTGCTGCGGTTGCAGATTGCTACCCAGGCTCAAAAGCACAGTCGTCATCGGATTTTTACTTGTCTGCGGCAACGATGCACCCGGTCGGCACGATCGCGTGGCCACTTGCAATCAGGGCGCACATCATATGGCACGGGCATGACTTATTGCGTCGGAATCGAAGTCGACGAGGGCCTGGTCTTCGCCGCGGATACCCGCACCAACGCCTCGTTGGACGATGTCCGCGTGCACCGCAAACTGCATGTTTTCGAATACCCGGGCGAAGCGGTGTTCGTGATCATGACCGCGGGCAACCTGGCCACGACCCAGTTGCTGATATCGCGCCTGCAGCGCGATGCCGAGGCGCGTACCACCCCGAGCCTGCGCAGTTTTCAGCACATGTTCGAGGTGGCCGAGCACGTCGGCCAGATTCTGGTCGACAGCCAGGTGAAGGCGACGGACAGCCACCACGACAGCGGCATCAACACCCAGGCGACGCTGATCCTCGGCGGCCAGGTCGCCGGCGAACAGCCGGGCCTGTACATGATCTATCCACTGGGCAACGCCATTGCCGCATCACCGGAAACCCCCTATCTGCAGATCGGGGAATCCAAGTACGGCAAACCGATCCTGGACCGCATCGTGCAGCCGCGCATCCATCTGGAAGACGCCGCACGCACCGCGCTGCTGTCGCTGGATTCCACCCTGCGCTCCAATCTCTCGGTCGGCCTGCCACTGGACCTGGCGCTGGTCCGCACCAATGATCTGCGCATCAGCCAGCAGATGCGGATGACGGCCGACACCCCGCTGTATGCCCAGATCCATACCAGCTGGTCACGCAAGCTGGAGCAGGCAGTCACCACCCTGCCACGCTTCCCGTGGGAAAAAGATGCGCCACCGGCGATCTGTCCGCCCTATTGAGGCGTGCCCGGCGCCAGCGCCGGGGTCACTGCAGCGCGTCGGCCACCGCATGGAATACCCGCTGCATTTCCAGCGGTTTTGGCAACACGTGCACGTCGATGCCCGCGGGCGAATATCCCGCCGCGAACGTCGGCGCGCCCGCCTCTTCCAGTACGATCGCCGGGCCGCAGTACCCCAGCTCGCGCATCTCGTGCAGCAGCTGGCCGGCCGACAGCAACTGGATGCCGCTGTCCACCAGCACCACCTCCGGCAATCCCGCGTCCTGGATATGGCGCATGGCCGCCGCCCCGTCGGCGGCCAGCCGCAGTTGGTAGCCCTGGCTGGACAGGGCGTTGCCCAGCAACGACAGCCGCGTGGCCTCTCCGTCCACCACCAGCACCCGCTGCCCCCTGCCCGCCGGCACCAGCGGCGCATCCACACTTTCACGACCCTCGGTCTGCAGCTGCAGCGGCAACAGCAGATCGAAACAGGTGCCCACTCCGGGCTCGCTGTGCACGTGGATGCTGCCGTGGCTGCTTTCGATGATGCGTTTGCACGACACCAGCCCCAGCCCGGTGCCATTAGCCTTGGTGGTGAAAAACGGACTGAACAGCCGCGCCTGGGTCTGCTCATCCATGCCCACGCCCTGGTCCTGCACCCGGATGCGCAGCAGATCGGTGCCATCGACACCCTGCACGCATTCGGCAATCAGGCTCAGGCGCCCGCCCTGCGGCATCGCCTGCAGCGCGTTCAACGACAGGTTGAGCAACACCTGCTGCAGCTCGGTGTAATTGGCTTCCACCGCCAACCGCTCATCGGTGACGTCGATAAACAGTTCCACATGTGCCGGCATGCTGCTCTTGAGCAGCATGCCGACCCCCTGGAACAGCCGTTGCACCACGATCCGTTCGCTGGGCTGACGCGAACCGCGCACGAACGACAGCATCGAGTCGACCATTTCATGGCCGCGCCGGCCGCATTCGGCGACCACGTCGGCCAGCCGTCCGAGCTGCGGATCGGCGCTGCGGCCGCGCATCAGGTCCGGCACGATCAGCAGCGGTTGCAGGATGTTGCGCAGGTCATGGCTCAGGCCAGCGGCCAGCAACGCCAGGCTCTCCAGCCGCTGCGCGCGCATGAGTTCTTCGTCAACCCGCATCCGTTCGATCGCACTGCGGGCTTCGCGCACCGCCCGCGCCACTGCCGAGGGCAGCCGCGCCGGGCTGTGCTTGATGATGTAATCGTTGGCGCCTTCATGCAGCGCCTGTACCGCGTTTTCCTCACCGATCGTGCCGGAGACGAAGATGAAGGGAACCCTGGGATGCAGCTCGCGCAGGATGCGCAACGCCTCGTAGCCGGAGAATCCCGGCATGCTCAGGTCCGACAGCACGATATCCGGCGCGCCCCGCGCCAGCGCCGCGCGCATCGCCGCGCCCTGGTCCACCCGCTCGAAACTCGCCGCCAGCCCGGCCTCGAGGATCTGGTCGGACAACAGTTCGGCATCCTCGGGCGAATCCTCCACCAGCAGGATCCGCAGCGTACCCAACGGGTTGCCATTCAGCGGCATCGGCAGTTACTCCAGCTCCGGGGCCTGGTTGATCACCGCCCAGAAGGTGCCCAGTGTCTTGACCGCAGTGAAGAACTGGTCGACATCGACCGGCTTGACCACATAGGCGTTGACGCCCAGATCCCAGCTGCGCGCCAGGTCGGTTTCCTCGCGCGAGGAAGACAGGATCACCACCGGCAGACGCTTGAGCTCCTCCTCGTTGCGGATGCGCTGCAGCACCTCCAGCCCGTCCATCCGCGGCATCTTGATGTCCAGCAACAGCACCGCCGGCAGGCCCGGTTCGCGATCGGCAAAGGCACCGCGGCGCAGCAGGAAATCCAGCGCCTCGACGCCGTCCTCCACATGCACGATGGGATTGGCCAGGCGCGCATCGCGCAGGGCGTCAATCGCCATTTCGGCATCGGCCGGGCTGTCTTCAGCGATCAGGATGGTGCGCAATGGGTTCATACGATGGAGCCTTTTTTGTTCGCGTCGAGCGCGGAAGGAAGAATGAAATGGAAGGTGGTGCCCTGATCAACCGCGGATTCGGCCCAGATGCGGCCACCGTGGCGCATCAGCACCCGGCGCACGCTGGCCAGGCCGATCCCGGTGCCGGGGTACTCGCTGGCCTTGTGCAGGCGCTGGAACACCCCGAACAACTTGCCGGCGTAGGCCATGTCGAAGCCGACGCCGTTGTCGCGAACGGTGAACTGGTGGCCGCCGTCGGCCAGCGGCTGGCAGGACACCGCGATCGCGGCGGTGGCACGGCCGGTGGTGTACTTCACCGCGTTGCCGAGCAGGTTCAACCACAGCTGGCGCATCATGTTCTCGTCGGCCAACACGATGGGAAGCGCGCCGATATGCCACTCGATGTGGCGCGGCGCCGCGTCCGCGCCCGCCTCGGACTGCAGGTTGGAATCGAGCAGGGAGCGGGTGTCTTGCACCAGCGACTGCATGTCCACCGTCTGCATCCGCATCGCACCACGGCCAAGGCGCGAGTACACCAGAAGATCATCGATGAGCGTCGACATCCGCCGCGCCGAACTGCTGATCACCTCCAGGTAATGACGCGATTTCTCGTCGGCGGAGTCACCCAGATAAGCGGTCAGCTTGTCGGAAAAGCCGGCGACATGGCGCAGCGGCGCGCGCAGATCGTGGGACACCGAGTAGCTGAAGGCCTCCAGCTCGCGGTTGATCTCGGCCATCTGTTCAACCTTGCCCTCAAGCTGGTGGTTGAGTTCTTCGACCCGTTTCTGCACCGCGCGCTGCAAGGTGACATCGCTGACCGTCATCAGCACCACCTCATCGTCGCTGTCCGGCAACGGCATCCGCCGGGCATTGATCAGCATGGTCCGCATCACGCCATCACCCGCGCATTGCTCGTGTTCGTGATCCCACAGCTCGCGCCCGCGCAACAACACGTCGGCCAGGCGCTGGTGGATGAGCGGATCGCTCCATGCGCCATCGCCCAACTGGTCCAGCGGGCGCTGGTTGATGTTCTCCTCGGCCAATCCATACAACTCGGAGAACGCGGGATTGTGCAGCACGACGCGCTGCTCGGCATCGAGCAGCACGATCGGCTCGCGCACCGTCTGCAGCACCGAAGAGGCCCGCGCGCTGGATTTGAGCGAGCGCCGCTCGGCTTCCAGGCGGTGCCTGATCTGGCGTTGCAACAGCAGCATCACCACACACAGCAGCAGCAGCTGCAGCGCCAGCGCAATCCACGACACCAGTGACGCCAGCCGCTGCTGGCTGAAGGAAGCCGCGGTACGCTGCTGCAGCAACCGCTCTTCGTACTGCTGCAACTGGTTGACCAGATCGCGGATCGGGTAGCGGGTGGCCATCTCCTCCACCAGCGCCAGCTGCCGGGGAGACTCCGGAATGGCGGCAATCTGCTGGGCCAGGCTGATGCGCTGTTCAATCATCGATTCGATACGCCCGAGCCGCACCAGCTGTTCGGGACTGTCCTGGACCAGCGCCGACAACTCCCGCAGCGTCGGGATGATCTCGTCGGCCCGGCGCAAGCGCTCACGCAACATCGGCGTGTCGATGCCCTTGGACAGGGTCAAGGCCGCCGATTCGACTTCACGTATATCCGCTTGCAGGTTGTACAGGCGTACCCCCACCTGCTGGGTGTGCATGACCCAGTTGGACGCTTCGGCACTGTCTTTAGCCATCCGTTGCAGAACCAGCGACGGCAGCACGATGATCAACGCCGCCACCAGCGCCATTACGGGCAGCCGCCAGCGATGCCACCCTTCGTCCACCTGCCTGTTGTGCATCCTCACCCCTGCATAGATTCCGCTGTTCCGTCCGTTGCGAGAGCTTCCCTTGCCTCCAAACCCACTGTGGGCAAGGGGTCAGCAGCGCACGCCACTCCGGAAAAACACCCGCACCCGACCGGAATGGAAGCATTGCATGATTCGCATAGCGAGTGAAGCCGGAGCAACTGCCACGAAAAAGGCGCGTTCCGCGGGGAACGCGCCCTGGACGGGAACTGACGGAAGCTTCAGCGCTTGGTCGCGTCCACCTTGAGGTCCATTGCCTCCACCCGGCTGACACCCTTGATCTTTTTGGCAACGCCGATGGCACGCTCGCGTTCGGCTTCGCTGCCGACACTGCCACTGAGGGTCACCACGCCATTGACCGTATCCACTTTTATTTCGGTACCGGACACATGCTTGGTGGCCAGCAGATCCGCCTTGACCTTGGTGGTGATCCAGCTGTCACTCACCGGCTCGTGGGATTCGCCCTTCACATGGGCGGCCGGGGGATTTTCGGCAAAGGCGGCGCCTGCTGCCAACGCCAGGCCCAGAACCGCAGCGGAAGCCAGCAGCTTGCCGGTACCGGAATGATTGTTCATGTTTGAAATCCTCCTAGGGGTGGGGTGGACCGAGTCTCGGTGAAGCGGTGTGCACACCATGTCGGTTCCTCCCCACCCTTGCCTGAAGGGTTCAGTTCCATGCCCCCTGTTGCGGCACTGCGGCAGCACGACGGATCGAGGTCCGCCGCCGCGGCGCCCGACGTTGGCCACATGCCGGCCCGGCGCGCGGCGGCAGGATTGCGCCCATGGCGCCGTCCCGTTTCACTGCGGCGGTGGCGGATGCACGGCACTACCGGCAGCGCCGCAGTGATCCACCCGGGCGTGCAGCCAGCGCTGCCATATCGTGGTGGGCAGGTTGTGCAACGCCAGATTCAACGAATACGGCGTACGCGGATTGCGGTCCAGCAGACGCACGATGTGATACCCGACCGGGCGCACGCCCTTGGGATGCACGTAGATTTCAAAGCCGGCATAGAACGGATCGGCCAGCAGCTGGTCCAGCTGCCGCAGCAATGGCTGCTGCGCCGCCGGCAGCGCCTGGCGCAGGGCCCGGTCACGTTCGTACAGCAACCGCTCGAAACGGCGCCGGCCGGTTCCGGGCATCTGCGTGGCGATTTCCCAGATGCGCCGGTTGAGGCGGTCGTAGTGGGCAAAACCGTCATGCCGGGCCAGCGCTGCCGCGGCCGCGGCGCTGACATCGGTGATGACGAAGTTCTCGGCCTGGTTGTGGATGTCATCCAGATGGCTGCGATCAAATACATGCTCGATGAAACCCGGGGCACCGACGAACGCCTGGCGGCCCAGGCGTGCGGTCTTTTGCGCCTTGCCGTCGGCGAAGCGTTCGCCGGCACTGGCGCCGAGCAACACGCTGGGGGTGTCGTGCAGGGTCAGGAAAGTGCCGATGGAAAGCTCGCCGGCGGTAAATGCCTGGTCGAACGCGGCATCGCCGAACAGTTCGCGCAGCGTCGCCAGCTGCGCGACCTGGCGGCCCACACCGCATTCCGACCGCACCCGCCCGCTGTAGAACGTCTCCAGCGCCCTCGAGTTGCTGCCCAGCGGCGCATAGCCGCGGCCGAAACTGCGAAAGCGCTGCCAACCTTGCGCCTGCGCGCCGCCCATGCCGAAACCGATCCAGCCCAGCTGCAGCGCCGAAAAGCGGTAATGGCTGTTGTCCTGAAGCCGGCGCGTGGCCCGGCGCGTGGCCGCCCCCAACTCGAACCCGAACGCGCAGCGGGTGGCCGGATGCTGCAGCAGCTCGCGCACCAGTTCCGGGTGCTGCGCCAGATCGTAGTGCGCGGGGACCAACACCCGCAGGTCCCCGGCCGCCTGCGCCGCGGGCAAGTCCGCACGGTCACATGGCGCCCCCGCCTCAATGCGCGGCTGCGCCACCGCGGCTGTCAACAGCTGCCACCCCAGGCCTTCCAGCACCTTGGCCTCGCACATTGCCGGCGACTGGGCGAAGGCCCCCGGCATGAACCCCAGTGCACAGACCCGCATACCCGTGCGCAGGACCCAGCGCTGCACCCGGGCGCTCATCGCGGCGCCCCGTCAACGAGGGAGGGGCCGCCACCCGCAGGCACGGCGTGCGCCGCACCCCGCAGGAAAAGCCGTCGATAACGCCCGGCTTTCCGGCGCAGGCCGCGGACATGGCGCCCGCAGCCTCCCGACCGGCGCACAGCTCCGTTCGCGGTCCGGCTTGTGGTCATGGGTGCTCCGCCAGATTGCAGACGGCAGACAGCATAACGCCGCCAATGCCAGCGGCATTGACGGCGCTCTATGCCGTGCAGCAGCGGCCGGACGGAGTCAGTTGGCCCAGCGCCCCGGTCCGGTGGACTGCGGCAGCACCTGCGCCGAGAGCGGGCGATCATGCTCGAGCAGGTTCACCGCGTCGGAGAGGATCGAGGCCGACTCGCGCAGCAACGGATCCGGACGCTTCTCAGCCGCCTTCTCGCGCGCGGCATCCTTGACGATGTCGCGCTCGTTGCCGGTGAGGCCGTCATCGTTGGTGTCATCGGCCAGTGGATCCAGCGCCAACCCCAGCTCCTTGCGGATTTCCTGCCGCTGCTTGCGCTGTGCCTCCTGTTTCTCGCGCTCGGCCCGCCGCACGCCTTCATTGAGCGAGATGTACTTCTTGGCCGCCTCGGCACGGAACTGCTGCACATCCTCTTCCCACCACTGGAATTCGCGGTCGGTGGCAATGCGGGCGCTGTGCAGCGTTTCCAGCTTGGGCATCAGCGGACTGAAATTGCCGTACTGGATGTGCGGGACCGCGGCAATGCGCGTCCACGGCAGCGCGTTGTCGTAGGTGCTCTCGCCGAACTCGCTGGCATCGACGCTGGCCGGGAACGCCAGGTCCGGCACCACGCCCTTGTGCTGGGTGGAAGAGCCACTGATGCGGAAGAACTGGGCGATGGTCAGTTTGACCTGGCCGAAGCGCTCGGTCTCACTGGCCGGCCAGCGGTCCAGCGGCACCACGTTCTGCACGGTGCCCTTGCCGAAGCTGGTTTCACCGATGACCAGGCCACGGCCGTAATCCTGGATGGCGCCGGCAAAAATCTCCGAGGCCGAGGCCGAGCCGCGGTTGATCAGTACCGCCAGCGGGCCATCCCAGGCCACGCTCTGGTTGCGATCGCCATTGACGGTGACGCGGCCGCCGGCTTCGCGCACCTGCACCACCGGGCCCTGTTCGATGAACAGGCCGGTCAGCTCGATCGCCTCATCCAGCGAACCCCCGCCGTTGTTGCGCAGGTCCAGCACCACACCGTCGAGCTTGTCGGTCTTGAAACCGGCCAGCAGCTTGGCCACGTCGCGGGTGGCCGAGGCGTAATCGCTGGCGTTGCGGCGGCGGCCCTCGAAATCCTGATAGAAGGTCGGCAGCTTGATCACGCCGATCCGGCGCGCCGGCTCGGTGGCCGTCGCCGGAATGGCCATCGTCTCGGCCTTGGCCGCCTGTTCGGACAGGCGCACCTTCTGCCGGGTCAGGGTGACATGGTGGTGCTTGCCGTCCAGCCCCTCTTCGGCGGAGAGGAATTCCAGGCGCACCTGGGTGTCCTTGCTGCCGCGGATCTTGGCCACGACATCGTCGATGCGCCAGCCGATCACATCCTCGATCGGCCCGGACTTGCCCTGGCCGACGCCGACGATGCGGTCACCCGGCTTGAGCGTGCCATCCAGCGCGGCCGGCCCGCCGGCGATGATCTCGCGGATCACCACCATATCGTCCTGCCGTTGCAGCTGTGCGCCGATACCTTCCAGCGACAGCGACATGGCCTGGTTGAAGTTCTCGGCGGTGCGCGGGGTGAAGTAGTCGGTATGCGGATCCACCGCGCGGGTGTAGGAATTGAGGAAGAACGAGAACACGTCCTCGCCCTTGAGCTCGTTGACCGACTTCAGCAACGTGGCGTAACGCTTGTCCAGGGTCTTGCGGATCTCGGCGGCCGGCTTGCCGGCCAGCTTCAGTCGCAGCCAGTCGTTCTTGACCGACTTGCGCCACAGCTCGTCCAGCTCGGCGGTACTGGCCGCCCACGGCACGTCCTTGCGGTCGTACTCGAATTTCTCGTCGGTGCTGAAATCGAAGTCCTGCTTGAGCAGCTTGCGCGCATACGCGATGCGATCGGCCACACGCTGCTGGTAGACCGCGAACACGTCGAACGCCGGGGCCAGCTCACCGTTGCGGATGGCCGGTGCCACCGCCGCTTCATCCGGGGCAAAGCGCGCGATATCGGCCTGGGTGAAGAACTGCTTGCCGCTGTCGAGCGTCTCCAGATAACGCTTGAACACGTCCTTGGCGGTTTCCGCATCCAGTGGCCGCGGCCGGTAGGCATAGCGGCTGTCGGACAGCAGGCCGTACACCAGCTTGGAGGTCGTGGCCTGGTCTGCCGTGGCCGCCATCGGCTGCAAGGGCGTGTCGGCCCGGGCCAGCAATGCGATCGGCGCCGTCAGCGCAAAGGCCAGCAGGAAAGCGGGGACTCTGTAATTCATCTACGTACTCTGGGCACCGGGCCGAAAAGGGAGACTGCGGGTGTTTCAGACAGGCTGACAGTGCCGAAAGTTTCGGTGCTTGTCATCCCGGGCCCATGCAGACTAGCCGGCGGCCTGTAGTGATTTGTGAACCGCCCATGCAGTGCGCGATGGCCCCGGCGCGGTTGTCAGCGCCGGCATCGTGACGCCCGTTCCCGCGCCGCAGACGCAAATGCGGAATCAGCCCGCCACGCCGGCGTCGGCGGCCTGGCGGTCGGCATGGTAGGACGAGCGCACCATCGGCCCGGAGGCGACGTGGCTGAAACCCAGCGCGTTGCCGTAGTCTTCCAGCGCCTTGTATTCCTCCGGCGTCCAGTAGCGCAGCACCGGATGGTGGTGCGCCGTGGGCTGCAGGTACTGGCCGATGGTGATCATGTCCACGTCATGCGCGCGCAGGTCGCGCAACGTGGCCTGCACCTGCTCCAGGGTCTCGCCGAGACCGAGCATGATCCCCGACTTGGTGGTCAGGTGCGGGTGCTGCGCCTTGAACTTCTGCAGCAGGGTCAGCGACCACTGGTAATCGGCGCCGGGACGCACGTTCGGATACAGGTCCGGGACGGTCTCGATGTTGTGGTTGAACACGTCCGGCGGACACGTCGCCAGGATCGCCAGCGCGCGGTCCATGCGGCCCTTGCCGCGGAAATCGGGAGTCAGGATCTCGATGCGGGTGGTGGGGGCCTTGTCGCGGATCGCGCCGATGCAGTCGACAAAATGCTGGGCACCGCCGTCGCGCAGGTCGTCACGGTCGACGCTGGTCACCACCACGTACTTCAGGCCCATGTCGGCCACGGTCTGCGCCAGGCTGGCCGGCTCGCCGGCATCGGGCGCCTTGGGCCGGCCATGCGCCACATCGCAGAACGAGCAACGACGGGTACAGACCTCGCCCAGAATCATGAAGGTCGCGGTGCCGTGACTGAAGCACTCGTGGATGTTCGGGCAGCTGGCCTCTTCGCACACCGTCACCAGACGGTTCTCGCGCAATTTGGCCTTGAGGGTGGCCACCGCATTGCCGGACGGAATACGCACCCGGATCCACGAGGGCTTGCGCAGCACCGGCGCATCGGCGAACTGCACCGGTGAGCGCGCGATCTTGTCGCCCCCGAGCTGTTTCACGCCGGCTTGCAGCGGTGCGGCCGGAGTGTCGCTCTGCAGGACCTGCAGGGGGATGGAGCGGGTGCTGGATTCGGTCATGGCGGTATCGGCGGGCTCAGGCCGCGAAAGTCAGGTCGGGCAAATCGGGGGTCGGCTGCAGCGCCAGCCCGAGCTGGCGGGCCAGATGGCGCAGCAGCACCGGCTTGGCGGATTCGATCCCCGAAGGGCCGCCCAAGTCTAGCACCGAGGTCACCTGCAACCCCTGGTAGCCGCAGGGGTTGATGCGGTGGAAGGGCTCCAGGTCCATCGCCACGTTGAACGCCAGCCCATGGAAGGTACAGCCGCGGCGCACGCGGATGCCGAGCGCGGCGATCTTGGCGTCGGCGACATACACCCCGGGCGCGCCGTCGCGTCGCTGCGCCACGATGTTCCATTCATCCAGCGTATCGATCAGCGCCTGCTCGATCCGGCAGACGTACTCGCGCACGCCAATGCCGAGCCGGCGCAGCTCCAGCAGCGGGTAGACCACGATCTGGCCCGGGCCGTGATAGGTCACCTGACCGCCGCGATCGACGTGCACCACCGGAATATCCCCCGGCGCCAGCACGTGTTCCGGCTTGCCGGCCTGGCCCAGGGTGAATACCGGCTCGTGCTCGACCACCCACAACTCGTCGGCGGTGGTTTCGCTACGGGCATCGGTGAACCGCTGCATCGCATGCCACACCGGCGCATAGGGCTGGCGACCGAGATCACGGACCAGCGCCGGACGCGGCGCCCTGGCCACCGCGGACGCGACGGGAACGCGGTCTACAGCGTCCACTTCACTTCCGGATGGTCACGCAGGGCCACGTGGGCGGCGTCGTACTGTTCGCGGCTGTCCGCTTTGAAGGCGATGCGCACGGAAACATACTTGCCGTTGCTGGAATGCTTCCAGCTGATGCGCTCGCTCAGCACTTCCACGCCGGATTGCTCCAGCAGGCGCGGCAGTTCGCTTTCCAGTCCGATCCCCGCCGTGCCCATGGCACTGAGCTCGAAGGTACCGGGAAACTGGAAGCCGTGTTCGGGGTTGTCGGACTTGATTTCCATGCGCCCATTATCGGGGCAGCGGCCGGCAAACCCAAGGTTTCCATGGCCCCTAAAGGCGAGGGCCGCAAGCGCGCCCCTTGGCAGCACTACCCGCCGCTGGATTACCTGGACAGTTGCAGCCGGGTGGAAGACACCCGCCATTGCCGCCCGGCTCGACCTCCCACATCAGCCCGTCCTTCCCCCGCTCGGGTACAGCACCATGCGCAGGTCCAGGCTGCGCACGGCCGCTCCGGTGCCCCGGGCATTGGCCCACAGGCGTCCGGCGCCGGTCACTGTGATGGCCTGCTGCGCGCTGGCCAGTGAAGCGCTGTCCGGCAGGCCCGCAGCCGGGCGGCGATGCCGGTGCACAGAAAAGCCGGCACAAGTGCCGGCTTTTTGTGTCCGCCGCCCGAGGGCCGGCGCAAGCGGGGGCGTCGTTATTCCGACTTCCACCACATCATGAAGCTGTCCCACAGGCGCTTGAAGAAACCGGCCTCCTCGATCGCGGCCACGGCCACCAGCGGCGCTTGGGCCACCACCTTGCCGTCAAGCGAAACCTTCACCGTACCGATCTGCTGGCCGGCGGTGATCGGCGCCTCCAGCACCTTGGGCACGTCCATGCTCGGCTTGAGATCGTTGTAGCGGCCGCGCGGCACGCTGACCAGCAGCGGCTCGGCCACGCCCAACTGCACCTGGTCGCCCTTGCCCTTCCATACCTTCTGCGTGGTCACCGCCGCACCCGGCTCGTACAGGCGATGGGTTTCGAAGAAACGGAACCCCCAGTTCAGCAGCGCCAGGCTGTCGTTGGCCCGCTGCTTCTCCGAGCTGCCCCCCATCAGCACCGCAATCAGGCGCTGGTCGCCGCGCTGGGCCGAACTCATCAGGCAGTAACCGGCGGCCGAGGTGTGGCCGGTCTTGATGCCGTCCACGCTCGGGTCACGCCACAACAGCAGGTTGCGGTTGGGCTGGGTGATGTCGCCGACCTTGAATTCCTTGATCTTGTTGTAGGCGTAGGTCTCCGGGTAATCGTGCACGAGGGCCCGGCCCAGCAACGCCAGATCGTAGGCGGTGGAATGGTGCCCTTCGGCGGTCAGGCCATGGGCGTTGACAAAGTACGAGTCCTTCATGCCGATCTTGGCGGCATAGCTGTTCATCAGCGCGGCAAACGCTTCCTGGCTGCCGGCCGCGTGCTCGGCCAGCGCGATCGCGGCATCGTTGCCGGACTGCACCGCCATGCCCTTTTCCATGTCTTCCAGACGCGCGGTCTGGTTGACCGGGAAACCGCTGTAACTGCCATCGGTGCCGGCGCCCCCTTCGCGCCAGGCGCGCTCGCTCATCATCACCTGGTCGTCGGGCTTGATCTTGCCGTTCTTGATTTCGGCGGCGATCACGTAGGACGTCATCACCTTGGTGATGCTGGCCGGCGGCAGCTGCTCATGGATGTTCTCGCCCGCCAGCACCTGGCCGGTGGCGTAATCCATCAGCACCCAGGATCTGGACGCGCTGGGAACCGGCGCCGGTGGCGTGGCGACCACCGTCGGCGCGGCGGCCGCCGGGGCTGGAACGGGAGTAGGCGTCTGGGCGGAAACCAGGCCCATGGCGAGCGTGGCCATGGCGGCGATGGCGAAACGGAATTTCATCGGACAACGGTTCCTGATGGACGGGCAGATCGGGGCAAGCATTGTAGGGCGACGACGGCAGGCCGGAGTGCGGCGGCCCCCGTCCGCATACGGGATTCAGTCACGGACGATCTGTGGCTGGCCAAACCCCAGCCCCGCGATGCGGCCGGCGAGCTCGGCGGCATTGCCGACGTCATTGGCCGCGACCCGCAACCGCCACAGGGTGCGCCCGCCACTGACGATGTCGCTGAGGCTGGCCCCGGCGATGCCGGCCGACGCCAGCTGGCCCAATGCCCGGGTGGCGTTGTCGCGATTGGAGAAACTGGCCACTTGCAGCAGCACATTGCCCAGCGCGCTCGCGGCCAGGGTGGGGGATGCCGTCGGCGCCGGGGCAGCGGCTGCCGGTGGCGGCGTGCCCGCTGCACGGCCGCTGGCCACGCGCACCCCGGCGTCCTTCATCCACGCATCGGACCTGTCGGCGGCGTCCGCCGCCGCGGATGCCGCGGCCCCGGCGCGCGCGACGACCGGCGCCGTGGCCACGGTCTGGCGCGCGGTGGTCACGGCGGCGGCCGTTACCGGCGGCAACTTGCCCACCAGCCGGTCCATATCACTGGCCGCCGCGGTGGCGGCAGCCCGGCTCGCGGCCTGGGCCCGCCGGGCAGGTTTATCCGCTCCGGCGGCCAGCAGATTGTCGCTACCGGGCGTCAGCCCTTTCACCTCGACCCGGCCGGTGCCGCGCTGGGTGATACCCAGCCGCACCGCCGCGGCATAGCTCAGATCGATCACCCGGCCGTCGTGGAACGGGCCACGGTCATTGACCCGCACCACCACCGATTCGCCATTGTCCAGGTTGGTGACCCGCGCAAAACTCGGCAGCGGCAAGGTCTTGTGCGCGGCAGTGAAGGCATACATGTCGTAGACCTCGCGATTGGAGGTCAGCCGGCCGTGGAACTTGCTGCCGTAGTACGAGGCGATGCCCTGCTCGGCGTAGTCGGCCACCCGGTCCATCACTTTGTATTCCTTGCCCAGCACCGTGTACGGCGAGCGGTTGCCCACTGGCGAACGCGGTTCATCGGTCACCCGCGGCTCCGGGATACAGGCCACATTGGGCACATAGTCCGGAGTGGTGTCCGAGACCCCGGGCTTGTACAGGCCGCCGGCGGTGTAATTGCCGCGGGTGGAGAGATCCTCTTTCGCCGGCGCATACGGCGAGCCTTCCGGGCAACCCCTGGCCGCGCTCTTGCCACCATGAACCACGCCGCCCGGCCTGGCCGCGGCGGCCGCGGGTCCGGACTTCTTCGGTGCGCTGCTGCAGGCCGCCAGCCCGAGCACCATCAACGCAGGGACCAGCCATCGCATCTTCATGCCGGCGGAAGCTCCTCGCCGGCGATGGCCCGGGACAGCTGGAACACGGCCATCGCGTACATTTTGGAGAGGTTGTAACGGGTGATCGCGTAGTAGTTCTGGAAGCCCAGCCAGTACTGTTTGCCGTTGCTGGCCTCCAGCGTGATCGGGGTGGCGGTGGCGCCCGCCCGCACCGGGCCGCTGGCGCGGTAGCCGCGGGCCGCAAGGTCGGCCAGGCTGTAACCCGGCGTCCAGTCGGCGGGATTGAACTCGTCCCTGCCCGCCGCCAGCGTGGCCGGCACCGCCACCTGCCCCCCCCGCACCCAGCCGCCCTTCTTCACGAAATAGTTGGCAATGGAGGCGAATACGTCGTCGTAGCTGTTGAACAGGTCGCGGCGGCCATCGCCGTTGCCGTCGACGGCGAAATCCAGATAGCTCGACGGCATGAACTGGCCCATGCCCATCGCGCCGGCATAGCTGCCCTGCAGCGCGGTGATGTCCAGGTTCTCGTCGCGCGTCAGCACGAACAGCTTGGCCAGCTCGTCGCGGAAGAACAGCTCGCGCCGCACCTCGCGCTCGAGCTTGTCCGGGTCGCCGCTGCGCGGGTAGTTGAAGGCCAGCGTGTACAGCGCATCGAGCACCTTGTGCTTTCCGGTGTTGGCGCCGTAGCTGGTCTCCACGCCGATGATCGCCACGATCACTTCGGCCGGCACCCCGGTTGCCGCCTCCACCCGCTTCAGCTCGTCGCGGTGCTGGGCCAGGAAGGCACGGCCGCCGTCGATCCGTGCCTGGCTGATGAACATCGGCCGGTACTCGTTCCACGGCTTGACCCGTTCGGCCGGGCGCGACATCGCCGCGATGATTGGCGGGCGCACCTGGGCACTGGCCAGGGTGCGGTCAATGAACGCCGGATCGATCCGGTAGCGGGCGGCGGTGTCGCGGATGAAGTTGGCCCGCGCGGTGGCGAACGGCACCGGAGCCAAGTCCACCGGCGGCAGGTTGCCAGCGGTTTCCGGCGCGGCTTCGGCCGGCCCCTTGCCCGGGACAACCGACCCGGCCGGCATGGCCGCGGACGAGGGAGTGGATGCCTGCGGCGGGGTCGCGCAGGCGACCAGACCGAACGTGAAAAAACAGACCAGTGCGCTTCGAATCATCGGGCGAGATTAGCAGGTCAAGGATGAATTTCCATCAATAAGACCATGAATCGCAACAGGATTGAAGCACTTCAAAGCCGTGGATTGCGGCTGTATCGGGGCGTCTGTGCGCTGCCCGCCGCCCTGAATGCGGCCCCCGGGGCGACGGCAGGCCGGCGCCGGGCCGGAGGCCTGCCGTGCGGATCAGCGGCGGCGGATCCGAAAAATGGACTGCCGGCTGCGCCCCCATCCCCGCAGGCGCAGCCGGCACTCCCACCGGATCCCGTACAGGCCTGGTCCGTCTCCCCACGGACCAGGCCCCGAATTCGGCACGACCGGGCTGCCGCCCCGCCTCCCCCGCGGCGCGTGGCGACCGGCGATGGGGGCGCCATTGTGAACAGCAACGCAAAAAATTGTTTTGATCTGGATCAAAACTCCAGACACCCGGCGCCGCACGTTTGCCGTCAGTGGCCATGCACCGGGCGATGCGCGCGCACCGCCATCACCAGCCCGAAGCCGGCCAGCAGCGACACCGCCGAGGTGCCGCCATAGCTGATCAAGGGCATCGGCACCCCGACGACCGGCATCACCCCGGAGATCATGCCGCCGTTGACCAGCACGTAGACGAAGAACGCCAACCCGGTGGCGCCGGCCAGCAGCCGCGAATAGCTGTCGCGGGACTGCACCGCGATCCACAGGCAGCGGCCGATCACCAGCAGGTACAGCGCCAGCACGATGGCCACGCCGATCCAGCCGAACTCCTCGCTCAACACCGAGAACGCGAAGTCGGTGGTCTGCTCGGGAATGAAGTTCAGATGCGACTGCGAGCCCAGCCCCCAGCCCTTGCCGCCGAGCCCGCCCGAACCGATCGCGATCTTGGACTGGATGATGTTCCAGCCCGCGCCCAGCGCATCGCTCTCCGGGTCCAGGAACATCAGGATGCGGTCCTTCTGGTAGGGCATCAGCAGCCAGAACCAGGCGACAGGTGCGGCTGCCGCCACGCCGCCCACGCCCACGCCTACCCACCACCAGGGCAGTCCCGCCAGCAGCAGCACGAAGGCGCCACTGGCCGCGATCAGCACCGCGGTGCCGAAGTCCGGCTGCAGCATCACCAGCGCGGTGGGCAGGCCGATGATCAGCGCAGCCACCAGCACCACCGGCACCCGCGGCGGCAGCGGCACCCGGTGCAGGTACCAGGCCACCATCATCGGCAGGCTAACCTTGAGCAGCTCGGCCGGCTGCAGGTAGAAGAATTTCAGGTCCAGCCATTGCCGGCCGTATTTGCCGGTGCCCAGCACGAATACCGCCAGCAGCGGCAGCATCGACAGCGCATAGATCATCGGCGTCCACGCGCGGATGCGCAGGATCGACAACCGCGCGATACCCCACATCGCCAGCAACCCGACCCCGAAACGCGCCGCCTGCGCCATCACCAGGCGGTCACCGCCGGCGCTGTGCAGCACCGCCAGGCCGATCCCCATCAGTGTCAGCAAGGCCAGCAACAGGATCCAGTCCACACCGCGGGTCAGGCGCCCGCCCATCTCGCTGGCCCAGCGCAGGAAATCGTTCATCGCCGCGGCTCCAGCGCCGGTCCCGGCGGGGCAATGGGTGGTGCCGCTGCCGCTGGCGCAGGCGCGCCCAGCTGCACCGGAATGTCGTCCTCCAGCGCCGCCGCGGCGTGTTCGCCGGCGACATGCAGGGCCGGATCCTCGGCGTCGAACGGGGTGGTGCCGATGCTGGTGGTGCCGCGCTCGCTGTCCAGCGGCTGCAACCCGTCGGGCATCTTGCCCAGCAACCAGGCGTCGAACACCTTGCGTGCGATCGGCGCGGCCGCCGAGCCGCCGTAACCGCCGCCCTCCACCGCCACCGCAATGGCGATGACCGGATTGTCGGCCGGCGCGAAGCCGACAAACAGCGCGCGGTGGCGCAGGTGCATCGGCAGGCTCTTGGGATTGACCGAGGCGGTGCCGCGCCGGCTGACCACCTGCGCGGTGCCGGTCTTGCCGGCCATCACATAGGACGCGCCGACCGCCGAACGCCAGCCGCCGCCGCCGGGCTGCATGGTCGCCTTCATGCCCTCGCGCACCGCCTGCAGGTTGCCCGGATTCGGGCTGATCGGCCTGCCCGGCGGTTGCGCCAGCGGCAGCCAGTCGTGGTCGAAGCCGGCCCGCTGTTCGATCACCAGGTGCGGGCGCCGCAGCTGCCCGTCGGCAAGGCCCCCGACCGCGCGCGCCAGCTGCAGCGGGGTGACCTTCCACAAGCCCTGGCCGATGGCCGAGTTGACCGTATCGCCGGGATACCAGCGTTCTTTGCGCGCCTTCAGCTTGGACTGCGGCGAGGGCACGATGCCGCCGATCTCGCCGACCAGATCGATCCCGGTCGGCTGCCCGAAGCCGTACGCACCCATGTAGTGGTCGAAGCGCTCGATCCCCAGGTCCAGCGCCAGCCGGTAGTAATAGGTATTGACCGACTGGGCGATGGATTTGCGCAGATCGGTCCAGCCATGGCCGCTGCGGTTGGCATCGCCCCAGCCGCGGCTGGTGCCGGGCAGATAGAACATGCCGGTGGACAGCACCTTGTCTTCCGGCCGGCGCACGCCACTGTCCAGCCCGGCCAGACCGATCAACGGTTTGACCGTCGACCCGGGCGCCACCCCGCCCAGCACCAGCCGGTTGAACTGCGGCCGCGACGGGTTGGCATTGAGCGCCTTGAAGTCGGCGTGGGAGATGCCGTTGACGAACAGGTTGGCGTCGTAGGACGGCAGGCTGACCATCGCCAGCACCTCGCCGGTGCGCGGGTCGATCGCCACGGCGGCGCCTTCCTCGTCGCCGAACGCGGCCACCATCGCCCGCTGCAGGTCGGCATCGACCGACAGCCGCAGGTCGGCCCCCGACTGCGCCGGCACCCGGCCGACGGTACGGATCGCCCGCCCCTGCACATTGGTCTCGACCTGCTCGTAGCCGACCTTGCCGCGCAACGCCTGCTCGTAATAGCGCTCCAGCCCGGACTTGCCGATATGGGTCAGCGCGGCATTGCCCTCGCCGAGGGTTTCCAGATCCTTGTCATCGATACGGCCGACGTAGCCGATGACGTGCGCGAACAGGTCGCCAAAGGGATAGCGCCGGGTCAGATACGGCTCCAGCTCGACCCCCGGATACTTCCAGCGATCCACCGCGAAGCGGGCCATTTCCTCATCGTTGACCCGCAGCTTCAGCGTCACCGGCAGGAACCGCCGGCGCGCCTTGCGCAGTTCGTTGAAGCGCTCGATGTCCTCGTCGGTCAGCGCGAAGATGCCCTGCAACCCGGCCAGAGTCGCATCCATGTCCTCGACCTTGTCCGGGGTGACATCGACCCGGAACGCCGGCACGTTCTCGGCCAGCAGCCGGCCGTTGCGGTCGTAGATCATGCCGCGCCCGGGCACCACCGGCCGGGGTTTGATGCGGTTGGCCTCCGACCGGGTGGCGTAGATGTCGTGGTCCAGCACCTGCAGCTTGAAATACCAGCCGCCCAGCGCCAGCAACGCCACCACCACCGCGAAAAACCCCAGGGCCGCGCGCCGGCGGAACTGCTCGGCCTCGGCGTGGACATTCTTGGCCTGACGGCGCGGATACATGCTCAGCGCCCGCGGCCGCGACTGCGCCGGCCCAGCCGCACCGCATCGAGCAGCACGAACAGCGGCAACCACAGCAGCATGCCCAGCAGCGGTGCCCACCAGTAGGTCCACGGCAGCATCGGCTCGCCGGCCAGCAGATGGATGGCGGCATCGACGATGCGGTCATTGGCCAGCAGGCCACCGATCGCCAGCGCCTGCTGCGACATCGGGAAGAAACGGATGCGCGCGCGGAAGCGCTGCAGGATGAACGTGAAGATCACCAGCCGCAGCGCCTGCTCGCCAAGGATGCTGCCGTACATAAGGTCGGCCAGCACGCCGATTGCAAAGGCGAATCCCAGCCCGACCCGCTCGGGCGTTTCCATCACCCAGTAGGCCAGCACCAGCGCCAGCCAGTACGGCCGCAGCGGCTGCAACAGCGGCGGCAGCGGCACCAGCCCCAGCAGCAGGGCCAGGATCAGGCTGACGGGCAGGACCCAGCTCTTGGTGCGCAGGCGACTCATGGACGCGGCTCGGCAGCGGCACGGGAAGAAGGCGCGGCCGGGGGCGGTGCGACGTCCGGACGGGCCGTTTTCACCGCGGTGCCGGCAGCAGTGGCGGCAGGCACCGCGGCGCGGCCGGTGGCGGGTACCGCGCCGGTAGCCGGCGTTGCCGCGGTTTCGGCCGCTGTACCCAGCGCCAGCGCCGGTACCGCGCGCAGCAGCAGCACATCGCGGCCGCGGTCGAGCTGGGCCGCCGGCTGCAGATCACCCACCAGGAAGGCGTGGGTATCGTCCGGCCGCAGCCGGGTGATGGTTCCGACCGGGAACCCGGACGGGAACCGGCCGCCCAGTCCGGAGGTGACAATCTCGTCGCCCACTTCCACCCCGGCACTGAGCGGAATGTCGCGCAGCTCCAGGGTGTCGCCGCGGCCGTAGACGATCAGGCGCACGCCATTGCGCGCCACCGTCACCGGCACCGCATGGTCCGGGTCGGTCAGCAGCAGCACGGTCGAATGCGCCGGAGTCACCGCGATCACCTGGCCCATCAGGCCACCGGCATCGATCACCGCCTGGCCAACGTGCACGCCCTCGCGGCTGCCGGCATCGAGCACCAGCCGTTGCCGCACCGGGTCCAGGTCGATATCCAGGATCGGCGCCAGCTGCACGTCCAGCCCGCTGCGTTCGGCCACGTTGAGCAGTTCGCGCAGCTGCGCGTTGTCCAGCGCCGCGGTCTGCAACCGGGTCAGGCGCGCGTTGGCGAGCAGCAACTGGTTGCGCAGCTCCCGGTTCTCGGCCACCAGCTGGTTGTGGCTGGCGGCGTTGTCCTTGACCGAGGAACCCAGGCGCCCCGGCAAGCCGGCCAGCGCCCATACCGGCTGCACCAGCACGGTGGCCTGGCTGCGCAGACGCGACAGCCAGCCGCCCCGGTCGTCGAGCACGATCAGGGTGATGGCCAGCGCCAGATAGGCGAGCAGCCGCAGCGGGCTGCTGGCATCACCCTGGCGGGAGGCTACGGGAGGACCGGCGTAGGGCGGCACGACAAGCTTCGACTGGAAAAAGACGGGAGAAGGATGCGACAACGCCCCAGCGGGGCGATGTCCGGCGCGGCACCCACGCCGGCGGCATCACGCCGCGGAGGCGCGTGCGCGATACAGGGCCGGCACCGCTTATTCCGGCGCAAAGAACTCGTTGCCGTGCATGTCCACCAGCTCCAGCGCACGGCCGCCACCGCGGGCCACGCAGGTCAACGGGTCATCGGCCACCTGCACATACAAGCCGGTTTCCTCGGAAATCAGCCGGTCCAGGTCGCGCAACAAGGCGCCACCGCCGGTCAGCACGATGCCGCGCTCGGCGACGTCGGCGCACAGTTCCGGCGGGGTCTGCTCCAGCGCCAGCTTGACCGCGGAAACAATCCCCGACAGCGGCTCGTGCAGGGCTTCGAGCACCTCGTTGGAGCTGATCTTGATCATCTTCGGCACGCCCTCGGCGAGGTTGCGGCCGGAGATTTCCATTTCGATCACTTCGGCCTGCGGGTAGGCGCAGCCCAGCTCGACCTTGATCCGCTCGGCGGTGGCTTCACCGATCAGCATGCCGTGGTTGCGGCGCACGTAGTTGGTGATCGACTCGTCGAAGCGGTCGCCACCGATGCGCACCGAGGCCGAATAGACGATGCCGTTGAGCGAAATCACCGCCACTTCGGTGGTGCCGCCGCCGATATCGATGACCATCGAGCCGCGCGCCTCGGTCACCGGCATACCGGCACCGATCGCCGCGGCCATCGGCTCTTCGATCAGGAACACATCGCGCGCACCGGCCTCCTCGGCCGATTCCTTGATCGCGCGGCGCTCGACCTGGGTCGAGCCGGCCGGCACGCACACCAGCACGCGCGGGCTGGGACGCAGGAAGCGCGACTTGTGCACCTTCCTTATGAAGTGCTTGAGCATCGCCTCGGTGTAGGTGAAGTCGGCGATGACGCCGTCCTTCATCGGGCGGATGGTGGTGATGTGGCCCGGGGTACGGCCGAGCATCTGCTTGGCCTCGGCGCCGACCGCGGCCACCGAACGGGTGCCGCCAATGGCGCGATCCTGACGTACCGCCACGACCGACGGCTCGTTGAGCACGATTCCCTGCCCACGCACGTAAATGAGGGTATTGGCCGTGCCCAGGTCGATGGACAGGTCATTGGAGAACATGCCACGCAGCTTCTTGAACATCTGGGAGGTGATCCTGAGGGGTGTCGTGCCCACGCCGACTGGCGAAAAAATGGGCAGAAAATGAGGTCCGCTAGCCTATCAACCCACCCCGGCCCGGGCAAGGACAATCCTTGTCAAAACGGGGCGCCGGACCGATTCCGGTCGCGCCCGGACATCCGCGGTTCTGGTCCTAGGCCGCCTCAGCCGGTAACCTTTGCACCGCCATGCGCCCTCCGGCGCCCAAACCACCCCGTCCGCCGGGTGGAAACTCCCACCCGTATAGGTCTTTCCCGATGTCCGCTTTGATCTGTGGTTCTCTTGCCTTTGACACCATCATGGTGTTTCCGGACCAGTTCAAGAACCACATCCTGCCGGACAAGGTGCACATCCTGAACGTCTCGTTCCTGGTGCCGCGCATGCGCCGCGAGTTCGGCGGCTGCGCCGGCAACATCGCCTACAACCTGAAGCTGCTGGGCGGCGAGCCGATCCCGATGGCCACCGTGGGCCAGGATTTCAGCCCGTACCGCGAGCATTTCGCCGAACAGCGGATCGACATGTCGCGGATCAAGGTGCTCGATGACCTGTTCACCCCGCAGGCGTTCATCACCACCGACCACGACAACAACCAGATCACCGCCTTCCACCCCGGCGCGATGATGCGTTCCTACGAGAACCACGTGCGCGACGTGCCCGGCGTGAGCTTCGGCATCGTCAGCCCGGATGGCCGCGAGGGCATGATCCAGAATGCGGCCGAATTCCTCGAATGCGGCATTCCGTTCATTTTCGACCCGGGCCAGGCGATGCCGCTGTTCAACGGCCCCGAACTGCGCCAGTTCATCGAGCAGGCCGACTACGTGGTGGTCAACGACTACGAGTCCAACCTGCTGCAGGAACGCACCGGCTGGGACGAAAAAGCGATCGTCAGCCGGGTCAAGGCCTACATCACCACCCAGGGCCCGAAGGGCGCGGTCATCCATACCCCGGAAAAGAGCTACCAGATCCCGCCCGCGCACGAGCGCCGGGTGGTCGATCCGACCGGCTGCGGCGATGCGTTCCGCGCCGGCCTGATCTTCGGCATCGAGAAGGGTTACGACTGGCTGACCATCGGCCGCATGGGCAACCTGATGGGCGCACTGAAGGTCGAGCACCCCGGCACCCAGAACCAGCGCTTCGACTTCGACGAGTTCAACGACCAGTTCAAGCAGCAGTTCGGCTACGCGCTCTGAGCCGCGTCCCCGCTGGAATGGAAAACGGCGCCGCGGCGCCGTTTTTTCTGCCTGCCCTCAGCCGTTGCGCCAGCACTGCAGCAGCTCGGCGCAATCGCGCAGCCGCCACTGCGCCAGTCCCGGCCACGGGTCGCCGGCCTGGTTGACCAGCACCGCGGGCACGCCGGCCGCCTGCGCGCTGGCCAGATCGTAATAGTGGTCGCCGACCATGCGCATCGCCGGCGGCGCCACGCCCCAGCGGGCGGCAAAGAACCGCAGCCCGGCCGGCGCCGGCTTTGGCGCCACCTCCTCGCGGCCGAGGATCTCTTCTGCGGCGAAACAGTGCGCCAGCCCGATCGCGGCCAACGTCAGCAGTGCCAGCTCGCGCGCGTTGCGGGTGAGGATGCCCAGCCGGCAACCGGCCGCCTGCAGCGTGGTCACCAGCGCCACCGCGCCCGGTGCGGGCGTCGCCGCCATCGCCAGCGCACGTTCGTGCCGCAGCAGCCAGTCGTGGCATTCGTCCGCCTGCCGCGGCGGCAACCCGGCCACGTGCTGCAGGATGTCGGCCCCGGCCGGAATCCCCAATTCACGCCGGATCAGATCGAAATCATGCAGCGGCTCGGTCAGGGTGCCATCCATGTCGAACACCCAGTGGCGGCTGGCCGCCACCGGCGGCAGGGAGGTACCGCCTGCGCCGCCCGCCATCGCCCCGCTCAATCCCATGCCGGCATCTGGCTGCCGTCCAGCCCGCCGGTTTCAAACAGTACACTGCGGGTGCCGCCGGCCTTGACCGGGAAGCTGATCTCCACGCTGCGGGCGTTGCGCACCGTCTTCCACATCGCCTTGTGGTCGGTGATGAACATCGCGATCGCCTCGTCGGTATCCGGCCGGTAGGCGGCCATGGGCCGTGGCGTGCCGCCATCCACCGCCACCGTGACCTGGCAGCTGCGGTAGCAGGCCTTGGCGAAGTCGCCGGCCTGCAGCACCAGATAGGCGTGGCGCTTCCATTCGGGGTGGTCGCGGAACACCAGTTGTACCGGCTTGGCGCCGCGGCCGTCCACGTCCACCGGCTGCTTGCTGTAGATCGTCGCCGAGCGCTGGGTGCCGCCCTTGACCGCCACCTGGCTGTAGTTCCACAGCGCCTGCATCCGCCGCAGCTCGCGCGCGGCCTCGCCCTTGGCCTTGACGTCGGCGTAGCCGGGTTCGACCCGGCGGGCGGTGTCCGAATCGGGAAACTGGTCGAACAGCCCCGCCCCCAAGATCCGCGCCTTGTCCCAGTCACCCGTGGTCACGGCGCTGTCGTACTGCTTGCCGAGGGCTTCGGCCTGCTGCTCGCGCGCGGCCCGGGCCCGCGTCGCGGCCGCTTCCTGCGCCTGGCGCTCGGCCTCGGGATTGCTGCAAGCCACCAGCGCGAGGGCGCAGGCCGTGGCCAGAATCAGGTGTTTCATCAGGTGCTCCGTAGTTGACCGGGACGCCGTGGAGCGTCGACCGGCTACTTTATCGTCAAGCAATGGCGGCGGGACCCGCCGCGGCCGCGGGCATCGGGCCAGCGGCGGCCATTATTCGGGACCGGAGGCACCGCCGGCCAGCGCGGCGCTACGCCCGGGGTGGGGCGATGGCGGCCGCGAAACAGCAATACCCGGCCAGGGCCCGCCGCACAAAAGAAAACGGCGGATTTCCCCGCCGTTTCCGTTCAACCCGCCATTGCGGTGATTACCGTTTGGCCGCGCCTGCTTCGGCCTTGGCCAGCATTTCCTCCACCGAGGCGGTGGTGATCGGGTGGTAACCCGGCTTGGCGCGGGCGAACACTTCCTTGGCAAACGCCAGGCCTTCCGGCGTCTTCACCAGTTCGGCGTAGATCGGCAGGACCAGCTTGCGCCGGCCCACGCGCTGGATGAACTCGCCGGCCGCGGCCTGCGCTTCGGTATAGCCGCTGCGGATGGCCAGCGGATACCAGCGCATGGCGATTTCGCCATTGGCGGTACCGGTGAACTTGTAGCCGCGGTCCAGCTGCGCCAGCTTTTCCAGCGGCAGGGTCTTGCCCATGCCATCGATGAAGCGCACCCATTCCTGCGTGCTCCATTCGCTGGTCACCTGGCGGTTGGGCAACTGGTCACTGCCGAGGAAGGCGATGCGCGCGGTATCGACGATGGAGAAATTGCGCGAACGCGCCTTCTGCGCGAACGCCGGGATGCCCGGCTCGTTGAGCCATGCGTCCAGCTCGGCGGCGGTGACCGCGTTCGGGTTCTTCGGCAGCAGGTTCTTCTTCAGGTACGCGACGAACTGGTCGGTAGTGGCGCTCTGGAAGGCGTGGTCGTCAAACCAGCCGCGCAGGAACGGGTCGAACACCGCGCGGCCGAAACGCTGCTCCAGGAACTGCAGGAACCATGCGCCCTTGACGTAGGCCACCTGGCTCAACGCGTCGTCCGGGTCGCGCTCGGTCAGCGGCGGCAGCGCCAGCGCCTGGTCGGCCGGGTTCATGCCCTTCACTTCGGCCAGCAGGTCGGTCTGGTCGATCTCGCGCTCCATCTCGGCCATTTCCGGGCCGTACAGCGCCTCGGTGATGCGGGCCTGGACGTAGGTGGTGAAGCCTTCATTGAGCCAGATGTCCTTCCAGCTGGCGTTGGTGACCAGATTGCCGGACCAGCTGTGCGCCAGTTCGTGGGCGATCAGCGACACCAGCGACTTGTCACCGACGATCACGGTCGGGGTGGCGAAGGTCAGGCGCGGATTTTCCATGCCCCCGAACGGGAACGACGGCGGCAGCACCAGCATGTCGTAGCGGCCCCAGCGGTAAGGGCCGTACAGCTTTTCGGCGGCACCGATCATCTTCTCGGTGTCCTCGAATTCCTTGGCGGCCTTGCCGACCATCGACGGCTCGGCCCACACCCCGGAGCGGCCGGAGATCGGCTCGAACACCAGGTCGCCGGCGGCAATCGCCAGCAGGTAGGACGGAATCGGCTGCGGCATCTTGAAGCTGTAATCCCCGTCGCGCACGGCCTTGGGATCGTTGTCGGCGCTCATCAGCACCATCACGTCCGGACGCGAGACCACGTGCGCGCTGTAGGTGAAGCGCACGCTCGGGGTGTCCTGCAGCGGCACCCACGAACGGGCGTGGATCGCCTGCGACTGGCTGAACATGAAGGGCAGCCGCTTGCCCTCGGTCATCGACGGCTCCAGCCACTGCAGGCCCGAGGCGGTCGAGGCGGTGTGGTAGGTCACCTGCACCGTCTGCGGATGCTGTGGCGCCTCGATGCTCAGCTTGCTGCCGAACACCTTGTCGGCGCTGGCCAGCTGGAACGGCAGCGGCGACAGCGTGCCGCCGGCCTCCACCGCATCGACCTTCTCGATGGTCAGCTCGCGGGTGTCCAGCACCAGCTGGGTGGCGGCCTTGTCCTTCCAGTCCAGCGTGTAGGTGGCGGTGCCGGCGATCTGCTTGTGGTCGAAATCCAGCTTCAGGTCCAGCGCCAGGTCCTTGATGACGACCTTGTCCGGCTCGGCATAGGAGCTTTCATCGTGACTGCGGTTGACGGTATTCACAGCGGTGGCCGGTTTTTGGGCGGCGGGATCCGCCACGGCGGCAGCGGGTTCATTGGCACAGCCGGCGACGAACGCCATGGCCAGGGGCAGAAGCAGGAACGGTGTGCGCATGGATCTGTAACCGATCTGGATGAATAAGCCAGTTTAACGTCCTGTGGCGATCACGTCCGTTCGGTTTCCGTTTGCCGCTGCACACCGCCGTCCTCGCCCTGCAGCTGCCGACCGCCGGCATATTTGGCCCGGTACATCGCCGCATCGGCGCGGGCATAGAACCCGCGCAGGTCTTCGCCGGGGCGATAGGCCGCCCAGCCGGCGCTGGCCTGCACGGGCGGATCTTCCGCGCGGCGTGGCTGCTCCAGCGCCGCCAGCCATTGCCGCAGCTTGGCGGTGGCGATGTGATGTTCGGCATGCACTCCGACCAGGAACTCATCGCCGCCCCAGCGCCCGATCCAGTCCTGCGCCCCCAGCCAGTGGTAGGCCGATTCCACCAGCCGCACCAGCACCTGGTCGCCGGCCTGGTGGCCGAAGCGGTCGTTGATCGGCTTGAGGTTGTCCAGGTCGACCACGAACAGCACGAACGGCCAGCTGTTGTCCTGGGCCTCGCGGGCCGATTCGGCCAGCGCCTGCTCGCAGCCGCGGCGGTTGAGCGCCTCGGTCAGCGGATCGAGCAGCACGCTGCGGTGCAGGTCGGCCAGACCGGCGTCCACGCCATGCAGGCTGCGGTTGATCCCGCGCAGCACCCGGCCGATCTCGTCCTGGCCCAGATCGGGCAGGTGCGGCAGGCGCTGTTGCTCGTAGTAGGCATCCAGCGCATCGGCCGCGGCGCGCAACGGCGCCAGCAGCCGGTGCAGGGCCAGCAGCGTCGCCCCGCCGCCAGCCAGCGTGGCCACCAGCACCACGGCCAGAGCCGGCAGCAGGCGGCCGTGCTGGAAATCGCCCTGCCACAGCATCCAGCCCAGCAGACCCAGCAACGGCACCTGCAGGCCGACACACGCCACCGCCAGCAGTCTGGCGCTGAAGGAGCGCGGGAAAACCCGCGCCAACCGCTGATACAAGGACATGCGTGCTTCCCGGAGAGCCGGCCTGCAGTGTGACCGCTGCAGCGCCAGGCAACCGCTACCGCGGTCTCAGACCTTGTAGCCGGAGTGGATCGAGACGATCCCGGCGCTGAGGTTCTTGTAGTGGCAGCGCTCGAATCCGGCCTGCGCCATCATCGCCTTGAGTTCTTCCTGCGGCGGATGCTTGCGGATGCTCTCGGCCAGATACTGGTAGCTGTCCGAATCGCCGCGCGCGAACAGCTTGCCCAGCCGCGGCAGCACCTTGAAGGAATGGAAGTCGTAGATCGGCTTGAACCAGTCCACGGTCACTTCGGAGAACTCCAGCACCCGCGCCTGGCCGCCGACCTTGAGCACGCGGTACATCTCGCGCAGCGCGGCGTCCTTGTCGGTGACGTTGCGCAGGCCGAAGGAGATCGTCACCAGGTCGAAACTCTGGTCCGGGAACGGCAACGCCTCGGCATCGCACTGCACATAGTCGAAACCGGAGACATGGCCGCGATTGGTCAGCCGGTCGCGGCCCACCGACAGCATGCCGGCGTTGATGTCGCCCAGCACCACGGCGCCCTCACTGCCCACCCGTTGCTTCAGCAGCACCGCGATATCGCCGGTGCCGCCCGCCAGGTCGAGCACGCGGTCGCCCGGCTTGACCTGCGCGGTGGCGACGAAATAGCGCTTCCACACCCGATGGATGCCCAGGCTCATCAGGTCGTTCATCAGGTCATAGTTGCCGGCGACCGAGGTGAACACCTCGCCGACAAGCTTCTGCTTGTCCTTGGCGGGCACGTCTCGGAAACCGAAATGGGTGGTACCGGTCTTGTAGGGAGATTCGCTCATGCGGCAATTATCGCACCGCCGGCGCCAGCGCGCCCTTGGCCCACGGCAGGGCCGCCACCGCCCTGCCGTTATCATGCCGACCCTGCGGGTGGCCGCGCGCCTCCTGCCCTGCCCGTCTGTGCCACCGAGGAAATTCCGCATGATCACCACCCCCGACTATCGCGCCCTGCTCGACACCGCCATCGCCGAAGCCCGCCAGGGCCTGGCCGAAGGCGGCATCCCGATTGGCGCGGCGCTGTACCACAACGACGGCCGCCTGCTCGGCTGCGGCCACAACCGCCGGGTGCAGGAAGGCGATCCGTCGATCCACGGCGAGACCGACGCCTTCCGCAAGGCCGGCCGCCAGCGCGGCTACCGCGACACCATCATGGTCACCACGCTGGCCCCGTGCTGGTACTGCAGCGGACTGGTGCGCCAGTTCAACATCGGCACCGTGGTGGTGGGCGAATCGGTCACCTTCGGCGGCGGCATCGACTGGCTGCGCGAGAACGGGGTCAACGTCATCGACCTGCAAAGCGAGGAATGCATCGCCATGATGGGTGGCTATATCGCCGCCAATCCCGAGATCTGGAACGAAGACATCGGCGAATGAGCGCGGCGTTGCCGGCCGGTCACAGACCGGGGCACCCGCCTGTCCGGATTACGTTCCGGTAACACTCCGGTCACCGATTGGGCGCATGCTCCAGGCATCAGGGGGGATACTGATACCGAGGTGATGTATGCCGCACCCATCGCGTCCTCTGCCGCCTGCACGTCGCTGCTCGCTGGCCGACGTCGGCGAGCGTCTGCGTACCCAGTACGCCCGCCATCAACGGTCGGCCAGCTTCTGGAACGCCTATCAGGCCATCCAGGACGAGCTGGCCGAGAGTTTTCCCGGGCAGCGCGTGGAGCTGTGCAACCTGATGGCCGAAATCGCCCAGCGCTTGGGCGCGGTCGAACAGGCGCAACTGGTGGATACCCCGCCGTTGTGAGCGCTCCCCACCGCGACGGGTACGCCCGCCGTTGCGGGCCGGTGTGGCCGGGCGCTCAGGTGCGCTCGCGCCAGCCACCGCCCAGCGCCTTGTACAGCGACACCCGGTTGGCCTGCCCGGCCAGTTGCGTGGCCACCAGTCCCTGCTGCGCACCGTAGAGCGTGCGCTGCGCATCCAGCAGCACCAGAAAGCCGTCCAGGCCGGCGTCATAGCGCGCCTGTGCCAGTTCGTGCGCGCGTTGTGCGGCCTGCAGCAGGGCCTGCTGCGCTGCCTGTTGTTCGCCCAAGGCCTGTTCCAGCGCCAGCGCATCGGCGACGTCGCGGAACCCGCTCTGGATCGCTTTTTCATACTCGGCCAGGGCGATATCGCGATCGGCATTGGCCACGCCCAGGTTCGCGCGCAGGCGCCCGCCCTGGAAAATCGGCAGGCTGATCTGCGGCATGAAGCTCCAGATCCGGGTGCCGCTTTCAAACAGGCCCGACAGTTCAGCGCTGGCTGAACCGACCGCGCCGGTCAGCCGGATCGACGGGAAGAACGCCGCCCGCGCCGCACCGATATTGGCGTTGCCGGCCAGCAGCCGGTGCTCGGCCGCCATCACATCCGGGCGCCGCAACAGCACCTCGGCCGGCACCCCGGCCGGCAGCGGTTCCAGCCCGCCCACCTGCGCCACGAATGTCTCCGGCAGCAGATCCGCTGCCACCGTCTGCCCGGCGAGCAGGTTCAATGCGTTGCGGTCCTGCGCCAGCTGCCCGCGGTAACGCGCCACGTCGGCGCGCGCGGCTTCCAGTTGCGTCTGCGCCTGGTTCAGCTCCAGCGCCGAGGCCGCGCCCAGCCGCTCGCGCTGCTCGATCAGCTGCAACGAGGTTGCGTGGCTGTCGAAAGTGGCCTGGGCGATACGCAGCCGTTCGCCATCGGCAGCCAGCCCCAGCCAGCTCTGGGCCACGCCCGCCACCAGCGACAACTGCGCGGCGCGGCGTGCCTCGGCACTGACGAAATACTGCTGCAACGCCGCTTCGCTGAGGTTGCGCACCCGCCCGAACAGGTCCAGTTCGAACCCGGCCACGCCCAGATCGGCGCTGTACTGCGTGCCGACCGGCATATCGCCGCCGCTGCGCAGCAACTGGCCGTTGGCTGCCAGGGCCGGCAGCCGCTCGGCACGCTGGATGCCGTACTGCGCCCGTGCCTTGTCGACATTGAGCATCGCCACGCGCAGGTCGCGGTTGTTCTGCAAGGCCAGCGCGATCACCTCCTGCAGCCGCGGATCGGTGAAGAAATCGCGCCAACCGGTCTCCGCTGCCGCGCCGCTGGACGCCCCGGCCGACGCCGGTATCGGCCATTGCACCGCCACAGCCGGCGCCACCTCGACATCACGCGGTTCGAGCACGGCGCACCCGGACACGAACAGGCCCACGGCCAGGGCCAGGGCGCCGGTTGCCGACTTAGACATGGGAATCTCCTGCATCGATGGCAGCCGGTTGGCGCTTGCGCACAAACAGCTTCTGCACCACCACGAAAAACAGCGGAATGAAGAACACGCCCAGCAGGGTGCCCACGATCATGCCGCCGAGCACGCCGGTACCGATCGCGCGCTGCGCACCGGAGCCGGCACCGGCGGCGATCGCCAGCGGCAGCACGCCCAGGCCGAAGGCCAGCGAGGTCATGATGATCGGGCGCAGGCGGTCACGCACCGCGTGCATGGTGGCGTCGATCAGGCTGGCGCCCTTTTCGACGTTCTCCTTGGCGAACTCGACGATCAGGATCGCGTTCTTCGAGGTCAGCCCGACCGTGGTCAGCATCGCCACCTGGAAGTAGATGTCGCGCTCCATGCCGCGGAAGGTGTTGGCCAGCACCGCACCGAGGATGCCCAGCGGCGCCACCAGCAGTACCGCGGTGGGCACGCTCCAGCTTTCATACAGCGCGGCCAGACACAGGAACACCATCAGCACCGACAGCGTGTACAGCAGCGGCGTCTGCGAACCGGCCTCGCGTTCCTGGTAGGACAGCGCGGTCCATTCGATACCGAAGCCCGGCGGCAGCTGTCTGGCGAGGCGCTCGACCTCGTCCATCGCATCGCCCGAGGCCACGCCTGCGGCCGGCTCGCCCTGGATTTCCATCGCCGCCACACCGTTGTAACGCTCCAGACGCGGCGAACCGTAATCCCAGCGGCTGCTGGCAAATGCCGGGAACGGCACCATCTCGCCCTTGTTGTTCTTGACCGACCACAGGTTGAAATCCTCCGGATTCATCCGGAACGGGCTGTCGGCCTGCAGCATCACCCGCTTGACCCGGCCGCGGTCGATGAAGTCGTCCACATACTGGCTGCCCCACGCCGCCGCCAGGGTGCTGTTGACCACGTCCAGCGACAGCCCCAGCGCGCCGGCCTTGGCAACGTCGATATCGATCCGCAGCTGCGGCGTGTCGTCCTGCCCGTTCGGGCGCACGTTGGCCAGCAGCTTGCTCTGGGCCGCCAGACCCAGCAGCTGGTTGCGTGCATCCAGCAACGCCTGGTGGCCGTGGCTGCCGTTGTCCTTCAGGAAGAAGGTGTAGCCCGAGCCGACGCCCAGTTCCGGCATCGCCGGCGGCGGGAAGGCGAAGATGAAGGCGTCTTTGACCTGGCTCAGCGCCCCCATCGCGCGGCCGGTGATCGGCATCGCGCCCTGTTCGGGCGTGCGCTCGCTCCAGTCCTTGAGCTTGACGAAGGCCATGCCTGCGTTCTGGCCCATGCCGGCAAAGCTGAAGCCCTGCACCGAGAAGATCGACTCGACCGCGTCCTTTTCGTTTTCCAGGAAGTGGTTTTCCAGCTTGGAAAGCGATTCCAGCGTGCGCTCCTGGGTGGCCCCGACCGGGGCCTGCACCAGCGCCAACAGGATGCCCTGGTCTTCATTGGGCAGGAACGAACTGGGCAGGCGCACGAACAGCACGCCCATGACGATCGCCAGCGCCGCGAACACCGCCATGAACCGGCCGGGCCGGGCGAGGATGCCGCGCACGCCGCGCTGGTAGCTGCCACTGGTGCGGTCGAAACCGCGGTTGAAGGCGCCGAAGAAGCGACCCGACAGGCCCTTGGGGGCGCCGTGAGGCTGGCCCTTCTGCATCGGCTTGAGCATGGTCGCGCACAGCGCCGGGGTCAGCACGATGGCCACCAGCACCGACAGCGCCATCGCCGAGACGATGGTCGCCGAGAACTGGCGGTAGATGACGCCGGTGGCGCCGCTCATGAACGCCATCGGCACGAACACCGCCGACAGCACCAGGCCGATGCCGACCAGCGCGCCGGTGATCTGGCCCATCGATTTGCGGGTGGCCTCCAGCGGCGACAAGCCCTCTTCGGACATGATCCGCTCGACGTTTTCCACCACCACGATGGCGTCATCGACCAGCAGGCCGATCGCCAGCACCATCGCGAACATGGTCAGCATGTTGATCGAGAAACCCAGCGCGGCGAGGATGCCGAGCGTGCCCAGCAACACCACCGGCACCGCGATGGTCGGGATCAGGGTGGCGCGGAAGTTCTGCAGGAACAGGTACATCACCAGGAACACCAGCACGATGGCTTCGATCAGGGTCTTGATCACCCCTTGGATCGAGACCTTCACGAACGGCGTGGTGTCGTAGGGCACCACGTACTTCAGCCCGGTCGGGAAGTTGGACTGCATCCCTTCCAGCGCGCTGCGCACGCCCTCGGCGGTCTCCAGCGCGTTGGCGCCGGTGGCCAGGGTGATGGCGATACCGGTGGACGGCTTGCCGTTGTAGCGGGTGGTGAAGTCGTAGGTTTCCGCGCCCAGCTCGACCCGGGCGACATCGCCCAGGCGCAGTTCGCCCCCCTGCTCGCTGCTGCGCACCAGGATGTTGCGGAACTGTTCGGGAGTCTGCAGGCGGTCCTGCGCGTTGATGGTGGCGTTGAGCTGCTGGCCCTGTACCGACGGCGAGCCGCCAAGCTGGCCGATCGCCACCTGCGCGTTCTGCGCGCGGATCGCGCCGGTGACATCGGCCACCGACAACCTGTAGGTGTGCAGCTTGTTCGGGTCCAGCCAGATGCGCATGGCGTACTTGCCGCCGAACACCTGGATGTTGCCCACGCCCGGCACCCGGCTGAGGCTGTCGACGACGCTGGAACCGACGTAATCGGCGATGTCGGTGGCATCCATGCTGCCGTCTTCGGACACAAAACCGATCACCTGCAGGAAGCCGCTGGACGACTTGGCCACATTGATGCCCTGGCGCTGCACTTCCTGCGGCAACAGCGGCATCGCCAGCTGCAGCTTGTTCTGCACCTGCACCTGGGCGATGTCCGGATCGGTCCCGCTCTGGAAGGTCAGGGTGATGCTGGCCTGGCCGTTGGAGGAGCTGTTGGACGACAAATAGATCAGCCCGTCCAGGCCCTTCATGTTCTGCTCGATGATCTGCGTCACCGAGTCTTCAACCACCTTGGCCGAGGCGCCGGGGTAACTGGCGCTGATCGCCACGGCCGGCGGCGCCACTTCCGGATACATCGATACCGGCAGCTTGAACAGCGACAGTGCGCCGGCCAGCATGATGACCAGGGCGATGACCCAGGCGAAAACGGGGCGATCAATAAAGAAACGTGCCATGGGATTCTCCGCTTACTGCTGGGCGGCCGGCACCGCGGCGGCGGCACTGGCGGGCGGGGCCGTGTCGGCACCCTTCTCGGTGGCCTGGACCGGCATCCCGGGGCCGATCTTCTGCAGGCCTTCGACGATGACCTTGTCACCGGCCTGCAATCCGGCCTCCACCAGCCACTTGTCGGCGATGGCGCGGCTGACCGTGACCGGACGCACCTCGACCTTGCCCTCGGCATTGACCACCATGGCGCTGGTATTGCCCTTGGGATCGCGGGCGATGCCCTGCATCGGCACCAGCAGCGCCTGTTCGCGGATGCCGCTGCCCACCTGGGCGCGCACGTACATGCCCGGCATCAGCTCACCTTCGGGATTGGCCACGCGCACGCGCAGGTTGAAACTGCCCGTGGCCGGGTCGACGCTGACCTCGGAGAACTGCAGCGTGCCCTTGTGCGCGAACTCGCTGCCATCCTCGAGCAGGATCGTCACCGGCAACTGCTCGTTGCCCTGCAGGCGGCCGGCCGCCAGTTCGCGGCGCAGCTGTAACAGTTCGCTGGAAGACTGGGTCAGATCGATGTGGATCGGATCGAGCTGGTGGATCGTGGCCAGTGCGCCGGCCTGCCCGGCGGTGATGAGCGCGCCCTGGGTCACCGCGGACTTGCCGATACGGCCGCTGATCGGCGCGCTGATACGCGCATACCCCAGCGTGACATTGGCCGCGTCGAGCGCGGCGCGCGCGGCCGCGACATCGGCCTGGGCCTGCTGCATCGCCGCCTGCGCGTTCTCGTTGTCCTGCACGCTGACCGCCTTGACCTTGGCCAGTTCGGCGATGCGGCGCGCACTCAGGCGCGCGGCTTCGGCGGTGGCTTCGGCGCGCGCCAGCTGGGCGCGGGCGCTGTTGGCCTGGGCGCGGTAGGCTGCGTCATCGAGCTGGTACAGCGGCTGGCCGGCCTTCACCTGCCCGCCTTCGGTGAACAGGCGCTTGGCGACGATGCCGTTGACCTGCGGCCGTACTTCGGCGACCTGGTAGGCCACGGCACGGCCGGGAAGCTCGCGGGTCAATGTGACCGGCGCGGTGGCCAAGGTGACCACGGTGACCTGTCCCGGCCCCTGCGCCGGCGGCGCCCCGGCCCCCGCGCAGGCGGACAGCGCCAGGGTCAAAGCAAGGGACAGCGCGGCAAGACGGCGGGGGGATCGGGTCATGACAGGGGCTCGAGAGGAAAGAAGGGTCGCCGCTACCCGCGGCCGAAGATCGGAGTTGCGCATGGGGGCCAGCCGTTCACCGCCACAGGGGCAACGGCATGCGGATTCACGGGGAGGGCCGCGAATATACATACATGCGCGGATGTTTGTAAACAGCTATAATTCAGCCCGGTTTCATTCCGGATGTGAGCAACGCCATGGCCAGACGGACCAAAGAAGAAGCCCAGGCCACCCGCGAAGGCATCCTCGACGCGGCCCGGGATTGTTTCCACGAGCACGGCGTGGCCGGCGCCAGCCTGGCGATGATCGGCAACCGCGCCGGTTTTACCCGCGGCGCGGTGTACTGGCATTTCAAGAACAAGACCGAGGTGCTGGAGGCACTGGTCAAACGCGAGCGCCTGCCCTTCATCGAACGCCTGCGGCGCAGCTGCTCGGCGCAGCGCACCACTCCGGTGCTGGATCTGCGCTCGGCGCTGCTGGTGACCCTCGACGAGCTGGCCCGCGATGACCGTGGCCGCCAGACGATGGAGATCATGCTGCGCAACGACCTGTCCGCCGAGAGCGTGGCGATGCAGCGCATCCACAAGGAAAACGCGCAGGAGCAGATGGAGATCTACACCCGCGTCTTCACGCGCGCGCGCGAACTGGGCCAGCTGCGCGAATTCGCCGAGCCGCGCACCATGGCGCGGATGTTGCACACCTGCCTCACCGGGGTGATCTACAACGCGATGATCCAGCCGGAGCTGTTCGACATCCGCCGCGATTTCCAGCAGATCCTGGATGTGGTGCTGTACGCCCACGTCAAGGAAGGCGTGTTCACCTGCGGCGCCGAGCCGTCACCGCTGCCGCTGGACTGAGCGTGCACAAGCGCCGCGGCACCGCCGGGCGCGCAGAAAAACCGGCGGCACCCCGTGCCGCCGTCCGGGTTTCCGGCAATGGCAATTACAGGATATAGCGGCTCAGGTCCTGGTCCTGCACCAGTTCGCCCAGATGCGCATCGACATAGCCGCCATCGATGGTGACGCTGTCACCATCACGGTCCGGCGCTTCGTAGCTGAGCGTGTCGAGCAGGCGCTCGAGCACCGTATGCAGGCGCCGCGCACCGATGTTTTCCTGGCGCTCGTTGACCTGCGCGGCGATCTCGGCCAGGCGCTCCACGCCGTCGGCGGCAAACGTCACCGACACGCCCTCGGTTTTCAGCAACGCTTCGTACTGCTTGGTCAGCGCGGCCTTCGGCTCGGTGAGGATGCGCACGAAATCGTCCTTGCTCAGCGCCCCCAGCTCGACCCGGATCGGGAAGCGGCCCTGCAGCTCGGGAATCAGATCGCTGGGCTTGGCCATGTGGAATGCGCCGGAGGCGATGAACAGGATGTGGTCGGTCTTGATCGTGCCGTACTTGGTCGACACGCTGGAGCCTTCCACCAGCGGCAGCAGGTCGCGCTGCACGCCCTCGCGCGAGACATCGCCGCCACCGATGTTGTCACTGCGCTTGGCGACCTTGTCGATCTCGTCGATGAACACGATGCCGTGCTGCTCGCAGGCCTCGATCGCGGCACTGCGGATGTCGTCCTCGTTGACCAGCTTGCCGGCCTCCTCTTCGAGCAGCAGCGGCCGCGCGGCCTTGATCGTGAGCGTGCGCTTGTTGGACTTGCCCCCGCCCAGGTTGGCGAACATCGAGCGCAACTGCTGGCCCATTTCCTCCATGCCCGGCGGCGTCATGATGTCCATCGACACGTTGGCGGCGATTTCCAGCTCGATCTCGCGCTGGTCCAGCTCGCCATTGCGCAGCATGCGGCGGAACTTGAGGCGGGTCTCGTTGTCCTGCGCCGAAGGTTCGTTGCGCGCGGCTTCGGCATCGAAACCGATGCCGCCACTGCGGCGCGGCAGCAGCGCATCGAGGATGCGGTCCTCGGCGCGCTCCTCGGCCTGGGTGCGCACGCGCACCTTGGCCTGCTCGCGATACAGCTTGACCGCGGTATCGGCCAGGTCGCGGATGATCTGCTCCACATCCTTGCCGACATAGCCGACCTCGGTGAAACGGGTGGCCTCGACCTTCACGAACGGCGCATTGGCCAGCGTGGCCAGGCGACGCGCGATCTCGGTCTTGCCGACGCCGGTCGGGCCGATCATCAGGATGTTCTTGGGCATCACCTCGTCACGCAGTTCCTCCGGCAGCTGGCTGCGGCGCCAGCGGTTGCGCAACGCGATGGCGACCGCACGCTTGGCATCGTGCTGGCCGACGATGTGGCGGTCCAGCTCCTGCACGATCTCGCGCGGGGTCATGCTGGCGGAGTTGACTTCGATCTTGTTGGACATATCGGACTCTTTGAGGTCGATCCCGCACCGGCGGGATGCCGTGGAACAGGGAAGCGGTGAACCGCGGCAGAGCGCGTTACAGCTCTTCCACCACCACGTTGCGATTGGTGTAGATGCAGATGTCGCCGGCGATGTTGATCGACTCGGTGGCGATCGCCCTGGCATCGAGTTGGGTATGCGCCATCAAGGCGCGCGCCGCCGAGAGCGCATAGGAACCGCCCGAGCCGATCGCGATGATGCCGTCCTCCGGCTCGATCACATCACCGGTGCCGCTGATGATCAGCGAGGTCTCGCGATCGGCCACCGCCAGCAGTGCTTCCAACTTGCCCAGCCGGCGCTCGGTGCGCCAGTCCTTGGCCAGTTCCACCGCGGCGCGGGTCAGTTGGCCGTGCTTTTCCAGCTTGGCCTCGAACAGCTCGAACAGGGTGAAGGCATCGGCGGCGGCACCGGCAAACCCGGCCAGCACCTGGCCGTCACGGCCGAGCCGGCGCACCTTGCGCGCGTTGCCCTTCATCACGGTATGGCCCAGCGTGACCTGGCCGTCACCGGCAATGGCCACATGCTCGCCACGGCGGACACAGATGACGGTGGTGGCGTGGAATACGGTGGGATTCTGACTGGGGTCCATATGGCCTCCGGGATACTGTCAGCCGGTAATGGGGGCTGGCGGATGGCCGATCAAGAGCAGCGTCATCGGCGCGTACGTGGCCATCGCCCTGCACAACCGGCCCACCATGGCTGCAAGTGCCTGAAAGCAGCACGTTCAGCCGGTGTGGGGACGCGGCTGGCGTTGCCTGCCGGGCGCTGAATGCCGGCTCCGGCTACGGCGTCTTGCGGCGCCTGGCCCGCGGATGGGTGGCGTCGTACACCTTGGCCAGATGCTGGAAATCCAGGTGGGTGTAGATCTGGGTGGTGGCGATATCGGCATGGCCGAGCAGTTCCTGCACCCCACGCAGGTCACCGGAAGATTCCAGGATATGGCTGGCGAAACTGTGCCGCAGCATGTGCGGATGGACGTGCTTGAACAGCCCCTGGCGCTGGGCCAGCTGCTTGATCCGGATCTGCACCGCGCGTTGCGAGATGAACGCGCCGCCGCGACCGGGAAATACCGGAGCCTCCGCCGTGGCCGCGCCTTCCGCGCGCCAGTCGAGCAACGCCTTGCACGCATGCGACCCAACCGGCACCAGCCGCTGCCGCTGGCCCTTGCCGACGACACTGACACTGCCGCCGATGAAATCCAGATCGCGCCAGCGCAGCGTGCACAGCTCGCTCAGACGCAGCCCGGAGGAATAGAACAGTTCCAGCAAGGCGCGATCGCGCCGCCCGAGCGGCGCGTCGGTGGGCAGTTCCACCAGCCGCACCGCCTCGTCGGCATCGAGCACCTGCGGCAGTCTGCGCGGCGCCCTGGGCGCGCGCAGCCCGGCGGTCGGATCGACCTCGATCCGGCCCTGCCTGAGCAGCCAGGTGTAGAAACTGCGGCAGGCCGAGAGCCGCCGCTGCAGGCTCTTGGACGCCAGCCCGCGGCGGTGTTCGGCGGCGATGAACTGCCGCAACTGGTCGGCCTGCAACGCCTCGAGCGGATCACCGCTGCCCGCTTCGCTCCAGCCCGACAGCGCAGCCAGATCGCGACGGTAGGCATCCAGGGTGTGCGCCGACATGCGGCGCTCCACCTGCAGATAGGCAAGGAAATCCTCGCAGGCACTCATGACGCTGCAGCCGGCAACTTCAGGCCGCCGGAAAGCGCTGCAAGGCCACCACCAGCGATTCGCCCATCATCCGCAGGAACAGGGTGCCCATGCCGGGATAGAAGCGGTTTGGATCATGGCTGCCCACCGCGACCAGGCCGACCCCCGGCAGCGGCAGCAGCGCGGTGGATTGCACCGCATCGGCGCTATCGCCATACAGCACCGTGTTCTTGTCCAGCTGCAGGCGCCCGCAGATCGGTTCGCCGTCCTTGAGGCAGTCCTGGAACGGGGCCAATCGCGCATCGTCGGCCGTCATCACCTGCAACCAGTCGGCGTGCTCCAGGCCCGGGCATGGCAACAGGGTGACGATGCGCACCCGGTCACCGGCGAAATCCTCCTCCAGCGAAGCGGCCATCGCCCGCAGCGTGTCGGCCGCGCTGGTCTGGCGCATCAGCGCCAGCGTCAACTGATGGGTGCGCACGGCCAGGCGTTCGTTGACCTGTGCCGTTGCGCCCAGATCGGCCAGACGCCGCGACAGCTCGCGGTTCTTCTCGCGCAGCACCTCCAGCTGGTAGCTGGCCAGCGAGGCGGTGGGACCGTCATCGCGTGGCACCACCAGCGTCAGCGCCAGGTCCGGAAACTGCTTCAAAAAAGTGGGGTGCCGCCGCAACCACGCCGCAACCTCGTGTGCACCGATCTTCTCAAGCGCCTCGCTCATGCATTCCACTCCCCGTCGAAGACAAACGCTGCCGGCCCGGACATCACCACCTGGGCATCGTCGGCCGGCCACTGGATGCGCAGATCGCCGCCGGGCAGCGACATCACCGCATCACGGTCCAGACGGCCGCGTTGCATCAGCACCACCGCCGCGGCACAGGCGCCGCTGCCACAGGCCAGGGTTTCGCCGACCCCGCGCTCATACACCCGCAGGCGCGCGTGGGAACGGTCGAGAATCTGTGCAAAACCCACATTCACCGATTGCGGGAACGAGGCGTGCTGCTGCAGCAGCGGCCCGAGCCGCTCCAGCGGCGCGGCCTCGATCAGCCCCACCTCCAGCACCGCATGCGGATTGCCCATCGACACCGCGCCGAAGCGCACGTTCTCGCCCTGCAACGGCAGCACATAGGCCTCGCGCGCGCGCGGAAAACCGACCAGCGGAATCTGCGCGGGATCGAACTGCGGCATGCCCATCGCCACCGCATAGTGGCCGTCATCCAGCCGCTGCACCTTGTGGGTGGCCACCGGGCTGTCGATGAAGAACGCGTCGTCCTGCACGGCGCCATCACGCACCAGCCACGCCGCCACGCAGCGCGCGCCGTTGCCGCATTGCTGCGAGGTCGACCCGTCGGAATTCCAGATCCGGTAGGCGGCCACCGATTCGGGCGCACGCGCCGCTTCGATGGTCAGGATCTGGTCGCAGCCCACCCCGCGATGGCGGTCGGCCAGCCGCGCGGCAAGCGCCGCATCCGGCGGCGGGGACCCGTCACGCAGGTCGAGCACCACGAAGTCATTGCCGGCGCCATGCATCTTGCTGAAATGCATTCGCCCCGATGCCGGCTTAGTCATTCCCGTCGTCATTGACCGGCGTCGGCTCTTCAATCGCTTCCTGGGCCTTGCGGTCCGCCTGTTTCTGGCTGTCGGCATCGGCAGCGGGCTCGACGCTCTGCTCCTCGACCGGCACCGGCTTCTGTGGCATCACCAGCGGCCCCTTGTTGCCGCAGGCCGAAAGGAACAGCAGCACGGACATGGCCACTGCGGGAAACAGCAAGGAACGGGACGTCATATTCATGCCTTGGAGTATATCCACTCGGGCATGAAACCATGCCGCGGGCCTCCCCACGCGGGCGCGCGGATTCAGCCCGCAGCCGGCGGCAGCGGCCGGCTCCACAGCCAGATCGCCACGGTCGCCATGCTGGCGATGGACAGCCATTTCAGCCAGGCCAGGGGCACACACCACAGCATGACCGCCGCACACAGCAGCATGGTGGCCGTCGCCATCCATTTGGCCTTGCGGCTGACCGCGCCATGCGCCTGCCAATCGGCGATCATCGGCCCGAACTGGCGGTGCGCGAGCAGCCAGCGATGCAGCCGCTCCGAACCGTGCGAGGCGGCCCAGGCCGAGACCAGGATGAACACCGTGGTCGGCAGCCCGGGCACGAAGATGCCGACGATGCCGATGCCGAGACTGGCGTAGGCCAGCAGCCACCATGCCCAACGGAAGCGGACGATGCGGGGGGCAGGAACCGGCAGGGGATCGGACGACATCGGCAAAGCATAACCGGCACCTGCAGGGCGGCCAAAACCGCTGTCCCGGCCACGCGCCCGCGCAGACCGGAACCGCCGCCCCCCCCTGTCCGGCGTGAAATCAGTCGCGATCGGCTGCCACGCCCAGCTGGTCGAGCACGAACGCATACGACTCGGCCAGCTCGCGATAGCGGCGGAAGCGCCCCGATTTGCCACCGTGACCGGCTTCCATGTTGGTGCGGAACAGGATCGGCTGGCGGCCGGTGTTGACATCACGCAGGCGCGCCACCCACTTGGCCGGCTCCCAGTACTGCACCTGCGAATCCCACAGCCCGGTACCGACGAACAGCGCCGGATAGGCCTGGGCACGGACGTTGTCGTAGGGCGAATAGGTCAGCATGTAGTCGTAGAACGGCTTCTGTTCCGGGTTGCCCCACTCGTCGTACTCGTTGGTGGTCAGCGGAATGCTGGCATCGAGCATGGTGGTGACCACGTCCACGAACGGCACCTGCGCCACCATCACCCGATAGTCCTGCGGCGCCTGGTTGGCCACCGCGCCCATCAGCAGCCCACCGGCGCTGCCGCCGGAGGCGCCGATGCGTTCCCTGGCGGCATAGCCCTGTTCGACCAACGCGCGGGTGACGTCGATGAAATCGTTGAAGGTGTTCTGCTTGTTCAGCAGTTTGCCCTGTTCGTACCAGCGGCGGCCCATTTCCTCGCCGCCGCGGATATGAGCGATGGCATAGACCACGCCCCGGTCGAGCAGGCTGACCACCGGCAGGTTGAAGCCCGGGTCCATCGACATGCCATAGCTGCCATAGGCGTACTGGTACAGCGCGGCGCTGCCGTCCTTCTTGAAGCCCTTGCGGTAGACCAGCGACACCGGTACCCGGGCGCCGTCACGCGCACTCACCCAGACCCGCTCGGTGACGTACTGCGAAGCGTCATAGCCGATCACCGGCTGCTGCTTGAGCTGGCGCCGCTCACCGGTGCTGACGTTCAACTCGTACGTGGTCGCCGGCGTGGTCAGCGAGGTGTAGCCATAGCGCAGCCACTCGCTGTCCGGCTCGGCGTTGACCGACAATCCCATCGAATAGGCCGGTTCGTCGGCCTTGACGAATTCGCTGCGGCCATCGGCAAACAGCAGCCGCACCCGCTCCAGCGCCTCGGCACGTTCGGCAACGGCGGTGAAGCCGTTGAACAGCTCGAAGCCCTCAACCAGCACGTTGTCGTCGTGCGCCACCCAGTCGCGCCACTGCGCGCGGCTGGTGGCGCCGTCCGGCGCGGTCACCAGTTTGAAGTTGGTGGCGCCATCGGCGTTGGTGCGGATCACCCAGCGCCCGGCATGGTGGTCGGCGTCGTACTCGACATCGCGCGCGCGCGGTGCCAGCACGGTGAACGCGCCCGGAGCCGCCGCCGGTGTGTAGCGCAGCTCGGAGGACACCGTGCTTTCCACGCCGATGGTGATGTAGCGGTCATCGCGGGTGCGGCCCACGCCCATGTAGAAGCTGTCGTCGTGTTCCTCGTACACGGTGGCATCGGCACTGGCCGGCGTGCCGAGCACATGCGTCTTGACCCGCACCGTCAGCAGCGTTTCCGGGTCGTTCTCGACATAGAAAACGGTCCGGTTGTCATCGGCCCACACCACGTTGGGCGATACGCCCTCGATCACATCCGGCAACAGCGCCCCGGTCTGCAGATCCTTGAACCGCAGGGTGTACTGGCGCCGGCCGACGCTGTCCTCGGCCCATGCCAGCAGCCGGTTGTCCTGGCTGACCTGCGCATCGCCGACATTGAAGTAACCCTTGCCTGCCGCCATCACGTTGACGTCGAGCAGGATTTCCTCCGGCGCCTCCATGCTGCCCTTGCGCCGCGCCTGGATCGGATAGTCCTTGCCGGTCTCGAAGCGGCTGTAATACCAGTAGCCGCGCTCGCGGTACGGCACGCTGGCATCGTCCTGCTTGATACGGCCGACAATCTCGTCGTACAGCCGGTCCTGCAGCAGGGTGAGCGGCGCCATCAGCGCATCGGCATAGGCGTTTTCCGCCTCCAGGTACTCCAGCATCTCCGGATTGGCACGCGCGTCGTCACGCAGCCAGTAATATTCGTCGTCGCGGACCGCGCCAAACGGGGTGGTGACCTGGTGCGGCTGTTTTTCCACATCCGGCGGCAAGGGCAAGGCAGGGGCGGAAACGGAAGGCATCATCAGGCTGGCAACCAGGAAATAGAGAACGGGTTTCACGTAAGGGCTCCTGCGGGTGAATGCAATGGCGTCCATGTGCGGTGGCCAGTGTGCCATGGGCCTGGCCGCGCTCCTCAACCGGCGCGCACGGCCTATCATGTCGTCGATGACGATCCCGCCCCCGCCCCCCTCCGGCTACAGCCGCCGCAGCCATGAAATCGCCCCGTTCCACGTCATGTCGCTGCTGGCGCGCGCCAATGCGCTGGAGCAGGCCGGCGCTGATGTGATCCACCTGGAAATCGGCGAACCGGACTTCACCACCGCCGCGCCGATCGTGCAGGCCGGACAGGCCGCGCTGGCAGCCGGACATACCCGCTATACACCGGCACGCGGGCTGCCCGCCCTGCGCCAGGCCATTGCCGGCTTCTATCGCGAGCGCTACCGGCTGGACATCGACCCCGAGCGCATCCTGGTCACGCCCGGCGGCTCCGGCGCGCTGCTGCTGGCCTCCAGCCTGCTGGTCGATCCGGGCAAACACTGGCTGCTGGCCGACCCCGGCTATCCGTGCAACCGCCACTTCCTGCGCCTGGTCGAAGGCGCCGCGCAGCTGGTGCCGGTGGATGCCGACGCGGGTTATCAGCTCACCCCCGACAGCGTCGCCCGCCACTGGAATGGCGACAGTGTCGGCGCGCTGGTGGCCTCTCCGGCCAATCCCACCGGCACCACGCTTGATGCGGGGCAGCTGGCCGCGTTGTCGGCGTCATTGAAGGCGCGTGGCGGGCACCTGGTGGTGGACGAGATCTACCACGGCCTGACCTATGGCTTCGACGCGCCCAGCGTGCTGGAAGTGGACGACGAGGCCTTCGTGCTCAACAGTTTCTCCAAGTACTTCGGCATGACCGGCTGGCGGCTGGGCTGGCTGGTAGCTCCGCCGCGGGCGGTGCCGGAGCTGGAGAAGCTGGCCCAGAACCTGTACATCAGCGCCTCGTCCATCGCCCAGCACGCGGCGCTGGCGTGCTTTGAAGCCGACACCCTGGCCATTCTCGAACAGCGCCGCGAGCAGTTCCGCCAGCGCCGCGACTACCTGCTGCCGGCGCTGCGCGAACTCGGTCTGCGCATCGACGTGGAGCCACGGGGCGCGTTCTACCTGTACTGCGATGTCAGCGCCTTCACCGAGGACGCACAGGCGTTCTGCGCGCATTTCCTGGAAACCGAGCATGTGGCGTTCACCCCGGGGCTGGACTTCGGCCAGCACCGCGCCCACCAGCATGTACGCATCGCCTATACCCAGGACCTGCCGCGGTTGCGCGAAGCGGTGATGCGCATCGCCCGCGGGCTGGAGAGCTGGCGGCAGCGCTGAGGAGCCGGCACGGTCCGCAAACGGAAAACGCCGCCCATCGAAGGCGGCGTTCTCGTTTTGGCTGGGCGGTTGTCGCAATGACGACAACCGCCTTGCAGCCTACTTCTTCGACAGCTGCTGCCACAGGAAGCTGTAGGCCAGCGCCTGCATGTGCGCGGCCTGCGCGTTGTTCGCCGCCCCGCCGTGGCCACCTTCGATGTTCTCGTAGTAGGTCACATCCTTGCCGGCGTCGATCATCTTGGCCGCCATCTTGCGGGCATGGCCAGGGTGCACGCGGTCATCGCGGGTGGAGGTGGTGAACAGCACCGGCGGGTAGCGCTTGGCCGGGTCGAACAGGTGGTACGGCGAGAAGGTCTGGATGAATTCCCAATCCGCCGTATCCGGGTTGCCGTACTCGGCCATCCACGAGGCGCCGGCCAGCAGGTGGCTGTAGCGCTTCATGTCCAGCAGCGGCACCTGCACCACCACCGCCCCGAACAGCTCCGGGTACTGGGTGAGCATGTTGCCGGTGAGCAGGCCACCGTTGCTGCCGCCCTGCACGCCCAGATGCCTGGCCGAGGTGATCTTGCGGGCAACCAGATCCTGCGCCACCGCCGCCATGTCCTGGTAGGCCTTGTGGCGGTTCTGCTTCAGCGCCGCCTGGTGCCAGCGCGGGCCGTACTCGCCGCCACCGCGGATGTTGGCCACCACGTACACCCCGCCGTTTTCCAGCCACGACCGGCCCATGCCGCCGGAGTACGAGGGGGTCAGCGAGATCTCGAAGCCACCGTAGCCATACAGCAGGGTCGGATTGGAACCATCGCGTTTCATGTCCTTGGCATGCACCACGAAGTACGGCACGCGGGTGCCATCCTTGCTGGTGGCGAAGTGCTGCTCGATCACCTTGTCAGCGGCATTGAAGAACGCCGGCATGGTCTTGAGCACTTCCGGCTGCTGGCCGATTTCGGCCAGCGCCAGCGTGGTCGGGGTCAGGTAGTCGGTGACCGTCATCCACACCGCATCACTTTCATCGGCATCCACCGCGCCCACGCCAATGGTGCCGAAGGCCGGCGCACCAGTGAACGCACTCCTCTGCCAGCCACCGACGGTCGGGGTCAGCACCTGCAAGCGGTTCTTGACGTCATCCAGGATGTTCAGCACCAGGTGCGATTTCGTCCACGAAGCGCCGGCCAGCGAGGTGGTGTCGGTCGGGGCGAACAGCACGTCGAAGTCCCGCTTGCCGGCCATGAAGTCGTCGAACTTCGTCGCCAGCAGCGAACCGGCGGCATAGGTTTTGCCAGCGACCGTCCACGGCTCGCGCAGTTCCAGCGTCAGCCATTGGCGACGCACGGACTTTTCCGCCGAATTCGGCGCATCGACCTTGGCCAGGGTGCCGTCTTTGCCGCGCAGGTACAGCTCGTTGTTGTAGAAGGCCAGCGTGCGGCTGACGAAATCACGCTCGAACCCCGGCGTGTCGTCATGCATCGCAGCGATGTACATGTCATCGCTTTTGCCTTCGTACACGACCTTGGCCGAAGCCATCGGCGTGCCGCGCTGCCATTGCTTGACCACCCGCGGATAGCCGGACGTGGTCATCGAGCCGTCGCCGAAATCGGTGAAGACAAACACGTTGTCGCGATCGATCCAGCCCAGCCCACCCTTGGACTCGGGGCGGAACCAGCCGTCCTTGACCCACTGCTTGCTGGCGGTATCGAATTCGCGGGTGACGTCGGCGTCGGCACCACCGCGCGACAGCGCGATCAGGCAGCGGGTGTATTCCGGACGCAGGCAATTGGCGCCGTGCCAGACCCAGTTCTCGCCTTCGGCCTTGTTCAGCGCATCCAGATCCAGCACGGTTTCCCATACCGGTTCGGCCTTGCGGTACTCGGCCAGACTGGTGCGGCGCCACAGTCCGCGCTCGTGCTGCTTGTCCTTCCAGAAGTTGTAGTAATAGTCGCCGATCTTTTCCACGCCCGGAATCTTGGCGTCCGAATCGAGCACCTCGCGGATGCTGGCTTCCATCTTCTTGAAGCGCGCACTGTGCGCCAGCGCGGCTTCCGACTTGGCATTCTGCGCCTTCACCCACGCCAGCGGCTTGTCGCCGGCGACGTCTTCCAGCCAGGCATAGGCATCGGCAGCCGGTTCAGCAGCCATGGCGGCGCCCGCGCTGGCACCGGCAGAAAGCAGGCCCGCCAACAGGCAAGCGGATGTGAATCGAGACATTGCGGCTCCAGAAGATCATAGGCCGCAAACGCTAGCACAGCCTCCGCCGCCGGCTCCCGTGTCGAAGGTCAGGCCACCTGGGTCCAGCGAGCGGTCCGTAGCTTGCGGGTACGCCGCGCCTGCGGAGTGCGTCGCCGGCGCGGCAGACGCGGGCGGCGCAATCCGGCCGGCAGCCGGAACCGGTGCAGGCTCCACCAGGCCGCCGCCGGCATTCCCAACAACCACAGCGGCAGCCAGCCGATCCACGCGTTGTAACCGCGCGCGGCCGGCCATACCAGCACCAGCGCCATCCCGGCCAAGGCGATATGCCTGGCGTAACGCAACAGCTGCGGATCGGGCGATACCGGCGTGTTCCCGCCACGCGGGGAAAAATGCGCAACCTTCATGACAGCCTCCAACAGGGGGTGGGAGGCGAGCATGCGCAGTACCCATCTCACTGGCTGCGATCTGCCATTGACGCCACCCTCGCCGGCCGACGACCATGCTGACGGCACTCCCTCCCTGATGAAGCCTGCAATGCGACTGATTCTTTCGTTTGCCTCTGTGCTGCTGTTGAGTCTTGCCTTGCCGCTGGCGCCGGCCCATGCCCGGAACGCGTCGATCGAAGCCGGCGCGCCGGTCGATCTGCAACGCTTCATGGGCCGCTGGTACGTGATCGGCCGGGTCCCCAACTTCATCGAGCGTGGCCACGTGGCCAGCGTCAACGACTACAGCCTGTACGACGAAGACAAGGTCGCCATCCGCTACCTGTACCGGGAGGGTTTCCGCGAGCCGCAGAAAGAGGTGAACATCCGCGCCAGTGTGGACAAGGACAGCGGCAACCGGCGCTGGCGCACCTGGTTCTACAAGATCATCCCGACCCACTCGCGCATTCTGGAAGTGGCGCCGGACTATTCCTGGGCCCTGATCGGTTATCCGGGGCGCGAGATGGCCTGGATCTTCGCGCGCAAGCCGGACATGGACAAGGCGCTGTACCGCGAACTGGCCGCGCGCCTGCGCGACAAGTACAACGTCAACACCGACAAGCTCAAGCGCGTGCCGCAGCACCCCGACCAGGTCGACCAGCTGGGCTTTGAAGTGCCCAACGTCAGATAGGACAGAGGACGACGGCCGCATGGCAGCGGCGGCCGTCAACAGCGGCCTCAGTCGTAGTTGCTGAGCGCCAGCGCCAGCAGCGCCTTGGCCTGTTCGCGCAACGAGGGCGGCTCGATGATCTCCGCATCCGAGCCGTAGTGCAGCACGTCCATCAGCAATTCGCGTGACACGCTGTACGGCACCTTCAGCTCGTAACGGCCATCGGCCAGGAACCTGCCCTGCTGCTTGGAATGCCAGTGTTCGTCGGCGACCCAGCGCGCGGCCTTGGCACTGAACACGATCGTCGCCCAGCCCTTGGGCGGGCCGGAGAAAATGCCGTAACTGGCCGCCAGCTGCTCATCCAGTTCGGTGTCGGGCACATCGCGGGCGGGCTGGTCGAGCAGCCGCGCCTGATGCACCCGGTCCACCGCGAAACTGCGCACCGCCTCGCGGCCATGGTCCCAGGCATCCAGGTACCAGTTGTCGCGGTAGTGGGTAATGCGCTGCGGCGACACCGTGCGCCGGGTGGCCTCGTCGGTGGAACGCGCACGGTAGTCGAACGAGAGCTGCTTGCGCTCCAGCACCGCCGAGGCGACAGCGCGGAAACTGGCTTCATCCAGCTTGCGGCCGCGATGCGGAATCACCCGCACCCGCTCCACCGGCCACGCTGACGCGCCGGCCTGTGCGGCCAGCAGCCCCTCGATCCGCTGCTGCAACGGCGCCAGCATTGATGACAATACGCCGCCGCCGGTACGCGCCAGCAGATGCTGCGAGGCCAGCAGCGCGTGCAGCTCTTCCGAACTCAGCCACAGCCCGGGGAGCTCGAAGCGTTCATTCTCGCCACTCTGGTAGCGGAAGCCGGCTTCGCCATCGCCTTCCACCGGCGCCATCAGCGCATCGCGCAGAAAAGCGAGGTCGCGATAGACAGTGGCACGGGAACAGCCCAGCTCATCCTGCAGTCGCGCCACCGTGACCGGGTAGCGGGCAGATTTGAGAAGGCGATGCAGGGCGTTGATGCGTTCATAACGATCCATGACCCGATTATGTCCGAGTCCGGGCGGCAATGGACACGCCCGCCGGCGCCGCGCCGGTCGGGGCAGGCGGATACGCGGCGTTCCATCCGCAGCGGTGCGCCCCCCGGTGCCTGCCGCCCTGTTTGCGCCCGCTCAGGCCTGGAGCACGGCTTGCGACAGGCGCCCGGTGTCCACTGGGGACGCGGACTCAGCCGCCAACCCAACCGCAAATGAAGCCCGGAGCCGCATCAAACCGGCGCGCCGGAAGCTTCCAGTATCATGAAAAGCCTGCTTCCCTGCGCCCCGTCCCTGGAGAATTGTTGATGTCCGTGCGTGTCCCGCTGTTACTGTCCCTGCTGCTGTGTTCCCCGCTTGCCTTGGCCGACAGCGCCTCCGATCTGGCTGCGATGTCTTCCCCCTGGAGCGGCAGCGGCGGTGAACTCGGCTTCGCATCGGCCCATGGCAACAGCAATACCGAAAGCTTCAACGGCCGCCTGAAGCTGCGTTACAGCGATGATGACTGGGTCCACAGCATGGATCTGTTCGGCCTGCGCTCCAGCGCCCGATACACCGAAACCGCCGACGATGGCAGCATCGTCCGCCGGCAGCAGACCACGGCCAACCGTTACACCGCCAGCGCCGGCAGCGCCCTGCAGCTGGGCGAACACCGCCAGCTCACCGCCACGGTGCGTTATGAAAGCGACGATTTCGCCACCTATGACCGCCAGGGCAGCTTCGGTCTGGGTTACGGCACCCGGCTGATCAACACCGACCGCCTGTATCTGGACGCCCAGATCGGCCCCGGTGTGCGCCGCAGCCACAATGCCACCACCGGTGAGAACCGCAACGGCTTCATCGGCCGCGGCCTGTTCGACCTGAAATTCGCGATCACCGACAACACCGACCTGGTCAACACGCTGCTGGTGGAATCCGGCTCGTACAACACCTTCGCGCAGAACGATTTCGGTGTGGCGGTGAACATGAACGAGCATTTCGCGCTGAAAGCCGGCTGGCAGGCCCGTCACAACAGCATTGTTGCCGACGACAAGCGCAAGACCGACACCCTGACCACAATGAACGTGGTCTACAGCTTCAAGTAATCGTTCAAGCCAATCGGCAAACAGCAACGGAGGGCGCTGCGCCCTCCGTTGTGCGTTTCAGAGCCGGGCCAGCAATTCCCCGGCCCCGGCATCGAGCAGCAACTGCGCCACCTCGCGCCCCAGCCTCTCCGGATCCACCGCCGGGCCTTGCGCTTCAGCCCGCACCAGCCGGCCATCGGCTACCCCGCCCACCAGTCCCTGCAACCACAGATCGCTGCCGCGCCATTGCGCCAGCCCGGCCACCGGCACATGACAGCTGCCATGCAGGGCGCGATTCATCGCCCGCTCGGCTTCCACGCAGCTGCGGGTGCGCGCATCGTCCAGCGCCGCCATCAGTGCGATCGTCGCGGCATCATCGCCGCGGCATTCCACCGCCACCGCCGCCTGCGCCGGCGCCGGCAGCCACTGCGGGCCGTGCAGCCGGTCGCGGATGCGGCTGTGGAAGCCCAGCCGCTCCAGCCCCGCGCACGCCAGCACGATGGCGTCGTAATCGCCGTTGTCGAGCTTGCCCAGCCGCGTGTTCACGTTGCCGCGCAGGTCGCGCAACTCCAGGTCCGGACGCAGCGCGCGCAACTGCGACTGGCGGCGCAACGACGAGGTTCCCACCCGCGCGCCCTGCGGCAGGGCCTGCAGCGAGGCGTGGTGATTGGAAACAAAGGCATCGGAAGGGTCGGCGCGGGTGAGGATGGCCGGCAAGCCGAACGGTTCGTCCAGCTCCATCGGCACATCTTTCAGTGAATGCACCGCGCAGTCGGCGTCGCCGCGCAGCATGGCCAGCTCCAGTTCCTTGAGGAACAGGCCCTTGCCGCCAATGGCCGCCAGCGAGCGGTCCAGCACCTCGTCACCACGGGTACTCATCGGCACCAGCCGCACCTCCAGCCCGGGGTGTGCCAGGCGCAGCAGATCGGCAACATGCTCGCTCTGCCACAGGGCAAGCGGACTCTTTCGGGTAGCGATACGCAGGATCTTCATGGCGCCATTATCGCGGACCCGGCGGGGCGATCACAGCGCCTGCAGTTGCTGCTTCAGGCTGGTCACGCAGCGGCGGCTCACTTCCAGCGGCTGCTTGCCATCGCGCAACACCGCCTGCACCTGCCCGCCCGGGACCCGGCGCAGTTCCACCAGCTGTTGGCGGGCGACCAGGCAATTGCGGTGGATGCGGATGAAGCGGGTGCTGAATTCCTCTTCCAGCGACTTCAGCGACTCCTCGATCAGGTCCTCGCCGCGCGCATGGTGCACCACCACGTACTTCTCTTCCGCCTGCAGGTAGTGGATGTCCTCCACCGCGATCAGCCGCAGGCTGCCGCGCAGGCGTGCGCACAACAGTGTGCGCGCGCGTGCCGGCTTCAACGGCTGGGCATTGCCGCGGCCGGCCACAAACGTGCGCGCACGCTCCAGCGCCACCGCCAGCCGCTCGGGGCGTACCGGCTTCATCAGGTAATCGATCGCGGCCGCCTCGAACGCGGACAGCGCGTGGGCATCGTAGGCGGTACAGAACACCACCGCCGGCCGCGGCTCGAACGTGGCCAGATGCCGTGCCGCCTCCAGCCCGTCGACGCCGGGCATCGCGATATCCAGCAGCACCACATCCGGCGAAAACTCGGCGCAGACATGCAGCGCCTCGGCACCATTGGCCGCTTCGGCCACCACCACGACCCCTGCGTGCTCGGTGAGCAGCGAACGCAGCCGCTCGCGGGCCAGCGGCTCGTCGTCGGCAATCACCAGCTTCAAGACTTCCACCTCGCTCCAAGGGCCCTGTCAGTGCAGGCCATAGTAGCCAGCACGCCGGTCTGGCGTCAGCTTCGCCACGGAACGCACCGGGAAGGCACGATGCGGATCGATCGGCCGGGGCCGCAAGCGCCAAGCATCCACGGCGCGCGTGCGGCCGCAGGGTCGTCCGCGGAGTCCCATCCGCTCAACGGCGTGCGAACAAGCGCCCCAGCCAGTCGCCCAGGTCGCGGATTTCCTCCGCACAGACCTGGTGCGCCATCGGATAGCGATGCCATTCCAGCGCAAATCCGGCGGCCTGCAGCAATTGCGCACTGTGTTCACCAATCTGCACGGGAATCACCGGATCGCTGTTGCCATGGGCCATGAACACCGGCTGGGTGCTGGCGGTCGCCGCCACTTGCGCGGTGGCTACTGTGGCATCGGGCAGATAGGTGGACAGCGCCACCAGCCCGGCCAGCGGCTGGCTGCGCGCAAGCCCGGCGGCCAGCGTGATCGCCCCGCCCTGGGAGAAACCGGCCAGCACAATGCGCTCGGCAGGAATCCCGCGGGCCTGCTCGCGCTCGATCAGCGCCTCCACCTGGGCGATGGATTCGGCTACGCCGGTGGCATCGGCGCGGCTGCGGAAATCCATGCTGACGATGTCGTACCAGGCACGCATGCGCACGCCGTTGTTGACGGTTACCGGGCGCAGCGGCGCATGCGGGAACACGAAGCGGATGGCCGGCCAACCGGGCCGCAGCAATTCGGGAACGATCGGCGCGAAATCATTGCCATCGGCCCCCAGCCCGTGCAGCCACACCACCGACCATTCCGGCACCGCGCCGGTTTCCAGCTCCAACGTTTCCAGCATCGCGACAGCTCCTGAACTCGGGGGCCGCATTATGCCTGCGACCACCGCCGCTCAGCGGCGGACAGTTTCATTCAGTGCCGCCGCGCGCAATTCGGCCGCCCGCACCAATACCGCGGGCGGGCTGGACTCCTCGGGAATGGTCAGCAGCCGGTGCCGGCGCAACCATTCCCCGGCCACGCGCGAGGAGGTCAACGCCACCACCGGCACCGCCAGCACCATGCCGATGATGACCGGCGACATCCATGCCGCCAGCGGCGGCGATACCGCATAGGCCATGCCACCCACCAGCAACCCGGCCAGGCTGATGCCGCCATAGCTGTGCAGCAGATCGGACCACGACACACTGCCATCGTCACGCTGCTGCGCATCCCAGCCCGAATCCTTGCCCGCCAGCACTTCGGCCACCCCGCGCGACTGCACGTACATCACGATCGGCGCCATCAGCGCGGCCAGCAGCGTTTCCAGCAACATACTGAGCAGCGCGCGCAACGCACCGCCGCAACCAACCCGTTCGCTGCGCGAGGTCAACACGGCCAGATAGCCCATCATCTTGGGCGCCAGCAGCACCGCCATGGTCACCGCGAACACCCACAGCACGCCTTCCTGGTCCTGGTTGTGCCAGTAGTAGGCCGGGGAAAACGGCAGGTGCAGCTCCTGCATCAGATCCACACCATCGCTGACCAGCGGGATGGCGATGCCGATCAGCATCAGCATCGCCCACATCGGCGCGGTGAAGTAATGGCCGATGCCGATCAGCATGTGCACGCGGCTGATCCAGTGCAGGCCATGGGCGGTGACCACCTTGGAGTGCTGCAGATTGCCCTGGCACCAGCGGCGATCGCGCACCAGCAGATCGGTCAACGTCGGCGGGCCTTCCTCATAGCTGCCCTGCAGGTACGGCACCATGTGCGACGCCCAGCCACCGCGGCGGATCAGCGCCGCCTCGACAAAATCGTGGCTCAGCACATGGCCACCGAACGGTTTGCGCCCCGGCAGTTCCGGCAGCCCGGCCTGCTCGGCGAACGCACGCGTGCGGATCACCGCGTTGTGCCCCCAGTAGTTGCTCTCGGCACCGTGCCACCACGCCACGCCGTAGGCCATCACCGGCCCGTACACGCGGCCGCCGAACTGTTGCATCCGCGCAAACAGGGTGCGGCCATTGACCACCGCCGGCAGCGACTGGATCAGACCCACATCCGGATGCGCCTCCATTCCGGCCACCAGCCGGACGATGGCGTCCCCGGTCATCAGACTGTCGGCGTCGAGGATCAGCATCTGCGGATAGGCACCACCGAAGCGGCGCACCCAGTCGGCGATGTTGCCCGCCTTGCGCCCGCTGTTGTCGGCACGGCGGCGGTAGAACAGCCGGCCATGCCCGCCGGTGCGTTCGCACAGCCGGGAAAACACGCGCTCCTCGTCGCGCCCTATCGCCTCGCGGGTGGTATCGCTGAGGATGAAGAAATCGAACTGCGCCAGCTGGCCGGTCGCCTGCACCGACTCATAGATCGCCTGCAGCCCGGCCATCATCCGGCGCGGGTCCTCGTTGTAGGTCGGCATCAGCAAGGCGGTACGCGACGACAACCGCGGCAGCGGCAGGGCCGGATCGATTCCGAGCTTGCGGCGCGAACGCAGCAGCGCCTGGAAGCCCGCCACGCTGCCGACGAACGACAGCGCGATCCAGGCGAACAACGCCACAAACAGCGCCAGCAGGCACGCCTCCAGAATGCTGACGCCCCCCACCGCCAGTACCCGCCACATCATCCACGTCGCTGCGAGGGTCATCAGCGCGGTGCCGCCAAACACATAGAAGCGGCGCAGCCCGATATGGGCCGGCGCCGTTCCCTGCCGGCGCTGCTGTAACACCCCGTGCCGCAGCGATTGCTCGGGCATGGCCAAGGCATTGCCCGGCGGCAGGATGGCGACCCCGGCATCAAGCGCCAGCACGGCCACTTCCTGGTGTCCGGAAGAATTCATGCCCCCGCATCCTGCAAAAATGCAGCTGCTGCCCGCCCGCCACGTCTCGCGACGGAGAGTGAACCACGAGGTGTGTCTGGAAAAATTCCGGCAACGGTGGTGCGACGCACGCGCATTCCTCAACAACGGTGGCAGCTGTTCAGCGTAGTCGGGAAAAGATGAATCTGACGCGAAATAGACACTTTCGATGCGCCCGGCCTGACAGCGGTACCTGACCGCGCCGGCATCAAAACGCGGCCCCACCGGTACCAGCGACACTGCCCTGGAGCGCCGCCTGTACGCCCGGATCAAGGCGCCGATGCCGCGCGGGCAGATATGATGGTGGGCCCAGCAGGATTCGAACCTGCAACCAAAGGATTATGAGTCCTCTGCTCTAACCGTTGAGCTATAGGCCCACTGCGGCTGCACAGTGTAGTGGAGAGCTCCTGCAGCGACTACGGCCGTGGCGACCGGATTTTCAGAGTAGTCGCCGGGGCGTTCAAAGCTCGCACTGCCCGCGACAACCTCGGGATGTTCCTCCGCGGCTTCGCCATCACAACGTCCCTGCGCGGAAAGGTGGCCGCCCCGGCACTTGGAACGCATGCAACCTGCTCGCCCCAGCCGGAAACGACAGACCCCGCCTGAGCGGGGTCTGCCAGTGTCACGTCAGCGCGCGCTGGATCAGTCGATATCCAGGAAGCTGCGCAGCTGCTCGGAACGGCTGGGGTGGCGCAGCTTGCGCAACGCCTTGGCCTCGATCTGGCGGATGCGCTCGCGGGTGACATCGAACTGCTTGCCGACTTCCTCGAGGGTGTGGTCGGTGTTCATGTCGATGCCGAAGCGCATGCGCAGCACCTTGGCTTCCCGCGGGGTCAGCCCGCCGAGCACGTCGCGCACGGTTTCCGACAGGTTGATGTTGACCGTGTTGTCCACCGGAGACTCCACATTGGTGTCCTCGATGAAATCGCCCAGATGCGAATCCTCGTCGTCGCCGATCGGGGTTTCCATCGAGATCGGCTCCTTGGCGATTTTCATCACCTTGCGGATCTTGTCTTCGGGCATGTCCATTTCCTTGGCCAGCTCCTCCGGCGTGGCCTCGCGGCCGTACTGCTGGAGCATCTGCCGGGAAATGCGGTTCAACTTGTTGATCGTCTCGATCATGTGCACCGGAATACGGATGGTGCGGGCCTGGTCGGCGATCGAGCGGGTGATGGCCTGGCGGATCCACCACGTGGCGTACGTGGAGAACTTGTAGCCGCGGCGGTATTCGAACTTGTCCACGGCCTTCATCAGGCCGATGTTGCCCTCCTGGATCAGATCCAGGAACTGCAGGCCGCGGTTGGTGTACTTCTTGGCGATGGAGATGACCAGGCGCAGGTTGGCCTCGACCATTTCCTTCTTGGCCTTGCGGGCGCGAGCCTCGCCGTAGGCCATCACCCGGCTGATTTCCTTCAGCTCGTCCAGCGACAGCGAGGTGGCCTTTTCGACGTCGATGGTGGCCTGCTGCTCGGCGATGATCTGGTCCTTGACGTCACGCAGGGCCGAGGACCACTTCTGCTTGCGCTTGAGTGCATCTTCCACCCATTCCAGGTTGGTCTGGTTACCTTCCCAGGAACGGATGAAATCCTTGCGCGGCATGCGCGCGGTCACCGTCGCCAGGTGCAGCACGCGGCGCTCCTGGGCCTTGATCTGCGCCATCGTGTCGCGCAGCTGGCGCACCAGCACGTCGACCAGCGGCAGCGGCAGCTTCAGGGTGACGAAGGTGGCCGACAGCTCCTCGCGCAGCTTGGTGGCCGCCTTGTCATTGGGCCCGCCCTTGGCGTAGGCCTTCTTGAACTTGGCCAGGTCGCTGGCCAGCAGATCCATGCGACGCAGCACCTCGACCGGATCCGGACCGGTCGGGCCCGCTTCCTCTTCGGCGACGTCGTCGTCTTCTTCCTCGGCCTCGGCATCGGCCTCGGTGTCATCGCCTTCGGCGGCCGGTGCCGGCACGGGCGCCGGCTCTTCTTCGACCAGGTCGTTGAAACCGACGATGATTTCGGCCAGGCGCTTCTTGCCTTCCTTGTGCAGCTCGTAATCGGCCAGCACGGTTTCCACCGCAAGCGGGAAGGTGCCCAGTGCGGCTTGCACCTGCCCCAGGCCTTCTTCGATGCGCTTGGCGATGGCGATTTCGCCTTCGCGGGTCAGCAGCTCCACCGTTCCCATTTCGCGCATGTACATGCGCACCGGATCGGTGGTGCGGCCGCCTTCGGTGTCCAGCGCGGTCAGGGCGGCAGCGGCTTCCTCGGCCGCGGTGTCATCGACCTCGCGGTTGCCGGTGCTGCTGTCGCTCAGGGCAAGGGTATCGGCATCGGGCGCCACTTCATGGACGTCAATGCCCATGCCAGTGATAAGACCGATGATGTCTTCGATCTGTTCCGGATCGACAATGTCGTCGGGCAGGTGATCATTGACTTCGGCATAGGTCAGGTAGCCCTGTTCCAGGCCCTTGCTGATCAGTTTCTTGATATCGGATTGCTGGGCAGGACGTTCGTTGGCCATGTAGTGCTCGCGCCACCGGCAGGGAAAAAAGGACCTAGCATTATACCAGCCCAGGCCGGCCTTTGCCGGGCGGTGGGTCCCGGCAGCTAGGCCCTGAGCAGGAAGGTCACGGGACCGTCATTGATCAGGCTGACAACCATATGGGCGCCGAATCGCCCGGTTTCCACCCCTCCGCCGTGTTTTTCACGACAAATCGCGACCAGACGGTTGAACCCGCGTTCAGCCTCGGCCGGGGGCGCGGCGGTGCTGAAGCCCGGCCGCATGCCCGAGGCGGTATCGGCCGCCAGGGTGAACTGGCTGACCAGCAGCAATCCTCCGCCAGTGTCGCGCAGGGAGTGGTTCATCCTGCCGGCCTCATCGGAAAACACACGGTAACCCAGCAGCCGGTCGGCCATCCGCGCGAACCGGGCCTCGTCATCGCCGGGCTCCACGGCCACCAGAGCCAGCAGGCCGGGACCGATCTGGCCGACCATTTCGCCGTCCACCGTCACCGCTGCCCGGGTTACGCGCTGGATCAAGGCAAGCATGGACACTCCTGGAAAAAAGGGCGGGCAGACCATAGCACCGGCTGCCAGCCGCTAGACTTGCACGGATGAAACCGGATACCACCGCCGAACTGTTCTACCGCGCCGCCGCCGCGCTTACCCGCCTGCCCTGGGCCGTATTGCGCTCGCTGGCCGACGCTCTGGCCTGGCTGTGGTGCCGGCTCGACGCCCGCGAGAGCCGGGTCACCCGCCGCAACCTGGAACTGGCATTCCCGGAAATGGACCCCGCCGCGCGCGCGCGGCTGCAGCAGGCGGTACTGCGCACCACCGCGCGCCAGGCGCTGGAAACCCTGCGGCTGTGGACCCGCCCGCCGGCCGCCAACCTCGCCCGCCATCTGGGCCCGCGTCACGGCCAGGCGCTGTACGACGCGGCGCTGGCGGCGGGCAAGGGCGTGATCGTGGTCGCCCCGCACTATGGCAACTGGGAGCTGCTCAACCAGTGGCTGGCCTCGCGCGGGCCGATCGCCATCGTCTATGCGCCGCCGGATTCGGCGGTAGGTGACGCCTTCCTGCAGCGGGTGCGTGGCGGCGACAACGTGCGCCAGGTCCGGGCCGAAGGCGCGGCCGTGCGCCAGCTGCTCAAAGTGCTCAAAGAGGGGGGTGCGGTCGGCATCCTGCCCGACCAGCAGCCGAAGAACGGCGATGGCGTGTTCGTGCCCTTCTTCGGCGTGCCCGCACTGACCATGACCCTGGTCAACCGGCTGGCCGGGCGCACCGGGGCCACCGTGCTGTACGCCTGGTGCGAACGCACCGGTGCCGGACTGGATTTCAGCCTGCATGTGGAACCGGCCCCGGCCGCTATTGCCGATCCCGACCCGCTGCTGGCAGCCAGCACCCTGAACGCCGGCATCGAGCGCATCGCCCGCCGCGACCCCAGCCAGTACCAGTGGACCTACAAGCGTTACACGCTGCGGCCACCGGGCAGCGGCGAGGCCGACCCCTACGCGACGGCGCGGCACCCGCATTGAGCCGTCCCTTCCGCACCACCGCGCCGGCGGCCGGTAACGATTGAATCGGCCCGCGGCGATCCCCATAAGGTTCCACGATGAGCGCCCCCTCCCCCGTCCCTGCTGTGACCCCCGCGGCCCCGTTTGGCCAAACCGCCGTGATCCGCTGCGAACGCGCGGTCGCTGAAATGCGCGCCGGCCGTCCCGTTGTGGTCGTTGACGGGGGCGCGCGGTTGGCGACGGTGGCGCTGGACAACACCACCCGCGCCGGTTTCGAGGCATTCGCTACCGCCGCAGCGCAGCGGCATTACCTGTTCCTGACCGCCTCGCGCAGCCGGGTCCTGGGCGCAACCGCCGAGCACGGGCTGCGCCTGCCGCTGGCCGGCCGTGATTTCGACGCCCTGCCGGCGCTGGGGTATCTGCGCGATACCCCGCAACTCCCCGAAGGCTGTACGCCCGGCGACCCGCTCGATGCCGCCGCGGCGGAACTGGCGCGGCTGGGCCTGCTGTTGCCGGCGATGGTGTCGGTGGCGTTGCCCGCCGCCCCATCGGCGTTCGACGATTGCCTGCAGGTGTGCATGCAGGACCTGCGCGACGGCGCGGCGCAGGCGGCAAGCGACTATGAGCTGGTCACGCGCTCGCCGGTGCCGCTGCGCGAGGTCGGCATGAGCCAGTTCGCGGTATTCCGCGGCGGTGTGGCTCAGCGCGACCAGGTGGCGGTGATTGTCGGCAACCCGGATTTCAACGGCGTGGTGCCGGTACGGGTGCATTCCTCATGCCTGACCGGAGATCTGTTCGGCTCGCTGAAATGCGACTGCGGCGACCAGTTGCACCGCGGCCTGCTCACGCTCAAGGCACTGGGCGGCGGTGTGCTGCTGTATCTGGACCAGGAAGGCCGCGGCACCGGCATCGCCGCCAAGATGCGCGCCTATGGCTACCAGCATGAAGGCCTGGACACCATCGACGCCGATGCGCAGCTGGGGTTCGGCGCCGATGAACGCCGCTATGCCAGCGCGGTGGCGATGCTGCGCGGACTCGGCGTGCAGCGGGTGCAGCTGCTGACCAACAATCCCACCAAGGTGCAGCACCTGCGCAATGCCGGTATCGATGTGGTCGATTGCATCCCGGTGACCGGCGCGATCACCGCCGAGAACGAGCAGTACCTGCGCACCAAGGCCGAGCGCGGCGGCCACCATCTCGATGTCGATGCGTTGATTCTGGCCTCGCAGTGACCCGCCCGCGCACCTGCACCGCCCACCGCGGTCGATGGTAGGCTCGCCAGCGCCGCCGCTGCAGAGACTCCGCTTGCCACAGCCCCCTCCCGTTCCCCCGCCGCTGCCGGTCATGCCGGGCGCCCCGTTGCCGGAAGGCTGGCAAGCGTTGCCGCGGCGCGGCGCATTGCTGGCGGCCGCAGGCGCCGGGCTGACGCTGGCCCTGACGCTGATGCTCGCCGTGGGCGGGCTCAGCCTGGTGCTGCGCAGCGGGCACCTGCTGGCCAGCGGCGCGGTGGCCGCGGCGGCCGGATTGCTGGTCGGCGGCGGCTTCGGCTGGCGACGGCACCGGCTGACCTTCTGGCAACTGGATGGGCAGGGCCTGGCGGTACGCCGCGGCCACCTGTGGCAAAGCGACACCCGCGTGCCGATTTCCCGCGTCCAGCACCTGGATCTGCGCCGCGGGCCGCTGCAGCGCGCGGCCCATCTGGCCACGCTGGTGGTCCACACCGCCGGCAGCCGCTTCAACACCGTGGCGGTCGCCGGGCTGGACCAGGCCGATGCCGAGCATCTGCGCGACCGCCTGGCGCACCAGCTCGATCACGACGACGGGCTGTGAATCCGGCGGCCTCCCACGCCGATAGCGAGCGGCGCCTGCATCCGTGGTCATGGCTGTTCGTGCTGATCCAGCAATTGCGCCAGTTCCTGCTGCCGCTGCTGGCACTGGTGGTCTTCGGCGGACGCGGGGATCGCAGCGACCTGGTCAACCACCTGGTCACCCTCGGCGTGGTCCTGGCGCTGGTGGCCGCCTCGGTGCTGCAGTACTTGACCTACCGCTACCGCATCGGCAGCGACGGGCTGAGCATCCGCAGCGGCGTGCTGCAGCGCAACCGGCGCGAGATCCCCTTCGCCCGCATCCACAACGTCATCGTCCACCAGAATCCGCTGCACCGGCTGTTCGGGGTGGCCGAACTGCGGCTGGAATCGGCTGCCGGCCACAAGCCCGAAGCGCGCATGCAGGTGCTGGATCTGTCGCAGGCGCTGGCGCTGGAGCGGCTGGTCCGCCAGCGCGGCACCACGCCGGCGGGCGGCGCCGACAGCGAGCCGACCGCCGAGGTACTGCTCACCCTGGCGCCCGGCGAACTGGTCCGGCTCGGGCTGATTTCCAACCGTGCGCTGGTGGTCGTGGCCGCCGCCTTCGGGGCCGGCTACCAGCTGATCCCGCGTCAGGCGGTCGGCACCTTCCTTGAACACCAGGGCCGGCAGATGGCCGGCTATGCCAGCCACCTGCCACTGGGAAGCGCGGCCACGGCATTCTCGGCGGCGGCGTTGCTGCTGTTCGCGCTGCTGGTGCTGCGCGTGCTGTCGGTGGGCCTGGCGCTGCTGCAGTACCACGGCTTCCGCCTCAGCGAAACCGAGCGCCGGCTCACCGTTGAGCGCGGCCTGCTCAGCCATCTGCGCACCAGCGCCGCACGCCGCCGCATCCAGGCCTGGACCCTGCGCGAAGGCGTGCTGCACCGCCTGTTCGGGCGCCGCAACCTGCGTGTGGATATCGCCGCGGGCACTGCCGGGGATGACCAGGGCCGCATGCTGAAGGAGCTGGCGCCGATCGCCACCGCGCAGGCCTGCGATGCGCTGATCAACCGGCTGCTGCCCGCTGCCGAATGGCCGCCGCGGCAATGGCATCCGGTAGCGCGAGAGGGCTGGTGGCGGCTGTGCCTGCCGGCGCTGCTGTTCACCGTGCTGCTGGCTGCCGCCACCGGTTACCGGTTCGGCACCTGGGGGCTGTTGCCCCTGCTGTGGATGCCGTGGTCGGCATTCAAGGCACGGCGCCAGATCGCACGCATGGGCTATGCGGTCGACGCGCAGCGGGTGGCGGTGCGCGGCGGCTGGTGGAACCGCTGGTGGCGGCTGGCCGAGGTGGACAAACTGCAGGCCCTGCAACTGAGCCGCTCACCGCTGGATCGTCGCTTCGGCACCGCCACCCTCACCCTGGATACGGCCGGCGCCGGTGGCAATACCCCGCCGCTGCGGTTGCGCTTCCTGCCCGTCACCCACGCCGAAGCGCTGCTGGAACAGCTGTCACAGGCGCTGGCGCGGCGGCGGCTGCGCTGGTAGCGCGGCAGCGACCGGCGGTTAGCTGCGGGCCGGCCCCCAATAGCCCAGCTCGCGCCGGATCTGCAGCGCGCGCCAGTGCGCGCCCCAGGGTTTGCGCCGCAGCGTGCCCATTTCCCCGGCCAGGAAATCTTCGGTGGCGGCGATCACCCGCTCCGCAGAGCGGCCATCGCGGAACGGATGGATCGAATCGGCGTAGCGCCGGATTTCGGCCACCAGCGCCGGGTCGGGGGCCAGCGCGCGCGCCAGCATCGCCGGCAACTGCTGCGGATCGGTGAAATCGAGCATGTGCGGCTGCGGCACGCGGTTGCGGAAGGTCACCACCGGTTTGTGCTGGACCACGAACTCGGAAACGATCGAGGAGGTATCGGACACCAGCACATCGGCCGCCCGCTGTGCGGCCATCACCTGTTCGGGCTCGACAAAGCGGGCATTGGTCCCGGCCAGCGCGCGATAGCGCTCGAACAGTTCCGGCGCGCATTTCGGATGCAGGGTCAGCAGCCAGTAGTGCCCGCCGCGGGCGATGTCGGCGGCGATCTGCGCATGCAGATGCGGCGCCGCACTCAGCCGTTCGGTGAAGGTGGAGCCGAACAGGATCACCGGCCGCGAACCGGCCGGCGCACGCAACGCGGCGCTTTCGCCGCCATCCCCGCGGAACAGCGGATCGAGCTTGGGCCAACCGGTTTCGGCTACCGCGAAGTGGCCTTCGCGCTGCGCCAGCGCACGGAACGGCGCCGTCGTCGCCGGCCCCTGGGTGCAATACAGATCGAACAGGCCGCGCACCCGGAAGTGGCCACGGGTGTCCGCGCGCTTCTGCACGTTGAAACCGTGGAACAGCTGCACCTTGGCCCCCGCCACGAACGGCGGCACCCAGTTGGCGGCACTGAATACCGCCCGCGGCCGCAGCGCCAGCGCCTGCTTCAAACCGACCTCAGGCACCCCGGGCAGGGTCGATCCGGCCGCGCCGTCTTCGAACCAGGCCGACACCGATTGTCCCGATGCGTGCAAGGCCAGGGCCAGAGGCGCGAGAATAGGCAGCGCGTAGCGCTCCGTCGCAAACAACAGGTATTCGGCCATCCACATGTCCTCTTCGACCGCTCCCACCGAACGGCCTCGCATTTCGGCGTGCATTATCGCGTTCAACGAAGCCGCGCGTATCGGCGACTGCCTGGCCTCGCTGGCGTTCTGCGACGAGATTGTGGTGGTGGATTCGTTCTCCAGCGACGCCACCGTGGCCATTGCCGAGGCGGCGGGCGCGCGCGTGCTGCAGCGGCCGTTCGAGGGTTTCCGCAGCCAGAAGGCGTTCTGCGTCGAGCAGGCCCGCCACGATTGGGTACTGTGCCTGGATGCCGACGAGCGGGTCAGCCCCGCGCTGCGCGACGCCATCCTCGCGGCCCAGGCCAGTGGCTTTGCCGGCGTCCATGGTTATCGTTTCGCGCGGCTGTCCGAGTACTTCGGCAAGTTCCTGCGCCATGGCAACGCCTATCCGGACCGGGTGCTGCGGCTGTTCGACCGCCGCCACGGCGGCTGGCGCGGCAGCCGCGAGATCCACGAAGCGGCCAGCATCGACGGTCGCCCGGGCTTGCTCCACGGTGATCTGATCCACTACCCGTACCGCTCGCTGGAACAGCAACTGGCCAAGACCCAGCGCTATGCGCGGATGATGGCCGAGCATGACTTCGCCCGTGGCAAACGCGCCACCCTGGGCAAGCTGGTGCTGGCCCCGGCATGGCGCTTCTGGCGCGGTTATGTGCTGCGCGGCGGCTTCCGCGACGGCTGGCACGGGCTGGTCTACGCCTATGTCCGTGCCAACTATGTCCGCCAGAAAACCATCATGTTGTGGATGCTGCAGAACGGCCAGGCCGTCACCACCCCATAGCGCCCGCCCCGGCCCCTCCGGGCGATGAAGCTGTCGCTACCGCGCGCTCTGGCGCGGCGTGACCGTGCTGACCAGTGCCAGCCCGCTCAGCACGCCGACCAGGACGACGTAGAGGCTGGCGGTGATCTGGTGGGCGAACATCGACTGGGTCATGCCGCACAGCACGTAGGCCACCACGACCATGATGCCGGCCGCCGCCGGGCCGCGGAATCCGTTTTGGCCGGTGCGCCGATGCAGGCGGATGAACCAGCCCAGCGGCAGCCCGTAAACCGCCAGCATCAGCAGCAATCCCGGCAACCCCTGGGTTGCGGCCCATTCGGCCACATCGTTGTGGGCATGGTCGAGGTGGCAGCGCTTTACCGTATTTCCCGGCACCCGGCATAACGGCAGGCGCTTCATGGCTTCGTCGAAATGGCCGATGCCCACGCCGGTCCACGGCCGCTCGATGAAAGTTGCATACGCCACCTGCAGCCGTTCCAGACGGGCGCCGGCGGAAGAATCGACATCCCCCTGTTCGATCCGCACCACGTCGCTGCGCAACTCATCCAGCCGCATCTGCTCGCGCAGCTCCGGGACAGTAAGCGCCACCGTGGCCAGCAGCAGCAGCAACCCGGCAAGCGCCATCAGCCGCACCCGGCCGCGGCCCCACGGGATCGCCAGCGCCATCGCCACCAGCAGCGCCAACAACGCCAGCCACACCCCGCGACTGCCACTGAGGACAATCACGGCACAGCCGGCGGCCATCCCGGCCAGCACCCACGGCCAGCGCCGCGGCGGGCGGCAGAACACCACCAGCACCATCAGCACCAGCACCACGTCGGCCAACACGATGGCATTGGTCCACGCATCGGCGCGCGGCGCCCCGCCATAGACCTGGACCACGGCGATCAGCAGGGTACCGAACAGTCCGGCCAGCGCGCCCCACCACAACATCGCCAGCCGCGGCTTGAACGCGCAGGCCCACAGCAGCGTCCACGGCATCACCACGAACCGCGAGCGGTTGTCGACATCACGCAGGCCAAGATCGAACAGCCACACCGACAGCACCGCCAGCAGCACTACCGCCAGCATCAACCCGGCCTGCGCCCGCAACAGCGGGCCGGCCAGCGTCCGCGCGCGCCACAGATGGTCGAGGCCGAGCACGCTGCCGAGCAGCAGCAGCAGGCCGAACGGCAGCAGATTGCTCGGCGTGGTGACCACCAGCGCCGGCAGGCACAGCAGGGCGAGCGATGCCAGCCCGTGCAGCCGGCGCCAGCGCGCGTCCGCCAATGGGGGCGCGTCCGCGACCGGCACGGAGGAAGGGGTGGGCGGGTTCATGGCCAAATACTGGGTCCTGCGCTCTGAACCGACCCCGGTCGGGGAGACGCGTTCGTCTGTGAAGTCGGCGATGGTAGCCTGCGCAGGACAAAAAAACAGTCAGCGGAATCCGCGCCCGGCTGTCATCTCCGGACCCTGTTCCACGCCCCCAGACATGCGTTCCTGGGCAATGACGGGGCACGCGCCGTGCACCGCCGAAGCCGGTACCAGCCACCAGCGGCGCCGGTGCGAGCCGCGCAGCATCTGCGCCTGCGCGCGGTCCACGCAGCCGTAGAGCGCCGGCTCCTGCACCAGCAGCCAGCGCTGCTGCGGCCGCCGCGCCTGCCAGGCCACCGCGCGACGCAACTGTTCGTCCCACGCCACATTGAAACCGAAAGTGACCGCGGGCCGATCGGCCATCAGCAGGTTCTGCTCCTTCCAGCCGACCAGCCCCAGCTCGGCCTGTGGCCCGATACGGGCCCCGGCAGTGCGCATCAAGCCGCGCGCCGAGCCCGAATCGTTCAGCAGCGGATAGCCGCCGAGACTGGAGATCACCCATATCGCCGCCAGAACGGAGACCAGCACCGCCACCGGACGACGGCGGCCAAACCACAGCACACTGGCGGCGCCCCACGCGCCCATCGCCGCGACCAGCCATGCCAATGCCCGGAAGGTGGCGCCATCGATGCCACGGCTGGTCATCAGCGCCTCGCCGTATCGCGGCGGCCCCTCCAGCATCCACGCCGCGGCCAGCCCCAGGGCCGCCACCAGCAGCAGGGAAAATCCATACAGCAGCGCGCGAAACGCCGGTTTGCGCAGCAGTCCCGGCAGCAGCGGTGCCAATGTCAGGCAGAACATCGGCAGCGCCGGCAGGATGTAGACGTCGCGCTTGCCGTGCGGGATGGAGAAAAACACGAGCACCAGCCCCCACCACGCCAGCGGCAGCAGATAGCGCGGGTCGCGCCGCTGCAGCCGCCGGCGCCATGCCGGAAGCGCCCACGGCAGGGCGAGGAACGGCGGCAACCACATCACCGCCATCACCCCGAAGTGGTACCAGGCCGGCTGCGGGTGGTCCCAGGAGGCCAGGTACCGCCCGGCGGTCTGCCGCAGCAGCAGGTCATGCAGATAGGCGCGGTACTCGGCAAGAGGGCTCGCCAGCGCCACCGTCACCAGCGGCAGCAGCCAGGCCGAAACCACCCCGGCAAATGCCAGCGGTCCCAGCCAGAAGCGGGCGTCGCGCACAGGTATCCGCACCCGCGGCCAGCCCCGCCATTGCGCGACCAGCGCCGGCACGAGCATCAGCAACCCGAGCACGCCGACCCCCTTGGCGATCATCCCCAGCCCGGCCGCGGCCCAGCCGATCACCCACCAGCGCCACGCCGGTCCCGACAACAGGTGCCGCAACAGCCCGTAGTTGGCCAACGTGATCAGGAACACCACCAGCGGGTCGATCTGCGCCCGCTTGGCCTGGAAGGTGAAGTGCAGGGTGAACAGCAGCGTCCATGCCGCATACAGCCCGACCTGCCGTGTCCACAGGCGCCGGCCGAGATCGTAGACACAGGCCAGCGTGCCCAGCGCCGCCAGCAGGGACGGCAGCAGGAAGGCCAGCCGCCAGTTGCCCAGCAGCAGATAGAAACCGCCCTGCAGCCACATCAACAGTGGCGGTTTGTCCGAATACAGCTCGCTGCCGCGATGCGGAAACAGCCAGTCCCCGCTTTCGACCATCTGCCGGGCGACCAGTGCAAAACGCGGCTCATCCGCCGGCCAGGGATCGCGCAAGCCCAGACCGGCGCCCAGTACCAGCAACGCCATCAGGGCGAGCAGCCAGAAATCGCGGGAGGCGCGCGGGGTCAGCATGGGCCGGATGATAAACGGCCCGGCTTATCCCTGCTTCACCAGCCGCGCGTAGAAGAAACCGTCACCGCCGTGCTCGCCGGGCAGCCGCTGGCGGGTGCCGGCGTGATCGTGACCGAACGCTTCGGCCAGCGGCTGGATCCGCGCATCGGCGGTGCGCGCCACAAAAGCGTCCACCTGCTGCTGGTTTTCCTGCCGCAGCAGGGAACAGGTGGCATAGACCAGGGTGCCGCCCGGCCGCAGCACCGTCCACGCCGCATCCAGCAACCGGGACTGCAATGCCACCAGGGCCCCGATATCGGCCGGGCGCCGGTGCAGCAGCACGTCCGGCTGGCGGCGGATGATGCCGGTGGCCGAACACGGGGCATCCAGCAACACCGCATCGAACGCCTGCCCATCCCACCAGCTGGCCGTGGCGGTGGCATCGGCCGCGGTCACGACCGCCTGCGCACCGACGCCGGTACGGGCAAAGGTGTCGCGGATGCGCTGCAGCCGCCGCGGGTCGATATCCAGCGCCAGCAGCCGCAGCGTCGGCTCGCGTTCAAGCAGATGCGCCGATTTGCCTCCCGGCGCGGCACAGGCATCCAGCACCCGGGCGCCGGGCGCCGGCGCCAGTGCGTCGGCGACCTGCTGCGCCGACAGATCCTGCACCGAGACCGCGCCGCGGGAAAACCCCGGCAATGCCGCCACCGGCACCGGTACCGGCAGGCAGATGGCATCGGCGGCCACCGGCGAGGGTTCCGCCTCGATCCCGGCCTGCGCCAGCAACGCCAGATAAGCCTCACGCGAATGCTGTTGCCGGTTCACCCGCAACCACAACGGTGCCGGCTGCAGGCTGGCCTCGAAGATCGTCTGCGCCTGCTGCGGCCAGTCGCGTTGCACCTGCTGCAGCAGCCAGTGCGGCCACGCATCCTGCGCCACGGCCGCGGGAAACCCTTCGCGCTGTGCACGCCGCAGCAGCGCATTGACCATTCCGGCCTGGCGTTCGCGGCCCAGCGCGCGGGCCGCATCCACCGTGGCCGACAGCGCGGCGTGGGCCGGCAACTGCAGCACATCGAGCTGGGCGAAGCCGACCAGCAGCAGGCTGTGCAAATCCTCGTCACGGCGCCCCAGCGGCTTCTGCAGCCACTGCCGCAGGAGCATCGCGTAGGCCACCCGGCGGCGCAGCGCGGCAAAACAGATCGCCTCCAGCAAGGCGCGGTCACGGCTGTCATCGAGCTTGGGCAACACCGCCGCCAGTTCCGCCTTGAGCGAACGGCCATGGCCGGTCACCGCGCTCAATACCCGGGCGGCCAGCACCCGGGTGCTGACGCCCGGCATCTGTGCGGCGCGCGCCGCGGTTCCCTTGTCCGGCGTGTACGACATCGGCTCAGGCTCCAGCCAGCAGGTCGCGGCGGGCGTTGAGGTAGTCGGCCGCGGTGATCGCCTTGCCGCCTTCGCGCTGCACCACACGCAGGCGCAACGCGCCGTGGCCACAGGCGATGTCGATGCCGTCCTTGGACGCGGCAATCACGCTGCCGGGCGGACGGCCGCGATGGTCGTCCAACGCGACCGCGCCGTGGATGCGCACCCGCTCACCGGCCAGCACCGCTTCGGCGACCGGCCACGGGTTGAACGCCCGCACCTTGCGCGCCAGCACATCGGCATCCTGTCCCCAGTCGAGCCGGGCTTCGGCCTTGTCCAGCTTGTGCGCGTAGGTGACGCCAGCGTCAGGCTGCGGCTGCGCGATCGGCTTCAGGCCCGCACGCAGCAGTCCCAGGCCGTCGGACAATACCTGCGCGCCCAGTTCGGCCAGGCGGTCATGCAGTTGCCCCCCGGTATCGGTAACGGAGATGGCGGTGTGCTGGCGCAACAGTACCGGCCCGGTATCCAGCCCCGCTTCCATCTGCATCAGGCACACCCCGCTTTCGCTGTCACCGGCCTCGATCGCCCGCTGGATCGGCGCCGCCCCGCGCCAGCGCGGCAACAAGGAAGCATGCACGTTCCAGCAGCCGTGGGTGGGAATGGCCAGCACCTTCTTCGGCAGGATCAGCCCGTACGCCACCACCACCAGCAGATCCGGTTGCAGTTCCAGCAGCTGCTGTTGCGCCTCGGCGGTTTTCAGGCTCTCCGGCTGGAACACCGGCAGCCCGCGGGCGATCGCCTCGCTCTTGACCGGCGAAGGCATCAGCCCGCGGCCGCGCCCGGCGGGACGGTCGGGCTGGGTGTACACCGCCACCACTTCATTGTGGCGGGCCGCCGCACGCAGCGAAGACACCGCGAAGTCCGGCGTACCGGCAAAGACAATCCTCATGGGAACTCCACTTGCAGAAAGAAAAACGGCGCCGGAATCCGGCGCCGGAGAATGCTGCCCGCAACGGTGCGGCTCAGGCCATCTGTTTGCGCTGTTTGGCCAATTTCTTGCGCACCATCTCGCGCTTGAGCGGCGACAGGTAATCAATGAACAGCTTGCCGTCGAGGTGGTCCATCTCGTGCTGGATGCACACGGCCAGCAGACTGTCGGCGGCCAGCTCCTGCGGCTGGCCCTGGCGGTCCAGATAGCGCACCACAATGGCATCGGCGCGGGTGACATCGGCAAAAATGCCGGGCACCGACAGGCAGCCTTCCTGGTAGACCTGGCCCCCGCTTTTTTCGACGACCTGCGGGTTGATGAACACCATCGGGGTGTTCTTCTCCTCGCTGACATCCACCACCATGAAGCGCTGGTGCACGTCGACCTGGCTGGCCGCCAGACCAATGCCGGGCGCCTCGTACATGGTCTGGAACATGTCATCGAGCAGCTGCTGGAACGCCGCGGTGCCAACCTCGGCAACGTCGACTTCCGCCGCCTTGGTACGCAGGCGCGGATCGGGAAATTCAAGAATGGGCAACATGGCCATAGCGATACCGGGATGGGGGCGCCGGATAATTCGGCAGGACGTCGCAATTCTAACGCCTGCGCTTGCACGACGCCCCTGTTTCTGGACTATAGTGCCGCAACCTGTTGGGGAATCAGGCAGAGCTCAATCATGTTGAAAAAAATCCGTACGGTCGCCGCCGTAGCGCTGCTGACCGTGACGACCTACGCTGTCGCTGTGGAAATGAATCGGTCCCACCCTGACACCTATGTGGTGCGCAAGGGCGACACGCTGTGGGATATTTCCGCCCGCTTCCTGACCAAACCCTGGCTCTGGCCGGAGATCTGGCAGGCCAATCCACAGGTCAAGAACCCGCACCTGATTTACCCGGGTGACGTATTGAGCCTGGCCTATCTGGACCGCGTGGTGGCCCGGCCCGGCGCCCGCAACGAGGCGCCGATCAATGCCATTCCACTGTCCGAAGTGGAACCGTTCCTGAAGAACCTCACCGTGGTCGACAGCTTCAAGCAGCTGCCCTACGTCGTGGGCCTGGAAGACAATCGCCTCCGCGCCAGTGCCGGCCAGCTGGCCTATGTGGTCGGTCTGGAAAACGCACAACCCGGCCAGCGCTATGCGGTAGTGCGCCCGACCGTGCGTTTCGGCCTGCCCAAGCCGACCGAGGATCTCGACGCCCGCGGCGAAACCATTCCCGGCAGTGGCAACCTGTGGAAGAACTACGTCTCGCCCAGCGAGCGCGGCGAGTTCCTCGGCTACGAGCTGGCCCAGGTCAACGTCGGCACGCTGACCCGTGCCGCCGGAGGCGACAAGCAGGCGGCGACACTGATGCTGCAGGACAGTGGCCGGGAAGTGCGCGCCGGCGACCGGATCGTGGCGGTACAGGCCAATCCGTACGATTTGCAGTTCATCCCGCATGCGCCCGGTACCCAGGCGAACGCCGGTCATCTGCGCGTGTTGGCGGTGGCGGACACCTTCACCTCGGGCGGCCCGCGGGACGTGATCGCGATCTCCGGCGGCGCCCGTGACGGTATCGACAACGGCACCGTGTTCTCGATCTGGCGCCAGGGCAGTCACGTCACCGATAAAATGCACCACCCGGGTTCGTCGCGGATGGATGACGCCCTCACCCCGGGCGCCGGCCGCATCAGCCTGCCGGACGAATATGCCGCCCATGCCATGGTGTTCCGCACCTTTGACAAGGTCAGCTACGCGCTGGTGATGGAAGGCACCAAGCCGGCCCGCGTGGGTTACGAGCTCAGGCATCCGGACGCGCAGTAACCGCTGCGGCAAACTCCTACGATGCAATGCGACGGCGCCCGAGGGCGCCGTCGCCGTTTTCGCCGCAGGCTGGCGGCATGGACGATGACGCCGCTTCGAGCCCGAATCCCGAAGACACCGCCGCACTGCTGGCCCTGATCCTGGCCGGCGGCCGTGGCCAGTCCCGGCGCACCTTGCTGGAGCGCCACGCCAGTCCGGCGGCCGCGCTGGCCGCCGGGCCCGATGCATGGAAAGCCGCCGGCTGCAGCCCTGAACAGTGCGCGGCCCTGGCAACGCCGGACCGGCATGCCATGCAGCGCGGCCGGGACTGGCTGGAGCGGCCAGGGCATCACCTCGTCGGCTGGCACAGCCGCGACTACCCGCCATTGCTGCGGCGCAGCCCTACCCCTCCGCTGGCACTGTTCATCGATGGTGACCCCGCCCGGCTCTGGCATCCGTCGATCGCCGTGGTGGGCAGCCGCTCGCCCAGCGCCGGGGGGCGGGACAATGCCGCGGATTTCGCCACCGCCTTTGCCCGCGCCGGGTTTGCCATCGCCAGCGGGCTGGCGACGGGCGTGGACGCGGCCGCCCACCAGGCCGCACTGGCACTTTGCGCGCCCACCTTTGCCGTGATCGGCACCGGGCCGGACCTGACCTATCCCCGCCACCATCTCCCACTTCACCAGCGCATCGCGCAAAGCGGTGCGGTGGCCAGTGAATATCCGCCGGGCACCGCCGCCCGCCCGGGCCACTTCCCCGCCCGCAACCGGATCCTGGCCGCTATTTCACTGGGAACGGTGGTGATCGAAGCGGCCGAACGCTCCGGCGCGCTGGTCACCGCCCGGCTGGCGTGCGAAGCAGGGCGCGAGGTGTTCGCCCTGCCCGGCTCCCTGCACAACCCGATGGCGCGCGGCTGCCATCGCCTGATCCGCGACGGGGCGCAACTGGTCACCCGCCCGGAAGAGGTGCTGGAGGGGCTGGCTCCGATCGCCCAGGAGCTGGCACAGGCCTTGCGAACCCGCCTCGGCGCCCCCACTGAACAGGCTCAGCCGGCAACCGCGCCGGTTTTCGACCCACCGGACCGGGACTACCAGCGATTGTGGAAAGCGCTGGGGTATGACCCAACCGGTATGGATTCATTGATCGAGCGAACTGGATTGACGGCCGCCACGCTGTCCTCCATGCTGCTGGTCATGGAACTCGATGGACGGGTAGTGGCCGAGCATGGCCGCTATGTCCGCGCCCAAGGGTTCCTTCACCTCNACGCTGTCCTCCATGCTGCTGGTCATGGAACTCGATGGACGGGTAGTGGCCGAGCATGGCCGCTATGTCCGCGCCCAAGGGTTCCTTCACCTCCACAGCGTCTAGCGACGCAGGCCGAGGGCAATGAAAGAGAGCATTCTGGACGTCCTGCTGTACCTGTTTGAACATTATTTCAGCGAGGAGCCCGACCTCGTCCGTGACCGCGACTCCCTGCAAAACGGCCTGATCCAGGCCGGATTCAGCCCCGCGGAAATCAGCAAGGCCTTCGATTGGCTTGATGCACTGGCCGAACAACGGCCCAGCGTGCCGCAGCCGCGGGTGGATGGTCCGGTGCGGATCTACCACGGCCCGGAGCTGGACAAGCTGGACGTGGATTGCCGCGGATTCGTGATGTTCCTTGAGCAGCACGGCATTCTCGACGCCGGCCAGCGTGAGCTGGTGCTGGACCGGGCAATGGCGCTGGATCAGGATGAACTGGATCTGGATGACCTCAAATGGGTGGTGCTGATGGTGCTGTTCAACCAGCCCGGCGCCGAAGCTGCATACGCGTGGATGGAAACCCAGATGTTCGTCGACGAACCCGAGCCGTTGCACTGAGCCACGCGCCGTGCACGGACGCATGAGGAGCAGCACGTGGGCCAGTGGTTTTATGCGGAAGGCAATCGCGAACGGCGCGGGCCGCTGCCCGGCGAAAATCTGGTGGAGCTGTTCCGTTCAGGGCGGATCGCGCTGGACACCCTGGTCTGGCGCGAGGGCATGGACCAGTGGCAGCCGCTGCGCGCTTTTGCCGGCGAACTGGGCCTGACCGATCCGCCCCCTGCCGAACTCCCGGTGGCGCCGTCCTCAGCACCCGCGGGGCCGCCGCCGCTGCAGGCGACGCCCGCACCGGCCAACGTCAACATTGCAACGCCCAAGCGCGGCCTGTCCGGCTGCGCCATTGCCGGCATCATTGCCGCGGTCGTCGGCGTGGTGCTGGTTGCCCTTGTCGGGGTTCTGGCGGCGATCGCGGTGCCCGCTTACCAAGGCTACACGCTGCGCGCCAAAACCGCGGCCGCCTACGCCGGAATGGTGCCGTTGAAGGCGCAGATCAGCACTTTTGCCGCAGAACACCAGCGCTGCCCGGTCAACGACGATGCCGGGTTCGGCGCCCCGGAAAGCTACGCGCAGGCCGGGATCGGTTCGATCCGCATCGGCCGCTTCGACAACGGTCACTGCGGGCTGGAAGCGCTGCTGCAGGTGCCGGACGAAGTCCAGCTGCAAGGCAAGGCGATCTGGCTCGATTACGATCCCGGCAGCGGCCAGTGGCACTGCAGCGCCGAGGTTGACGACAAGTATCTGCCACACGAATGCCGCGGCTGAGCCGGACGGCAGCCGACCACACCAACGGGGAACCAGATGAGCCAGTGGTATTACGCCGATGCCGAACGGCAGCGGCACGGGCCGGTCGCGGCCGGGACGCTGCGTGAAAAATTCCAGCAGGGCGAACTGGACCTGGCTGCGCTGGTCTGGCGCGAAGGCCTGCCGCAATGGCAGCCGCTGGCCGACTTCGTCGATGAGCTGCAGCTCAAAATCGCCGTCGAACCGGGCATCGACCTGCGTGCCGATTATTCGGCCATTGGAAACAGTGCGGCTGCCGCTGCGACCGACCCATCCAGCTACTCGCCATATGCGGCACCGGCTGCCGTCCTGCTCGGCGACAACCGCCCGCCGGTGCTTGGCGGCGAGATCGTCTACGCCGGTTTCTGGAAGCGCGTGGCGGCCTATTGCCTGGACAGCGTGATCGTCGGCATGGTCGGCGTTGTGATCGCGATGGTGCTCGGCGCGGCCATCGGGCTCGGGTTCATGGGCGCCGGTGGTGACACGGCCGGGGCGGGCTTTATCGCCATCCAGCTGCTGACCAACCTGGTTTCCATTGCCATTGCGGCGACGTATTACGCCGGGTTCCACTCCTCCAACCACCGCGCCACGCCGGGCAAGATGGCGGTGGGCATCAAGGTGGTGCGCAGCAACGGCGACAGGATCTCGCTGGCCCGCGGTATCGGCCGTTACTTCGGCGCCATCCTCAGTGGCCTGATCCTGTGCATCGGCTACGTGATGGCAGCCTTCACCGGACGCAAGCAAAGCTTGCACGACCTGATCTGCGACACCCTGGTGGTGGATAAATGGGCTTTCACCGAACACCCGGAGTGGCAGCAACGCGGGCTGGGCACGGTCACGGTGGTGATCCTGGCCATTTCCGGCGTCCTGCTGCTGGTCGGGGTCGTGGCCCTGCTGGTGCTGATCGGTATCGTCATCAGCAGCTTCAATTGAGTCGCATCCCCGCTGCCGGCAGCTTGACAGCGGCGGCTCTGGCGTGATTCCTCTAATAAGGACGCAAGCTGAACGCCCGGGGCCCACCCGGGCGTCGACGTATCCGAAACCGCCAATCCGCTTCACTAAACAACGTAATTGCGCCACCCTAGCGCCCCCAAGCCACCCGTCCTTTCAGAAGTAACCCACATGCCCAAGCACCTGCTCATCGTCGAATCGCCCGCCAAGGCCAAGACGATCAACAAATACCTCGGCAAGGACTTCACCGTCCTGGCCTCGTATGGGCACGTGCGCGACCTGATTCCGAAGGAAGGGGCGGTTGATCCGGACAACAACTTCGCGATGCGTTATGACCTGATCGAGAAGAACGAAAAACACGTCGACGCGATCGTCAAGGCGGCAAAAGGCGCCGACGCCATCTTCCTGGCGACCGATCCGGACCGAGAGGGCGAGGCGATCAGCTGGCACATCGCCGAGATCCTGAAAGAGCGCGGGCTGGTCAAGGACAAGCCGATGCAGCGCGTGGTTTTCACCGAGATCACCCCGCGGGCGATCAACGAGGCGATGAGCCAGCCGCGGCCGATCGCCAGCGACCTGGTCGATGCGCAGCAGGCCCGGCGCGCCCTGGATTACCTGGTCGGCTTCAACCTGTCGCCGGTGCTGTGGCGCAAGGTGCAGCGCGGGCTGTCGGCCGGGCGTGTGCAGAGCCCGGCACTGCGCATGATTGTCGAGCGCGAGGAAGAGATCGACGCCTTCATCGCCCGCGAATACTGGAGCATCGGCGCCGAGTGCGCGCATCCCTCGCAGCATTTCGCCGCCAAGCTGATCAAGCTGGACGGGAAAAAGTTCGAGCAGTTCACGGTCACCGACGGCGCTACCGCCGAAGCCGCGCGGCTGCGCATCCAGCAGGCCGCACAGGGCGCGCTGCATGTCACCGACGTGGTCAGCAAGGAGCGCAAACGCCGCCCGGCCGCGCCGTTCACCACCTCCACGCTGCAGCAGGAAGCCTCGCGCAAACTCGGCTTCACCACCCGCAAGACCATGCAGGTGGCACAGAAGCTGTACGAAGGCGTGGCCATCGGCGAGGAAGGCACGGTCGGCCTGATCTCCTACATGCGTACCGACTCGGTGAACCTGTCGCAGGACGCGCTGGCCGATATCCGCGATGTGATCGCCCGCGACTACGGCACCGCCTCGTTGCCGGACCAGCCCAACATCTACCACACCAAATCCAAGAACGCGCAGGAAGCCCACGAAGCCGTGCGCCCGACCTCGGCGTTGCGCACTCCGGCGCAGGTGGCACGCTTCCTGTCCGATGACGAGCGCAAGCTGTACGAGCTGGTGTGGAAGCGCGCGGTCGCCAGCCAGATGATCCCGGCCACGCTCAACACGGTCAGCGTCGACCTGTCCGCCGGCAGCGCGCATGTATTCCGCGCCAGTGGCACCACCGTGGTCGTGCCCGGCTTCCTGGCCGTGTACGAGGAAGGCAAGGACACCAAGAGCGCCGAGGACGAGGACGAGGGCCGCAAGCTGCCGCTGATGAAGCCGGGCGAGCGGATCCCGCTGGACCGCATCAACGCCGACCAGCACTTCACCCAGCCACCGCCGCGCTTCACTGAAGCGGCGCTGGTCAAGACGCTGGAGGAATACGGCATCGGCCGGCCGTCGACCTACGCCTCGATCATCCAGACGCTGCTGTTCCGCAAGTACGTGGAAATGGAAGGCCGCAGCTTCCGCCCCTCCGATGTGGGCCGCGCGGTCTCCAAGTTCCTGTCCAGCCACTTCACCCGTTATGTCGATTACGACTTCACCGCCAAGCTCGAAGACGAGCTCGATGCGGTATCGCGCGGCGAAGAGGACTGGATCCCGCTGATGGCCCGCTTCTGGGGGCCGTTCAACCAGCTGGTGGAAGAGAAGAAGGAGTCGGTGGATCGCGCCGAGGCCAGTGGCGCGCGCGAGCTCGGCACCGATCCCAAGACCGGCAAGCCGGTCAGCGTGCGGCTGGGCCGGTTCGGTCCATACGCGGCGATCGGCAGCACCGCCGAAGACGCCGAGGACAAGCCCAAGTTCGCCTCGCTGCGGCCGGGCCAGTCGATGCACACCATCACCCTGGAAGACGCGCTGGAGCTGTTCCTGATGCCGCGCGCCCTGGGTGAGGACAACGGTGAGCCGGTCAGCGTCGGCATCGGCCGCTTCGGTCCGTTCGCCAAGCGCGGCAGCACCTACGCCTCGCTGAAGAAGGAGGACGACCCGTACACCATCGACCTGGCGCGCGCGGTGTTCCTGATCGAAGAAAAGGAAGAAATCGCCCGCAACCGGATCATCAAGCAGTTCGACGGGTCCGACATCCAGGTGCTGAACGGTCGCTTCGGCCCGTACATCAGCGATGGCAAGCTCAACGGCAAGATTCCCAAGGACCGCGAGCCGGCCTCGCTGACCCTGGCCGAAGTGCAGCAGCTGCTGGAAGAAACCGGCAAGCCGGTGCGCAAGGGCTTTGGCGCCAAGAAGACCGCCAAGAAGGCGGTGAAGAAAGAAGCGGCGCCGAAGCAGGCCGCCGCCAAAAAAGCGCCGGCAAAAAAAGCCGCAGCCAAGAAGACCACCAAGAAAGCGGTGAAGAAGGTGGTGAAGAAGGCGGCCGTCAAGAAGACCGTGGCCAAGTCCGCCGCCACCGACGACGCCCCGCCGTTCTGAGCAGGCGCCATTCCCCCTGTCGCCCGTGCAGGGGGATAATCCGGATTCCCGCATCGGGCCGTGCCCCCCGCGACCCCGCGCTGCAGACTCCCGACCATGATTGAACTTGTTGTGGACACCGCGATCCCGCTGCTGCGGGCCGGTGGCGTGATCGCCTATCCGACCGAAGCGGTCTGGGGCCTGGGGTGTGATCCGGGCAACGAGGCGGCGGTGATGAAGCTGCTGGCGCTGAAACGGCGCCCGGTCGAGAAGGGCATGATTCTGGTCGCCGCCGACCTCGCCCAGCTGCAGGGCTGGGTGCGGCTGGATGAGCTTGCCGCCGAGCGCCGCCAGGCCGTCACCGCCAGCTGGCCTGGCGCCCATACCTGGGTGGTGCCGGCCGGCGCCAAGGCGCCGCGCTGGATCACCGGCGACCACACCGGTATCGCGGTGCGTGTCAGTGCCCACCCGCTGGTCAGCGCGCTGTGCCGCGCGTGGGGCGGCCCGCTGGTGTCGACCAGCGCCAATCTCGCTGGCGCCGCCCCGGCGCGAACCCGCGACCAGCTCGACCCGGCGCTGCTGCAAACGCTCGACGGTGTGCTGGATGGCGCCACCGGCGGACTGGGCCAGCCGACCGGCATCCGCCTTGCCAGCAATGGCCAGGTAGTGCGCGACTGAACCCGCGGATTGCCGCCCCCGCACCTGTCGCCCTGCGCGTCTTCGCACTTGCCCAACCCCGGCTTCGGGCAAGATGGGCGCATGCACGCGCGCCTGCCCCTGCTTTCCTCCCTGTTGCTGGCCTGGCTGCCGGCCGCGGCGACAACGCCGGCGCCCGACAACGTGCGCATCTATCGCTGCGTGGGCAGCAATGGCGCGCTGGCATTGCAGGACTCGCCGTGCCGCACGGGTCGCCAGCAGGTGCTGGAGATGCAACGGCCGCACGACCCGCCGCCGCGCCTGGCTCCCGTCCCCGTGACGGCCGTCCCCTCGCCGTCAGCTCCGGTGCCGGCCCGCGAGATCCGCATCGTCACCGTGCAACCGCCACAGCCGATGTACGAGTGCATCACCAGCGAGGGTGCCCGCTATACCAGCGACGCCGCCGAAGGCAATCCGCGCTGGGTACCGGTGTGGGGCTACGGGTATCCGGTGCCACCCCGCGGCCCCGGTCCACACCTTGGGCATTCGCCGCGTCCGCCAGGCCCCCGACCGCCAAGCGGAGACCCACCCACGCACCGGCCCAGCCTGGTCGCGCCGGTCGGCTCCACATTGGTACGCGATACCTGCCATGCGCTGCCGCCCCAGGAAGTCTGTGCGCGGCTGAAAGACCGCCGCTGGGAATTGATCCGCCGCTACAACAGCGCCCTGCAGAGCGAGCGCGAACAACTGGTGCGTGAGCAGCGTGGCATCGATGCGCGGCTGGAGCAGGATTGCGGCGGCGCATGAGGCGCTGGCTGCTGGGCGCAGTACTGCTGGTCACAGGCCCGCTGCCGGCGGCGGAAATCGTGTTCTATCGCTGTACCGATGCCAGCGGCGCGCTCACCGTGCAGAACATGCCCTGCCCCAGGGGCACGCAGCAGACCCGCAAAGTGATGCAGGCGGTGGACGCGCCATCGCCGGTGGCGGCACTTCCACAACCGATGCCGGCATCGGTCCCCGCAACGCCGCCAGCGGCCGAGGCGGTCCCCGCACCGATACCAGCGGTGATACCCGCCAAGGAACCGGTGCCGCTACCACCGCTGTTCCAGTGCCGCACCCGCGAGGGCGAGAGCTACCTGAGCGAAACCGGCGAGCCGCCGTCGCGCTGCATCGCCATGCGGGTCACCGGCCTGGACGGCAATCCCGGCACCGGCGCCGGTGATGCCTGTGAGGTGGTACGCAACATCTGCACGCCGGTCACCCCGGCACTGTTGTGTGAGACCTGGCGCCAGCGGGTGAAGGACGTCGAATCCGAATGGCGTTTCGCCTCTTCCACCCGCGCCGAAACCTTGCGGCGGGACTACCAGCGGCTGCAGTCACTGCTCAACGACAGCGACTGCGCGACTCAGAACCCGTAACGCAGGAAGCCGCCATCCACCGCGATGCACTCGCCGGTGACGTAGCTCGACGCCGGCAGGCACAGGAAACCGACCGCGGCAGCCACTTCTTCCGGCTCGCCGATACGGCGCATCGGCGTGCGCGCGATCACCTCGTCGTAGTAGTCCGGATCGGACAGCGGCCCGGAGGTGCGGCGGGTGCGGATGTACCACGGCGCCACCGAATTGACCCGGATGCCGTCCTCGGCCCATTCGCAGGCCAGGTTGCGGGTCATCTGCTGCAACGCCGCCTTGGTCATGCCGTAGACCACGCCGCTGCGCACATGGGTGATCCCCGAGACGCTGCCGACATTGACGATGGCCGAGGCCGCATGGCGGGTCAGCAACGGGTGCGCATAGCGCGACAGCTCGAACGCCGAGAACAGGTTGGATTCGAAAATCCCGCGCCACTCGTCTTCGGAATAGTCGTTGGCCGGCTTGCTGATGTTGCCGCCGGCATTGTTGACCAGCAGATGCAGGCCGTCGCTGTGGTCTTCGACCCAGTCCAGGATCTGGTGCCGGTCCTCGTCATCGGACACGTCGGCGGCCAACCCGTGGATCTCGCGCTCGGGAAATGCGTCGGCCAGCTCGTCGCGCGCGGTTTCCAGCGCGTCGGCGTTGCGGCCGACAATCAGCAGGTCGGCACCGAATGCCGCCAGCTCACGGGCGATTGCCAGGCCGATGCCGGCGCTGGCACCGGTGATCAGGGCGGTTTGTCCATCCAGACGCCAACGCTGCGGGTTCACTTGCTCTCCTTCAGATCGACCATGCCATCCGCGGACCTGACCGGTCACGGCGACGCTGGAACCGCGCCGGCCGTGGTTGTTGCCGCGACTGGGGGTAGGATAGCCGCAGTCCCTGCACGAGCGTGCCGATGAACATCCGCTACTGCCTGCTGCTGTTGCTGCCAGTGCTGGCCGCCTGCAATGCCCCCGAACCCCCCTCGCCCGAGCGTCCGCCCGATCCGCAGGCCACCGCGTTGCGCGATGCGATGCAGCGCCCGCTCGACCAGGCGCGTGCGGTACAGGCCGAAACCGAAAAAGCCGCGCAGGCGCAACGCGCCGCGATCGACGCGGCGAGCGACGCGCCCAAACAATAACGCCGCCCCGCAGGACGGCGTCAGCGCAACGCCGGACCGGTCAAGGCACGGCGCTGATTATCGCGCGGATCAGAAGCCGCAGAAGCAGTACGCCAGCGTGCGCACCGGGGCCGCGTTGCGGTCCTTGACCGCGTCTTCGACAAAGCGCAGCTGGGTATCCATTTCCGGCATCGAACGCGCCAGCAGCATCCGCGCCATGCCCGAATCCCCCAGCATCCAGGCGCCCATGCGGCTGCCGGCAAAGCCGCTCATGAACTGCGCGAACGGCGAGGCGGCTTTTTCGATGTAACGCACGCGGAACTTGCCGGACTCGCCCAGCTTGGCGCGGCGGGCGGCATCGGCCACCGCGGCCTTGAGCCCGCCGAACTCGTCGACCAGACCACGCTCCCTGGCCTGCGCGCCGCTCCAGACCCGCCCCTGCGCCACTTCGTCCACCGCCTCGACGCTCTTGTTGCGGGCCTGGGCGACCTTGCCGGTGAAGTCGGCATAGCCCTTGTCGATCACCGACTGGATCACCCGGCCCACCGCCGGGTCCATCGGCCGGGTGATATCGAACGCGCTGGCAAAACGGGTGGTGCCGACACCGTCGGTATGCACGCCGATCTTGTCCAGGCTGCGGGTCAGGTTCGGAATCATGCCGAAGATGCCGATCGAACCGGTGATGGTCGATTCGTTGGCATAGATGCGGTCGGCATTCATGCTGATCCAGTAGCCGCCGGAGGCGGCCAGATCACCCATCGACACCACCACCGGCTTGCCGGCGGTCTTGAGCGCGGCCACTTCGCGGCGGATCTGCTCGGAGGCGAACACTTCACCGCCGGGCGAATCCACGCGCAGCACCACGGCTTTCACGTCGTCATCGTCGCGCGCGGCACGCAGCAGCGCCGAGGTCGATACCCCACCGATGCGGCCGGCCGGCAGGTCGCCGCCGGAAATTTCGCCTTCGGCCACCACCACCGCCACCTGCGGACGCGAATCCATCGGCGAGAGGCGGCTGTCGAGCTGGGCCAGGTAATCGCCCAGGCCGATATTGCGGAAGCCGCCGTCGGCATCGCTGTCGGCCACACCACGTTCGGCCAGCAGCTGCTGCACTTCCTCGCGCGTCTTCAGCCCGTCCACCAGTTTCTGCTGCAGGGCAAAGCGCGCCAGATCGCCACCGGCCGCGGCGATGCCCTCGGGCAGGGTGTCGATACCGGCGGCCAGCTGGGCGGCGTCGAGCTTGCGCGCGGCGGCAATGTCATCCAGGTAGCGCTGCCAGACATCGTTCATCCAGAACAGATCGGCTTCCTTGGCCTGCGGCGAGGCCGCATCCAGCACATACGGCTCGGCCGCCGACTTGAACTGGCCGACCTTGAACAGGTGCACGTCCACGCCCAGCTTGTCCTGCAGGCCGGCACGGAAATACTGGCGATAGCGCCCCAGGCCTTCGAGCAGGATGCCGCCCATCGGGTCGAGGTAGATCTCGTCGGCCTGCGCGGCCAGCAGGTACTGCGACTGGCTCATGCTTTCGCTGAAGACCACCACCTGCTTGCCGGAGGCGCGCAGCGCCTGCAGCGCATCGGCCACTTCGCGCATCGAGGCGAAACCACTGGGCTGCAGCTTGTCCAGCTGCAACACCACCCGCTCGATCTTCTTGTCGGCCTGCGCCGCTTCGATCGCACGGATCAGGTCGCGCTGCTGTAGCTCATCGGCGTTGGTGTCGCCGACCATCTTGGACAGCGCGCGGCTCACCGGATCGGCGCTGAACTGCTCCACCAGCCGTCCTTCGGGCGCGATCACCAGCGTGGTGCGATCCTGCAGCGGCTTGGTCGCAGCCCCCTTGCCCACCGCCACCACCAGCACGATCAGCAGCAGGAACAGCAGGCCGAAAAACAGCAGGTTGAGGATCAACCGGCGGGTGAAATTCATCACCTCCCACAGCCCGATGAAAAAGCGGGCGATGGGATTGCGACGCGGGGGTTGGTTCATGGAAATCTCCGTGGGGGCGTCTTTCTGTGGGGCAGGATAGCGGTTGCCGCGATACGCGGCATGCGCCTGAAGTCAGGGTTGCGGTGCGCGGACGACGCGCTGGCTGCTGATGCGCAGGCGCCAGCCCATCAACACCGCCGCCGTGCTCAGGCCGACGATCAGGCCGACCCACATGCCCTGCGGGCCCCAGCCCAGCCCCAGGCCCAGGCCGGCGCCGAGGGGCATGCCCAGTCCCCAGTACGAAAACATGGCGATGAACATCGGCACCCGGGTGTCCTTGAGCCCGCGCAGCGCGCCGGCCGAGAGCACCTGCACGCCGTCGGGAAACTGGAAGGTGGCCGCATACAGCAACAGCGTGGAGGCCAGCGCCGCCACCCCGAGGTCGGCGGTATAGACCCCGACGATGGCATCGTGGCCGAGCAGCAGCACACTGGCCGACAGTGTCTGGGTGGCCAGCACGATGGCATAGCCGGCCCACACCGCGCGCCGCACCCCTGGCGCATTGCCGCGGCCCACGGCGTGGCCCACCCGCACGGTGGTGGCCTCGGCCACCCCCATCGGGATCATGAAGCACAGCTGGGCGACGTTGATCGCGATCTGGTGCGCGGCCGCTTCGTGGGCGCCGAGCCGGCCGATCAGCAGCGCGGTGACGATGAACAGACCGCCTTCCATCAGCACGGTGATGCCGATCGGCAGACCGGTGCGCAGCAGCTCCAGGATCGTGCCCCAGCGCGGCGCCTCGAACTGCGAGAACAGCTGCAGATGGGCGAACCGGCGGGTCTTCCACAGGTAGCCGGCAAACCCCAGCGCCTGCAGCCACATCATCACCGCCGAGGCGATGCCCAGGCCTTCGGCGCCCCGCTCGGGGAAGCCGAGCTTGCCGTAGCACAGCACATAGCCCAGCGGCGCCAGCACCACCAGCCCGCCAAAGCCGATCAGCATGGTCGGCAGGGTCCAGTGCATGCCTTCGCTGAGGTAGCGCATGCAGAAATACAGTGTCAGCGCCGGCCCGCCCCAGCGCACCGCATGCAGGAACGCGGTGGCCCCCGGCACGATCTCCGGGGCGATACCGAACGCCGGCAACAACGGCGGCACCACGCTGAGGAAGGTGAACATGACCAGCCCCAGTCCCAGCGCCAGCCACAGCGCCTGGCGGAACAGCGGGCCGATCTCGCGCTCGCGGCCGCCGCCGTGCAACTGCGACACCGAGGCGGTGAGCGAGATCAGGGTACCGATCGGAATCAGCATCGGCAGCCACAGCAACGCGGTGCCGATGGTGACCGCGGCCAGTGTGGTGGTGCTGTGGTGGCCGGCAATCACATTGTCGACAAAGGCGATCAGACCGGTGGAGACGTGGCCCAGGACCAGCGGCAACGCGAGCAGCCCGGTGGCGCGCACTTCGTGGCCGAAGCGCGGCACGGCGGTATCAGTAGACATGGGACAAAGAAGGATGCGGACTGCGGTCGGCGCGGGCGCGCTGACACCGGGTCGCGGCAGCCGCCTATCTTACGCCAGGCCCGGGCCCGATCCCTGCCGCGAAATAAATCGGCCGGTGCGCCGGTGGCGACCTCAGTGCCCTACTTTCTCGCTCAGCCAGGCCGCGCGTGCCGCCGGGGCCAAGGCCAGCAACTGCGCGCGGACCGCGTCCCGCTCCTGCGGCGGCGTGCGCTGGGAAATCAGCACCAGCTGCGCCAACTGGCCGTCATCCAACTGCCGCAGCAACGCCAGCGCCGGCGCCCGTTGTGCGGCCGGCAGGTAACCGAACAGTGGCTGCAGTTTCGGATACAGCGCGCCCAGCACCGGCCCCAGCCGCCAGCCGTCCCGATGCAGCTGGTCCAGCGCCGCAAAGCGGGCGCGCAAGGCCGTCTGCTGGGCCGGCGGCAGGTTGGCCAGCATGCCGGCGGCACGGCGCAGCCGCTGGCGCTCGGCCTCGCTCAACCCCTGCCAGGCGGCGTAACGCGCGCGCAGCTCACGGCGCTGCAACGGATGCATCGATGCCCAGGACAGTGGCGTCTGCCCGGCACTTTCCGCCAATGGCGCAGGCCTCACCATCGGTACCTCCGTGGCCGGCGTCGCCTGCGCCACTGCCGCGGACGACAGCAGTACCAGTACCAGCCCCCTACTCATCGCCATCGACCGTCTCCAAGACAGGCGCGACCTGCACCGGGCGGGTGGGTTGCGGCTGCGATTCATCCACCGGCACCGGACCACCGGCGGCGAACCACGCATAGAAGTCCGCCTCGCGGGCCAGCGGCAGCTCCGGATCGGCCAGCATCGCCGCATCACCCGCGGCGTAAGGATCCACCGCCGCGCTGACCGGCGCGACCGCGGCTGCGGGCAACGCCTCGATCCGGACCGGTCCGGCATCGGCCACCACGCCTTCCTTGGCCGGCGGCGGCTCCGCGCTGAGCAGCGAGCCACCGGTACCGGCATGCCATGCCCACAACGCGGCGATCACCAGCAGCACGGCCAGCCCGATCATCCCCAGGATCCGCCAGCGGCCCTGGCGCACGGCGCGC
>NZ_JAUJUJ010000020.1 GCF_030711595.1 Stenotrophomonas sp. YIM B06876
GCGCCAGACGCGCCGCCCGATGCTGCTGCCCGCGCGTGGCCCGATGCGCGTTCGCGCCGGCTTCGCGGGGCGGCAATGCCACCGGTCCGGACAGCAGCGCCTGGGTCATCCCATCGCTGCCGGCCGCCTCCCAGCCCAGCTCCTCGCACAGCAAGCGCAGCTGCCGATGCAGCTCGCGCCACTCGCGCATACGCAGAAAGCCGAGGAACTGCCGCCCGCACCAGTCGCGCAATTTGGATTGCGTCAACTCTTCGTGCGCCTCGCGATAGCCTTCCCACAAGCGCAGGATGCCCAGGAATTCGGAGCGTGGATCGGCGAATTTGGCGTGCGCGGTGTCGGCCGCCTCGCGTGCCTCGGGCGGGCGTTCGCGCGGGTCCTGGATGCCCAGGAACGCGGCGATCACCAGCATCTCGCGCAGGCACCCCTGCTGCTGTGCGGCCACCAGCATCCGCGCCAGTTTCACGTCCACCGGCAGGCGCGCCATCTGCCGGCCGATGGCGGTGAGTTTGCGGTCCTTGTCGATCGCGCCCAGCTCGGCCAGCTGCTGCCAGCCATCGGCCACCGCACGTTCGTCCGGTGGCTCCAGGAACGGGAAATCCTCGATCCGGCCCAGACCCAACTGCAGCATGCGCAGGATGACGCCAGACAGGCTGGAACGGCGGATTTCCGGATCGGTGAATTCGTCGCGCGCCTGGAAATCGGCCTCCGCATACAGCCGGTAGCAGATGCCCTCGGCGATCCGTCCGCAGCGGCCCTTGCGCTGGTTGGCGCTGGCCTGCGAGATCGGCTCGATATGCAGCCGGTCCAGCTTCTGCCGCGGGCTGTAGCGCTTGACCCGGGCATAACCGGGATCGACCACGTAACGGATGCGCGGCACGGTGAGCGAGGTTTCGGCCACGTTGGTGGCCAGCACCAGACGGCGCTTGGAGCCGGGATTGAACACCCGGTCCTGGTCCTTGACCGACAGCCGCGCGTACAGCGGCAGCACCTCGGTTTCGCGGTACTTGCGCCGCTCCAGCGCCTGGTGCGCGTCGCGGATCTCGCGTTCGCCCGGCAGGAACAGCAGCACGTCGCCGCGCGGGTCGATGGCGCTGATCTCGTCGATCGCCGCCACGATGGCCTGGTTGACCGAAATCGGGTCGGCGTCGGCTTCACCCCTGCTCCCGCTCCCCTTCCCGCCATTGCCGGCTTCCGCCCGCGAGCTCGACGCCGCGCCCATTTCCTCCAGCGGCCGGTAGCGCACTTCCACCGGATAGGTACGGCCTTCGACGCTGATCACCGGCGCATCATCGAAGTGTTTTGAAAAACGCTCGGTGTCGATCGTGGCCGAGGTCACGATCAGCTTCAGGTCCGGGCGCTTGCCCAGCAGCTGCTTCAGGTAGCCCAGCAGGAAATCGATGTTGAGGCTGCGTTCGTGCGCCTCGTCGATGATCAGCGTGTCGTAGCTCGACAGCCAGCGGTCCGACGCGATCTCGGCCAGCAGGATGCCGTCGGTCATGAACTTGATGCGGGTGTCTTCGCCGACCCGGTCGGTGAACCGCACCTGGTAGCCGACGGTGGTACCCAACTCGGACTTCAGCTCCTCGGCCACCCGCGTGGCCACCGCCCGGGCGGCAATGCGGCGCGGCTGGGTGCAGCCGATCATGCCGGCAGTGCCGCGGCCGGCGGCCAGGCACAGCTTTGGCAGCTGTGTGGTCTTGCCGGAGCCGGTCTCGCCGGCGATCACCACCACGCGATGGTCGCGGATCAACGCGATGATGCGATCGGCCTCGCGCGCGATCGGCAGCTGCTCGTCCAGGGTGATGCGCGGTTGCTGCTGCGCACGGTGCTCCCGGCGCTGCAGCGAGGTGTGCAGCGCCTGCTCGAACGCGGACGCAGCGGCGGCATCGTCCGGCTTGGCCTGCCAACGCGCCCACAGCCCGAGCAGACGCCCGCGGTCGCGGCTCATGGCACCGTCGATGGCGGCACGTTGTTGGCGCAGGCGTGCGGCCTGGTGGGTTTCGATAGTGCTCATCAATGAATAGGCGTGAAAATTTGAATGACTTGCGATGTTCTAGTCTGCGTATTGTGACGTCATACGCGAACCATCAGGAGGAAGATCACCATGGCCAAAGACAAGACCGCTGAGAAGACCAGGACCGGAAAGCAGAAACTGGCCGCCGCGGCGCCCTCGGCGCCGGGTATCGATATCGGGATCAAGGATGCCGATCGCAAGAAGATCGCCGACGGCCTGTCGCACTTCCTGGCCGACGCCTACACGCTGTACCTGAAGACGCACAACTTCCACTGGAACGTCACCGGATCGATGTTCAATTCGCTGCACCTGATGTTTGAAACCCAGTACACCGAGCAGTGGACCGCGCTGGACGAGATCGCCGAACGCATCCGGGCACTGGGTTTCAACGCACCCGGCTCCTACCGCGAGTTTGTCGCCCTGACCTCGATCGCCGAGGAGCCCGGGCTCAGCGACAGTGCCGACTGGCGCGAAATGGTGCGGCAGCTGGTGGCCGGCAACGAGGCGGTGTGCCGCACCGCGCGCAAGGTGCTGGAAACGGCGGGCAAGGCCGACGATGCGCCCTCCGAAGACCTGCTGACGCAGCGCCTGCAGGTCCACGAAAAATACGCCTGGATGCTGCGCTCGCTGCTGCAGTAAACCGCGCCCACAAGGTCGGCACGCCGCCACACCGCGGCGGGTGGCGCCCGGCTTGTGCGGGGGAGCTCCTGCGGGGCTTTCCGGGATTCCGTTGCGCGCTCCGCGGAGCCCGTCCTTCGTCCTGCCAGGAACAAGCCCCGTAGACACCGGGCCGGTCCATTTCCCGCAGGGAAACGAGCCGGGCCCGCGGTCACTGCCGGAAACCGGCAGCCGTCCCGCAGCGGGTAAACTAGGCCGATGTCTTCCCGTCCTGCGCACGACCTTCTTCTCCGCGTCTTCGGTTACGCCGATTTCCGCGGCCCGCAACAGGACATCGTCGAACATGTCGCCGCCGGCAACGATGCACTGGTGCTGATGCCCACCGGCGGCGGCAAGTCGCTGTGCTACCAGGTACCCTCGCTGCTGCGCGACGGCACCGGCATCGTCATCTCGCCGCTGATCGCGCTGATGCAGGACCAGGTCGAAGCGTTGCGCCAGCTGGGCGTGCGCGCCGAATTCCTGAACTCCACGCTGGATGCGGACACCGCCGCGCGGGTCGAGCGCGAGCTGCTCGCCGGCGAGCTGGACCTGCTCTACGTGGCGCCGGAGCGGCTGCTGACCGGGCGTTTCCTGTCGCTGCTCGAGCGCAGCCCGATCGCCCTGTTCGCGATCGACGAGGCCCATTGCGTGTCGCAGTGGGGCCACGATTTCCGCCCCGAGTACCGCAAGCTCACCGTGCTGCATGAGCGCTGGCCGGAGATTCCGCGGATCGCGCTGACCGCCACCGCCGATCCGCCGACCCAGCGTGAGATCGCCGAACGGCTGGACCTGACCCATGCCCGGCATTTCGTCAGTTCCTTCGACCGCCCCAACATCCGCTACACGGTGGTGCAGAAGGACAACGCCAAACGCCAGCTGCTCGATTTCCTGCGCGGCCATCGCGACAACGCCGGCATCGTCTACTGCCTGTCCCGGCGCAAGGTCGAGGAGACGGCCGAATTCCTGTGCAAGGAGGGGCTCAATGCGCTGCCCTACCATGCCGGCCTGCCGGCCGAAGTGCGCGCGCACAACCAGCGCCGCTTCCTGCGCGAAGACGGCATCGTGATGTGCGCCACCATCGCCTTCGGCATGGGCATCGACAAACCGGACGTGCGTTTCGTCGCCCATACCGACCTGCCCAAATCACTGGAAGGCTATTACCAGGAAACCGGCCGTGCCGGCCGCGATGGCGAGCCGGCCGAAGCGTGGCTGTGCTATGGCTTGGGCGACGTGGTGCTGCTCAAGCAGATGATCGAGCAGGGCGAAGCCGGCGAAGAGCGCAAGCAGCTCGAGCGCGGCAAACTCGACCACCTGCTGGGGTATTGCGAGTCGATGCAATGCCGCCGCCAGGTGCTGCTGGCCGGATTCGGCGAGACCTATCCCAAACCGTGCGGCAACTGCGACAACTGCCTGACCCCGGCCGCGGCCTGGGATGCCACTGTCGCCGCGCAGAAGGCGCTGAGCTGCGTCTACCGCAGTGGCCAGCGCTTCGGCGTGGGCCATCTGATCGACATCCTGCGCGGCAGCGACAACGAGAAGATCCGCCAGCTCGGCCACGACAAACTCAGCACCCACGGCATCGGCAGCGATCTGGATGCCCGCACCTGGCGCAGCGTGTTCCGGCAACTGGTCGCCGCCAGCCTGCTGGAAGTGGACACCGAAGCCTATGGCGGGTTGCGCCTGACCGATGCCAGCCGCGACGTGCTCAAGGGCCGGCGCCAGCTGATGATGCGGCGCGAAACGGCGCCCAGCCGCGAGCGCGAGCGGTCCAGCCAGCGCACCGGCCTGCCGGTGCAACCGCAGGACCTGGCGCTGTTCAACGCCCTGCGCGGCCTGCGCGCGGAACTGGCCCGCGAACAGAACGTGCCGGCGTTCGTGATCTTCCACGACAGCACCCTGCGCAACATCGCCGAACAACGCCCGACCAGCATCACCGCGCTGGGCAAGGTGGGCGGTATCGGTGGCAGCAAGCTCGCCCGTTACGGCGAGCAGCTGGTACAGATCGTGCGCGAACAGGGCTGAAACCGGCTGCTCCGCACGGCAGGTTACCGCACCACCGTGAATCGGCGGATGGAGGTCACTGCAATGCCGCCGCCACCGGGTAACGGTGATGGCGCCCATCTGAGCGGACCAACACCACTATTGCCGAGCCGCGTCGCCCCGATGCTGGATCGCGCCAACAGGCTCGAGCGTTCCATCTTGCGCACCTCGGCAGAGCTTTCAGGCGGATAGCGGTTCAGCACGGGGCCCGCTTGCTGCAACGCGGCCAGCGCCAGTTGCGGGCGGTCCAGCAACCGGGTTTGCGCCAGCACCGCAAAATAACGGGCGGTTGCGGCTTTCCCACCGCCATCGAGTGACCGCCATCAACGCGGCGCCCGCCACCACGGCAGGCCATTGCCTGCGGACACAAAAAAGGGCTCCGGATCACTCCGGAACCCTTGCAATGCTGGTGGGCCGTGATGGATTCGAACCATCGACCAAAAGATTAAAAGTCTTCTGCTCTACCGACTGAGCTAACGGCCCAAACAAAGACCCGGCATGTCGCCGGGGTGCGCATTCTACCGCAAGAATACGGAGAAGGTGAAATCAAATGTAACGGGTAGGGTCTTCCACGCCCGCGGCCGCGAATCCGTCGGCACGCAAACGGCAGGCATCGCAGTGGCGGCAGGCGCGGCCGCGTTCATCGGCGTTGTAACAGGACACGGTGAGGCCGAAGTCCACGCCCAGGCGCACGCCTTCACGCACGATGTCACCCTTGCCCAGGAATTGCAGCGGGGCGTGGATCCTGATTCCCGCCCCTTCAACCCCGGCCTTGGTGGCCAGGTTGGCCAACGCCTGGAAAGCATCGATGAATTCGGGACGGCAGTCCGGGTAGCCGGAGTAGTCCACCGCATTGACGCCACAGAAGATGTCATTGGCTCCCAGCACTTCGGCCCAACCCAGCGCGAGCGACAGCATGATGGTGTTGCGTGCCGGCACGTAGGTGACCGGGATCCCCTCGCCGCCCGCTTCAGGCACCTCGATGTCGGCGGTTAGCGCCGAGCCGCCGATGCTGCGCAGGTCGATACCGACCGTCTTGTGTTCGACCACCCCCAGCGCCGTGGCGACCGCAGCGGCCGCCTCCAGTTCGGAGGTGTGGCGTTGCCCGTAGCGCACGCTCAGCGCATGCACGGCGAAACCCTGTTCCCGGGCCATGGCGACGACCGCGGCCGAATCCATGCCGCCGGACAGAAGCACGACTGCTTTTTTCATGACAATTTTCCAATTGATTGCAGGACTCCCGTCACGCTGTCCCGTGACGGATACATCACCCAGCTGACCGCCGCCTCAGCGACCCGGCTCGTCGTTCCACAACAGCTTGTGCAGCTGCATCTGGAAGCGCACCGGCAAACGATCCGCCACGATCCAGTCCGCCAGTTCACGCGGGCTGAGTTCACTCTTGCTCGGTGAAAACAGCACCATCGTGCGCTCATCGAGCCGGTGTTCGCGGACCATGTCGCGGGCCCACTCATAGTCGCCGCGGCTGCACAATACGAATTTGACCTGGTCGCGCGCAGTCAGCAACGGCAGGTTTTCCAGGCGGTTGCGCGCCATCTCGCCGGAACCGGGCGTTTTCAGATCGACAATCCGCGACACCCGCGCATCGACGCCACCGACATCCAGCGCGCCGGAGGTTTCCAGGGACACGTCCAACCCCGCATCGCACAGCTTTTCCAGCAGCGCCAGGCAACGCTTCTGTGCCAGCGGCTCGCCCCCGGTCACACAGACGTGGCGCACGCCTTGACGCAGGACTTCGGCGACGATGGCGTCGATGTCCCACCAGCTGCCGCCATGGAAAGCGTAGGCGGTATCGCAATAACTGCAGCGCAGTGGGCAGCCGGTCAGGCGTACGAACACGGTCGGCCAGCCGGCGGCGTCCGCTTCGCCTTGCAGGGACAGGAAAATCTCGGTGATCTTCAGCCGCGGCAAGGACGACTGCACGATCTCACTGGGAATAGCGGCGGCGGTACTGCTCATGACACCCTCTTGTGCGCTTGCGCCAGGGAACGGCGCCCACCTGCTCAGCGCAACTGCTGGCCGATGCGGATCGACTGCAGGCGATCCTGGGCGTTACGTGCCGCGTCGGTGCCCGGATACCGGGACACGACCTGACCCAGGGTTTGCTCCGCCTGGCGGAGGTTGCCTTCGCCATACTGCGAAAGGCCCAGTTTCAACAGGCCACCTGCGGCCTTGTCGTGGGTCGGATAGCGCGCAACCAGGTCGCGGAACTGGGCTTCGGCCATCTGGAAATTACGGGTGGCATAGTAACTCTCGCCCAACCAGTAAAGCGCGTTGGGGGTGTATACGCCATTGGGGTACAGCTCCAGAAAGCTCTGGAACAGCTGCGCCGAATCAGCATACTTGCCGGCCTTCAATGCATCGAAGGCGACGTTGTAGGCCACGCGCTCCTCGCCGGCGACAGCCAGGCTGCCGGCATCGCCACGCACGGTAGGCGCGCGCTCTGGCGCCGGGGCGGCGGGCTTGGCAGCTGCAGCCGGAACGGGGGCCGCCGGAACGGCGGCGTTACCTGGCTGAACCGGTGCGGCTCCGCCTTCAAGCCGGTTGAGGCGGCCATCAAGATCCAGGTACTGATCCCGGTTGCGCTGCTTCAACTGCTCGTTTTCATGCTGCAACTGCTCGACCGTGCCCTGCAGCGTCTGCATCTCGCTACGCAGCTGTTGCAACTGGTTGAGCATGTCGGTGTTGTTCTGGCTGTTGAGCACCTGCTGTTCCAGCGAGGTGAGCCGATCGGCCAGGCTTTGCCGCTGCGCATTGGCCGGTGCGGCAGCCACGAGGGCTGCCGCAACGATCATCGATAGAAATCGAAAGCGCATCGATTACTGAGCCGTGTACACGATCTCGACGCGACGGTTCTGCGCCCAGCAGGCTTCGTTCGACTCGGTGCACACCGGACGCTCTTCACCGTAGGACACGACGGTCAGCTGGCTGGCCGAACCACCGTTGGCCTGCAGCGCCGAAGACACGCCATTGCCACGACGCTCGCCGAGCGCCTGGTTGTAGGCGCGGCTGCCGCGTTCGTCGGTGTGACCCTGCAGGGTGATACGCGAGGACGGACGGTCACGCAGGTACTTGGCGTGGCAGGACATGATGGCCTGGAACTCCGGCTTCACACTGTCCTGGTCCAGGTCGAAATAGACAACGCGCTGGCGCAGGCAGGCATCGTTTTCCAGATCGGACGGACCATACAGGCCGGAGGTGGACGGACCGGTGACCGGTGCGCTCGGAGCGGTTTCAACCGGAGCCACGGGGGCTTCCTTGACCTTCTTCGAACAACCGGCCAGAACGGCCACGGAAAGCAGCGAGACAAGCAGAACGCGGGTGGACTTGTTCATGGCAATACCTTTTAGGCTCCTAAGACGGTGATGAATCTAAGACTGCGAAATATTAACACTTTTCAACGTGCGCTACGGTAGGGGGACCAGGCCGGCTCCCGCACGTCGCCATCGGCCAGCACCAAGCGCTGGCGAACCCGTGCATCGGCCGATACCGCGTACAACACCCCACGGCCACCCTCGCGCGCGGCGTACAGCACCATGCTGGCATTCGGCGCGAAACTGGGAGATTCGTCCAGCGAACCGGGAGACAACGTGCTCCAACGGGCGGAACCCAGGCTGCTGTCCATCATCGCGATCTTATAGGTGTTGCCGCTGCCCTGGGCCATGACGATCTTCTTGCCGTCATAAGACACGCTGGGGGTGGCGTTGTAGTTGCCCTGGAATGTGACCCGGCTGGCGCTGCCGCCACTGGCCGGCACCTGGTAGATCTGCGGACGGCCGCCGCGATCGGAGGTGAAATAGATGGTGCTGCCGTCGGCGCTCCAGGTCGGCTCGGTATCGATGCCGAAGTGGTTGGTCAGCTGGGTCAGCTGCTTGCTGCCCAGATCCATCACGTAGATTTCCGGATTGCCACTGCGCGACAGCGACAGTGCCAGACGGCGGCCATCCGGGGAGAACGAGGGGGTGCTGTTGATGCCGCGGAAGCTGGTCAGCAACTCCCGGGCACCGGTGGCGATGTCCTGGATGTAGATCGAGGAGTTGCCACGCTCGAAGCTGACATAGGCCAGCTTGCGCCCATCCTGGCTCCAGTTCGGCGACAGCAGCGGCTCGGCCGAGCGCACGATGGTCTGCGGGTTGTAGCCATCCGAATCGGCCACCATCAGCGCATAGCGCATGTTGGCGCCCTTGCCGCTGGCGGTGATATAGGCGATGCGGGTCCAGAACGCGCCGCGCACGCCGAGGATCTTTTCGTAGATGGCATCGGCCATCTGGTGGGCGACGTCGCGCATGGCGCTGGAGCGGGCGGTCATCGCCAGACCGAGCATGCGCTCGCCCTTGGCCACATCCAGCAGCTCGTATTCGACCCGGTAGGCACCGGCGCCGGCATCCAGCACCCGCCCTACGACCAGGTAATCCTGCTTGAGGGCACGCCAGACGGGGTATTGCACTTCGCTGCCACGGCTCGGGCGATCGGTCATCTGCGCTTCGGGCAGGTTGCGGAACTGGCCCGAACGCTCCAGATCGGCGCGCACCACCGCGGCCACATCGGTGGCCGGTGCGGCGGCCGATCCCTGGTACGCCATCGGCACCACGGCGATCGGCAACGCGGAGGCGTTGCCGCCAATGATGTCGATTTCCAGACCCTTCTGTTGCGCCATCGCCGCGATGGGCAACAACAGGGCGGTGAGGGCAGCAAGCCAAAGAGGCATTTTTTTCATGGGTTGCTCAAGGTTCCAGACAGGAAGGTCAAAGGGATAACAGCTGGCAGGTGAACACTTTCGCAATCATGAACGAACGCAGCGTGAAAAACCGGATAAGAGCGGCTTCCACGCCGGTGCGCCGGCCACGCACGAACGCCCACAGCTGCGCACAGCTGAAGCCGAAGCCCTATCTCCGGCAGGCAGCGATATCAACGGTCCTGCGCTTCGAAATTGAAGTTCAGCGTGCGTTGGAAAACCGACTCGAAACCGCGGTACGGCAACGGCTGGGCACGCAGCACCGCCGCTTCCACCGAACGCCGGCCGGCATCGTCATAGGGGCAGCTGGAAGAGAATTCCACGTCCACCACTTCGCCCCCGGGCAACTGGCGGATGGTCAGACGGCAACGCTGGCCGCGCGGCACCGAATCCGGCCGTACCCACTGGTTCAGCACCGCCTGCTGGATCGCCGCGGCGTATTTGGCCGACAGGTCGGTGCTGGCGCCGCCCTGCCCCGGCGCTGCGGGAGCCGCCGTCGAGGCGCCACTGCTGGCCGCAGCCTGCGCGCGGTTGCGGGCGTCGGCCACCTGGCGCAACTTCTGCTCCGCCAGCGCGGCCTCTTTTTCGGCCTGCTCACGTTTGCGGCGGAGCTCGGCGAGCTTCTGCTGGCGCTCGGTTTCGGCCTTGGCGTCATTGGCCTTCTGCTGTTCGGCCGCCAGCTTCTTCTGGCGATCGGCCTCTTCCTGCTGCTTGGCCAGCCGCAGCTTCTGCTCGGCCTCTTCTACGCGCTTGCGCTCGGTCAGGTCGATCTGCTCCTGGCGACGCTTGGCTTCCTGCTCCTGCCTGGCTTTCTCCTGCGAAATGGCCAGGGCACTGACGCGTTCCTGTTCCACCGTGTCCGGCTGCGCAACGCGCTCCTGCGCATTGTGCTGCTGCGGGGTGGGCGCATCCTGCGGGCGGGGCTCGGGAAGCGGCTGCGGGGGCGGCACGGTGTCTTCCGGCACCGGTTCGGGCGGGGCGACCGGTTCGGCCAGGGGTTCGGGCAGATCGGGCAGTTTTTCCGAGGCGCGCAGCGCCTGCCGCGCCGCCGAAGCTTCGGCCGCGGAGATCTCCAGGCTGGCCTCCACCGCCGGCTCACCGGCAGCGGCTTCGGTGGTGCGCGCGGGCGACCACACCCAGGCGACGATGAAAACCAGCGCGACCAGCACGTGCACGATCAGGGCCAGCAGCACCGGCAGGCCCCATTCGTCGCGCGACCTGTGCGCCGGGGGAAGGGCGTCAGCGTGCATCGGTCGCCAGACCCACCTTCTCGATCTTCGCCGCCTTGATCACATCCATCGCGGCCACGACCTTTTCATAGGCCACGGCCCGGTCGGCGGCCACGATCACCCGCAGGTTCCTGTCCTGCGCGGCCATCGCGCCGAGCCGGGCCTGCAGCGTGGCCGCATCCATCGGCGCCGGTTCCTTGGCATCGGGCAGCTTGAGGCTGAGCTGCCCGTCCAGGCGCACCGAGACGACCACCGGGTCCTGCTTGCTCTCCAGCGCCTTGGCGGTGGAAGACGGCAGATCGACCTCGAAACTGAGGGTGAGCAGCGGCGCGGTCACCATGAAGATGATCAGCAGTACCAGCATCACGTCGATATAGGGCACGACGTTGATCTCGGACTTGAGCTTGCGGCGCGTGCGGCGGGTAATGGCGGCGGTCATGGAAAGCTCCTGCGGTCAGCGGAAAGCGCGGGGGCGCTCACTCGTCGCCCGCGGTCTGGCGCTGCAGGATCGAACTGAATTCCTCGGCGAACGTCTCATAGCGCACCGACAGCCGTTCCACCCGGGTGGTGAAGCGGTTGTAGGCCCAGGTGGCGGGAATGGCGACAAACAGGCCGATCGCAGTGGCGAACAGCGCCTCGGAGATGCCCGGGGCGACCGAGGCGATACCGGCCTGCTCGCCGCTGCTGATCATGTCGTGCATGGTCACCATGATGCCGAACACGGTGCCGACCAGACCCACGTACGGGGCGTTGGAACCGATATTGGCCAGCAGTTCGAGGTTGCGGTCCAGCCCGTCCACTTCGCGGGCGAAGGTGGTGCGCATGGCGCGCTGCGCACCTTCCAGCTGAGTACGCCCGTCCAGGCCACGGCGGTCGCGCAGACGGGTGAACTCGCGGAAGCCGCCTTCGAAGATCGCTTCCAGCCCGCTCACCACGCGATTGCGGTCGGTGGCCGAGGCATACAGCTTGCCCAGGTCGGCGCCGGACCAGAACCGGTTCTCGAAGTCATCCGCCTCGCGGTTGGCCTCCTTGAATACCCGTGCCTTGCGGAAAATGATCACCCAGCTGATGAACGAACCGGCCAGCAGCAGCAGCACGATCAACTTGACCGGGATACTGGCCTTGATCATCAGGTCCAGATAGTTGATGCCGCCATGAGTGGCCTGGGCCGCGGCGTGCGCGGCGGCGCTGGTGACCTCTTCCGGCAGGGCCTCGACCACGGTGGCCTGCAGGGCCAGGAGCATTGCGATCATCCGGTGTTCCTCAGTGTTGCGCGAATTTGGTTTCGAGTGGTTTGAGTGTTGCGTACAGCGTGTCTTCCATCGCCTGCGGGCGGAAGTCACGCGCCCCCACGGCCGCCAGCCGCACCTGCGCGGTAACCAGGGTCTGGTCGCCGCGCAGGATCGTCTGGTCGATCACCAGACTGGCCCGGCGACACTGCAGCAGCGTCACCGTGGCCATCAGCTCATCGTCCAGCCTGGCCGGCTTCAGGAAATCCAGCGTCATCGCCCGGACCACGAACACCTGGCCCTCGCCGCAACGCATGCTTTCCTGCCCGTACCCCAGCGCGCGCATCCATTCGGTGCGCGCACGTTCCATGAAGGCCACATAACGCGCGTGGTAGACCACGCCACCTGCGTCGGTATCTTCCCAATAAATGCGTGTCGGCCAACTGAACCGCGGATCAATCGACATCAGGCAACTCCACAAACAGGTCCACCGGCGCGGCCTTGGGCGTGAGCCCCATGTGCCGGTATGCCTTGTGGGTGGCCATGCGCCCGCGCGCGGTGCGCACCAGGAAGCCCTGCTGGATCAGGAACGGCTCGACCACGTCTTCCAGCGTGCCGCGCTCTTCGGAAAGCGCCGCGGCCAGCGATTCGATGCCGACCGGGCCGCCGTCAAAGTAATCGACGATGACCCGCAGCAAGCGCCGGTCCAGCTCGTCGAAGCCTTCCGGGTCGACCTTCAGCATCTGCATGGCCGCCTGCGCCACCCCCGCGTCGATATGGCCATCGGCCTTGACCTGGGCATAGTCGCGCACCCGCCGCAGCAGGCGGTTGGCGATCCGCGGGGTGCCGCGCGAACGCCGCGCGATTTCACCGGCGCCCTCGGCGGTGCAATCGATGCCAAGGATCAGCGCCGAGCGCCGCACGATGCGGGTCAGCTCTTCGGCCGAATAGAACTCCAGCCGCTGCACAATGCCGAAGCGGTCGCGCAGCGGCGCGGTCAGCAGGCCGGCGCGGGTGGTGGCGCCGATCAGCGTGAACGGTGGCAGATCGAGCTTGATCGAGCGGGCGGCCGGGCCCTCGCCGATCATGATGTCGATCTGGAAATCCTCCATCGCCGGATACAGCACCTCTTCCACCACCGGTGACAGGCGATGGATCTCGTCGATGAACAGCACATCATGCGGCTGCAGGTTGGTCAGCAGCGCGGCCAGGTCACCGGCCTTCTCGATCACCGGCCCGGAGGTGACCCGCAGCGCCACCCCCAGCTCGTTGGCGATGACATGACTGAGCGTGGTCTTGCCCAGTCCCGGCGGACCGAAGATCAACACATGGTCCAGTGCCTCGCCGCGGGATTTGGTCGCCTGGATGTAGATGTCCAGCTGCTCGCGCACGGGCTGCTGGCCGAGGTAGTCGGCCAGCCGGCGCGGGCGGATGTGGGCATCGGCGACGGCATCCTCGCGGGTGGCGCCGGCAGCGATGATACGGTCGTCGGTCATTGCGCAATTATGCGGGAACGGCGCTGGAAGTATCCGTACGGATGGTTCAGATCTCCACCTGCGCGCCCAGCTCGACCAGCCGGTTGCCCGGAATCCGGAAAAAGCCGGTGGCCGGTGCGGCATTGCGATGCATCACCGCGAACAGCTTGTCGCGCCAGAGCGGCATGCCGCGGTTGGCACTGGCGACAATGGTTTCGCGGCTGGCGAAGAACGTGGTGTCCATCGGATCGAAATAGATACCGCCGTGGTCGCACGAGCGCATCAGCGCCAGCGGCACGTCCGGGGTCTCCATGAACCCGTAGCGGACGTAGATCCGGTAGAACTCGTCACCCACCGACTCGATCTTCAACCGCTGTGCGGGCAACGCGTATGGAACCGGCAGCGTTTCCACGTGCAGGAACACGTTGCGTTCGTGCAGCACCTTGTTGTGCTTGAGGTTGTGCATCAACGCATGCGGCGCCACGGTCGGGTCGGCGGTCAGGAACACCGCCGTGCCCGGCACCCGTACCGGCGGCGCCAGCATCAGCCCCGGCAGGAAGGTGTCCATGCGGATACCGTCCTTGCGGATCTCATCGCGCAGCAGCTCGCGGCCACGGCGCCAGGTGCGCATCATCGTGAACAGCACCAGCCCCAGCAGCAGCGGGAACCACGCCCCCTGCAACAGCTTGGCCCCGTTGGCGATCACGAAACCCAGGTCGATAAAGAAGAACGGCACGCACAGCCCCAGGATCCACAGTCGCGCCTTCGGCCACAGCGCACGCGCCACCAGCGCCAGCAGCAGGGTATCGATCAGCATCGTCCCCGACACGGAGATGCCGTAGGCCACCGCCAGATTGGACGAGCTGCGGAACGCCAGCACCAGCCCGCAGACCATAACCGCCAACGCCCAGTTGACGCCGGGGATGTAGATCTGGCCAATGGTGTCGTGCGAGGTGTGCAGGATGCGCATGCGCGGGATGTAGCCCAGCTGCATCGCCTGCCGCGACACCGAAAACGCGCCGGTGATCACCGATTGCGAAGCGATCACCGCGGCCATCGTCGCCAGCACGATCATCGGATACAGCGCCCACTCCGGGACCGCCTCGAAGAACGGATTGGCCACCGCGTCGGGCCGCTGCAGCACCAGCGCACCCTGCCCCAGATAATTGAGCACCAGGCACGGCAGCACGAAGAAATACCAGGCATGACGGATCGGCGGCGCGCCGAAGTGGCCCATGTCGGCATACAGCGCCTCACCGCCGGTCACCGCCAGCACCACCGCGCCGAGGATGAACACCCCGTGCCAGCCGTGCTCGATGAAGAAACGTGCCGCCCACCACGGATTGAGCGCCTTGAACACTTCCGGTGCGGAGAACACGTTCCACAGGCCGATGGCCGCCAGCGACAGGAACCACAGGGTCATCACCGGGCCGAACACCTTGCCGACCTTCTCGGTGCCGAAACGTTGCGCTGCGAACACGCCGGCCAGCACCACCAGGGTGATGGGCACCACAAAACTTTCCAGCCCGGGCGCTGCCACTTCCAGCCCCTCGACGGCGCCCAGCACCGAGATCGCCGGGGTGATCACGCCATCCCCGAAGAACAGCGAGGCACCGAAAATCCCGAGGATGCCGACCACGTAGGCCGAGCGCGAACCGTTGCGCAGCGTGCGCTGGGCCAGCGCCATCAGCGCCATGATTCCGCCCTCGCCATCGTTGTCGGCGCGCATGATGATGGTGACGTACTTGAGCGTCACCACCAGGTTCAGCGCCCAGAACGCCAGCGACAGCACGCCGAGCACGGTGTCGTGGTCGCTGCTCAGGCCGTAGTGCGGAGAGAACGCCTCCTTCAGCGTGTACAGCGGGCTGGTGCCGATGTCACCGAACACCACGCCGATGGCACCGACGACCAGCGCCAGGCCACCGGCAACGCCGCGGCCGTGGGCGTGACCGGGATGCGGGGCGCCATCGGCAGGGTTGGCAGGGACTTGGGACATGACGTTCTCAGGTTAGCGGCATAAGGCGAAGAAAACGGCAGCGCTTAACGCAGCGCCGCCTGCAGGGCCTTGCGGATCACGGTGGCGACCTCGTCGCCCTCGGCACTGGCATCGCGCGCCATCCGCGCCGCTTCGGCCGGCTTGTAGCCCAGCTGCTGCAGCGCGACCGTCGCCTCCGACACAGGGTCGTTGCCCAGCTGCCCGGCAATCGGCGCACCGCCCCCGGTAAAGCTGGCCGCGCGGTCGCGCAATTCCACCAGCATGCGCTCGGCGGTCTTCTTGCCGATGCCGGGAATGCGGGTCAGCGCGGCGAGATCGCCGGTCTGGATCAGCCGCGCGAACTCGTCGACGCTGGCCCCGGACAGCACCGCCAGCGCGATTTTCGCGCCGATGCCACTGACCTTCTGTACATCGCGGAACAGCCGCCGCTCGCCTTCGCGCAGGAAGCCGTACAGCGCCACGCTGTCCTCCTTCTGCGCGTAATGGGTGAACAGCGTCACTTCGCGCCCGGCCTCGGGCAGGTCGTAGAACGTGCTCATCGGTGCTTCCAGCTCGTAGCCGACGCCATTGACGTCGAGCATCAGCCACGGCGGCGCCTTGTAGACCAGCAACCCGCGCAATCGTCCGATCATGCCCCACTCCTCATTTGCGACTCCAAGCCTGGCGCACGTCCACGCCCAGCCGGTTGGCGGTGGCGCGGACGTGGGCATGGGTGATGGCCACGGCCAGCGCATCGGCGGCATCGGCCTGCAACTTTCCTTTCAGGTTGAGCATCAACCCGACCATATGCTGCACCTGTTCTTTCTGTGCGCCGCCGCGCCCGACCAGGGCCAGCTTGATCTCGGTGGCGGCGTATTCGCTGACCGGCAGGTCGCGCATCACCACCGCACAGATCGCCGCACCGCGGGCCTGGCCCAGCTTCAACGCCGAATCGGCATTCTTGGCCATGAACACCCGCTCGATCGCCACTTCCTGCGGCCGGTATTCCTCGACCAGGGCATGCAGGCCCAGCGCCAGGCGCTTCAGGCGCTGGGCGAAGTCGTCCGCTCCCAGCAGCAGCAACGGCGCGTGGTAGACGTGACTGGCGCGGCCACTGGCATCGATGTCGATGATGCCGACCCCGGTGCGCTGTGAGCCGGGATCGATACCGAGGATGCGGGTCATTGCCGCGGGCAGCACCGTGTCTGGAACACTGCCCGCAAGCCGCCGGAGCGTGCGCGGGCAGGCATGGCACGGCGCAGGCACACCGCCAGCTGCACGCCCCGCTCGCGCCGTTGCTTACGCATAGGCGTCGGCCCCCAGATCGGCATTGGAATAGACGTCCTGCACATCATCCAGGTCTTCGAGCAGGTCCAGCAGTTTCTTGACCTGCAGCGCGGCGTCCCCCTCCACCTTGATGTGGTTGTCGGCGCGGAAGGTGACTTCGGCATGGCCGGGGACCAGTCCGGCCGCTTCCATTGCCGCCTTCACCGTGGCGAACGACTCCATCGTGGTGATCACATCGATCGAGCGGTCATCGGGATAGACCACGATATCGTCGGCACCGGCGTCGATCGCCGCTTCGGTGATTTTTTCCTCGTCCGCGCCGGGGGCATAGGTGATCACTCCCAGCCGCTTGAACATGAATCCGACCGAGCCTTCGGTGCCCATGTTGCCGCCGCATTTGGAAAAGGCGAAACGGACATCGGCCACGGTGCGCACGCGGTTGTCGGTCAGACAGTCGACGATCACCGCCACGCCACCGGGGGCATAGCCCTCGTAACGGACTTCCTCGTATTCGACCCCTTCCAGCTCACCGGTGGACTTCTTGATCGCGCGTTCGATCACGTCCTTGGACATGTTCGCCGACAGCGCCTTGTCCATCGCCGTGCGCAACCGCGGATTGTGGTTGGGGTCGCCTCCACCGCCGCGTGCTGCCACGCCGATCTCACGAATGATCTTGGTGAAAATCTTGCCGCGTTTCGCGTCAGACGCGTTTTTGCGACCTTCGATGGAAGGGCCTCTACCCATGGGACTTTCCGCGCATCTTCAAGGAACAAGCGGGCAATTCTACCCGATCCCCCGCGCACCGCCCGTCAGGCCGCCCGCGTCGCCGACGCCCGCTCGAAGCGGCCATCGCGCAGGAAAGCGGCGGTCTGGCGGGCCGCCAGCGGCGACAGCACCAGCCCGCTGTGACTGGCCGCCACCACGCAGTGATCATGCAGGCCCGGCAGCCGGGTCTCATCCAGCGCCACGGTGCCGTCCGACGCCGCCCCGACCGCGCCCATCAGGCAGCCCAACCCGTGCGGAATCGCGCCGGCGACCAGTCCCACCTCGGCCGCGCCCTGCCACGCCGGCAAGCCGTGCTGCAACAGCCCGCCACTACGGCCCAGGGCCGCGGACCAGCCATGGCCGGCCAGCGTGCGCGCGGTGCCGCTGCCACACAGCGGCGAGCCCAGGCACACCACCCGCGGCACCGCCAGCTCCGGCGCCTGGCGCAGCGCCTCCAGCGCCACCAGACCGCCCAGGCTGTGCCCGACCAGCGAGGTCACACCGCCCTCGCGCAGCCGCGCGATCAGCTGCGGCACGGCCACCCCGGGCCCGCCGAACACGCTGGCATAGCCGAAGGTTTCCACCACAAATCCCTGCGCGCGCAGCCGCCAGGCCAGCGGCCCGACCCAGGCGCGGGCGTTCCAGATGCCATGCAGCAACAACACTCTTGAATTCATGCGGCCAGCATAACTGTCCATGCTCCACCCCCACGGCGACCATTGCGAGCATTGGACACAGCGCTGCGGCAATGGCGGATGAAGTACCGGGAAAGCCGCCACCATCCCCCGGCCGCGGGCATGGCCTGGCGCAGCGCTCAGGCCGGCAGCGGTGGCCGCTTGAGGATGAATTCCCGGTCCCGCACACGCCCGACCGGGAATTCGTACTCCCCGACCCGGGTGAAACCGTAGCGCGCATAGAAGCGCTGCGCGCCGAAGTTCTCCGACCACACCCCGATCCACAATGTGCGCGGCCCGTCGCGCTCAAGCCAGGCCAGCGCGGTCTCGAACAGGCGGCTGCCCCAGCCACAGTTCTGCTGTTCGCGCAGCAGGTAGAGCCGTTTCAATTCGCCATCACCGGGCCGCACATCCGGATGCGGCAGCCCGCACGGACCGGCCGCGGCATGGCCGATGGCCACGCCACCGGCCTCCAGCAGCCACACCGCATAGTCGCGATGGCCCAGGATCAGCCGCTGCCGGGCAACGTCATAGGCCTCGGCCAGGAACGCCTGCAGGTCCTCGTCCGGATACAGATGCCCGAACGTCTCGACAAAGGTACGCGTCGCCAGCACCGACAGGGTTTCGGCATCCTCGACCGTGGCACGACGGATGCCGAACCCCATGATTCAGGCCTTCTCCGCCTTGGGCCGCACCTGCACGTGCACTTCCGCCAGCTGCGCGTCGGCGATCGGCGACGGCGCGTCGGTCATCAGGCACTGCGCGCCGGTGGTCTTCGGGAACGCGATGACATCGCGGATCGATTCGGTACCGGCCATCAGTGCGGCGATACGGTCGATACCGAAGGCGATACCGCCATGCGGCGGCGCGCCGAACTTGAGCGCATCGAGCAGGAAGCCGAACTTGGCCTCGGCCTCTTCGGCGCCGATGCCGAGCAGTTCGAACACCGCGCTCTGCATCTCGGGGCGATGGATGCGGATCGAACCGCCACCGATCTCGTTGCCGTTGAGCACCATGTCGTAACCGCGCGACACAGCGGTCTTGGCATTGGCACGCAGGTCGGCCACGTCATCCACCGCCGGTGCGGTGAAGGGGTGATGCAGGGCAACATAGCGCCCGGCTTCCTCGTCCCATTCGAACATCGGGAAGTCGGTGACCCACAGCGGGCGCCAGCTGTCGGCGACCAGACCGAAGTCCTTGCCGGCCTTCAGGCGCAGCGCGCCCATGAAGTCGGAGACCTTGTTGTAGCCACCGGCGCCGAAGAAGGCGATGTCGCCCTGCTGCAGGCCGACCGCCTTGACCAGCGCGGCGAACGCGTCTTCGGCAAAGAACTTGGCAATCGGCGAATTCACCGTGCCGTCCTCGCCCAGCTTGATGTAGGCCAGGCCCTTGGCGCCGTACTTGGCAGCATGCGCGGCGTACTCGTCGATCTGCTTGCGGCTCAGCGACGCACCGCCGGGAATGCGCAGCGCCGCCACGCGGCCCTCGGCGTCGTTGGCCGCGGCGGTGAACACGGCAAATTCGCTGTGCTTGACCAGCTCGGCCACGTCCACCAGCTCCAGCGCGATGCGCAGGTCCGGCTTGTCCGAACCGAAGCGACGCATCGCCTCGGCCCAGGTCATGCGCGGGAAGCTGGCCGCCAGCTCGACATCGACCACGTCCTTGAAAATGCTGCGGATCATGTCTTCCACGGTGTCCTGCACATCGCGCTCGCGCACGAAGGCGAATTCCATGTCCAGCTGGGTGAACTCGAGCTGGCGGTCGGCGCGCAGCGCCTCGTCGCGGAAACAGCGCGCGATCTGGTAGTAGCGGTCGAAGCCGGCCACCATCAGGATCTGCTTGAACAGCTGCGGGCTCTGCGGCAGTGCGTAGAACTCGCCCGGATGCATGCGCGCCGGCACCAGGAAATCGCGCGCGCCTTCCGGCGTGGCCTTGGTCAGGATCGGGGTTTCGATGTCCTGGAAATCGCGCGCATCCAGCCACTGCCGCAGCGCCGACACCAGCTTGGTGCGGGTGCGCATCATCCGCTGCATTTCCGGGCGACGCAGGTCCAGATAGCGATAGCGCAGGCGGGTTTCCTCGCCCGGGTTCTCGTGGGCGTGGAACGGCAGCGGCGCGGCCTTGTTGAGGATGCTGATGCGGGTGGCGATCACTTCCACCTGGCCACTGCGGATCTTGTCATTGACGCTGTGGCGCGCACGCACCACGCCTTCCACCTGCAGCACGTCCTCGTAACCGAGGCTGGCGGCCACCGCATAGACTTCCGCGTTGTCCGGCTCCACCGTCACCTGCACGATGCCCTCGTGGTCGCGCAGGTCGATGAAACAGACGCCGCCGAGATTGCGGGCCACGTCGGTCCAGCCGGCCAGGGTGACGGTTTGGCCGATCAGGGTCGCATCGACCAGGCCGCAGAAATGGGTACGCATTGAAAAACTCCACAAGGGATGCCGGCACCGACCGGCGCCGTTAAGCCGGCTATTTTGCGGCGCGCGCGGAGCCGGGGCAAATCCACGTGCCAGTCACGCCCGCTTAAGTGACCCCCGGCCTATATTCCGCCTACCTCCTGACCTGAATGGGGAAGACGCAATGAACCGCCACCTCCTGCTTGCCTGCCTCACTGCCGCTCTGCCCCTGGTCGCACTGACCGCCCTGCCGCCCCCGGCGCAGGCCCAGGCGACCCGCGCCTACGCCCCTGAAAACCTGCGTCAGCTCTCGCCACCGGACCGCGCCCGGGTGATCGAACGCGAGTATGCGGACCAGTCGCGCGGCCGCCGCATCCCGGACGACCAGCTGGAGTTCTACCTGGACCAGGTCAATTCGGGCTGGGATTTTTCCCGGATCAAGCAGGACATCGCCACCTCCTTGCGCGGCAACGGCGACTGGAATGGGGGCGGTTCCAATGGCAACAACAATGCCGGCAGCATCCGCTGCGAAAGCACCGACAACCGCCAGCGCGTATGTGACACCGGCTGGCGCGATGCCACGCTGGTGCGCCAGCTGTCAAAAACCCAGTGCATCGAAGGCCGTACCTGGGGCAGCCGCAACGGCTCGGTGTGGGTCAGCGATGGCTGCCGCGCCGAATTCGCCCCCGGCAGCAGTGGCGGCTGGGGCAATGGCCAGTGGAATGGCAATGGCAATGGCAACAACGTTGCCGGCAGCATCCGCTGCGAAAGCCAGAACAACCGCGAGCGTGTCTGCAATACCGGGTGGCGCAGTGCCACCCTGGTCCGCCAGCTGTCCGATACCCGCTGCGTGGAAGGGCGTACCTGGGGCCAGCGCAACGGCGCGGTCTGGGTCAGCAATGGCTGCCGCGCCGAATTCGCCGCCGGCCGCGGTGGCGGCTGGGGCAACGGCCAGTGGAACGGCAATCCGGGCAATTATTCGGTGACCTGCAACAGCGATGACAACCGCCAGCGGTCCTGCGCCTGGGACCGGCGCCAGGGACGTCCGGTGCTGATCGAGCAGATGTCCGGTACCCGCTGCGTGGAGGGCCGCAACTGGGGCAGCACCGGCGACACCGTCTGGGTCAATGGCGGCTGCCGCGCCCGCTTCGGCGTCCGCTGAACGCTGCAGACGGAGTCAACCGATACAACAAGGGCGCCCTGCGGCGCCCTTGTGCTGCATACCCCTGATTGCGATCAGGATTCACCGCCCCACGGGGCCGGCGGCAACGCCACCGGCCGGGTCAGATCGAACTCCACCTGGAACAGGCGCCCATCCGGGCGCGACAGCTCATAGACGAAGCGCTGCCCGGGCTCCACTTCCATCGCCCAGGTGTTGCGCACCGAACCGGCCAGACCTTCGCGTTCGAACATCGCCACCGACTCGGCATCCACCGGGAATTGCTGGCGCTGCGCGCTGCCGGCCGCCACGGTGTCGCCGCCATACAGCGTGGTTGCATCCGGCGAGCCGTTCGCGTGGCGATGGTCGTGCTTGAGCCGCACTCCGGCAGCGGTACGGGTCAGCACCCAGGTCCGCGAATGGTCGTCACCGACGTGGAAGGGAATGCGCAGCTCCTGCTCCGGCGCATCGCAGCCGCGCACATGCATGACCAGCGGCTGGCCTTCAAACGCGTCGGGCGTGCCGGTTTCGGGCAGGTTGGCGGCGATGCGGCCGGCGAACGCCTGCCCGCAATGACGGGCGAGCGCTGCCATGAACTGGTCGGGCGCGGCCTTTTCCGGCGCCGCGGAAGCGACCGGCGCCGCAGCCGGCGCACTGCTCCCTTGGCAACCGGCAAGCACGATGGCGAATACACAGACAACGGGGATTTTGATTTTCATCCGGACACCGTAGCCGCCGATGCGGCGCTATCGCAACCGGCGGACACTTCAGCGCCACGCCCGCAGCGGATCGGACCCGGCCAGCCATGCAGGCTTGTGGTCCTGCCGTAACTTGATCGCCACACCCTGGACAGGCCATCAGCGCGTGCCACGGAAGACGATGCCCATGCCGCCGTCGGGGCAGCACGCGCGATCGCCATGACGATCGCCCCGGGCCGCTACCGGCTGGCCCGGTTGCGCTGGCGCCCCGAGCGCGAACCTGTGCACCGCTTCCATCCATGGCTGCAGGCGCAGGACGCGCTGGACGCGGCCCGGCTCAGCCTTCCATCAACACCAGCCACGCCGCTTCGGCCTCGCCCAGCTGCTGCGCGGCCACCTCACGCTCGCGGCCGAACACGGCCATCTTTTCGACATCGGCATAGTTCTTCGGATCGGCCAGCGCCTGGTCCAGTTCGGCCAGGGTGGTTTCCAGCTCCGCCACGCGCTTTTCGGCGGCGGCCAGCTTGTGCGGATTGACCGGTTTGCGCGCCGGCATCGGCTTGACCGGTTCCGGCGGCGTCGGCGCGGCAGCCGCCATCTTCTGCTTGGTGCCCTGCGCGGCCGGGCGCGTGCGCAGCCACACCGCGTAGTCGTCCAGATCGCCGGCGAACGGCTCCACCACGCCATCGGCCACCCGCCAGAACGTGTCGCAGACCAGGCCGATCAGGTGGCGGTCGTGGCTGACCATGACGATCGCGCCTTCAAAAACGCTCAAGGCCTCGGCCAGCGCCTCGCGCATTTCCAGGTCAAGGTGATTGGTGGGTTCGTCCAGCAACAGCACGTTGGGCTGCTGCCAGGCGATCAGCGCCAGCGCCAGGCGCGCGCGTTCGCCGCCGGAGAACGCATCCACCGACTCGAACGCACGGTCGCCGGCAAAATTCCACTTGCCCAGGAAATCACGGAATGCCTGGTTGCTGCCGTCCGGTGAAATCTCGCGGAAGTGCTCCATCGGCGACTGGCCCTCGTGCAGCGACTCCACCGTGTGCTGGGCGAAGTAGCCGATCTTCAGGTCCGGATGGGCCATGCGCTCGCCACTGATCGGGGCCAGATCGCCCACCAGGGTTTTCACCAGGGTGGTCTTGCCCGCGCCGTTGGGCCCGAGCAGGCCGATGCGCTGGCCGGCCTCCAGGCCGAAGCCGACATTGTCCAGAATCACCGCGTCCGGGCCGTAACCGGCCTGGACATGGTTGAGGCGGATCAGCGAGAACGGCAGCTTCGCCGGCGGGGCGAATTCGATGCGGAATTCGCGCTCGGCGCGCACCGCTTCGGTACCGGCCATCTTGGCCAGCCGCTTCATCCGGCTCTGCGCCTGGGTCGCCTTGCTGGCCTGGGCCTTGAAGCGGTCGATGAAGCTTTGCAGGTGGGCGCGCTCGGCCTGTTCCTTCTCGTGCGTGATCTGCTGCTGGCGCAGGTGCTCGGTGCGCTGGCGTTCGAAATCGGTATAGCCGCCGACGTACAGCTTGGCCCCGCCACCGTGCAGATGCAGGGTATGGGTGGCGACGTTGTCGAGGAATTCGCGGTCATGCGAAATCAGCAGCAAGGTGCCCGGGTACTTCAGCAGCCACTGTTCCAGCCACAGCACCGCGTCCATGTCGAGGTGGTTGGTCGGTTCGTCGAGCAGCAGCAGGTCCGACGGCATCATCAGCGCGCGCGCCAGATTCAAGCGCACGCGCCAGCCGCCGGAGAACGAGGACACCGCGCGGTGATGGGTATCGGCCGGGAAGCCCAGCCCGTGCAGCAGCTTGCCGGCGCGCGCCTCGGCGTCATAGGCGCCGACTTCGGCCATCTTCTGGTGGGCGTTGGCCACCGCCTCCCAGTCCTCGCGCGCGGCCGCGTCGGCTTCTTCTTTCAGTACCGCCGCCACCGCCGTGTCGCCTTCGAGCACGAACGACAGCGCCGGGTCCGGCAGCGACGGGGTTTCCTGGGCGACGCTGGCGATGCGTACCTTGCCGGGCAGATCGACATCGCCCTTGTCCGCTTCGAGTTCGCCCTTGACGGCGGCGAACAGACTGGACTTGCCGGCCCCGTTGCGGCCCACCACGCCGACGCGGTAGCCGGCATGCATGGTCAGGTCGACGTTGGACAACAGCAGCCGTTCGCCACGGCGCAGGGCGAAATTACGAAGGGAAATCATCTGGGGGTCCGTTAGAACGAAAAGGAATGAGCATGTGAGCGTCATTCCTGCGACGTAATTCTAGCGTTAACGAATACTTGACGGCGTTTACGCGCACCCGAGCCATCGCCCACCTCGCGGCGCTGCGCGGGTGCCAAGGCGCTGCAAAATCGCGTAAATGCTTTCAAAAGCAACAATTCATGCGGCTGCAGCACATTTGACACAAGGTAAAAATTCCATTAATCCGTTGATGGCGCATCGCAACAACCCTCGTCCACGGATCCGCCGCGGACCCCGATCGCCGCGACGCCACACTGTCCTTACCGGAGCTGACTCCTGATGAATCGCACGTCCAGCACGCTCGCCACCGCCATCGCCCTTGCGCTCGGTCTCCCGCTTTCGCCGGCCTTAGCCCAGTCCAGCGGCACGGCGCAGACGCTGGATACGGTGATCGTCACCGGCACCCGGGTCGCGGACCGCACCGTGGCCGAGTCGCAATCGCCGATCGACATCATCACCCCCGAGGCGCTGACCGCCACCGGTACCACCGAGCTGGCCACCGCGCTTGCACGGGCGCTGCCTTCGTTGAACTTCCCGCGCCCGGCGGTGACCGATGGCACCAGCGCGATCCGCCCGGCACAGCTGCGCGGGCTGTCTCCGGACCAGGTGCTGATCCTGGTCAACGGCAAGCGCCGGCACACCTCGGCGCTGCTGAACGTCAACGGCAGCATCGGCCGCGGCTCCTCGGCCGCCGACCTGAACACCATTCCGGTGGCCGCCATCGCCCGCGTCGAAGTGCTGCGCGATGGGGCCTCGGCGCAATACGGCTCCGATGCGATTGCCGGGGTGGTCAACCTGGTCCTCAAGGGCGCCGAGAAGGGCGGCAGCCTGGCGCTGGACCTGGGCCAGTATTCGGCCGGTGACGGCAGGCAGTACCAGCTTTCCGGCGATGCCGGCGTGGGCTTTGCCGATGACCGCGGCTTCGTGCACGTGGCCGGCCAGCTCACCCACCAGGACAACACCAACCGCGCCGGCCCGTTCCAGCCGTACACCCCGGCCACGCTGCCCAACCAGGGCAACAATCCGGGGCTGGGCGAGGTGGCCTACATCTACGGCGACCCGGTGGTCGATGCACAGGCGGTTTCGGCCAACGCCGGGTTCGCCTTCAGCGACAACCTCAACGCCTACGCCACCGCCATCGCCAGCAACCGCGACATCGTCTCCTACGCGTTCAACCGCTCGCGCAACCACAACCCGCTGACCGCGCAGTTCTATCCGGACGGATTCGTGCCGGAAATCGCCATGCTGTCGCAGGACCGCTCGCTGGTGGCCGGGCTGAAGGGCAGCAACGAGGCCGGCTGGACGTGGGATGTCAGCTACAACTACGGCTACAACCACATCGATTTCCAGACCCAGAACAGCGTCAACTACAGCCTGGGCGCCACCAGCCCGCGCCGCTTCCGCGACGGTGCGCTGGAGTACACCCAGAACATCGGCAATGCCGACGTCACCAAGACCGTGGATTTCGGCCTGGCCTACCCGGCCACGCTTTCCTTCGGTGCCGAATACCGCCGCGAGAAGTGGAACCAGTCGCCGGGTGAGGCCAACTCCTACACCGGGTCCGGGGCGCAGGGCTTTGGCGGGTTCACCCCGCAGAACTCCGGTTATTTCGACCGCCACAGCTACGCCGCCTATGCCGGCCTGGAAGCCGACCTCAGCGACAAATTTTCCGCGGGCCTCACCGGGCGTTATGAGGACTACAGCGATTTCGGCAGTGAAACCTCGGGCAAGCTGTCCGCGCGCTATGCCTTCACCGAGCGCGTGGCGCTGCGCGGCACCGTGTCCAGCGGCTTCCGCGCACCGTCGCTGGCGCAGCAGCACTACCAGGTGGTGACCTCGCAGTACAACGGCTCGCTCGACCGCTTCTTCGATTCGGGCACCTTCCCGGCCACCAGCCCGGCCGCACGCGCGCTCGGCGCCGAACCGCTGAAGGCCGAGACCTCCCTGTCCTACAGCCTGGGACTGGTGCTGCAGCCCACCGACCGGCTGTACATCACCGTCGATGCCTACCAGATCGATATCGACGACCGCATCGTGCTGTCCTCCAACCTGCCGCTGGGCACCAACGCCGCCGCGCAGGCGCTGCTGGCCGGCCTGGGCATCAACGGCGTCACCGCCGCGCGCTACTTCAACAACGCCATCGACACCCGCACCCGCGGCGTCGATGTGATCGGCAGCTATTCGATTCCGCTCACCCACGGTGCGTTCAACCTGACTGCCGGCTACAACTACAACAAGACCGACATCACCCGCGTCGCCCCCAATCCAGCGCAGCTGGACGCACTGGGTGCCACGTTCTGGCGGGTCGGTCGCGATGAGCAGGGCCGCATCGAGGAAGGTTTCCCGCGTGACAAGACCACCCTGGGTGCGACCTGGAACCTGCAGCGCTGGGACTTCGTGCTCGGCGCCACCCGCTACGGGGAGTTCACCACCCGCGTGGCCGAAACCGGCAATCCGGTGAACGACCAGACCTACGGCGCCAAGTGGATCGTGGATGCCTCGGCCAGCTTCAAGCCCAGTGCCAACTGGACCCTGACCCTGGGTGCGGACAACCTGCTCGACCAGTACCCGGACCGCACCATCGCGGTGAATGCCAACCACGGCCAGTTCCCGTACAGCAGCCAGTCGCCGTTCGGTTTCAACGGCGCCTATGCCTACGGCCGCATCCGCTACGCCTGGTAATCCGACCGCCCGTGCGTGGAACCCCGAATGCCCCGGGAAACCGGGGCATTTTTACGGGTATTCCGCCGGCTTTGAGCGAATTGTCCTTGGGCCACCAGCAGCGCGCCCGTAGAATTGCCGCACCCCCCACACAATCGAGTCCTGATGCAGCATGACACCGCCCTGATCAACATGATCGCCGTTGGTCTGGGCCTGGCGTTCGTGTTCGGCACCCTGGCCCACCGTCTGCGCCTGTCGCCGCTGGTGGGGTATCTGGTGGCCGGCATCGTCGTGGGCCCGTATACGCCGGGCTTCGTCGCCGACCAGGCGCTGGCCGACCAGTTGGCCGAAATCGGGGTGATGCTGCTGATGTTCGGCGTCGGCCTGCATTTTTCGATCAAGGACCTGATGGCGGTCAAGGCGATCGCCATTCCCGGCGCCATCGGCCAGATCACGGTGGCCACCCTGCTCGGCTGGGGCGTAGCCTCGATGATGGGCTGGTCGACCCTGCACGGGCTGATCTTCGGCTTCTCGCTGGCCACCGCCTCCACCGTGGTGCTGCTGCGGGCGATGGAGGAGCGGCGCCTGCTCGAATCCACCCGCGGCAAGATCGCCGTGGGCTGGCTGATCGTCGAAGACCTGGCCTGTGTGCTGGCCCTGGTGATGATGCCGGTGATTGCCGGGGTGTTCGGCCCCGATGCCGCCGGGCAGAACCACACCACCGGCGGCGTGCTGGCCTCGATCGGCCTGACCTTCGTGCAGCTGGGCCTGTTCGTGGCGGTGATGCTGCTGGTCGGGCGCCGGGTGATCCCGTGGATCCTGGAAAAAACCGCGCGCACCGGTTCGCGCGAGTTGTTCACGCTGGCGGTGCTGGCCATCGCGCTGGGTGTGGCCTTCAGTTCGGCGCTGCTGTTCGGGGTGTCATTCGCGCTGGGCGCGTTCTTCGCCGGGATGATGCTCAACGAATCGGAACTCAGCCACAAGGCCGCCAACGATTCGCTGCCGCTGCGCGACGCGTTCGCGGTGCTGTTCTTCGTCTCGGTCGGGATGCTGTTCAACCCCGCCATCGTGATCCAGCATCCGTGGCAGGTGCTGGCCACCGCGGCGATCATCATGTTCGGCAAATCGCTGGCCGCGTTCGTCATCGTGCGCGCCTTCGGCCACTCCAAGGACACCGCGTTGACCATTTCGGCCTCGCTGGCGCAGATCGGCGAGTTCGCCTTCATCATCGCCGGGCTGGGCGTGACCCTGAAGATCCTGCCGCCCGATGGCCTGGCGCTGGTGCTGGCCGGGGCGCTGATCTCGATCATGCTCAACCCGCTGGTGTTCGGCCTGCTCGACCGCTGGCAGGCGCGGGGCCGCCGGCAGATGGCGGCGGCGGTGGAAGTCGAGCTGCCGCCTGGACCGTCGCTGGACCTGCACCACCATGCCATCGTCATCGGTTACGGCCGCGTCGGCAAAAGCCTGGCGCAGGTGCTCAGCGAGCGCGGCGTACCGGTGCTGGTGATCGATGACAACCGCGACCATGTTGAAAGCGCGCACCGCGCCGGCATCGCCGCCATCCGTGGCAGCGCCGCCGCCGACGCGGTACTGGCCGAGGCGCATCCCGAGCGCGCCAGCATCGCCATCCTGGCCATCCCGCAACCCCTGGAAGCAGGCGAAGCTCTGGCCAAGCTGCGCGCGATCAATCCGGGCCTGACCCTGCTTGCCCGCGCGCACAGCGATGCCGAAGTGAAGCACCTGCTCGACCATGGCGCCGACGGCACGGTGATGGCCGAGCGCGAGCTGGCCTATTCGCTGGCGGAAATGGTGATGGCCACCCCGCCCTACCGCAATCTGCGCCACAACATCCCGGTGGTGTGACGCTGCGCCTGTGAAGGCTCAACGCGGCTGCAGCGGCACGCAGATATCGGCGCGCAGGATCGCTTCGGGTACGTCTTCCGGGTCGTCCAGATAGTGGTAGTACAGCGGCGCGTCACGCAGCACGCGACCGCTGTCCGGCCACCACTGGCGCAGCAGCGCATTGGCGGCCGCTTCCAGCCCGGCGTAACTGCCCACGTGGTGCAGCACCGCGTACTCGCCATCGCCCAGGGTCAGCTGGCGCAGCGGTGCCGGCAGCGAGGCCGGCACGTGGCCGAAGCCCATCCCGCAATCGAACTCGCACTCGCGTTTTGGCATGTCACGGTGGTCGGTATAGGCGATGCCGACCAACTGCTGGAGCTGCCCGGCCAGCCCCTGCTCGGCAGCCCATGCATACACCTGGCCGAATGCCTGGTCGAGGTCGTCGAAGGCACCGCGCTGGCGCACCACCACCACGTCGAACGGCTCCAGCGTGGTCACCTTGACCTGCAGCGGGACCTCTTCGTTGGCATGATCGCCGGCCGGCAAGGCGAACTGCTGCTGCCAGTAGCTGCGCAATGCCGCATCCTCGCGCAGCGCGCTGGGGGTGGCATCGAATGCCTGCCGGCAGGCACGTGCCAACGCCTGCGGACTCTCATACCCCACCTTCAGGGCCACCTCGGTCACACGGCTGTCGGCCTGGGCCAACAACTGCAACGCATGCAGCAGACGCAGTCGGGCCACCGTGCGACCGGGAGTCTCGCCGGTCAACGCGCGGTACAGACGGTGGAAGTGGAACGGCGACTGGTGGGCAATCGCTGCAAGCACCTCAAGATCCGGCAATGGATGCCCTTGGCGCAGGCAGTCCTGCAGGTGGGCGATGACGCGGTCGATGCCGTGACGCTGGCGGATCTGTGCGATGCGGCTCATGACCTTCTCCATTTCGGGGTGGCTCAGCATGCGTGGATCCCCGGCCCGGCGCGTGGCCGATCTTGCGCAGTTGCGCCGCGACCGGGGGATCGTAGTCCTCGACGCGCCCATCCGGTTGCGGTGCCACTGGAGCCGATTGTCGGCCGGCTGCGTTCCTGCTGCCCAGTGGACAGCCGAGACAGCGTATGCCGCCTTACCGCTGGCACTGGCATTGCGGCAGCCGACCCATGCTCGGCCCTATGCGTTCTCCAGCGCCTGCTGCAGATCCGCCAGCAGGTCGTCGATGTGCTCGATGCCGATCGACAGCCGCACCGTATCCAGCGACACCCCGGCCTGCGCCAGCTCGGCCGGATCCAGCTGGCGATGGGTGGTCGAAGCCGGATGCGTGGCCAGCGACTTGGCATCGCCCAGGTTCACCAGCCGGGTGAACAGCTGCAGCGCATCCAGGAAACGCGCGCCGGCTTCGCGGCCGCCGGGCAGGCCGAAGGTGAGCACGCCCGAGCCGTGCCCGCGCAGATACTTCTGCACCAGCGCATGCTCCGGATGGTCCGGCAGCGCGGCGTAGTTCACCCATGCCACCTTGGCATGCTTCTGCAGGTAGTGGGCCACGGCCAGCGTATTGCTGTTGATCCGGTCCATGCGCAACGCCAGCGTTTCGATGCCCTGCAGGATCAGGAACGCGTTGAACGGCGAGATCGCCGCGCCGGTATTGCGCAGCGGCACCACGCGGGCGCGGCCGATATAGGCAGCCGCGCCCAGCGCTTCGGTATAGACCACGCCGTGGTAGCTGACGTCGGGGGTATTGAGCCGCGGGAAACGCGCCTTGTGTTCGGCCCACGGAAAGCGGCCGGAGTCGACGATCGCCCCACCCAGACTGGTGCCATGTCCGCCGAGGTATTTGGTCAACGAATGCACCACGATGTCGGCGCCGAAATCGAACGGCCGCAGCAGGTACGGGGTGGCCACGGTGTTGTCGACGATCACCGGCACACCGTGGGCATGGGCGACCTTCGCGATCGCTTCGATGTCGGTGATGTTGCCGCGCGGGTTGCCGATGGATTCGATGAAGACCGCCTTGGTACGCGCGTCGATCAGCGCCGCGAATGCCTGCGGGTCGGCGGGGTCGGCAAAGCGGGTGTGGATGCCGAATTGCGGCAGCGTGTGCGCGAACAGGTTGTAGGTGCCGCCGTACAGTGCACTGGAGGAAACGATGTTGTCGCCGGCCTCGGCGAGCGTCTGGATCGCATAGGTCACCGCCGCCTGCCCCGAGGCCAGTGCCAATGCACCGATGCCGCCTTCCAGCGCGGCGATGCGCTTTTCCAGCACGTCGGTGGTGGGGTTCATGATGCGGGTGTAGATATTGCCCGGCACCTTCAGATCGAACAGGTCGGCGCCGTGCTGGGTGTCGTCGAACGCATAGGCCACCGTCTGGTAGATCGGCACCGCCACCGCGCGCGTGGTCGGGTCGGGCGAATACCCGCCGTGGACAGCGATGGTTTCTGGTTTCCACTGCGGGTTGCTCATCACCGGGCTCACGGAAAGGCGGAGCGTCGACGATAGCCCAACAGCTCCTCCTTGCCGGCGACCGTTGCAGCCGATACTTATGCCCGAAGTGGATCACGTCATGCCTGCACGACATCAACGCATACGCCCTTCTGCAGCAGCAATCCACGGCGCGGGCAACACACGTCCGCCCAAGCCGGTCGCCACGCCCTCGCTGCGGCACGCCTGCAAACCCGCAGCCCCTACCGCAAAGAAAACGCCCCGCGGTGCGGGGCGTTGATGGTGACCACGGACGCGGATCAGGCTTTTGCGAACTGCAGATGGCCACCTGCGGCGTCGACCTGGATGGTGTCGCCGCTGAGGAAGTCGCCGGACAGGATCTTCTGCGCCAACGGATTTTCCAGCTGCGACTGGATCGCACGCTTGAGCGGACGCGCGCCATAGACCGGATCGAAACCAAAGTCGCCGAGCAGTTCGAACGCACTGTCGGACACCTCCAGTTTCAGTCCGCGCTCGCCCAGCCGCTTTTCCAGCCCGCGCATCTGGATCCGCGCGATCTGCTTGATCTGCTGCTTGTCCAGCGGATGGAACACGACGATGTCGTCCAGGCGGTTGATGAACTCCGGCCTGAAATGCGCCTGCACCACGCCCATCACCGCCGCCTTCATCTGCGTATAGGCCTCCGGGCTGTCATCGCTGCCCATGTCCTGGATCTGGTGCGAGCCCAGGTTGGAGGTCATCACGATGACGGTGTTGCGGAAGTCCACGGTGCGGCCCTGGCCATCGGTGAGGCGACCGTCGTCGAGCACCTGCAGCAGGATGTTGAACACATCGCTGTGCGCCTTCTCCACCTCGTCGAGCAGGATCAGCGAGTACGGACGCCGGCGCACGGCCTCGGTCAGATAGCCGCCCTCTTCGTACCCGACATAGCCCGGCGGCGCCCCGATCAGGCGCGCGACGCTGTGTTTTTCCATGAACTCGCTCATGTCGATGCGGACCATGGCATCGGCACTGTCGAACAGGAACTCGGCCAGCGCCTTGCACAGCTCGGTCTTGCCCACGCCGGTCGGACCCAGGAACAGGAACGAGCCGCTCGGCCGGTTCGGATCGGACAGGCCGGCACGCGAGCGCCGCACCGCGTCGGAGACGACCTTGATCGCCTCGTCCTGGCCGACCACGCGGTTGTGCAGCATGGCCTCCATGCGCAGCAGCTTGTCGCGCTCGCCTTCGAGCATGCGGTTGACCGGGATGCCGGTCCAGCGCGACACCACCTCGGCGATCTCCGCGTCGGTCACGCGGTCCTGCACCAGGCGGAAATCCTTGCGGTCCACATCCTGCGCAGCGGCCAGCTGCTTTTCCAGATTCGGCAGCAACCCATACTGGATCTCGCTCATCTTGGCGAAATCCTGCCGGCGCTGGGCAGCCTCCAGGTCGAGCTTGGCCTGTTCCACCTGTTCCTTGATCCGGGTGGCGCCCTGCAGCGCGGCCTTCTCCGACTTCCAGATTTCATTGAGGTCGGAAAACTCGCGCTCCAGCGTGTCGATATCGGCCTCCAGATCGGCCAGCCGCTTGCGCGAGGCCTCGTCCTTCTCCTTTTTCAACATCTCGCGCTGGATCTTGAGCTGGATCAGGCGCCGCTCCAGCCGGTCCAGTTCCTCCGGCTTGGAGTCGATCTCCATGCGGATGCGCGAGGCCGCCTCATCCATCAGGTCAATCGCCTTGTCCGGCAACTGGCGGTCACTGATATAGCGGTGCGAGAGCGTGGCCGCGGCGACGATCGCCGGGTCGGTGATCTCCACCGCGTGGTGCACCGCGTATTTTTCCTTCAGCCCACGCAGGATCGCGATGGTGTCCTCCACCGTCGGCTCGCCGACGAACACCTTCTGGAAGCGGCGTTCCAGCGCGGCGTCCTTTTCGATGTACTTGCGGTACTCGTCCAGCGTGGTGGCGCCGATGCAGTGCAGCTCGCCGCGCGCCAGCGCCGGCTTGAGCATGTTGCCGGCGTCCATCGCGCCTTCCGCCTTGCCGGCGCCGACCATGGTGTGCAGCTCGTCGATGAACAGGATGATCTGGCCCTCGTTCTTGGACAGGTCGTTGAGTACCGCCTTGAGCCGCTCTTCGAACTCGCCACGGAACTTGGCCCCGGCGATCAGCGCGCCCATGTCCAGCGACAGCACGCGCTTGCCCTTCAGGCCTTCGGGCACCTCGTCGTGGATGATGCGCTGGGCCAGCCCTTCGACAATCGCGGTCTTGCCCACGCCGGGTTCGCCGATCAGCACCGGGTTGTTCTTGGTACGACGCTGCAGCACCTGGATGGTGCGGCGGATCTCCTCATCGCGGCCGATCACCGGATCGAGCTTGCCGCTCTCGGCGCGCGCGGTCAGGTCGATGGTGTATTTCTCCAGCGCCTGGCGCTGTTCCTCGGTATTTTCCGATTGCACGCTTTCCCCGCCGCGCAGTTTTTCAATCGCGGCCTCGATCCGCTTCTTGTCGCCGCCCGCCGCCCGCAGGGCCATGCCCATCACACCACCATCGTCGGCCGCCGCGAGCAGGAACCACTCGCTGGCGATGAACTGGTCGTTGTGCTGCTGGGCCAGTTTGTCGGTCTGGTTGAGCAGGCGGTTGAGGTCGTTGCCGATCGACAGGTTGCCGTCCTGGCCGGAGACCTTGGGCAGCGCCTCGAGCGCCTCGTTCAGGCGCTCGCGCAACACCGGCACGTTGACCCCGGCCTGGGCCAGCAGCGGCCGGCTGCTGCCGCCGGACTGGTCGAGCAGCGCGCTGAGCACGTGCACCGGTTCGATGATGTTGTGGTCGCGGCCCACGGCCAGCGACTGGGCGTCCGCCAACGCCTTCTGGAAGTTGGAAGTGAGCTTGTCCATCCGCATGGTGGTCTTCTCGATAAGGGGCCGGCAATGCCGGCAATACTCGTCCAGATGCGGTTGCGCGGGCGTGATTCAAGTCCGGGGGCCGGCCCGGTTCAGCGCCCGCCACCGCTGCCGCCAGTATGGCCGGCATGGACGCAAGCACCTTGATCCTGCGCAATCCCGCAGCCGGCTCGGACGGTGATCCGCACCTGGCAGGATGGGTCTGCAACGCGGTGGCCGGCGCCGCCGGGCGCACCGGCGCTCTGTTGCCGCGCCAACCGTGCCGCCGCGCTTTGCTCACACATGCTTGCGGTCGACGGGGTGATGCTGCGGACGGGTCGCCGCGGGCATTGCCATGCACTACCAGCTGTACTACTGGACCGGTATCCAGGGCCGGGGTGAATTCATCCGGCTGGCATTGGAAGACGCCGGTGCCGGCTACACCGATATGGCGCGTGTGTACGGCGATGCGGTTATGCAGCCATTGCTGGCCGGCCAGGCCAATGGCCTGCGTCCGTTCGCGCCGCCCTTCCTCAAGGCCGGCCCACAGCTGATCGCCCAGGTTGCCGCCATCCTGGACCACCTCGGCCCGGCGCTGGGGTTGGTACCGGATGCGGTTTCCCGCCGGCAGCAGGCGCTGCAACTGCAGTTGACCATCGCCGATCTGGTCGCCGAAGTGCACGACACCCATCATCCGATCGCGGCATCGAAGTATTACGAGGAGCAGAAGCACGAAGCCAGGGCGCGGGCGCAGGGGATGCGCGGCGAGCGCCTGCCGAAATTCCTGGGGTATTTCGAAGCCGTGCTGGAGCACAACGGCGGGCGCCATCCGTTGCGCGAACATTCCTACGTCGATCTGTCGCTGTTCCAGCTGCTGAGCGGGCTGGACTACATGTTCCCGCGGCGGATGCACGCGCTATCGCTGCCGCTGCTGCGCGCGCTCAAGGACCGGGTGGCGCGGCGGCCGAACATCGCCGCCTATCTGGCCTCCGCACGGCGCCTGCCGTTCAACACCAACGGCATCTTCCGGCACTATCCGGAGCTGGATGGCGAGGCCTGATTCCCGCACATCGACCCGGATCGGTAGTGCCGGCCGCTGGCCGGCAACCCGGCGGCAGGAGGCCCACGCAGAGCCGGCCAGCGGCCGGCACTACGCTCGCCCCTCGTCAGCGCTCCTGCTTCTGCAACGACAGCAGCGCCAGCAACCCGGCCAGCGCCACATACGCGCCGGCGAACTGCCACATGATGATCTTCGGCAACCCGACCAGCTGCCAGGGCAGGTAGATGCCGCCGCGCGGATCGACCGAATGGATCAGCCCGAACAGGCTCAGGCCCGCGGCCACCAGCAGGAACGCCGAGGCGCGCAGCAGCCGCTGGTCGATCATCGCCACCACGGTGGCGATCCACAGCATCGCGGTGATGATGAAGCCGTTGCCGAGGGTGAAGATCACCGCCAGCTCGGGCAGGCCGTGGCCATCCAGGGTGGTGGTCATCGCCACCAACTGCTCCGGGGCGATCCAGCCCGGCGCCTTGATCGCCAGCAGATAGGCCACCGATGGCAAAAAGCCCAGCACCATCGCCCCGGCATGTTCGCGTGGCGTGGCGTGGAAGGCGGATCTGCCGCGCGAGGTGTTCAGCGCCTACAGCAGCCTGTCCTCCACCTTCGGCGAGAAGTTCTCCACCGATATCGCGGCACGCTACGAGCACTACCAGGATTTCGGTGGCGAGCTGACCGGCAAAATTGGCGCGCGCTATGCCTTCGCCCCGGCGTTCGCGCTGCGTGGCTCGGTCTCCAACAACTTCCACGCGCCGTCGTTGAGCCAGATCGGCTTCGAGTCCACCTCCACCGGCTACACCGCCGATGGCCAGCTGGTGCAGGGCCGGCTGCTGTCGGTGAACAATCCGATTGCGCGCGCCCTCGGCGCTACCGACCTCAAGCCGGAAAAGTCGATCAACACCAGCCTGGGCTTCACCAGCCAGATCGGCAGCCACTTCGATCTGTCGCTGGACCTGTTCCAGATCGACATCGACGACCGCATCGCATTGTCGGAGAGTATCCGCGGCGATGCGCTGACCGATTTCGTCCAGCAGCAGTTCGGCATCGGCGGGCTGGAAAGCGCGCACTACTTCGTCAACGCCGCCGACACCCGCACCCGTGGCGCCGAGTTCGTCGGCAACTGGCGGCAGTCGCTGGGCGATGGCGAGCTGCTGCTGACCGGCACCTGGAGCTACGCCAAGACCGAGCTGAAGAACGTGCTGGCCACGCCGGCGCAGTTGCTGGCACTGGACCCGGACTACGTGCTGTTCGGCGTGGAGGAGAGCAACACGCTGACCGACGCCGCGCCACGCACCCGCGCGCAGTTCGCCGCCAGCTGGAGCAACGACCGCTGGTCGTTGAACAGCCGCCTCAACCGCTACGGCAGCGCCAGGCGCGTGTTCGATTTCGGCGGCGGCTATACCCCCGCACAGACCTACGGCGCCGAGTGGCAGCTGGACGCCGAAGTCGAGGTGCGCCTCACCGCGCAGTGGTCCGCGGCCATCGGCGCACAGAACCTGGCCGACAACTATGTCGACCGCTCCAACGCGGACATCCATTACTTCGGCAACCTGCCCTACGACGTGCTTTCGCCGATCGGCAGCAATGGCGCGTACTGGTACGGCCGGGTGCGTTACACGTTCTGAAGCGAATGTGCCGGCGGCATGCGCGCTGCCGGAGTGCAGCGCGCATGGATCACGCCACGTGATTCCCGGTCCGGCCCGACCGGGCGCCGGCGATGACCGGACGCTCACGCATGCCATGGCAGGGTGCGCGGCATGGCTACTGTTTCCACGTCCAGCCCACCTCCGCTGCTGGATGCCGACTGCGCCCTGTTTCTGGATGTTGACGGCACTCTGGTCGAATTTGCCGATCATCCGGCCGAGGTGCGGCTGGCGCCCGCGGTGCGTGACGACATCGAGCGGCTCACCGACATGCTGCACGGGGCGGTGGCGCTGGTCAGCGGGCGCCCGCTGGCGCAGCTCGACGCCCTGTTCGACCCGCTGCAACTGCCCGCCGCCGGTTTGCACGGCCACCAGTTGCGCAACGGCGATCTGCTCTCGGCCAACTCCGACCAGGTGCCCGAACGGCTGCATGCCCTGCATCAGCGCTCGATGCAACTGGCCCACGCCCATCCCGGCGTACTGGTGGAAAACAAAGGCAGCGCACTGGCCCTGCACTGGCGGGGTGCGGTGCACAGCGCCGACGCGGTCACGGCGTTCGCACACGCGCAGATCCAGGCGCTGCCGGGCTACCGGCTGCAACCGGGCAACCATGTGGTCGAGTTCGTCCCGGCCGGCAGCGACAAGGGCTCGGCGTTGTCAGCGCTGATGCGGCAGCCGCCGTTTGCCGGACGCCGGCCGGTGTTCGCCGGCGACGACCTGACCGACGAATCCGGCTTCGCCGCGGCCACACACCATGGCGGCTGGGGCGTACTGGTCGGCGCGCGCGCGGACACGCAGGCCCGCTACCGGCTGGCGGATGTCGACGCGGTCCACGCCTGGTTGCTGGCCAGCGCGCGTTGAACCCATCCGTGACAACCGGCCTGGCGCCATTGCGCGCGGCCGGAAGGCAGCAACGAGGAGAAACAAGCGCATGATCCAACCCGATCTCGACCTGGGTGTCGTCGGCAATTGCAGCTTCGGTGCGCTGATCGACCGCCGCGCCCGCGTGGTATGGAGTTGCCTGCCGGCATTTGACGGCGACCCGGCGTTTTGCGCGCTGCTCTCGCCGCAGACCCAGGAAGGCGGCGACTTCGCCATCGAGCTGGAAGACTTCGCCGACAGCGAGCAGCACTACCTGCCCAATACCGCGATCCTGCGTACCGTGCTGCGCGATCGCCACGGCGGCGCCGTCGAGATAATCGATTTCGCCCCGCGCTGGCGCCGCAACGACCGTTTCTACCGGCCGCCCAGCCTGATCCGGCGGGTGCGCCCGTTGGCCGGCAGCCCGCGCATCGTGATCCGCGTGCGCCCGCTGGCCGACTGGGCCGCGCGCCAACCCGAATCGACCTGGGGCAGCAATCATCTGCGCTGGAAGCTGCCCGGCTTCACCCTGCGCCTGACCACCGACGTGCCGGTGCGGCTGGTCCGCGACCAGCTGCCCTTCGTGCTCAACCACCCGGTGGAGCTGGTGCTGGGCGTGGACGAGACCCTGGACCGCCCGCTGCGCAGCTATGCCGACGACGCGCAGAACCTGACCGGCGCTTACTGGCGCGAATGGGTGCGCTATCTGTCGATCCCGCTGGAATGGCAGGAGGCGGTGATCCGCAGCGCGATCACCCTGAAGCTGTGCCAGTACGAGGACAGCGGCGCGATCATCGCCGCGATGACCACCTCCATTCCCGAGGCACCCGGCAGCGCGCGCAACTGGGACTACCGCTACTGCTGGCTGCGCGATGCCGCGTTCGTGGTACGCGCGCTGAACCGGCTTGGCGCTACCCGCTCGATGGAGGAATTCCTGCACTACATCTTCAACCTCGCCACTGCCGATGGCACCCTGCAGCCGCTGTACGGCATCGGCTTCGAGCGCGAACTGGCCGAGCACGAAGTCCCCACCCTGGCCGGCTACCGCGGCATGGGGCCGGTACGCCGCGGCAACCTGGCCTGGGTGCAGCAGCAGCACGATGTCTATGGCAGCGTGGTGCTGGCCTCCACCCAGCTGTTCTTCGACCAGCGCCTGCAGGACCCGGGCGATGCGCATACCTTTGCCCGGCTGGAGCCGCTGGGCGAGCGGGCGCGGGCGCTGTACAACGTGCCCGACGCCGGCCTGTGGGAGTTCCGCGGCCGCACCGGGGTGCACACCTACACCGCGGCGATGTGCTGGGCTGCCTGCGACCGGTTGGCAAAAATCGCCGCCAGACTCGGGCTGGACGCGCGCCAGCGCTACTGGCGCCAGCACGCCGACGACATCCACGACCACGCGATCAGCGCCGGCTGGAATGAGCGCCTGGGCCATTTCACCGATACCTTCGGCGGCCAGGGGCTGGATGCCTCGTTGCTGCTGCTGGCCGATATCGGTTTTGTCGACGCGCACGACCGCCGCTTCATCGCCACGGTCGAGGCGATCGGGCGCGACCTGCGGCACGGCGATGCGCTGTACCGCTATGCCGCGCCGGATGATTTCGGCGCGCCGGAAACCAGCTTCACCATCTGCACGTTCTGGTACATCGATGCGTTGGCCGCCATTGGCCGCCGGGACGAAGCACGGACGATGTTCGAATCGGTGCTGGCGCGGCGCAACCATCTGGGCCTGCTGTCCGAAGACGTGGCGTTCGACGATGGCAGCCTGTGGGGCAATTTCCCGCAGACCTACTCGCACGTGGGCCTGATCACCGCGGCAATGCGGTTGTCACGCAGCTGGCAGGACGCTTCATGAGCCGGCTGGTGGTGGTCTCCAACCGTGTGGCCGTCCCCGGCGAGAGCCGGGCGGGCGGCCTGGCGGTCGGCCTGCTGGCGGCGCTGAAGGAACGCGGCGGACTGTGGTTCGGCTGGAGTGGCAAGACCGCGCGCGGCGCCAGCGGCGAGTTGCACGAGCAGCGCGATGGCGACCTGCGTTTCGTCACCATGGACCTGGCCAAGGCCGACCTGGACACCTACTACAACGGTTTTTCCAATCGCACGCTGTGGCCGCTGCTGCACTTCCGCCTGGATCTGGTGGACTACGACCGCGCCACCCGCGCCGGCTACCACCGGGTCAACGCGCTGTTTGCCGAAAAGCTGGCCCCGTACCTGCGCGAAGACGATGTGGTCTGGATCCACGACTACCACCTGATCCCGCTGGCGGCGATGCTGCGTGAGCGCGGCATCGGCTGCCGCATCGGCTTCTTCCTGCATGTGCCGATGCCATCAGCCGACCTGATACAGGCCATGCCCGACCATCGGCTGCTGTTTTCGGCGCTGTACGCCTATGACCTGCTGGGATTCCAGACCCGGCGCGACGTCGACCGCTTCCAGTCCTATGCGCGCCTGTTTGGCGGCTGCCGGATTGTCACCGACAGTGTCCTGCAGGCGCCCGACGGCCGCCGGTTCCGTGCCCGCGCCTTTCCCATCGGCATCGACACCCCCCGCATCGCCCAGCAGAGCGCGGCGGCAGTCAACAATGCTGCCGTGCGTGATCTGCAGCGCAGCCTGCAGCCACGCAGGCTGGCGATCGGCGTGGACCGTCTGGACTACTCCAAAGGCCTGCCCGAACGCTTCAACGGTTTCGAACGCTTCATCCAGCGCCACCCGCAGCACAAGGGCCAGCTGACCTATCTGCAGATCGCCCCGCTTTCGCGCGGCGGCGTGGCCGAGTACCGGCACTTGCGCGCGGAGCTGGAACAGCTGGCCGGGCACATCAACGGGGGCCATGCCGAGGCCGACTGGACGCCGCTGCGATACGTCAACCAGAACTATGCCCACAGCACGCTGACCGGGTTCTACCGCGTCGCCCGCATCGGTCTGGTCACCCCGCTGCGCGACGGCATGAATCTGGTCGCCAAGGAATATGTGGCCTCACAGAATCCGCAGGATCCCGGGGTCCTGGTGCTGTCGCTGCTGGCCGGCGCTGCGGACCAGCTCAAACAGGCGCTGCTGGTGAACCCGCATGATCTGGACGGGGTGGCCGATGCGATCGCCACCGCGCTGAGCATGCCCCTGGCCGAGCGGATCGAACGCTGGCAGACGATGATGGAGCAGCTGCGCAGTCACGATATCAACCACTGGCGGCGCACCTACCTGGCGGCGCTGGAGGAATAGCGAGCGCGGCGACAGCCGTGCCCGGCCCCCCGTTTTCCTGCGCCAACGGCGGCGCGGTGCAAGCGAATGCAGCGCGCGCAGCGACCGTGGCCACTGTTCAAAACCGGCGCCCGGCCCTGCCCGAGCGCGCCCAGTTCACGGCGTCATCCACACCACGGTGGCCATGCGCCCGCTGCGGCGGTCGCGGCGGTGGGAAAAATACTTCTGCGCCTCGGCGATGGTGCACTGGGTGCCGCCATGCAGGTCGGCCGCCCGCATCCCGGCGGCCTGCAGCCGCTGCCGGGCCAGCGCATACAGATCCGCCCGCCAGTGGCCGGGGCGGGTGGCGTGGAACGCGGCGGCCGCGGCAGGGTCGTGGGCGAGAAACGCGTCGCGCACGTCACTGCCGATTTCATAGTGCGCCGGTCCGGCGGCCGGCCCCAACCAGGCGATGACCTGTGCGGCCGGTGCGCGCATCGCCGCCAGTGTCGCCTCCAGCATGCCGTCGGCCAGCCCGCGCCAGCCGGCATGGGCGGCGGCCACTTCACTGCCATCGCGCGCGGCAAATACCACCGGCAGGCAATCGGCGGTGAGGATCGCCAGCACCACGCCGGGCACCGACGTCATCGCCGCATCGGCCTCCGGCTCCACCTCCACCCCTTGGGCCTGCGGCGGCGCGGTGAAGCGCAGCACGCCGGTCCCGTGTACCTGCCGCAACCAGTGCGGTGCCGATGGCAGGTGCGCCCGTGCGATCAGTTCATCGCGGTTGCGCTGCACCTGCTGCGCATCGTCGCCATCGGCGGCGTAGCGGTTGCCCATGTTGAACTCGTCAAACGGCGCCTGCGAGCCGCCGGCACCGTGACGCAGCGTGGTGAACGCCTGCACCCCCGGCGGTGACGGCCAATCGGCCCACAGGGCGGGCAACCGCGGCTGGCCGGCGCCGGACATGCGTTCAGCGCCGCTCGCGTTCGGCGGCCTGCCGGGAGTCCTCGCGCAGCGCCTGCATCAGCGCCAGCATGTCGGCCGGCACCGGTGCGGTGTTGCGGATCGCCTCGCCAGTGACCGGATGTGCGAACTCCAGGGTTTCAGCATGCAGCGCCTGGCGCTTGAAGCCGCGCAGCGCGGCGACCAGTTCCTCGGTGGCGCCCTTGGGCAGGCGCAACGCGCCGCCGTACACCGGGTCACCGACGATCGGATATTTCAGATGCGCCATATGCACGCGGATCTGGTGGGTGCGGCCGGTTTCCAGGCGGCACTCCAGCGCGGTGTGGGCGCGGAAGCGCTCGCGCAGGCGGTAATGGGTGACCGCATCGCGGCCATCCTCGCGCACCGCCATGCGCAGGCGGTCGCGCGGGTGGCGGTCGATCGGCGCATCGGCGGTACCGCCGGACACCAGCGCCCCGACCACCACCGCCAGATACTGGCGGTGCACTTCACGCGCGGACAGCTGCTCCACCAGCGCGGTCTGCGCCTGCAGGGTGCGGGCCACCACCATCACCCCGCTGGTGTCCTTGTCCAGGCGGTGGACGATACCGGCGCGCGGTACCAGGGCCAGCGCCGGATCACGGAACAGCAGCGCGTTGACCAGGGTGCCGGTCGGGTTGCCGGCACCGGGATGGACCACCAGCCCGGCCGGCTTGTCGATCACGAACACCTGCTCGTCCTCGTACAGCACCGACAGCGGGATGTCCTCCGGCTCGGCCCGGATCTGGCTTTCCAGCACCACATTCAGGCTCGCCACCTCGCCGCCGCGCACCGGCTCACGCGGGCGCACCGGTTCGCCATCCAGCAGCACATCGCCGGACTTGATCCACTCGGTCAGCCGCGAACGGGAAAATTCAGGGAACAATTCGGCCAGAACCGCGTCGAAACGGCGGCCGGCGGCGGTGTCGGGCACGACGGCCTGACGGGGGGATTCGGAGCGATTGTCGGACATAAGGGGGTACGCAGGAGGCGGAATTGGGGGGCCAGGCGGCAACAGTCAGTCGCTGGACAGGCCACTAGGCTATCATCGCCCCTTCGTATTCCTGCCGCGTCCTGCCCAGAACCCATGATCCGACGCTCTTTCCCGCTGTCCGCGCCCGTCCGCCTCATCGCCCTTTTGCTGGTTCTGGTCTTCGTTGCCACAGGTTGCCACCGCGGCACCAAGGGCAAGAATCCGGAAGAAGGCATGCCGGTCGAGCAGTTGTACGAAAAGAGCCACAAACTGATGGAGGGCGGCAACTGGTCTGGCGCCGAATCCAGCTTCAAGCGGCTGCTGGCCCAGTACCCGTACGGTCCGTACACCGAGCAGGCGATGATCGAAACCGCCTACGCCCAGTACAAGGCCGGCAAGCACGATGACGCGGTGTCGAGCATCGACCGCTTCATCCGCACCTATCCGACCCATCGCAACATCGCCTACCTGTATTACCTGCGTGGCCTGTCCAACAGCAACCGCGACACCGTGTTCCTGCGCCGCGTGTGGTCGCTGGACCCGAGCCGCCGCGACCTGTCCACCCCGCGCCAGGCCTATGCCGACTTCAACACCGTGGCCGAGCGCTACCCGAACAGCCGCTACGCCGCGGACGCGCGCCAGCGGATGGTCGAACTGCGCGACGTGTTCGCCCAGCACGAGCTGGACGACGCCCTGTATTACCTGCGCCGCAGCGCCTGGGTGTCGGCCGCCGGCCGCGCCAGCTACCTGCTGGAAACCTACCCGCAGAGCGCCTACCAGTACGACGCGGTAGCCGCGCTGGGCGAGGCCTATACCCGCCTGGGCAACAAGGCCCTGGCCGCCGACGCCCGCCGCGTGCTCGAACTGAACCAGCCCGATCACCCGTGGTTGAAGGGCAATTGGCCGAAGTATCCGTGGATGGTGCGCAAGCTCAACCCGTTTGCCGGCGAGAAGTCCGCCAGCACCGGCCAGCGCAATGCCACGATGACCCGCAAGTAATCGGCGGGTTCAGCCGCACAAGAAAGGGGCCGCAAGGTCCCTTTTCTGTTTGCGCCGTATCGGATGGACCCGCCGTGGCTGCGACCGCTGGTCGCCACTACCGGCACCCCGCGGCTGCATGCGCGCCGATGCGCCTGGGCACCGCGGTAGCGCCGGATTGCCCGGCCGCCGGTGCAATGCACGCCGGCACCGGCCGCCTCTTCAGCCGCGATAGCCGTTGCTGATCGGATAGCGCCGCTCGCGCCCGAACGCGCGCCGCGACACCTTCGGCCCGGGCGCGGCCTGGTGCCGCTTCCACTCGCCGGTCCGCACCAGCCGCAGCACCCGGTCCACCACCTCGGCGGCATAACCGGCGGCGACCATCTCCTCGCGCGACTGCTCCTGGTCGATATGGCGGTACAGGATGCCGTCCAGCACGTCATAGGCCGGCAGCGAATCCTGGTCGGTCTGGTTGGCGCGCAGCTCGGCCGACGGCGGCCGCGCGATCACCGCCGGCGGAATCACCGGCGCCCCGCCCACCGTATTGCGCCATTTGCACAGCCCGAACACCTCCGTCTTGTACAGGTCCTTGAGCGGCGCATAGCCGCCGCACATGTCGCCATAGATGGTGGCGTAGCCCACCGCGTATTCGCTCTTGTTGCCGGTGGTCAGCAGCAGCCCACCGAACTTGTTGGCCAACGCCATCAGGATCATGCCGCGGCTGCGCGACTGCAGGTTTTCCTCGGTGACGTCCGCCGCATGGCCCTCGAACATCGGCCCCAGCGCAGCCATCAGGCCTTCGAACACCGGCTCGATCGACACCGCCTCCAGCTTCACCCCCAGCGCGCGGCACTGCTCGGCGGCCAGATCGTTGGACATCCCGGCGGTATAACGCGACGGCAACCGCACCGCGGTGACGTTGTCGGCGCCCAGCGCATCCACCGCCAGCGCCAGCACCAGCGCCGAGTCGATGCCGCCGGACAGGCCCAGCCACACCCTGTCGAAGCCGTTCTTGTGGCAGTAGTCCTTCAGGCCGCGGGTGATCGCGCGCCAGGCCAGCGCGTCCATGCTCTCGTCGCCATCATCGATCCAGCGCAGCGGCATGAAACGGCGTGCGGCCACGTCATAGTCGACCACCAGCATTTCGTCGGCAAACGCCACTGCGGCCGGGTGCACGGTGCCATCGCCATCGGCCACTACCGATGCGCCATCGAACACCACCGCGTCCTGCCCGCCCACGGTGTTGAGGTAGACAATGCCCACGCCACTCTCACGGGTACGCTCGGCCAGCAGCGCATCGCGCTGGGCGTGCTTGCCACGCTCATACGGTGACGCGTTGGGCACCAGCACCAGCTCGGCACCGGCGGCGACAGTGCCGGCCAGCGGCTCGGTAAACCACAGGTCTTCGCAGACCAGCAGGCCCAGGTTCACGCCATTGACCGCGAACACGCAGCTGCCACCCTCCGGGTCGACATCGAAATAGCGGCGCTCGTCGAACACCGCGTAATTGGGCAGTTCGCGCTTGTGGTAGGTGAGATCGACCGCGCCATCGCGCAGCACACTGGCGGCGTTATAGACCACGCTGCCGGCACTCTGCGGCCAGCCCACCACCGCGACGATGCCCTGCACCGCGGCCGCGATCCGTGCCAGCGCCTGCTGGCAATCGCGCAGGAAGCCCGGGCGCAGCAGCAGGTCCTCCGGCAGATAGCCACTGATGGCCAGTTCCGGAAACAGCACCACATCGGCCCCGAATTCGTCACGGGCCTCACGGATCAACTCGATGATGCGCTCGCTGTTGCGCGCGACCGCCCCGACCGGGAAGTCGAACTGGGCCATGGCAATGCGCAGGGTCTGGGACATGTCAGCCGCCTTGTACGGGGTCCTTCTGCAACGCAGAGGGAGGAAGGGGGGAACGAAGAACAAGCAGCGATCGCGCGATCACGTCGCAGATGCCATCGGTATTCGCCAATGCCTCATTATTCCAGAAGCGCAGCACGTCAAAGCCGCTTGCGCGCAGGAAGGCATCCCGCCGCAGGCCCCGCGCTGCGTCCAGATGCTGGCTGCCGTCCAGCTCGATCACCAGACGGCACTCCAGACAGATGAAATCGACGATATACGGCCCCAGCGGCCATTGCCGGCGGAATTTGCAGTCCAACAACCGGCGATTGCGCAGCCGGCGCCACAGGCAGCGCTCGGCCTCGGTCATATTGCGCCGCAGAAACCGTGCGAATCGGGTCTTCCGGCCCTGGTGCATACCTGCCCCCGTACCCATGAACGATCCGCCGAGGTTGCCACGGACGCTCACTTCAGCGCGTCGGTGCTCGCCGACAGGGGTTGTCAGGAAAGGGCGCCCTCACCCCCAACCCCTCTCCCGCAGGCGGGAGAGGGGGGAAAAGCCGCGCCCGGAACTCTTCCGGCCTTTCCGGCCTTTCCGGCCTTTCCGGCCTTTCCGGCCTTTCCGACTTTCCCGACTTTCCCGACTTTCCCGACTTTCCCGACTTTCCCGGCTTTCTGAGCTTTCTGAGCTTTCTGAGCTTTCTGAGCTTTCTGAGCTTCCTGAGCTTCCTGAGCTTTCAGGGTTTTTACCAGTCCCTCCTTGCCGCCTACTCTTCGTCCGCCAGTGCCGGACACATCTTCTGTTTCTGGCTTCTGTTTCTGGCTTCTGCTCCTGGCTCCTGCTCCTGGCTCCTGGCTCCTGCTCCTGCTCCTGGCTCCTGCTCCTGGCTCCTGCTCCTGCTCCTGGCTCCTGCTCCTGCTCCTGCTCCTGGCTCCTGGCTCCTGGCTCCTGCTCCTGCTCCTGGCTTCTGCTTTTCGCTTCTGCCTCGGCACCTCCCTTCTCCCACTTTGTGGGAGAAGGTGCCCGCAGGGCGGATGAGGGCGCCTTTGCATTTCTCCAGAAAGCAGAAGGCCGCCCGAGGGCGGCCTTCCTTGCATCACTCGAAAGCGATGCCGGCTTACTTCATCAGCGACGCGATTGCCGCACCCAGATCGCCCGGCGAGCGGACGGTCTTGACGCCTGCCGCTTCCATCGCCGCGAACTTGCCAGCCGCAGTGCCCGAACCGCCCGAGGCGATGGCGCCGGCGTGGCCCATGCGCTTGCCCGGAGGCGCCGAGGCGCCGGCGATGAAGCCGACGACCGGCTTCTTCACGTGGGCCTTGATGTACTCGGCACCGGCTTCCTCGGCGTCGCCGCCGATTTCGCCGACCATGATGATGCCTTCGGTCTGCGGGTCTTCGTTGAACAGCTTCAGGCAGTCGACGAAGTTCAGGCCGTTGATCGGGTCGCCACCGATACCGATGACGGTGGACTGGCCCAGGCCGGCAGCGGTGGTCTGCTTGACGGCTTCATAGGTCAGGGTGCCCGAGCGCGACACGATGCCGATCTTGCCCGGCATGTGGATGTGGCCCGGCATGATGCCGATCTTGCACTGGCCCGGGGTGATCACGCCGGGGCAGTTCGGGCCGACCAGGGTCACGTCCGGATGCGACTTCAGCACGTTCTTGACGCGCAGCATGTCCAGCACCGGGATGCCTTCGGTGATGCAGACGATAACCTTGATGCCGGCAGCTGCGGCTTCCAGGATCGCATCGGCGGCGAATGCCGGCGGCACGTAGATCACCGACGCATCGGCGCCGGTGGAGGCCACGGCTTCGCGCACGGTGTTGAACACCGGCAGTTCGATATGGGTGGTGCCACCCTTGCCCGGGGTCACGCCGCCCACCACCTGGGTGCCGTACTCGACCATCTGCGTGGCGTGGAAGGTGCCCTGCTGGCCGGTGAAGCCCTGCACGATGACCTTCGTGTTCTTGTTGATCAAAACAGACATGAATTAATTCCTAGTCTCGTGGGTTCAAGCAGCAACGGCTGCGACGGCCTTCTTGGCACCGTCATTGATGTCGTCGGCCGGGGTGATGGCCAGACCGGATTCAGCCAGCAGCTTCTTGCCCGCTTCGACGTTGGTGCCTTCCAGACGCACCACCACCGGAACCTTGACGTCCACTTCCTTGACCGCGGCGATGATGCCTTCGGCGATCATGTCGCAGCGGACGATGCCACCGAAGATGTTGACGAAGATCGCCTTGACCTTGTCCGAGGACAGGATCAGCTTGAACGCCTCGGTCACGCGTTCCTTGGTGGCGCCGCCGCCCACGTCCAGGAAGTTGGCCGGCGAACCGCCGTTGAGCGCGATCACGTCCATCGTGGCCATGGCCAGGCCGGCGCCGTTGACCATGCAGCCGATGTTGCCGTCCATGGTCACGTAGTTCAGGTCGTGCTGGCTGGCCCGCACTTCAGCCTCGTCTTCCTGCGTGGTGTCACGCATCGCGGCCAGGTCCTTGTGGCGGTAGGTGGCGTTGTCGTCAGAATCGACCTTGCCATCGAGCGCGTACAGGTCGCCGTTGTCCAGGATGGCCAGCGGGTTCAGTTCCACCAGCGCCAGGTCCTTCTCGTTGAACAGGGTGTACAGGCCACCCATGATCTTGGCCAGCTGGTTGGCCTGCTTGGCAGTCAGGCCGAGCTTGAAGCCGATTTCGCGGCCCTGGTAGGCCTGGAAGCCTTCAACGAAATCGACGTTGAGGGTTTCGATCTTCTCGGGGGTTTCGGCAGCCACCTGCTCGATATCCACGCCACCTTCGCTGGAGGCGATATAGGTGATGGACTGGGTGCCGCGGTCGACCAGCACCGACAGGTACAGTTCCTTGGCGATCTCGCCGGCTTCGGTGACCAGCACCAGGTTGACCGGCAACTCGACGCCTGCGGTCTGGTAGGTGGCCATGCGGGTGCCGAGCATCTTCGCGGCGGCGGCCTTGACGTCGTCGTGGGTCTTGCAGAACTTCACGCCACCGGCCTTGCCGCGGCCGCCCGCATGGATCTGCGCCTTGACCATCCAGGGGCCATTGCCCAGGGACTTGGCCGCTTCGACCGCTTCATCGGCCGTGGATGCAACGCGTCCGGCCGGGACCGGGATGCCGTAATCGGCAAACAGTTGTTTCGCCTGGTATTCGTGGAAATTCATGCGTCACCGTGGGAAAAGGAACAACCGCCACGCATACCGCAAGGCCGGAAACAGGCCTTCATGCGGGCGGGCGGGCCGGATATTGTCGCCGACCGCGGCCCGGCAAGCAAAGAAGTCCGTACCAGCGGCCGCCACACCTGCCTTTTCCCGCGCATATTCAATCACTTGCCGGTGATCCCGGGCCACCGGCGCAGCGGCCCGATGCGCCGCGATGGCGCCGGCGGCCACGCCCTATACTGGCCGCCGTCGTCAGGATAGGAGTTCCGGCGTGTCGCCCAGTCCTTCGCTCATCGATCGCATCGAATCGATCCCGCGCCGCGAACTGTATTTTTTCGCGCTGTACCGGGTGCTGGTGGCCTCGCTGATCGCCGCGCTGCTGTTCAGCCCGCTGTCGATGCTGGTCGGCGAGGCGAATCACCCGCGCCTGGCCGATATCGTCTCGATCAGCTATCTGGCCGTCTCGCTCGGCCTGCTGCTGTGGGGCCGCAACGAGCGCTGGCTGGACACCATCGTGTTCTGGAGCGTGGCCAGCGACATCCTCGCCGCCACCCTGCTCACCCATGCCCTGCCCGGGGCCAGTGCCGGCATTTCGATGTCGCTGCTGTTCAACATCGCCGCCGCGGCGATGCTGCTGCCGCTGGCGCGCGGCATGCTGATCGCGGTGCTGGCCAGTGCCGCCACGGTGGTCGAATTCGGCTGGCGCGCGCTCGAAGGCGATGGCACCGCCCGCACCGTCGCCGAGCTGGCCATGTTCATCACCAGCTATCTGGCGCTGGCCTACATCAGCCACCAGATCGGCCATCGCGCCCGCCGCAACCAGCAGCTGGCCGACCAGCGCGGCGCCGAAGTGGCCAACCTGTTCGAGATCAACGAGCTGATCATCCGCCGCATGCGCACCGGGGTGCTGGTGGTCGATGGCGAAGGCCGGATGACCCTGGCCAACGAAGCGGCTTCGGCGCTGCTCGGCGATGGCGGCAGTGACCTGGCCGGCGGCCGCGTTGGATTGGCCAGCGTGGCCCCGGAGCTGGGCCGCCGCCTGCAACGCTGGCGCAATGGCTGGGCCGAAGACGAGCTGCCGTTGCAACTGGCCCCCGACCAGCCCGAGATCCAGCCCCGCTTCGCCCGCCTGCTGGCCGACAGCGACCTGACCCTGGTGTTCCTGGACGACTCCACCGTGGTCTCGCGCCGCGCCGAATCGCTGACCCTGTCCACCCTGGGGCGGTTCTCGGCCAGTCTCGCCCACGAGATCCGCAATCCGCTGGCCGCGATCAACTACGCCACCCAGCTGCTGGAAGAATCCACCGATATCGGCGATGCCGACCGCCGCCTGCTGCAGATCATCCACCAGCAGTGCCAGCGCACCAACGGCATTGTCGAAAGCGTGCTCGGCCTGGCCCGGCGCGAGCGCGCCAACCCGGAAAACCTGGAGCTGAGCAGCTTCGTACGCCGCTTCGTACTGGAATACCGGCAGAGCCTCTCGATCGAGACCGACAGCCTGGAAGTGATCATCAACCAGTCCTCGGTGACCGCGCTGATGGACCCCCGGCACCTGCACCAGATCCTCACCTCGCTGGTGCACAACGCGCTCAAGTACGGGCGCATCGCCGAAGAGCCGGCGCGGGTGCGGCTGCGGGTGGCCACCGCCGAACGCAGCGCGGTGATCGATGTGATGGACCGCGGCCCGGGCATTCCCGACGCGGTGGCCGCGCAACTGTTCCGGCCGTTCTACACCACCTCCGAACACGGCACCGGGCTGGGCCTGTATATCGCCAAGGAGCTGTGCCGCGCCAACCAGGCCCAGCTGGACTACATTTCGGTGCCGGCCGGCGGCGCCTGCTTCCGCGTGATCATGGCCGCGCCGCAGGCGATTCTGGCCGGGTGAGCCTGCCGCGGCACGCGCGCGGCAACACGATTTGTCGGAAAGTGCCGTCCTCGGCTATCTTTCGGGCATGAATGCGACCCACAGTGCCCTCGTCGTCGACGACGAACGTGACATCCGCGAACTTCTGGTTCTCACCCTCGGCCGCATGGGACTGCGCGTCAGCACCGCCGCCAACCTGGCCGAAGCCCGCGAGCTGCTGGCCAGCAACCCCTACGCGCTGTGCATCACCGACATGCGCCTGCCCGATGGCAACGGCATCGAACTGGTCAGCGAGATCAACCGCGACTACCCGTGCACCCCGGTGGCGATGATCACCGCCTTCGGCAGCATGGATCTGGCGGTCGAGGCGCTGAAGGCCGGCGCGTTCGATTTCGTCAGCAAGCCGGTGGACATCAACGTGCTGCGCGGGCTGGTCAAGCACGCCCTGGAACTCAACAACAGCGAACGGGCGCCGGCCGCGCCGCCGCCGGAAAACGCCTCGCGCCTGCTCGGCGACTCGGCGGTCATGGACGAGCTGCGCGCCACCATCGCCAAAGTCGCGCGCAGCCAGGCGCCGGTCTACATCCTGGGCGAATCCGGGGTCGGCAAAGAGCTGGTCGCGCGCACCATCCATGCCCAGGGCGGGCGCGCCAACGGCCCGTTCGTCCCGGTCAACTGCGGCGCCATTCCCAGCGAACTGATGGAAAGCGAGTTCTTCGGCCATCGCAAGGGCAGTTTTACCGGTGCCCACGCCGACAAACCCGGGCTGTTCCAGGCCGCGCATGGCGGCACCCTGTTCTTGGACGAAGTGGCCGAGCTGCCGCTGCAGATGCAGGTCAAGCTGCTGCGCGCGATCCAGGAAAAATCGATCCGCCCGGTCGGCGCCTCGATCGAGATCCCGGTCGATGTCCGCATCCTTTCCGCCACCCACAAAGACCTGGCTGATCTGGTCCACGACGGCCGCTTCCGCCACGACCTGTACTACCGCATCAACGTGATCGAGCTGCGGGTACCGCCGCTGCGCGAACGTGGCGGCGACCTGCCGCAACTGGCCGCCTCGATCCTGGCGCGGCTGGCGCAGTCGCACGGCCGGTCGATTCCGCTGCTGGCCACCTCCGCACTGGAGGCATTGGCCGGGTACGGCTTCCCCGGCAACGTGCGTGAACTGGAAAACATCCTCGAGCGCGCGCTCGCCCTGGCTGAGAACGACAGCATCGGCGCCAGCGACCTGCGCCTGCCGCAACCGCTCCCCCGCCACGCGCCCAGTACCGGCGCCCCTGCCCAGGAAGCGGTCGTGGACATCGACCCGGCCAGCTCCGCCCTGCCCTCGTACATCGAGCAGATGGAGCGCGCCGCGATCCAGAAGGCGCTGGAGGAAAACCGCTGGAACAAGACCAAAACCGCGGCCAAGCTCGGCATCACCTTCCGCGCCCTGCGCTACAAGCTGAAAAAGCTGGAAATGGAATAAGCGGCAAAGCGCCCACGCCTCCACGGCCTCCCCGTAGAGCGGGGCAACGCCCCGCTGCCCTCCCCACCGGGTAACACTGCGGCTGCCGGGCGCTGCCCGGCACTACGAGGCCTGCCTCCCCGTAGAGCGGGGCAACGCCCCGCTGCCCTCCACACCCGGCACCCCGAAGCTGCCGGGCCCCGCCCGGCCCTACGAGGCCTGCCTCCCCGTAGAGCGGGCCACGCCCCGCTGCCCGCCACACCCGGCACCCCGAAGCTGCCGGGCACCGCCCGGCCCGACGAGGCCTGCCTCCCCGTAGAGCGGGCAACGCCCCGCTGCCCTCCACACCCGGCACCCCGAAGCTGCCGGGCACCGCCCGGCACTACGAGGCCTGCCTCCCCGTAGAGCGGGCAACGCCCCGCTGCCCTCCACACCCGGCACCCCGAAGCGGCCGGGCACCGCCCGGCACTACGAGGCCTGCCGCCCCGTAGAGCGGGGCAACGCCCCGCTGCCCGCGACACCCGGCACCCCGTAGCTGCCGGGCCCCGCCCGGCAAAACGAGGCCTGCCTCCCCGTAGAGCGGGCAACGCCCCGCTGCCCTCCACACCCGGCACCCCGAAGCTGCCGGGCACTGCCCGGCACCACAAATCGGCTTATCCGGAAATTCCGACATCTGGCCGGGCGAACGCCTGACATCCGTCATCGCGGCAACCGCGCCACGCTGTCCGCATGGCAAGCCCCAGACTCCTGCGTGGCCGCGTGTCACACATCGGCACTCTCTACTCGATCACCACCGTAACCGCCGGGCGGCGCCCCCTGTTCCGCGCTGATGGCAATGCCCGGATCGTGATCGACGCGATGCGTCGGTCCGACCGCAACAAACTCACCTGCACTCTGGCCTGGGCGGTAATGCCCGACCACCTGCACTGGTTGATCCAACTCCGACGCGGCACATTGGCCGACTGTTTGCGGGAACTGAAATCGCACTCGGCCAAACACATCAACCAGCTGAATCAAGCGCGCGGTAGCGTCTGGCAGGCCGGTTACCACGACCATGCCGTGCGGCACCACGAATCCCTGCATGCCCTAACCGCGTACATCCTGCACAACCCGGTACGGGCCGGCCTGTGTACGCACCCAAGCGGTTACCCCTACGTCTGGTGCCGCTGGCCGGACCACGCCAATCCCCCGTAGAGCGGGGCATCGCCCCGCTGCGCCCGTGTTCCCCGATATACCTTCACCATCCGGCCGCGCCCTTGCCTCGCCACTCTCCGCGATTGCCGGGCGCTGCCCGGCACTACAAACCCGTGCGTTCTGATGCTGGCCACCCCCGAGGCTGCCGGGCGTTGCCCGGCCCTACATAACGCTGGCCACGGCCCCAGCCACCCAAAAAAACGCCGGGCAATACCCGGCGCTGGAAACCCTGTAGAGCGGGGCAACGCCCCGCTGCGCCCGTGTTCCCCGATGTACCTTCACCATCCGGCCGCGCCCTTGCCTCGCACTCTGCGCGATGGCCGGGCAATACCCGGCGCTGGAAACCCCGTAGAGCGGGGCACCGCCCCGCTGCGCCCGTGTTCCCCGAGGTACCTTCACCATCCGGCCGCGCCCTTGCCTCGCACTCTGCGCGATTGCCGGGCAATACCCGGCGCTGGAAACCCCGTAGAGCGGGGCAACGCCCCGCTGCGCCTATGTTCCCCGATGTACCTTCACCAACCAGCCGCGCCCTTGCCTCGCCACTCTCCGCGATTGCCGGGCGTTGCCCGGCACTACAAACCCGTGCGTTCTGTTGCTGGCCACCCCAGGCTGCCGGGCGCTGCCCGGCACTACAAACCCGTGCGTTCTGTTGCTGGCCACCCCCGAGGCTGCCGGGCGTTGCCCGGCACTACATAACGCTGGCCACGATCCGGCCACCCACAAAAACGCCGGGCAATGCCCGGCGCTGAAACCCTGTAGAGCGGGGCAACGCCCCGCTGCGTCCATCAGTCCTTGGTCACCCGGTTGATCTCGGCCAGGCTGGTGATGCCGGCCGCGGCCTTCTTCAACGCCGACTGCCGCAGGTCGTTGACCTTGGCCTTCTGCGCCGCCTCGGCAATGTCCATGGCGTTGCCGCCTTCCAGCACGATCGCGGCGATCTCATCGCTCATCGGCATCACCTGGTAGATGCCGCAACGGCCCTTGTACCCCTCGGTGCACTCATCGCAGCCCACCGGCTCGTACAGCGAAAGGTGGGGAATCTGCTCCGGGGTGAAGCCTTCGGCCAACAGCGCGTTCTCCGGCAGCTGCACCGGCTTCTTGCAATTGCCACACAGCCGCCGTGCCAGCCGCTGCGCGATCACCAGCGTCACCGAACTGGTGATGTTGTACGGCGCGATGCCCATGTTCATCAGGCGCGCGATGGTCTGCGGCGCGTCGTTGGTGTGCAGCGTGGACAGCACCATGTGCCCGGTCTGCGCGGCCTTGATCGCAATCTCCGCCGTTTCCAGATCGCGGATTTCGCCGACCATGATGATGTCCGGGTCCTGGCGCAGGAACGAGCGCAGCGCCACGGCAAAGGTCATGCCGCGCTTGGTGTTCTGCTGCACCTGGTTGACGCCGGGCAGGCGGATTTCCACCGGATCTTNCGAGCGCAGCGCCACGGCAAAGGTCATGCCGCGCTTGGTGTTCTGCTGCACCTGGTTGACGCCGGGCAGGCGGATTTCCACCGGATCTTCGGCGGTGGAAATATTGCGCGTTTCATCGTTGAGGATGCCCAGCGCGGTATACAGCGACACCGTCTTGCCCGAACCGGTCGGGCCGGTCACCAGCACCATGCCGTACGGCTTGTGGATCGCATCGAGGAACAGCTTCTGCTGGTCGGGCTCGTAACCGAGCTTGTCGATGCCCAGCTTGGCCGCACTGGCATCCAGGATACGCAGCACGATCTTCTCGCCAAACAGCGTCGGCAGCGTGCTCACGCGGAAGTCGATCTGCTTGGTCTTGGACAGGTTGAGCTTGATGCGTCCATCCTGCGGCACCCGCTTCTCGGCAATGTCCAGCTGCGACATCACCTTCAAACGCGCGGCGATGCGCTGGTTGAGCTTGACCGGCGCCTTGGCCACGTTCTTGAGCAGGCCGTCGATGCGGAAACGCACCCGGTAATCGTCTTCGTAGGGCTCGAAGTGGATGTCCGAAGCGCCCTTGCGGATCGCATCCACCAGCACCTTGTTGACGAACTTGACCACCGGCGTGTCATCGCCCTTGGCATCGACCCCGCTGTCGCCACCCGCCCCCATGTCCTCGTCGTCGGAGGAAACCTCCAGGTCGCCCATGCCCTCGTCGTCACCGCCCAGCGCATTGCCGAGGGTGTCGTTGCTGGCCTGCCAGGCCTCCAGCGTGCGGCGGATCTGATCCTCGTCCACCAGAATCGGCTCCACCACCAGATTGGTGTGGAACTTGATCTCATCCAGCGCATGGGTCGGGTTGCTGGTGCCGATGAACAGCTTGCCGCCGCGCTTGAACAGCGGCAGCACCTGGTGCTTGCGCAGCAGTTCCTCGCTGACCAGCTTGATCGCGCTGTGGTTGCTGTCGAACACCGACACATCCAGCAACGGCATGCCGAATTCCAGCGCGTTGGCCGCGGCCAGCTGCGCCGCCGTCACCAGCTTCTTCTCGGCGAACCATTGCGGCAACGGCATCTTCGCCGCCGTCGCCTGGGTCATCGCAGTACGGGCGGCGGCCTCATCAAGCACACCGTCCTGGACCAGGCGACGGGCGATACCGGTGATGCCGACAAGATTTGCAGTAGTGGCCATGCCATTCATATTAATCCTTAGCTATTTGCATCACTCATCAAGCTCTGCAATCGACGGCCATCCAGAGCAAATAAAACCAACTAATCCACCCCAAAGCCACCCACACCAGCAACTCCGCAAACATTAAAAATTACGCGACCAGTTACTCTTGAAAAATCTAACGACACGATCCTGGAAGATACCTTTCATGAATTCCCCCAGCGGCACTCTCACAATTCCAATATAAAACACCCTTATTCAACACCGGTGACAGGCCGAGTATTTTTCCAGCAATATTCGGATTGGCTGAAGAGGCGAACTTAATATTTATCACAGCATCACCGTCATTCAACACAACCGACTCAACGTACCTACCATTTATGGAGCCAGCCTGCGGAAGTCCGGCCTTCTCGTTTGTTATTCCATCGAAGGTACCGTATTCCGCAAAATACTCAGCCGATCGTGCGCGCGCATCTCCAGCCAAGCCGAGCCCTTCTATCACCTGCGACCGGATAACATAATCCTGATAGGCAGGGATGGCGATTGCCACAAGAACAGCAATAATCGCAACGGCGATCATCAATTCGATCAACGTGAAGCCGCGCACCAGGATCTTCATGCCTCGCCACCTCAATAGAAGCCTGGCCCAGTCGCCTAGGCAACTTTTCCCAAATAAAAGCACCCCCAAAAGGGGGTGCTTGCGGGGTTCTTACTAAGACGTAAGTCCAGTAAAAATCAAGTACCCGCACATGCCTTGGGCAGATACTTCTGAGCAGCATTAGAAGTACAAGTCCAAACATTGGAACCCTTGTCAGCATTGGAAAGGGTCAACGTCAAGGTAGCGCTCTGAATACCCTTGGAAACCCCAGCGGCCTTCATAGCCGCTACGATGGTGCAGCCACCTGAAGCAGCAGCGGCACCACCAACGGTGACGGAGTTGACGTACTTGCCCTTGATATCAGTAGCATCATCGATGCCATTAGCTCCATTCGCCGGGCAGGTTCCATCCTGAGCAAACACCTCGGACACTGCGACCTTCTGCCCGCTGGCCAAAGTCATGGCTTCCGACATCTGAGAGCGGGCGATGTAGTCTTGATAAGCCGGAATTGCAATGGCAGCCAAGATGGCAATGATCGCGACCACGATCATCAGTTCGATCAGCGTAAAGCCCTGTTGCTTCTTCATGCGTACATCCCCTAG
>NZ_JAUJUJ010000107.1 GCF_030711595.1 Stenotrophomonas sp. YIM B06876
CATGAAGAAATGGCCCGTTTTCTTATTTTTCTATTCCTTGCTGCTGCTGTGCATGGGGGCGGCCAACGCCGGAGATGCCGGACCCGCGAAGTATTTCGACATGAAGGAAATGCTTGACGAGAGCACGCTGGACACGGTGGTTGCCAAGGATCGCGTAGTGCCCAGCGCCGCGCGTCCGGGCAAGAAGGTGCGCGTCATCGAACTGAAATTTACCAGCCAGAACTGGAAGGGGATGGTTTGGCGGCACCCGGCGCGCATTTACGTACCCGATGGATACAAGGGCGGTGGCAATGCCGGAATCATGGGTACCGAGCGGTCGTTCTTCGAGGATCCCGGCAGCGTTCGGCTCACGATTCCGGGGACGCAACTGCGCACGGAAGAACAGTATGCCGAGGCCACCGCCATCGATCTGGACCTGCCCATCATGGTGTTCAGCAATCCGCCTGAAAATTTCAAGGGCATGGACGAAAACGACCTCATGGGGTATTCACTCAAGAAGGTGCTGGAGACCGGTGATCTCAGCTGGTACGGCTACTCCGCCATCACCAAGGGATACCTGCGGGCGATTACGCTGATGCACTCCTTGCCCGGTGTGCAAACAGAGCGCGCCGTGATCATGGGCTGCTCCAAACGGGGCGTGGCGGTCACCCTTGCGACAGGCGTCGATTCTGATCGCGTCGCCGGCATCATGGCTGCCTGCTACTACGGCGGCAACACGCTCTACGGCCTTGCCAGGCAATTCGCCGAGTTCGGCCCGGATGTGAGGGGTCCCGACAAGGAGAGGTTGGGCCCCGGCTACCAGCCGGCGGAAAAGGTGCTGCGCGTATTCAACAACCCCGTGGGCTTGGAATTGATAAAGCACTTCGACCCCTACCTGTGGCGCGACAAGATCAAGGCCCGCTACCTGGTGGCGATGGGTACCAATGACGAGTTTTTTGCGCTGGGCGCATCCAACAGCATGCACAGGGAAATGAAGGGCGACCGGGCCTTTCTGGCCATCGACAACCAGAAGCACACATGGGTGTCGCAGAAAAACCTGGCCGCGTGGCGAATGTGGCTGGCCCACACCTTTCTGAAGCGCCCTGTTCCCAGCGTTGAATCCCGGGGGGTGGTTGATGCGGATCAGCTGCTGGTGTCCGCCAAGGTGGGCATGGAGACGCAGCCGGTGGCTGTCAGGGTCTTCTATGCGTACAAGAAAGTGTCCGCAGACTGGCGCGCGGCCCATTGGCAATCGACGGCCATGGGCAGCGCGGAAGGTGGCTACTCGGTGCGTCTGCCACTCAAGGAAGGCCAAAGCCTTGCCTACTACGTCGAAGTGGAAGACACCGGCCCCGGCGGCACGGGATATGTCAGCTCGCTCGTGGAGAGCGTCAACTAAAAGCGTGACGCCCAGGCGGCCCGTGATGGGGTGGTGCTTGCCAATGCGCCTGCCTCTGTCCAAGGGCCGGGATCCCTGGGCCGATTTTCTTGCTTTTCCCCTGCCCCGCCCAATGCACGACAGCATGGGGCGATGACGGGGTTTCTATAGAACAACCGACGGTGCACGGGCGCTCGTGAGCGTCCAGTGCCGCGCCGCGCCTGCGGCGTGCATTTCAATAAAAAGGAGACAGCAATGAAGAAGACTTTGGTTTGGGCCATCGTGGCATCGGTGGCGCCCTGTGCGGCCGTGGCCCAGGGCGGCGTGACCGTGTATGGCAACGTGGACCAGTTCATCGGCTTTGCCAAGGCCGGCACCACGTCGTGGACGCGCGTCGAGGACGGCGGGAGCCTGGGCTCGCGCCTGGGCTTTCGTGGAGATGAGGACCTGGGAGGCGGACTCAAGGCCTTCTACAACTTCCAGGCCGGGCTATCTGCAGATACCGGCGCGGGCAAGCAGGCGGGTGCGCTGGCCTTCAATCTGGCCTCCTTTGTCGGCCTCTCCGGGCCATGGGGCAGCGTCACCGCGGGCCGGCAGCTGACGCCTTTCATCGCCGCGGTCATGCGCGCGGACCCGTATGTTCTCGCCGACGTGTTCACTCCCTTGAACCTGGCGGCGTTCACCGATGCGCAGCCCGGCCTGGTGTCGATTGTCGCGCGGGCCAACAACATGCTGCGCTATCGCACGGCGGGCACGGAGGGCTTTCATGCCGATGTCGCCTATGCCCCCGGCGAAGCCAGCGTGGGGGACCAACACCTGAGCCGGCGCAGTGGGGACCTGTCGGGTGCCAGCCTCGCCTGGCGGAGCAAGGCGGTGTCCGTCGCTTATGGCTACCAGCGCCAATGGTCGGGTTCCGGCGCGGCGCCCGTGGCGGCGCCGGTCATGTCGACCTTCCATTCACTGATGGGCACCTACCGTGCCGCCGCGCCCTTGCTGCTCACGGCCAACTACACCATCAGCTCCGCGAGCAAGGCTGGTTCACCGATGGGACGGCTCAAGAGCCTGGGCGCTACCTACGACGTCACGCCACGCTCAAGCCTCAAGTTTGAATGGGCGCGCCGCAGCGTGGATGGCAGCGTCCGGGGGCAGTCCGCCTG
>NZ_JAUJUJ010000108.1 GCF_030711595.1 Stenotrophomonas sp. YIM B06876
TCTTTCTCCGACATCTCGGTGACATAGGCGCCGCGGCGCAGCTTCATCGTGACCAGGCCTTCGGCGGCCAGCACCTTCAGGGCTTCGCGCAATGGTGTGCGGCTGATGCCGAATTCCTCGGCGATCTTGAGTTCATCGATCCAGCTGCCAGGCTCGAGCTCGCGGCGGAAGATGCGCTGGCGCAACTGCTCAGCCACCTCTTCATAGAGTGCGCGGGGGGTGAGGGTAAGGGCAGACATGGGCGCAATGTACCTCAAAAAAACTATAAATTAATAATTACAGATGGGGTAGACTTCGGCACATCCGGCTTGCAGGCGCGGCTTTGCGCGCCTGCAAGTCCCCGATTGCGAACCCTGCGACACCGCCATGACCCGCCCTACCGAACCGAACTTCCAACCCTCGACCCTCGCAGACTGGCAGCGCGCAGCCGCCAAATCCGCCCCCGACGGCAATGTGGACGCCCTGAACTGGACCACGCCCGACGGCATCGTCGTCAAGCCGCTCTACACGGCGGCCGACACGGCAGACCTGCCCTATGCCAACACGCTGCCCGGTTTCGAGCCCTACCTGCGCGGCCCGCAGGCCACCATGTACGCGGTGCGCCCGTGGACGATCCGCCAATACGCGGGCTTTTCGACGGCCGAGGAATCGAACGCCTTCTACCGCAAGGCGCTGGCCGCAGGCGGGCAGGGGGTGTCGGTGGCGTTCGACCTGGCGACGCACCGGGGTTATGACTCAGACCACCCGCGCGTGACCGGCGACGTGGGCAAGGCCGGCGTCGCCATCGACTCGGTCGAGGACATGAAGATCCTGTTCGACCAGATACCGCTCGACAAGGTGTCGGTGTCCATGACCATGAACGGCGCCGTGCTGCCGGTGCTGGCCGGCTACGTGGTGGCGGCGGAAGAGCAGGGCGTCTCGCAAGACAAGCTCAGTGGAACGATTCAGAACGACATTCTGAAAGAGTTCATGGTGCGCAACACCTACATCTACCCGCCCAAGCCCTCGATGCGCATCATTGGCGACATCATTGGCTACACGGCCAGGAATATGCCCAAGTTCAACTCGATCTCGATCTCGGGCTACCACATGCAGGAAGCCGGCGCGAACCAGGCGCTGGAACTGGCCTTCACGCTGGCCGACGGCAAGGAGTACGTCAAGACCGCCATCGCCTCCGGCCTGGACGTGGACGAATTCGCCGGGCGCCTGAGCTTCTTCTGGGCCATCGGCATGAACTTCTACCTCGAAGTGGCCAAGATGCGCGCGGCGCGCCTGCTGTGGTGCCGCATCATGAAGGAGACCGGCGCGAAGAACCCCAAGAGCCTGATGCTGCGCACGCACTGCCAGACCTCGGGCTGGAGCCTGACCGAGCAGGACCCGTACAACAACATCGTGCGCACCACCATCGAGGCCATGGCGGCCGTGTTCGGCGGCACGCAAAGCCTGCACACCAACGCGCTCGACGAAGCCATTGCGCTGCCGACCGAGTTTTCCTCGCGCATCGCGCGCAACACGCAGCTCATCATCCAGGAAGAGACGCACATCACCAACGTCGTCGACCCCTGGGCCGGCAGCTACATGATGGAAAAGCTCACGCAGGACATGATGGATGCCGCCTGGAAGATCATCGAAGAAGTCGAAGCCATGGGCGGCATGACGCAGGCCGTGGACAGCGGCTGGGCCAAGCTCAAGATCGAGGCCGCCGCCGCCGAGAAGCAGGCGCGCATCGACAGCGGCAAGGACGTGATCGTCGGTGTCAACAAATACAAGCTGGCCAAGGAAGACCCGGTCGACATCCTGCAGATCGACAACGGCAAGGTGCGCGACGGGCAGATCGAGCGCCTGCAAAAAATCAAGCAAAAACGCGATACAGCCCGTGTTAGCCAAGCGCTCGATGCTCTCACTTCTGCAGCAGAGAGCGGCGAAGGCAACCTGCTGGAGCTGGCCATCAAGGCGGTGCGCCTGCGCGCCACGGTGGGCGAGGTGAGCGATGCGCTCGAAAAGGTGTTTGGGCGCCACCGCGCCGATACGCAAAAGGTGACCGGTGTGTACGCAGCCGCCTACGACTCGGCCGAAGGCTGGGACAAGCTGAAAGAAGAAATCAACGCGTTTGCCGAAGCCGAGGGCCGCCGCCCGCGCGTGATGATCGCAAAGCTGGGCCAGGACGGCCACGACCGCGGCGCCAAGGTGGTGGCCACGGCCTTTGCCGACCTGGGCTTCGACGTCGACATGGGCCCGCTGTTCCAGACGCCCGAGGAATGCGCGCGCCAGGCGATCGAGAACGACGTGCACGCCGTCGGCATCTCCACGCTGGCGGCCGGGCACAAGACGCTGGTGCCGGCCATCATCCAGTCGCTCAAGGACCAGGGCGCCGACGACATCATCGTCTTCGTCGGTGGCGTGATCCCGGCGCAGGACTACGAGCACCTGTACGAAGCCGGCGTCAAGGGCATCTACGGCCCCGGCACCCCCAGTCCGGCCAGCGCAAA
>NZ_JAUJUJ010000109.1 GCF_030711595.1 Stenotrophomonas sp. YIM B06876
CCGCTGGCATCCAGCAGACGGCCTTTTTCATCAGTTCGATTGCGATGGTCGCGCGGCGCGCACGCGCCGTTCAGGTTTGAACCTTCAGGCGAATCGCGTTCACATCCCAGCCCCGGCTGCGCAAATGCGCCTGCAGTGCGGGCAGCAATTGCCGCAGCTTCGCCGCCGCCGCATTGTTCTTCACCAGCAGGCACCAGGTTGGCCCTTCGATCGGACCGGCCTGCACGGATGCACGCAGCCCGGCCGGAATCAAGGACTCCACCGCCCGCAGCCGCTCGCTGGAATCGCGGGTCAGCGCCACCAGGTTCGCCAGCGTGGGCGATTCTTGCGAGGCTTGCTGCAGCGTGACAGCGTGGTGGCGGCGGTTCATGGGTTGGATGGAGGCATTGAAAACCAAGGATGCCGCTGATTATCATGGACTGCAGCAGGGGTGCCGCAATGGCCCGTGGCCGAGGCGCCGAGCCCGCTTTGGGCGGGGCTGCGTAACAGTCTGCGGCAGACAGGTAAAATCGCCGGTTCGGACCCCGCTGTCCCGACGCTTGCGCAGCTTGCAATGTCGGGGGGCGGCCCCAACTGAACTCACTTCTTCTTAGGGATTCTGGCCGCTTGGCATGCCTTGGCATGCAGGGCGGACCTGTTCGCATGGCCACCAACTTCCTCACCAAAATTTTCGGCAGCCGCAACGACCGGCTCCTCAAGCAATACCGCAAGACGGTGGCCCGCATCAATGCCATGGAGCCGGAATTCGAGGCCCTGAGCGACGAGGCGCTGCGTGCGAAGACGCAGGAGTTCAAGGACCGGGTCGCCCAGGGAGAGGCGCTCGATGCGCTGCTGCCCGAGGCGTTCGCCGTGGTGCGCGAGGGCTCCAAGCGCATCATGAAGATGCGCCACTTCGATGTGCAGCTGCTCGGCGGCATGGCCCTGCATTACGGCAAGATCGCCGAAATGCGCACGGGCGAGGGCAAGACCCTCACGGCCACCTTGCCGGTGTACCTGAACGCGCTGTCGGGCAACGGTGTGCACGTGGTCACGGTGAACGACTACCTGGCCAACCGCGATGCCCAATGGATGGGCCGCCTGTACAATTTCCTCGGACTGACGGTGGGCATCAACCTGCCCAACATGCCGCGCGAGGAAAAGCAGGCTGCCTACGCGTCCGACATCACCTACGGCACCAACAACGAATACGGCTTCGACTACCTGCGCGACAACATGGTCTACGAAGCGCGTGACCGGGTGCAGCGCAAGCTGAACTACGCCATCATCGACGAGGTGGACTCGATCCTGATCGACGAAGCCCGCACGCCGCTCATCATCAGCGGCCAGGCCGAAGACCACACGTCGATGTACATCGCCATGAACAAGGTCGTGCCGCTGCTGGTGCGCCAGGAGGGCGAGGCCGACCCGCGCACCGGCGAAGGCGTGACCAAGCCCGGCGACTTCACGCTCGACGAGAAGACGCACCAGGTCTTCCTGACCGAGCAGGGCCATGAAACCGCCGAGCGCGTGCTGGCGGCGCAGGGCATGATTTCCGAGGGCGGCTCGCTCTACGACCCGGCCAACATCACGCTGATGCACCACCTGTACGCGGCGCTGCGGGCCAACCACCTGTACCACCGCGACCAGCATTACGTGGTGCAGGAGGGCGAGATCGTCATCGTCGACGAGTTCACGGGCCGCCTGATGGCGGGCCGGCGCTGGAGCGAAGGCCTGCACCAGGCCGTGGAAGCCAAGGAAGGCGTCGAGATCCAGGCCGAGAACCAGACGCTGGCCTCGATCACTTTCCAGAACTATTTCCGCCTCTACGGCAACCTCGGCGGCATGACCGGAACGGCCGACACCGAGGCCTACGAATTCCAGGAAATCTACGGCCTCGAGACCGTGGTCATTCCGCCCAACCGCCCGAGCAAGCGCGACGACCAGCTCGACCGCGTCTACAAGACCACGCGCGAGAAGTACGAGGCGGCGATCAAGGACATCCGCGAATGCCACGAGCGCGGCCAGCCGGTGCTGGTGGGAACGACCTCGATCGAGAACTCCGAAATCATCGACCAGCTGCTCAACAAGGAAGGCCTGCCGCACCAGGTGCTCAATGCCAAGCAGCACGCCCGCGAGGCCGACATCGTCGCCCAGGCCGGCAGCTCCGGCATGATCACGATCGCCACCAACATGGCCGGCCGCGGCACCGACATCGTGCTCGGCGGCAACATCGAGAAGGCGCTGGCCGCCGTCGAGGCCGATGAATCGCTGGACGAGGCCGCCAAGCAGGCGCGTATCGCCGAGGTGCGTGCCGCCTGGACAGTGGAGCACGAAAAGGTCAAGGCCCTGGGCGGCCTGCGCATCATCGCCACCGAGCGCCACGAGTCGCGCCGCATCGACAACCAGCTGCGCGGCCGCTCGGGCCGCCAGGGCGACCCCGGGTCTTCGCGCTTCTACCTGAGCCTGGACGACTCGCTGATGCGCATCTTCGCGGGCGATCGCGTC
>NZ_JAUJUJ010000021.1 GCF_030711595.1 Stenotrophomonas sp. YIM B06876
CACCGCGGCGTCCAGCGCGCGCTGCAGGGTGGCGGCATCGGGCAGCTGCGCCTGGCGCGCGCGCTGGGTGGCGGCGCTGGGCAGGTAGCGGGCCGCCATGTCGTAACTGTCCAGCGCGCCGTCGACAATGAGCTGCTGCAGTGCCGGACGCAGCCGTTCAGAGGCCGCCAGCACCGTCTGCGCATCGTCGCCGCGCAGGGTCAGCACATACCGCACGTCCGGCGCGCCCAGCTCGCTGCGCAGCTCGGCATCGCGCTGCAGATCCTGCGGGTCGACCGGGGTCAATCGCCCCAGATCGTTCTGCCAGAAGGTGCCCGGCGCCCAGAACAGCGCCGCGGCGGCCGCCAGCGCCAGCGCGGCCAGCGACCAGCGCGGCCGCGGCAGCCGCTGCACCTGGCGCCAGATCCGCGCCAGCAGCGCCGAATCGGCGAAATCGCGGGTGGGCGGGTCGACCAGCGCCGGCAGCAGGTAACGCGTGGCCAGCGCCGCGGCCACCAGTGCGGTGATGGTGAACACCGCCAACTGCTTGAGGCCGTCCACCCCGGAGAACAGGAAGGTGAGGTAGGCGATGCAGGTGGCGATCACCCCGGTGCCCAGCGTCGGCCACAGCGCGCGCACGTTGTCCCAGGGCGACCGGCCGGGGCGCTGATGGCTGAAGAAATGGATCGGATAGTCCTGCACCACCCCGATCAGGGTGAAGCCGAAAGCGATGGTGATGCCGTGTACGCCGTCAAAGCCCAGGGCCACCGCGCCAAGCCCGGCCAGGCCGGCGGTGGCCAGCGGCAGGAAGCCCAGGATCGGCATTTTCCAGCTGCGGTAGGCCACCCACAGCAGCAGGATCATGCCCAGCGTATCCAGCGTGCCGATGGCGCCGGCCTCGTTCGCCGTGCGATTGCCGATCTTCACCGAGAACGCGCCCGGCCCGCTCAGTTCCAGGCGGCTGCCACTGTCGCCGGCGACCTGCGCAAAAGCGTGCTGGATCGTGTCCACCGCCGCTTGCTGGCCGCTGGGATCAAACCCGGCCGCCTGCGTCTGCACCAGCAGCAACGCCTGGGTGCCGCTGCGGTCGAACCACACCTCCTCCGGCCGCTGCGGCGCGTTGGCCGGCTGCAACGATTCGGCCACCCGCAGGATCTGCAGGGTCGGGTCCGCGGCCAGCAGCGGCTCGACCAGCGCACCGGCCGGCGAGCCCAGATCCTGCACCCGCGCCTGCAGTTCCTCGCGCAACGTCGCGGCCGAGAACGCATCGTCCGGCAGCTCGCCCAGCAGATAGCGGTAGGGCAGCAACCGGGGCGGAATCGCCTCCAGTCCGGCCTGCTCGCCATTGCTGACCAGCTCGAACTGCGGGTCGTCGGCCAGCTGCGCCCGCAGCGCCTGGGACTGCGCGGCCAGTTCGGCCGGGGCCGCGCCCGACAGCGCCACCAGCAGCAGGCGGCTGCCGGGGCCTTCGCCCAGCTCGTCCAGCAACAGCTTCTGCGCCGGGGTCTGCGCATCGGGCATGAACTTGCGCAGGTCGCCACTGACCTGCATCCGCGCCCCGATCCACGCGCTGGCCAGGGCCAGCAGCAGCAGCCAGCCGATCGCCAGAACGATGCGCTGCTTCGACGACAGGCTCAACGCGCCCCACCGTCGTGGCACAACGCCGCCAGCGCGTCGGCATCGCGCACCGTGGCCGCCGCCGCGGCGGCGCCGCCGAGCAGGGTGCGCTGCAGATCGCCCTTGGCCGGGCGGGTTTCAATGCAGCGCAGTTCGTTGCCACGGCCACGCAGGGTGATTGCGGCCACCCGCTTGGCGAGCGCTTCGCCGCGCGGGATCAGCACCAGCTGCCAATGCTGGGGCGTGCCCTGCGGCTGCAGCCGGTAACCCTGCTCCAGCGCCGCCAGGTCGCCGGACAGCAGCGCCCCGAAGCTGGCCTGCAGGTCGCCCAGTTCCGGCACCCGCTGCAGCGCGAACACGCGCGGCGGCTTGCCGGCGCGGGCGATGCTGACCTTGCCGTCGGCGATGGTGGTGGTTTCGGCGTAGGGCGCGCGCACCTCGCGCACCAGCGTGGCGGTGTCCGGACGGCGGTATTGGCCTTCCACCCGCAACGGCTCCTTCAGCAGTGCCGAACCGCGCAGCTCGACGAAACCGGTCTGGCTGGGCGCCGGCTGCGCCAGCTGCTGCAGGATCCAGCGGGCCTCAATCCCGCTCGCCGATGCCGGCAGGACCACGCTGGCGACCAGCATCAGCAACGCGCGGCGGGTCCATCGGGGCGGGAGAAGCGCAGTCATCGGCATGCCAGAAGTCATAGAAATTGAACCAGTTGTAAGGGGCACTGCGCAGCCGCAGCTCCAGCCGTGCGGCGTAGCGCTGCACCAGCAGCGCCAACGCCCCGGCCCGTTCCCGCCGCGGGATGTCGATGGCGTCATCGAACGCCTCGAACACCAGATCGTAGCGGTTGCCACCGCGATACAGGCCGAACGCCAGCACCACCGGCACTTTCAGCACGGCGGCCATCAGCCACGGGGCGGTCGGCAACGGCGCCGGCGCGCCCAGCAACGGCGCGGCCAGCGACGGTTCGCCGGGCCGGGCGCGGTCCACCAGCAGCGCCACCAGCGCGCCTTCGTCCAGCGCCTGTTTGATCGCCAGCACGATCGAGGGGCCGTCCTGGCCGGCATCGATGATCCCCGCCGCCAGCGTCGGGTCCAGCTCGGCCAGCACCTCGGTGATCGCCGCGTTGTGCGCCTTGTCCAGCAGCACCCGCAGCTGGATGTCCCGGCGCTGCCGGCCCAGCGCGCGCAGCGCGTCGAAGCTGCCCAGGTGCGAGCCGAACACCAGCACCCCGCGCCCCTGGTCCATCGCCGCGTGCAACTGCTCCAGGCCGAAGTGGTGGATGTCGAACAACTGCATGCGCCCGCCGAGCATGAACACCCGGTCCAGGATGGTGGCGGCAAAGGTATGGATATGCCGGGCGACCTCAGCCACGGACGCGCGGCGCCCGTGCACCCGGGAAAGGAAGGCCCGCGAGGCCCGCCGCTCGGCGCCGCGCATCAACAGGAAATAGACGGTGATCGGGTACAGGCAGAGCCGCGCGATACCGCGTCCGCCATGGCGGGCGATGCCGGCAATCAGCCGGATCGCGGCGCGGCCCCCACCTTCGGGGCGACGCTTCCAGTCGACCTCGCTCATGCCGCGGCAACCGGCGTGACCACCACCAGTTCGCCGCGCACCAGCAACTGTTCATCACGCAGCACCGTGAAGCGCCAGCGCGGCGCAGCGCCTTCCAGTTCGATGGTCGCGGCCTGTCCGGGCAGCAGTGGCGCCATGAACTTCACCTGCGGCAGGCGCAACGCGGTGACCGGCAGGCCGGTTTGCCGCGCGATCGCCCGCAGCACCTGTTCCAGCACCACGACGCCAGGCACCAGCGGGCGGCCGGGAAAGTGCCCGGCCAGGCAGGGGTGGTCGCAGGGAATGGTGAATTGCATGGCAGCCATGACAGCCTCGATGGTCGCCAAGGATACCCGGCGCGGCCGCCGCTCAGCGCAACAGGTCGCGCCAGAACGCCGGCCCGAGCTGCGCCATCTGCCGGGCGAACTGGGCCGGATTGCGGTCCGGCCGTTGCGGAAACAGCCGGGTCCGCACCGCGTATTCCAGTACGAAGAAACCGCCGATCAGGCCCCAGTTGGCGATATTGGCGCACCACGACCACTGCGCATGGCTGACCGGCCACCACGGCTGCAGGCCGAACGTGACCAGCAGGCCGCCGGGCACCGCACTGGCCGCCAGCCCCAGGTTCAACGCCGCCAGCAGCACCAGCACCGCCGCCCACGCGGCGGTCAGGCGCCGGGTATAGCGTTCCAGCGCCGCCGTCACCGGCATCCCGGCATGCTGGTACAGCGCGCGCATGATGCGCCCGATCAACGGCACCCGCGCTGGCGCCAGCGTGCGCGCGAAACCCCACGCCACCAGCAGCGGGAACACCACCGGCGGGGCCAGCAGCAGCATCCACGCCAGCGGCGACCCAGCCAGCCACAGCAGCGCCAGCGTGCACAGCCCCAGCGCCGGCAGCGCCCAGCGCCGCCGTTGCGCCAACGGCGCCAGCAGCACCAGCAGCACCAGACTGAACATGGCGCCGGCCGCCCAGGCACCGCCGGCACGCAGGCTGGCCAGGTGCGACAGCAGCGGATACGCCAGCAACAGCAGGCCCCGGAGCAGCGCCGCCGCTACGCCGTGACCGGCCCCGGGCGCGGCAACCATGGGGTCCACCTCAGACGGTCTTGTTGGCGTCGATATGGGCGGAAAGCGAACGCAGCGAGGTGAAGATGCGCCGGTTGTCGTCATTGTCCGAGCGCAGCTGGAAGCCGTAGCGCTTGCTGATGGCCAGTGCCAGTTCCAGCGCATCGATCGAATCCAGCCCCAGTCCCTCGTTGAACAACGGCGCCTCCGGATCGATCTGTGCCGGGGTGACGTCCTCCAGGTTCAGGCTTTCCACCAGCAGTTCCGCCAGGGCGGCCTCGGATCGGGATTGTTGCGACATGTGTACAGGTCCAGCGACAGTTGCGGAGGCGCAACGATCCGGCATCACCGTCGATAGCGCAACCGGGGCGGAAATCGCCGCGCGCTATCATGTGCCATTCCGGTAATACCCGATTTGCCAACGCATGATGTTTCCCGCACCGCCCCTGTTGTTGCCCGCCACGCCTGTGCTGGGGGGCCAGGCCGTTCCGATCGCCCTGCTTGCGCCGCGGATCGCGCCATGAGCACCGTTTCTTCCGCGATGGCCGCGGCGGCAATGACGGTGGACTATGTGCCAGCCACGCAGCTGCCCGCGCTGCTGGACGACCCCCGGGTGCTGGCGATCTTCGGTTTCCATGCCGGCGCTGCGGCCCCGGCCTGCACCGATCCACGCTACCTGCAGGTGGGCCTGCAGGCCTATGGCGCGCCACAGCTGGAAGTCTGGCGCAGCCGCACCCCGGTTCGCAGCGGACGCGACGGGCACGGGGTGGCCTGGGCCAGCGATGGCGCGCTGATGTTCGGTGCGCTGCAGATCGATGAAACCGCCGCTGGCGGCATCCTGGGTGGCTCGCAGCAGGCGTATACGCAGCTGCTGGCGGCCCTGGCGCGGCATGGCTACCCGCATTTGCTGCGGATCTGGAATTACCTCGATGCCATCACCGAGGGCGAGGGCGACCAGGAGCGCTACCGCCAGTTCTGCGTCGGCCGCGCCCGCGGCATCGGCACGATCGATGCGGCCACCCTGCCGGCGGCCACCGCGATCGGGCGGGTCGACGGGGTGCGTGTGCTGCAGGTGTACTGGCTGGCCGCGCGCGCGCCCGGCATTCCGCTGGAGAATCCGCGCCAGGTCAGCGCCTACCGCTACCCGCGCCAGTACGGGCCGCAGCCGCCCAGCTTCGCCCGCGCCATGCTCGCCGCGCCGGGCAGCGAACTGCCGTTGCTGTTGTCCGGGACCGCCAGCGTGGTCGGCCACCACACCCTGCACGCCGACTGCACCGCCCGCCAGCTCGAGGAAACCTTCACCAACTTCGACGCGCTGATCGGCGCGGCGCGGCAGCACGCACCCGGCCTGCCGCCGCAGTTCGGCGCCAACAGCCGGCTCAAGGTGTATGTGCGCGACCGCGCCGAGATGGCGCAGGTGGAACAGCAGCTGTCACAGCATCTGGGACCGCAGGTGCCGCGCATGCTGTTGCACGCCACGGTGTGCCGCCGTGACCTGCGGGTGGAGATCGACGGCGTCCACGGCGGCTGAGCCGCACGCGTCAACCCTGCAACAGGGCCAGCACCGCGTCACGTGGCAGCTTGCCGGTTTCATTGCGCGGCAGCTGCGCCACCTTGCGCAACGGCCGCGGCAGGAACACCGGGTCCATTTCCGCCCGCAGGGCCTGCAGGATCCGGCTTTCCTCGCAGCCGGGGGCCACCACCAGCGCGGCAATCCGGCCCACCGGATGCCCGGGCTCGGGCGCCAGTTGCACCACCACGCCATCCTGCACGCCCGCGACCGCCAGCAGGCGCCGGGTAAGGTCGCCCAGCGAAGCACGCTTGCCGGCGATCTCCAGCAGGTCCGCGCGCCGGCCACGCAGCACGAAGCGCTCACCGGGCAGCAACTCCACCAGATCGGCCAGCGTCACTGGCAACGGCAGATGGGGCGCATGGACCCGGGTACCGTCCGGCTGGGGTTCCAGGCGCACCCCGGGCAACAGATCCCAGGCCGCCTCGTGGGCGGTGCGGCGACGGGCGAAGATGCAGGTTTCGGTGGAACCGAACACCTCGCGCACTTCGATGCCGAAGCGCTGCTCGGCGGCGATCGCCAGGTCCTGCGGCAACGGCGCGGTCGCGGTGACGATGCCGGCCAACGGCGGCAGCCGCACCCCGGATTCCACCAGCACCCGCAGGTGCACCGGCGTGGTCACCAGCAGCCGCGGCGCGCTGGCCTGCGCCAGCGCCTGCGCCACGTCATCGGGGAAGAACGGCTTGCCGGCATGCATCCGGGCCGGGCCGAGCAGCGGCAACAGCACCGACATCTCCAGCCCGTACATATGCTGCGGCGGCACGGTGGCCACCACTTCCGGCAGCGTGCGGCCCCACAGGTCCTGCAACGCCTGCAGATTCTGTGCGGTGCTGGTCTGCAAGCTGCCCCAGGTCTTGGGATTGGGGGCAGGGGCGCCGGTACTGCCGGAGGTGAAGCCGATCGCCACGCACCGGTTTTCTTCCAGCCACGGCATCGGGCCCTGCGCCTGCGGCAAGGTCGCGGGAAGGCGGAAATACCCCGGCGGCGCCGGATCCAACGCGCTATCGCCCACACACCAGGTCTCGGCATAGCGGCGCTGCACGTCGGCCACCACCGCGATCGCCCGTGACGGCGGCAGCAGGTTCACCTGCCCGCGCAACGCCACCGCGCAGAACGCCACCAGGAACCGGTAGCGGTCTTCGCACAGGTTGATGGCGTGCCGGCCTTCGGGCAGCAGCGCAGCCAGGCCGTGGACGTGGGCCAGGAACGTGCGCAGATCGACGTCGATCCCGGCCACGCGGGCCAGCCCACGTTCCAGCCCGCCGACGGCGAGCGGATAACGGCGCGGCGACATGAAATCCTCAACAGCGACCGGCATGCGGCTACATCCACCTGGCAACGGGAACCGGTCCGCTCAGGGGCGCATGCCGGGGCGGCTAGCTTGGCGGCGGGCGCGGCCACTGGCAAGCCACGCCACGGCTCAGTGATAGCCGCTGTCGGCGGTGACCTTGCCGCGGAACACCCGGTACGACCACGCGGTATAGCCCAGGATCACCGGCAGCAGCACCAGCAGCCCGACCAGGCTGAAGCCCTGCGACGAGGGCGGAGCCGCCGCCTGCCACAGAGTCAGTCCCGGCGGTACCAGGTAAGGCCACATGCCCAGCACCAGGCCGATGAAGCCCAGCACGAACAGCCCCAGCGACAGCAGGAACGGCGCAAAGTCGCGCTGCGGATGCAGCGCATTGCGCCACAGCGCCACCGCCACGGCGAGGGTCAACACCGGCACCGGCGACAGCCACCAGAAATTGCCACTGCTGAACCAGCGCGCCATCAGCCGCGAATCCAGGAACGGCAGCCACGCGCTGACCAGCCCCATGAACACGATCACCGCCACCACCAGCGGCCGCGTCAGCATCCGCGCGATCGCCTGCTCCTTGCCGGTGGTCTTCAGGATCAGCCAGGTGCTGCCAAGCAGCGCGTAGCCGAACACCACCGCCGCTCCGGTCAACACCGAAAACGGGCTGAACCAGCCAAACGCCCCGCCGACATAGCGCCCGTCCAGCATCGGCAGGCCCTGCACGATTGCCCCGAGCATCACCCCCTGGGCGAACGCGGCCAGCAGCGAGCCCAGGGTGAAGGCCACGCTCCACAGCGCCCGCGAACGGTGCGCCTTGAAACGGAACTCGAACGCCACGCCGCGGAATACCAGCCCGATCAGCAGCATCAGCACCGGCAGGTACAGCCCGGACAGGATCACCGCGTAGGCGCCGGGGAACGCCGCCAACAGGCCGGCCCCGCCCAGCACCAGCCAGGTTTCGTTGCCGTCCCAGATCGGCGCGGCGGTGTTCATCATCAGGTCCAGCTGCTGTTCGTTGTCGGCAAACGGCGCCAGGATGCCGATCCCGAGCACAAACCCGTCCAGCACCACGTACATCAGCACGCCAAAGCCGATCACCGCGAACCACACCACCGGCAGCACCGTTGCCATGTCCATGCTCAGCCTCCTTCCAGCGGTTCATCGACGCCGGAAATCGGCCGCGCCGGGGTCCGTTCACCACCCTCCATCTCCGGCGGCCGCTCATGCGGGTTCGGCCCGGTGCGGGCGATTTTCACCAGATACCAGATGCCCCAGCCGAACACGAAGGCATATGCCAGCACGTACACGGTCAGCGACAGCGCGGTCATCCAGGCCGTTTGCGGCCCGACCGCATCGGCAGTGCGCAACACCCCATACACCACCCACGGCTGGCGCCCGATCTCGGTGACAAACCAGCCCGATACCAGCGCGATGAAACCGGCCGGCAACATCAGGTTCCACGCCCGCTGCAGCCAGGGCGACTGCAGCAGCCAGCCGCGCCACCAGGCGAACGCCGATACCCACGCCAGCAGCAGCATCAGCACGCCCAGCCCGACCATCACCCGGAACGCATAGAACACCGGGGTGACCGGCGGCCGGTCGGTCGCCGCCACCGCAGTCAGCGGGGCGATGGTCCCGTCACGGCTGTGGGTGAGGATCAGGCTGCCCAGCCGCGGGATCGCCACTTCCATGGCGTTGCGCTCGGCGTTCTCGTCGGGCAGCGCAAACAACAGCAGTGGCACGCCCGCCCCCGGCGCGCCGTTGCGCCAGTGGCCTTCCATCGCCGCCACCTTCATCGGCTGGTGTTGCAGCGTGTTCAGGCCATGCTGGTCCCCGACCAGGATCTGCAGCGGCAGGGTGATCGCGGCAAACGCCACCGCCAGCTTCAACATGCGGGCGGCCGCCTCCACATGCACCCCGCGGCGCAGGTACCAGCCGCCCAGGCCGCCGACCACGAAGCAGGTGGTGATGAACGCGCCCAGCGCCATATGCGCCAACCGGTACGGGAACGACGGATTGAACACCACGTGCCACCAGTTCTGCGGGTGGAGGATGCCGTCCACCATCCGGTAGCCGGCCGGGGTCTGCATCCAGCTGTTGGACGACAGGATCCAGAAAGTGGAAATCAGCGTGCCCAGCGCCACCAGGCAGGTGCACAGGAAGTGCAGCCGCGGCGACACCCGGCCCCAGCCGAACAACATCACGCCCAGGAAGCTGGATTCCAGGAAGAACGCGGTCAGCACCTCGTAACTGAGCAGTGGGCCGATCACGCTGCCGGCCACCCGGCTCAGTTCCGACCAGTTGGTGCCGAACTGGAAGGACATCACGATGCCGGTGACCACGCCCATGCCGAAGGACACCGCGAAGATCTTCTGCCAGAAGAAAAACAGCTCGCGCCAGACCGGATTGCCGGTGCGCAGCCAGCGCCACTCGAGGAACGCCAGCCAGTTCGCGGTGCCGATGGTGAAGGCCGGGAACAGCACATGGAAACTGATGACGAACCCGAACTGGATCCGCGACAACAAGAGTGCGTCCACGCAAATCTCCGGAACGGCCCAAACCCGCGCCAGTTTCCGCCCGCCGGTGTGAGGGCCGCATGTGCCGCCCTGCTGCAGCACAGCACTGCAAGGTGCCCGCCGGGGGCGCGCCGCAATTCCCGCCGCCGCTGCCCGCCATGACCTGTGGCCCAGCCAGCGCCGTGAAGGGACTGCTACGCTTGCCGGGTTTTCCTTATTGGTGCCGCCCGCAATGCCCAGAACGCTGCCGTTGTCCCTGATCCTGCTCGCCGCCCTCGGCGGTACGGCCCATGCCGCGCCCACCCCGATCACGATCGAGCAGGCGATGGCCGACCCGGACTGGATCGGCCCCCCGGTGGAGAGCGCCTGGTGGTCGTGGAACAGCCAGCAGGTGGAATACCAGCTCAAGCGCACCGGCAGCCCGGTGCGTGACACCTTCCGCCAGCCGGTCGCCAGCGGGGCCGCACAGCAGGTGGCCGATGACCAGCGCGACAGCCTGGATGTAGCCAATCCGGTCTACGACGGCAGCCGCCAGCGCGCGGCGTTCGTGCGCAACGGCGACGTGTTCGTACGCGACCTGCGCAGCGGCGCGCTGACCCAGTTGACCCGCAGCAGCGAAAAGTCCAGCGCGGTCAATTTCGCCCGCGATGGCGGCGTGATCTGGCGCACCGGGCAGAACTGGTTCCACTGGACCGCGGCCGCCGGCGTGCAGCAGGTGGCCAGCCTGAAGGCGGAAAAGAACCCCGACGACGCCCCCAAGCCGGACGAACTGCGCGAGCAGCAGCTGCGCACCCTCGCCACGCTGCGCAACGACCGCGCCCAGCGCGAGGCGCTCAAGCAGCAGGACGCCCGCTGGCGCCAGGCCGACCGCACCCGCGCACCGGACCCGGTGTATCTGGGCGCCGAGGTCGAGATCGTCGACAGCGTGCTCTCGCCCGATGCCCGCACCCTGATCGTGGTCACCAAGCCGAAGGGCTATGACGAAGGCCGCGCCGGCAAGATGCCCAAGTACGTGACCGAGTCCGGTTACGAGGAGTTCGAGGACACCCGCACCCGCGTCGGCCGCAACGATCCCGAGCCGCATGCGCTGTGGCTGGTCGATGCCGTGGCCGGCACGGTCAGGCCGCTGTCGCTGGAGGGCCTGCCGGGCATCGGCACCGATCCGCTGGCGGCGCTGCGCAAGGCCGCCGGCAAGGATGCGCTCAAAGGCAACCGCACGCTCGAAGTGCTGGGCGGCCGGGGCGCGCCCGGCATCCGCTGGAGCGCCGATGGCCAGCAGGCGGCGATCATGCTGCGCGCCAACGACAACAAGGACCGCTGGATCGTCGGGGTCAGCGCGGCCAGCGCGAAGCTGGAAACGCGCCACCGGCTGACCGATCCGGCGTGGATCAACTGGGGCTTCAACGATTTCGGCTGGCTGGGCGACGGCCGCACACTGTGGCTGCTGTCCGAGGAATCCGGCTTCTCGCACCTGTACACCCAGCAGGGCACGGCCAAGCCGCAGCCGCTGACCGGCGGCAAGTGGGAAGCCTCGATGCCGGTGGCCAGCGCCGACGGCCGCGGCTTCTACTTCCTGTGCAACCAGCAGGCACCGGGCGACTACGAAGTGTGCGCGGTCGACCGCGCCAGCAGACAGGTGAAGGAACTGACCGCGCTCAACGGGGTGGAGGACTTCTCGCTCTCGCCCGACGGCCAGCAGCTGCTGGTGCGCTATTCCAGCGCCTACCTGCCGCCACAGCTGGCGGTGGTGCCGGCGGCCGGCGGGGCGGCCAGGGTGCTGACCGATACCCGCAGTGCCGCGTTCAAGGCGCGGCAGTGGATCGAGCCGAAGCTGGTGCAGGTGCCGTCCAAACATGGCGCCGGCGTGGTCTGGGCCAAGTACTACGGTCCGGAAAACCCCGAACCGGGCAAGCAGTACCCGATCGCGATGTTCGTGCATGGCGCCGGCTATCTGCAGAACGTGCATCAGCGCTACCCGGCCTACTTCCGCGAGCAGATGTTCCACAACCTGCTGGTGCAGCAGGGCTACATCGTGCTGGACATGGATTACCGCGGCAGCGAGGGCTACGGCCGCGACTGGCGCACCGCGATCTACCGCAACATGGGCCACCCGGAACTGGAGGACTACCAGGACGGCCTGGACTGGCTGGTGGAGACGCAACAGGGTGATCGCGCGCATGCCGGCATCTACGGCGGCTCCTACGGCGGTTTCATGACCTACATGGCGCTGTACCGCGCCCCGGGCCTGTTCAAGGCCGGCGCCGCGCTGCGCCCGGTCGGGGACTGGCACCAGTACAACCATGGCTATACCAGCAATATCCTCAACACCCCGGACATCGACCCGGAGGCCTACCGCATCTCCTCGCCGATCGAATACGCCGCCGGCCTGCAGGACCACCTGCTGATCGCGCACGGAATGATGGATGACAACGTGTTCTTCCAGGACTCGGTCAACATGACCCAGAAGCTGATGGAGCTGCACAAGGACAACTGGTCGATCGCACCGTACCCGCTGGAACGCCACGGCTACACCCGTGCGGACTCGTGGCTGGACCAGTACAAGCGCATCTACAAGCTGTTCGAGGAAAACCTCAAGTAACCCCGCCCCGGCCCGCCCAGCGCGGGCCGGGTGGTTGCAACCCCGCTGGCACGACCGATGTCTCCTGCTCCCCCGATCCGCATCGTCACCGCGGTGATCCTCGATGCCGGCGGCCGGGTGCTGGTGGTGCGCAAGCGCGGCTCGGCCGCCTTCATCCAGCCCGGCGGCAAGCGTGAGCCGGGTGAAGCCTCGCTGGCCACGCTGGCGCGCGAACTGGGGGAGGAGCTCGGCGTGGAACTGGACGTGGACAGCGCGCACCGTCTGGGCCAGTTCGAGGAACACGCGGTCAACGAACCCGGCCGCCGGGTGCAGGCCGAAGCGTTCCGGATCCAGGTGCGGGGATCGCCACGGGCGCGGGCTGAAATCGCCGAACTGGCGTGGATTCCCCTGCACCCGCCGCACGGGGTGGAGCTGGCGCCGATGAGCGAACACCACATCCTGCCGGCCGCGCGCGCGCTGCTCGCCGCCGAGGCCGCTGGGCAAGCACCGCCGCTCGGGCGATAGTCCGCCTTGGCCCCCTCCCTGGACGCGCCGTGAGCCCTGCCTCGCTTTCCCCTGACCGCCAGGCCGGCCGCGCCGGTTCGCTCGTCGATGTCACCGCGCGGCTGGCGCTGGTGGTGGCCGTGATCTCGGTGGTCTACAGCGCGATCCAGTTGGGCGTGATCGGGCTGCTGCGACGGGCCGGCGCTGCGCAGTGGTTGGCCGCGCACAATCTACCGCTGCCCGCCGGCCTGGACTGGCTGCTGCGGCACGCCGGCACGCTCGGGGTGCTGATGCTGCTGGCGTCGCTGGCCCTGCTGGCGGTGGGATGGGGCCTGCTGGCACGGCGCGAGTGGGCGCGAACCGGATTCATCGGCTTCCTGCTGCTGACCGCCGTGGCCAACTTCGCCTGCCTGCCGCTGATCCAGGCCCTGTTCAACGGCCTGGCCGGGATGTTTCCCGCCGGCATGCTGCAGACGCCGCAGGGCCAGGAATTGCTGCTGCAGCTGCAGGTCAGCCGCTGGATCTGCCTGATCACCGGCGCCGCCACCGCGCTGGCGTTTGCACTGCTGCATGGTTGGCTGGCGCTGAAGCTGGGAAAACCCGACGTGCGCGTGCAGTTCCATTGAACCGCAGCGCCCTGCAGCCGCGCCACGGGCCTGCGTTAAAGTACCGCCATGAATCAATTTGAACGTGTACGCGACTATCTGACCGGGCTGCAGGACCGCATCTGCGCCGCCATCGAAACCGCCGACGGCCAGGCCCGTTTCATCGAAGACAACTGGCAGCGGGCCGAGGGCGGCGGTGGCCGCACCCGCATCCTGCGCGAGGGCGCGGTGTTCGAGCAGGCCGGGATCGGCTTTTCCGATGTCGCCGGTACGCGCCTGCCGCCGTCGGCCTCGGCCAACCGGCCGGAGCTGGCCGGGGCGTCATGGCGCGCCTGCGGCGTGTCGCTGGTGTTCCATCCCCGCAATCCCTACCTGCCCACCACCCACGCCAACGTGCGCTATTTCCGCGCCGAGCGCGATGGCGAACACGTCGCCTCGTGGTTTGGCGGCGGTTTCGACCTGACCCCGTTCTATCCGTTCGACGAGGATGTGCGCCATTGGCACCAGGTGGCCCATGACCTGTGCGCGCCGTATGGCGAAACGCGCTATGCCGAGCACAAGCGCTGGTGCGACGACTATTTCTTCCTCAAGCACCGCAACGAGACCCGCGGTGTCGGCGGGCTGTTCTTCGACGACCTGCATGGCGACTTCGAGCAGGATTTCGCCTATCTGCGCGCGGTGGGCGAGGGGTTCCTGGATGCCTATCTGCCGATCGTCGAGCGCCGCAAGGACACGCCCTATGGCGAGCGCGAGCGCGAGTTCCAGCTGTACCGCCGTGGCCGCTACGTGGAATTCAACCTGGTCTATGACCGCGGCACGCTGTTCGGGCTGCAGAGTGGCGGCCGCAGCGAAAGCATTTTGATGAGCCTGCCGCCGCGGGTGCGCTGGGAATACGGCTACGTGCCGCAGGAAGGCAGCGCCGAAGCACGGCTGGCGGCTTACCTGACGCCGCGCGACTGGCTCGACTGAGCGGCGCGGTCAGTTTTTCGGCTGCTGGAGGATGGTGATATGGCCATTGGTCTCCAGCAGCGCCAGTTCCACTTCGCTGATATCGGCGCAGCCCTGTTGCCGCATCGCCACATCGAAGTCGGCCTTGCTCACCAGCTCGCGCCGCAGCACGTGGATGAACACGCGGCCGGAACGCGCCAGCACGACCGGTTCGCCTTCCACCATGCGCTCCACGCGCGGAGAGCGCGCGGTGAACCAGCCCACTGCATAGTTCAACAGCATCAGGGTCGCCGCCAGCAGCAGGCCGCCGGCCAGCGAGGTGTCCTCCCCCAGCAGCGCGTTCTGCACCGCATTGCCGAGCAGCACGATCAGCAGCACATCGAACGGGGTGAATTGCCCCAGCGCACGCTTGCCCGACAGCCGCACCATGCCCAGCACCACCACGTACACCACGACCGCGCGCAGCACGAACTCCCACCACGGCATCGCCAGCGTGAAAAGATCCGACATCGTCATCCCCAAGTGGGCCAGCACTGACGATAGTCCGCCAGCGGCCCTAAAAGCCATGCGCCGGGAGTGATGGAACCGCTCAAAAAAAAAGCCCCGCCGACCAGGGGGGGGTCGACGGGGCTCGGGAACGGAAACTTGGGGAGAAATTCCCGTTCCGAGATCTGCTCCAGGGGATGGGAGAGATCCACGACAGGTATTGCGCCTGTCGAAGGACATAAGAGCACTTTGAACATTGATGGTTNCCCGTTCCGAGATCTGCTCCAGGGGATGGGAGAGATCCACGACAGGTATTGCGCCTGTCGAAGGACATAAGAGCACTTTGAACATTGATGGTTCGTGAAGAATTGCTTTGTTATCCGGAAGGATTAAGGAGCGATTCATCCCCTTGAAAACAAGGCAAAAAGTGAATGCGGAGATTGATACGCAATGTTCCACCTCCACCCCTAAAGAACGGCAAATCCTCGTTCCGCCCAGCGCGTCACCACGTCCCGGTGCCGCCAGCCGCCGCGCTCAGTGCGCCTCGTCCCAGTTGGCGCCCACCCCCGTATCCACCACCAGCGGCACCCGCAGGCTCGCCGCTGCGCTCATCCGCGACACCACTTCGTGGCGCAGCGTGTCGATGAAGTCGACATCGGCCTCGAACACCAGTTCATCGTGCACCTGCAGCAGCATCAGCGCGCGTTCGCGGTGATCGGCCAGCCAGCCGTCGACGCTGACCATCGCGCGCTTGATGATGTCCGCCGCCGTGCCCTGCATCGGTGCGTTGATCGCGGCGCGCTCGGCACCGGCGCGCAGGCCCTGGTTGCGCGCGTGGATGTCGTTCAGGTACAGCCGGCGGCCGAACAGGGTTTCCACATAGCCCTGTTCACGTGCCTGGACACGCATGCGCTCCATGAAGTCGCGCACCGCCGGATAGCGGCTGAAATACAGCGACACGTAGTCCTGTGCCTGGCCACGGTCGATGCCCAGGTTCTTGGCCAGACCGAACGCGCTCATGCCGTACATCAGGCCGAAGTTGATCGCCTTGGCGGCGCGGCGCTCGTTCGGCGTCACCTCCTCCAGCCTGCGTCCGAACACTTCGGCCGCGGTGGCGCGGTGCACGTCGGCGCCCTGCTCGAACGCACTGATCAGGCCCGGATCTTCGGACAGGTGGGCCATGATCCGCAGTTCGATCTGCGAGTAGTCGCAGGCCATCAGCTTGCGCCCGGGTGGGGCGACGAAGGCCTTGCGGATGCGGCGGCCGTCTTCGGTGCGGATCGGGATGTTCTGCAGGTTCGGATCGGACGAGGACAGCCGCCCGGTCGCCGCACCGGACTGGTGATAGCTGGTGTGCACGCGGCCGGTGTCGGGATTGACCATCTCCGGCAGCTTGTCGGTGTAGGTGCTGCGCAGCTTGGCCAGCCCGCGGTATTCCAGGATCACCCGCGGCAGTTCGTGCTGCTCGGCGATCGCCTCCAGCGCTTCTTCGTTGGTCGAGGGCTGGCCCTTGGGCGTTTTCACCAGCGCCGGCAGGCCCAGTTCCTCGAACAGCACCGCGCACAGCTGCTTGGGCGAATCCAGGTTGAAGGTGCGCCCGGCCAGCACGGTGGCCTTCTGCTGCGCGGCGAGCATGCGTGAGGACAGGTCGGCACTTTGCCGGCGCAGCTCGACCGAATCGATCGCCACGCCATTGGCCTCGATCCGCGCCAGCACCGGCACCAGCGGCATCTCGATCTCGCGGTACACCGTTTCCAGCGACGGCTCGGCGGCAAGTTTTGCCGACAGCACCCGATGCAGGCGCAGGGTGATGTCGGCATCTTCGGCGGCGTAGCCACCGGCCTCGTCGATCCCGACCTGAGCGAAAGAGATCTGCTTGGCGCCCTTTCCGGCCACCTCCTCGAACTTGGTGGTGGTGTAGCCCAGATAGCGCTGCGCCAGTGAATCCATGTCGTGGCGGGTGGCGGTGGAATTGAGCACGAAGCTCTCCAGCATCGTGTCATCGGCATAGCCACGCACGTCGATGCCGTGACGGCGCAGCACATGGATGTCGTACTTGCCGTGCTGGCCGAGCTTGCGCTTGCCGGCGTCTTCGAACAGCGGCTTCAGGGCCGCCAGCACATCGGCCATCGGCAGCTGTGCCGGGGCGCCGGGATAGGTGTGCCCGACCGGGATATAGGCCGCCTTGCCGGCTTCCACCGCGACACTGAGGCCGACCAGGTTGGCGCGCATCGCATCCAGGGCATCGGTTTCGGTATCGAAGGCGAACTCGTCGGCCGCCTGCAGGCGCTGTACCCAGGCCTGCAACTGCTCGGCAGTGAACACGGTTTCGTATTCGCCCTTGGCCGCCAGCGCCGGATCGATCTCGACGGCCGCTGCGCTGTCGCTGGCCTTGGCGTAACCGGCCGCGGTGCCGCGCAGGCTGACCTTGCTGTCGTCGACCGCCGCCGGCGCCGCAGCGCCGCCCAGCTCGCGCAGGGCCTGGGTGAACCCGTAGCGGGTGTACAACTCCCGCAGCGTGGGCACGTCCTGGTCGCGCAGCTGCAACTGGCGCGGGCCGCAATCCAGCGCCACATCGGTCTTGATCGTCACCAGTTCGCGGTTGAGCGGCAACCGCGGCAACGCCGCACGCAGGTTCTCGCCGATCTTGCCCTTCATCGTCGGCGCCGCGGCAATCACCCCATCCAGCGAGCCGTATTCGCCCAGCCACTTGGCCGCGGTCTTGGGCCCGCACTTGTCGACACCGCGAACGTTGTCCACCGCATCGCCCATCAACGCCAGGTAATCGACGATCTGCGAAGCCGGCACCCCGAATTTTTCAATCACCGCGGCATCCGAGTCGGCGCGGCTGCCGGTCATGGTGTTGACCAGCGCCACGCCCGAGCGCACCAGCTGGGCGAAATCCTTGTCGCCGGTGGAGATGGTCACCTCCAGTCCGTCGGCAGCCCCCTGCAGGGCCAGGGTGCCGATCACGTCATCGGCCTCCACGCCGGGAATGCGCAGGATGTCGATGCCCAGGGCCTGCACGATGTCGCACATCGGCTGCACCTGCGGGCGCAGATCATCGGGCATCGACGGCCGGTTGGCCTTGTAGTCGGGATACAGGTCGTCGCGGAAGGTCTTGCCCGGCGCGTCGACCACGAACGCCACGTATTCGGGCTTCTCCTTCAATGTCGCCCGCAGCATGTTGACCACGCCGAACAGCGCGCCGGTAGGCTCGCCAGCGGCATTGGTCAGGGGCGGCAACGCATGGAAGGCGCGATAAAGGTAACTTGACCCGTCAATCAGGACTAATCTGCTCATAGCGTGATTCTACGCGGCCGGTCCGCACCTGGTCCCGGCGCGCGGCGCATAATCAAGCCGGTATTCCCCTCGCATGGAGCCCTTCATGAAAAACCTGCTGCTGTTTTCCCTGCTGGCACTGGCCGGCTGCGCCAGCACCGGCGGTACGGGTGAGGCCCCGGTGGACGTCCGCGGCGCCGACGTTGCCAGGCGCGTCCAGGACAATGGCGACACCATCGAGGAATACCGCATCAGCGGCCAGTTGCGGATGGTCAAGGTGACCCCGGCCCGCGGCGCGCCGTATTACATCTACGACCGCAACGGCGATGGCCGCATGGACAGCGACAAGGACGGCGTCTCGCCGGTGTACTGGAAGCTGTACAGCTGGTAATCGCGGCGACCGCCACGGCCAGATTGGAACGGCAATTGCATTGAAGATGGCACTTTCCATCTCCAGCTTACGTTCCATGAATTCGACCGAGCGCCGTCAGCCCCCGGAACCCGTGCAGTTGCGCGACGGGTTCACTCCGGAACAACAACAGTCCGTGGAGACGCTGGAACATTTCGGCTGGCAGTTGCGGTTCGTGCGACGGCCGCTGTTCCGTGATCCGGTGCCGGTGCTGTTCGACCGCGGCGACAGCCGCTACGTGGTGCTGCGTGCCGATGGCAGCCTGGACGAATCGCAGACGCTGCCGCTGCGCGCGCCGCGCAGCAGCGTCGTCAACTGGCGTCGGGCATAAAACCGTACGCCGCTGCCGTGGGGCGCGAAGCCACGCCCGCATGCGGGCAGCACGTGTCACGCTGCGACGGATTTTGCCGTGTCGCGTCAACCGCCGTCGCTTTATTGAAATCCCGGGACCCGCCCGTGGCACCTGCCGGACCGCGCCACCGGCGCGATTTCCCGCATCGGACCTGAATGATTCAGCGGATGACCAGCACCGGCAGTTTGGTGCGCACCAGCACCTCGGTCGTCTGGCTGCCCAGCAACACCCGGGTGACGCCGCGGCGGCCGTGGGAGGTCATCACGATCAGATCGCAGCCACAGGTTTCGGCAGTTTCGATGATGCCGTCGGCGGCGTAGCGGTCGAGCACATGATGCGAGACCACGTTGGCGATACCGCTCGCGCGGGCAACGTCGACCGCCGGCTGCAGGATCTTCTGCGCGGCATCTTCGCGGTCTTTCTTGTATTCCGGACTGGTCTCGTAACCGACGCTCCAGCCCATCGCGTCATACATCCCCACCGCCCACGGCTCGGAAACGGTGACGATATCGACGGCGGCACCGAGCTGCGCTGCCAGCTCCAGACCTTTGTCCAGCCCCCTGGCGGAGAGGTCGGACCCATCGGTGGCAATCAGAATGCGCTTGTACATGGCCTAGCTCCTGGCTGTCCGCGATTGCGGGTCGCCACCATGACACACCGGGCGTGCAGGCCGGGCATTGACCTGGATCAATCCCGGCGGCGATGACGCACCCGGCAACGGCAGTTGCTGGGCGCCCGGATCACAGCGGCTGCAGGTTGGCGTAGGCCATCACCAGCCATTTGATGCCGGCGTCGACGAATTCCACCTGCACCCGGGCGTGGCCACCGCTGCCCTCGTAGTCGGTGACCATGCCTTCGCCGAACTTGGGATGGCTGACCATCGTGCCGAGCCGGAGTGGCGGGGCTTCCAGCGCGGCGTGGCCGGGATTGCGCGAGGCGCCCAGCGCAGCCGGGCGCGAGACCTGCACCTTGGGCCGCACCTCGTTGAGCAGTTCACGCGGGATCTCGCGCAGGAACCGCGAGGGCACGTTGTAGTTGTCCTGGCCGTGGATGCGCCGCGACTCGGCATAGCTGAGCACCAGTTTCTGCCGCGCGCGGGTGATGCCGACGTAGGCCAGGCGGCGCTCTTCTTCCAGCCGCCCGCTTTCCTCCAGCGACCGCGCACTCGGGAACAGGCCATCTTCCATGCCGGCCAGAAACACCAGCGGGAACTCCAAGCCCTTGGCCGAATGCAGCGTCATCAGCTGCACGCCCTGCTCGTCCGCCTGGGCCTGGCCTTCGCCGGCTTCCAGCGAGGCGTAGGCGAGGAAGGCCACCAGCTCGCTCATCTCTTCGCCGACTTCGGCGATGTCGTCTTCGCGACGGGTGAAACGCGAGGCCACCGATACCAGTTCGTCGAGGTTGTCGGTACGTGATTCGGAATCCAGCGCGTTGCGGCTTTCCTTGGACCAGTGCTCGCGCAGTGCCGAGCGCAGCAGCACATGGTCGATACGCTCGGCCAGATCCATCTGTCCGGTCTCGGCCGTGAGCTGGCCGATCAGGCTCAGGAATCCGGCCAATGCATTGCGCGCGCGCGCGGCCAGCGCGTTGCCCTGGGTCACCAGCATGGTGGCTTCCCACAACGACAGCGACTGCTCGCGCGCCACCCGGCGCACTTCGTCCAGCGTGCGCTCGCCAATGCCGCGCGTGGGCGTGTTGACCGCGCGCTCGAAGGCTGCGTCATCGTTGCGGTTGGTCATCAGCCGCAGGTAGGCCAGCGCATCCTTGATCTCGGCGCGCTCGAAGAAGCGCATGCCGCCATAGACGCGGTAGGGCAGCTGCGCGGACAGCAGCGCCTCTTCGAACGCACGCGACTGCGCGTTGCTGCGGTAAAGCACGGCGACATCGCCATAGCTGCCGCCATCGCGCACCCATTGCCGCGCGCGCTCGGCCAGGTAGCGCGCCTCGTCCATCTCGTTGTAGGCCGCGTACAGGTCGATCGGATCGCCGTCGCCGCTGTCGGTCCACAATTCCTTGCCGATGCGCCCCGGGTTGTGCGCGATCACCGCGTTGGCCGCGCCGAGGATATTGGCGCTGGAACGGTAGTTCTGCTCCAGGCGGATGGTCTGCGCGCCCGGAAAATCCTTGAGGAAGCGCTGCACGTTCTCGACCTTGGCGCCACGCCAGCCGTAGATCGCCTGATCGTCGTCACCGACCACGAACACATGGCCCGAATCGCCGGCGAGCACGCGCACGAACGCGTACTGGATGGCGTTGGTGTCCTGGAACTCGTCCACCAGGATCTCGCGGAAACGGGCGCGGTAATGCGCCAGCAGCGCCGGGTTGTCGCGCAGCAGTTCATGCGCACGCAGCAGCAGCTCGGCGAAGTCGACCAGGCCTGCCCGGTCACAACGCTCCTGGTAGGCGGTATAGGCCTGGCGCAACGTCTCGGTCCAGGCATCGTGCGGTTCGGGCTGGATATGTTGCGGGCGGCGGCCCTCGTCTTTTTGCTGGTTGATCCACCACGCGATCTGCTTGGGCGGATATTTGCCGTCGTCCAGTTCCAGCTGCTGCACCACGCGCTTGACCAGACGCAGCTGGTCATCCGAATCCAGCACCTGGAAGCTTTCCGGCAGTTTCGCGTCGTGCCAGTGCAGCCGTAGCAGCCGGTGGGCCAGGCCGTGGAAGGTGCCGATCCACATGCCGCGACTGCCGTGGTGCAGTTGCAGGTCGATGCGGTGGCGCATTTCGCCGGCGGCCTTGTTGGTGAAGGTCACCGCAAAAATGCCGTGCGTCGGCACGCCCACGACTTCGTTGAGCCAGGCGATGCGGTGGATCAGTACACGGGTCTTGCCGGAACCGGCGCCCGCGAGGATCAGGTGATGACCGGGAGGCGCAGAAACCGCCTCGCGCTGGGCCGGGTTCAGCCCGTCGAGCAGGTGGGAAACATCCATGCGGCTATTTTACGCCAGTAGTACTAAAGCATGGCCGCAGGCGTGGCTCAGCTCACTGCGGTATCTCGCAAGTGCGGATGCAATCGCATGACAACCCCCACCACACTTTGACACTGGCCTGTAAAGCAGGTTTAGTGATACGGCAGACCACATCAGTCAATCGAGCTGCGCCAACCGCCACTTCAGGACGAAGATATGAATAGCATGACCCGCGCGCTGTTGTTCTCTCTTGCTTCACTGATGTTTTCAGGCCAGGCGGTAGCTGGCTCCAGTGCGGAACCCGCACAGGATGTGGATGCCCTCCAGGTACTGGTAACGCTCGACGCGCGAGGCAAGGTGAGCCGCATTGACCTTGCTGACCGCATGTCCCCCGCACTGACCCGCGTGCTGCGCCAGGACATCGAGCAGATTGTCAGCAGCCCGGCGTTTAATGCGACCGGCTCGCTTACCGGCCGCCAGTTCGTGGCCAACATGGCATCCACGGTGACCCCGCTCGCCGACGGCAATTATTCGGTGGATTTCACCATGGTTTCCTCACAGCCGCTGTCGCACGGTACTTGGGTCTGGCAGCGCAGCAGTGCTGACAACCCGATCCGGCGTGATTACCTGCGACTTTCCAACCCTTCACTCCAGCTCGAAGCTCGTTTGCCGAAGGCTCCGGTGATGCTCGATGGATCCGCGCCATAAAATTCCGGCGGTTACGCCGGGCGGTAAGCCGCAGGATCCAACAAGGGCTCCTTCGAGGCCCTTGTTGGATTTCCCGAGACGCCCGCCGACTCTCGGGATTGCCAAAGAGTGCCACCCCCGCTACCGCTGAATCACACAGAGAGAGCGCTGTGTGGCCGCGTGCACTTGGCCCTTCAGACTGACCTCATAGCCATATCAGCCGCCGGCAATGGCTTGGCCGGCGAGCTGGTTTGCCTGCTGTCGCAGTTCGGGGGTGACGATGGTTCGTAGTGATTGTGCATGCGCAGGTTGCCAATCACATGGATGGTGTCATGTTCCATGCCATTGCCAGATCGGAGACGGCCAATGGCATCGACATTCAACCCGCGTCCCTGCGGGCCGGGTTCAGCCCGTCGAGCAGGTGGGAAACATCCCTGGGCACATTTCACGGGAAAGCCACCGCCCAGATGGCCGGGTGCAACCGGCCACCGCCGGCGTCAGCCGTACCGCTGCTCCAGCAACGCCCACGCGGCCTGCTGCGCCTGCACCCGCAATTCGGGAATAGCCAGGCTTTCCCACAACCGGCCAATACGCAGACTGCCGATCACCCGCACCCGCGGCTCGGCGATGCCGTGGGCATCGAGCAGGCTGCCATCGGCGGCGGTATCGATGCCGATGCCGTGTGGCCCGGAACAGACCTGGCCGCTACCCAGCATCTGCTGCAGCAGCGGGTTGTGCATGGCCTGCACCCGCATCTCGACGCCAGTGGCGTTGATCACGCAGTGCACGTTCAAGCGCAACGGCCGACGCTGCGCATCCAGCGCCGCCACCTGCACACCGGCGCCTTCGCCGGCCACGCTCTCCAGACGACCACGGTGCACCTGCAGCTGGCCGCGCTGGATCATCCGCTGCAGCTGCGCATGCACCGGCGCGGCGATGCGGTGACGATGCACATCCCAGTAGCGCACCACGTGCCGCAGGAAGCGGCGCTGGTCGGCGGCCGAAAGGCTCTGCCACAGCGCTTGCCCCAGCGGCCGGATGCGATCCATCACGCTCTGCCACGGAATGCCGCGTGCCTGCGCGGCGGCCGCATGCCTGCGCAGCGCGCGCATGCGCTGGCGCAGGTCCATCGCCAGCAAGGGCTGCGGGTCGTAGTCGGCGGCCGGGCCTTCGGCGTGCGGCAGCGGCAGCAGCGCATGCCGCGAGATCACATGGACCGCGCCGCGATGACGGGTGTCTGCCAGCGATACGACGCTGTCGGCCATGCTCAGGCCGGTGCCGACAATGCAGATGTCAGCCTCGCTGGCGATGGCCCGCACCGCGTCGAAATCCCATGCCTCCACCCGCTGCCGGGCAGAGAGCGCGCCGGCGCCGCGCGCCGGCAACGGCCGCAATACATTGCCGGTTGCCAGCGCCAGCCCCTTGACCTGCACCGGCGCCCCGTGCTGCAGGCCCAGCTGCAGTCCGTCAGCGGTTTTCTCCAGCGCCAGCACCCGGTCCTGCAACACCTGCAACTGCGCCGCGCTGGCGTCCTGCGCCTGCTGCAACCGCCTCTGCAGGTAGCCGGCGTAATGGCCGCGGCTGACATAGGTGCGCGCCAGCGTGGCGCGGTCCAGCGCCGGGTACGCCGCCTGCTGCATGAGGTAGTCGAGAAAATCGTCCGGCTGGTCGATAAACCCGCTCATCTTTGCGGTCGGCACGTTGAGCAGGTGCTCCGGATAGCGGGTGGCGTAAGCCACCCCCTGGCCCAGCGGGTGCGGCTCGATCAGCGCAATGCGCAGGGGCTGGTCGGCGTTGCGCAGCAGCTGGATCGCGGTGAGGACGCCCGCGGCCCCGCCGCCGATGATCGCGAGATCGAACCCGCGGCGATTGTCGGTTGCAGTCATCGGCCAATTGTAGGCGATGGGCTGCTGCGCCCTTGGCGTCGGCGCACCGCTGCCGCGGCGGTCGGCCCCGGATCACATCAACGCGTCGGCCAACCGCGCGATTCCCTCGCGGCTGCGCCGCCACGCCGGGCGTTGCTGCCAGCGCGCCGCAGACAGCTGCTCGCAATCGGCCAGATAGTCCGCCTCGATCACCTGCAGCCGCCGCACCACAGCGGTGTCGTAACACAGCACGCCGATCTCGGCATTGAGCGCGAAGGAGCGGATGTCCAGATTGATCGAGCCCACCAGCGCGATGTCATCGTCCACGCTCAAGTGCTTGGCATGCAGGAAGTGCGGCCGGTACAGCGCGATCCGCACCCCGGCGCGCAGCAGCTCGTCGTAATAGGCCTGCTGCGCCCAGGCGGTCAGCCGCTGGTTGTTGCTGGCCGACAGGATCAGTTGCACCTGCACCCCCGACAGCGCGGCGATGCGCAATGCACTCAGCGTGGCCTCGTCGGGAACGAAATACGGCGTCACCAGTACGATCCGGCGCCGGGCCAGATGGATCAGCGCATTGACCGCATCGCGCGCGTTGCTGAACGGATAGGCCGGGCCGCTGGGCAGCAGCTGGGTGGCCACATCGGCCGCGCACAGCGGCACATCCGCCATCACTTCCAGCCGCTGCCCGCTTTCGATGAACCAGTCGCTGGCGAACACCGCCTCCAGCTGCGCCACCACCGGCCCTTGCAAGCGCGCAACCAGCTCACGGTTGGGGAAACCGGGCACAAAGTCCGACGCGGCCAGATTCTGCGAGCCGATATGGCCGACGCGGTTGTCGATCACCGCGATTTTGCGGTGGTTGCGCATATCCATGCGCCCGCTGCGCCGCCAGCGCAGACCACCGGGCAGCATCGCCCGCACCTCCACGCCGGCGGCCAGCAGGCGCTTGCGATAGCGGCGCAATCCGCGTTTGGCGCCCACCGCATCAAGCAGCAGCCGGCAGTGCACGCCACGCGCCGCCGCCTGCTCCAGCGCGGTGATGACCGCCTCGCCCACCGCATCGTCGAACATCAGGTAATACAGCAGGTGCACGCGCTGGCTGGCGCCGGCAATGTCGTCCAGCAGCGCGCGCAGGGCCGCGTCGTAATCATCCAGCAGCATCACCGCGTTGCCGTGGATCGGCATGAAATCGCCCTGGCGCTCGACCAGCGGGGCGATTTCGGCAATCGGGGTATCGCCCGGCGGCAGCCACCGCAACGGCTGCAGCAACACCTGCTCTTCGCGGATCACCTGCGAAGACTCGGCTTGGCGCCGGACGCGCTGGCGCGACAGCCACGGCTCGCCCAGCAGCAGATACAGCGGCAATCCCAGCAGTGGCACAAACCCGACCAGCAACAGCCAGCTGCGCGCCGCACCGGGCGTGCTGCGGGAGGGAATCCAGAACAGCGCCGCCAGCCGGATCAACCAGTCCAGGGCCAGCAGCAACCACGACATCTGGAACCCTTCGACTGCCATCAGCCCACTCCCACCGGAGGATCCCGCCGATTCTGCGGCCCCGGCCTCCAAACACCAAGAAACCGCAGGAAGTCGCTGCCGGCATCATGGGCGCGGGCCGGCCGTGTGGTTGCCGGGATGGAAAACACAAAACCCGCCTTGCGGCGGGTTCTGGGGTGAAAGCAGACCGGTCATCCACGAATGGATTACTTGATCTTGCCTTCCTTGTACATCACGTGCTTGCGGACGACGGGATCGTACTTCTTGATCTCCATCTTTCCGGGGGTGTTCTTCTTGTTCTTGTCCGTGGTGTAGAAATGCCCGGTGTTAGCCGAGGAAATCAGACGGATCTTGTCGCGCTTACCTGCCATGACTCTCTACTCCTCAGACCTTTTCGCCGCGGGCACGCAGCTCGGCCAGAACGGAATCGATACCGTTCTTGTCGATGGTGCGCAGGGCATGGGCGGAAACACGAAGCTTGACCCAGCGGTTCTCGCTGGCAACCCAGAAGCGACGCTCGTGCAGGTTGGGCAGGAAACGACGACGGGTCTTGTTGTTGGCGTGCGAGACGTTGTTACCCGTCTGCACTCCCTTGCCGGAAACTTGGCATACGCGGGACATTGCGCACCTCGGTAGATTTGATGACTTCCTTAGCCAGGAAGACGGCGGCCCCGGCGGTTACCCGCCACGCGTCATGGGAATCAAAGGGTTACGCCGACGAGGGTGGCCGGATGACGTGTTCCCGGCCACCGACCCGGACAAAACCGGGCACAGCGAGCCGGAAATTATGCCGGCACCCGGCGCCGAGTGCAAATCCCGCGCCCGAAAGATTCATTCAGCGGCAAAAGACAGGGTCCGGCTCCAGCGCAGCGGCTTGGTTGCGCGGCCCGGGTCGGGTGGGAACAGGGTCATGTAACCCGCGGCGATGGCCCGTTCACGCAGCCGTTCACCGACACCCTCGGCCACTTCGACGTCCACATGGGTGACCTTGCCCTGCGAGTCCACGTCCATGGCCCACACCAGCCGGCCGACCCACTGCTGCGGCGGGATCGAGGCGTCGTAATTCGGCCGCCCGGCCACATACGGAACCGAGCGCGCCAGATACTGCGGCGAATCCTCGATGCGAGGATCGACACGGACCTGCGCCGCCTGTTCACGGCCATCGCCGAGCACGGCGCGCACCGTCCACTCACCCGCGGTGCCCCCTTTGCCCAACTCTGCCGGATAGCAGCGTTTGGTACCCCGGTAATCGGCATGCCGCTGCAGCGAGACCCTCTTTCCAGTGGCATCCAGCAGCTCAAGCTGCAACTCACCCACGTCGGCGGGACTGGCAGTGGCTGTGATGCATATCTGGTGGTCATGCCCGCCTTCAGTGACGAATTGCCGGGTCTGTTGCCGGGCGATCGCATCGGCCGGTGGTTTGGACCAAAGGAACTCGATGTGGATGCCCGCGTCCGTCGCAGCAGCGCCGCCGCCGAACAGCGACATCAGCCCCGCCGCCAGAACAACCTGGTGTGTCTTTATGGCCCCTCTCCCTGAACGTGTCACACGATTGTGCAAATGCAAACGGAACCGCTGCAGCGGATAACGGCAGCGGGCACCGAGGAACATGTGCTGCAAGGTAGCGGCGGCGTTGCCCGTTACACAATCGGCACGGACAAACCGCTCATCCGCCACGACCCGTGGGTACGCCACCGGTCACCGGTCACCGGTGACACGGTCGCGCCACCGCGCCAGGCTCAGCCCGCGGTCTTGCGCGCGGCGATATACGCCTGGATCTGCTGTTCCAGTACCGGCAGCGGCACCGAGCCCTGCTTGAGGATGGCGTCGTGGAACGCCTTGAGGTCGAACTTGTCGCCCAACTCCTTCTCCGCCTGCGCGCGCAGCCGCACGATGGCGATCTCGCCCAGCTTGTAGCTCAGCGCCTGCGCCGGCCAGGAGATGTAGCGATCGACCTCGGTGGTGACTTCATGCTCGCTCAGCGCGGTGCGCTCACGCAGGTAGGCCAGCGCCTGCGCACGGGTCCAGCCGTAGTGGTGCACGCCGGTGTCGATCACCAGCCGTGCGGCGCGCCACATCTCGTAGGTCAGGCGGCCGAAATCCTCGTACGGGGTTTCGTAGATGCCCATTTCCACACCGAGCTTTTCGCAGTACAGGCCCCAGCCTTCGCCGTAGGCGGAGATGTAGTTGTGGCGGCGGAACTCGGGTTGCTCGCCCTGTTCGGCCGCCAGCGCGCCCTGCAGCGCGTGGCCCGGATCGGACTCGTGCAGCGTCAACGCCGGCAGGTTGTACAGCGGCCGCGCCGGCAGGTTGTAAGTGTTGAGCCAGTAGGTGCCCATGCCGCCACGGCCGGCGGTCCAGAACGGGGCGATGTCCGCCGGCACCGGCACGATGGTGAAGCGCGCGCGCGGCAGGGTCATGTACCTGCCGATCACCCCGTCCACGCGCTTGGAGATCCACGCCGCCTTGTACAGCAGCTGCTCCGGGGTGGTGGCGTAGAACTGCGGATCGGTGCGCAGGAATTGGAGGAACTGGGCGAAGCCGCCCTTGAAGCCCACCTGCTGGATGATCGCGTCCATGTCCTTCTGGATGCGCGCCACTTCCTCCAAGCCGATCTGGTGGATCTGCTCGGGCGACAGTTCCAGCGTGGTGTATTCGCGGATCTGCTGGCGGTAGAACGCCTTGCCATCGGGCATCGCTTCGGCGGCCAGCGTGGTGCGCGCCTGCGGCACGTATTCCTCGCGGAAGAAAGTCAGCAACCTGGCGAAGGCCGGCACCACCTTGCCGGCAATGGCCTGGCGCGCTTCGGCCTGCAGCTTCTGCTGCTCGGCCGCGGGAATGCTGGCCGGCAGCTTCTTCAGCGGTGCATACAGCGGCGATTGGGTCGGGTCGGTCAATCCGGCCACCGCGGAAATCGAGCCGTCGCGGCCTTCCAGCACTTCACGCGGCACGCTGAAACCGCGCGCAAGCCCAACGCGCATGTTGTCGGTGTGCTGGGCGAAGTAGCGCGGCACATCGTTGAGGCGGGCGATGTAGTTGCGGTAGTCGGCCGCGGTCTTCATCTCGCGCCGGGCCATGAACGACAGGTTGGACCAGAACGAGGAGTCCGAGTTGAACGGCATCTCGTAGGCGCGCAGGCGTACCGCATCGGCCAGGTTGCGGATCTGGGCGTGATAGATCGCCAGGTTGATGCGGTTGTCCGCCGACAGCGCCGCCGGATCGAGCGTATCGAGCTGGGCGAGCACCTCATCCCACACCTTCAACCGGGCCTGGTGCGCGGCGGCGCCGACATCGGGCAGGCGCGTGGCATTGGCCGCGCCGTCGCTGTCCTCGCTGGCTTCACCACCGCCGGTCTGGCGCCACTTCCACTCCTGCTCGTAGATGGCGCGGAATTGCGCATCGGCGGGACTTTCGGCCGCCAGGCTGGCCGGGGCGGCGGCCGCGCTGGCAGACGGAGCGGCCAGGGCCACGCCGGCAGGAAAGGCCAAGGCGAGCAGCAACGCGGTGACGAGCGGTGATTTCACGATCAGGGGTTCCCGGTGGGCGGCAAACCCCGATCATGGCATCCGGCGGAAGCGATGCGCATGGATCAAAGGTCCTGCCGCGCGCCATGAGCGTCGGGCGCCATGGTCCAGGAACGCGTCGCCACGCACGGGAGGGTGGCCGCCCCGCCGCATCACGCCCTGCGCGGGCAGGACCGGCGGATCGGCGGCCGACGGTGGTCGCAAAGAGCAGCCTGGCATGGCCCGGCAAGCGCACCAGCGCGATACGCACCGGCGTGCACGCGCCGCCGCCCAAGCCCTCAATGCGTCGCCTTGTCCCGCTTCCAGCCGCGGTGCCGGATATCCAGGTGCAGGCTGTACAGCGCGGTGAAGGCCGGAAACAGGTTCTGCAGCACGCCCACCGAATCCTGCTTGGCCGAGAACAGGAAGTAGCTCAGCGTCATCAGGCTGCCGATCACGCTCATGTACCAGAACAGGCGCGGGATCACCGGCTTGCCGGCGCGGCGCGAAGCGACGAACTGCACCAGCCAGCGGCCGCCGAACATCAACGCGCCGGTATAGCCGATCAGCTTCCAGCCGGTGATATGCACCCCGGTCCAGTACAGCCAGGTCAGCGGCTGGTCGAGCCAGTGCAGGTCCATCAGCGCTCTTCCACCACGGTGCGCTTGCTGCGCGCGATCAACCAGGCCATGCCGCGCAGGTCGCGGATGCCGACCAGGGCGCGGCCGAGATTGGTGTACTTGGACACGCCGCTGGTGCGATGGCGGTGGTTGACCGGCACGCTGAGCGTCTGCCAGCCGGCGCGCTGCATCAATGCCGGCAGGTAGCGGTGCATGTGGTCGAAGTACGGCAGGTCGAGGAAGGCGGCGCGTTCGAACAGCTTGATGCCGCACCCGGTATCGGGGGTGTCATCGCGCAGCATGCGCGCGCGGATCGCATTGGCCCACTTGCTGGCCCAGCGCTTGGAACCCGAATCGCGGCGGTCCACCCGCCAGCCGGCAAACAGCTTCACCGCCGGGTCGGCGGCGGTGCGTGCGGCCAGCAGCCTGGGAATGTCGGCCGGGTCGTTCTGGCCGTCGCCGTCGAGGGTGGCGATCCACGGCGCGCGCGCCGCCTTCACTCCGCTGCGCACCGCGGTGCTCTGCCCGCTCTGGCTGACATGGTGCAGCACCCGCAGTTCCGGGTGGGTCGCCTTGAGCGCCTTGAGCACGGTCAAGGTGTCATCGCGCGAATGGTCATCGATGTAGATGATCTCGAAGGCGATCTTTCCGCGAAGCGCGGCGGTGATTTCCTCTACCAGCGGCGTGACGTTGTCACGCTCGTTGAAAACAGGAACAACCACCGAAAGCTCGGGTTGGGTCATTGCAGGATCCGGCTGTGTCATGGAAAAAATTCCGCGCAGTTTCCTTCGCTCAAGTTAGCCGAAGATGAAATCAGGCGCGCGCCCCGAAATAGTCACGACACCATTCCACTACCGGTGGCAGGCCGGATTCGATCGGTGTGGCCGGTTCGTATCCGAATGCCGCCTTCGCCCGCGAGGTATCGGCCATGGTCTGCACCATGTCGCCCGGCTGCATCGGCTTGTAGATCTTCTGCGCCGGTTGCCCGGCCGCGGACTCGATCACACCGATGAAATATTCCAGCTCCACCGGCGTGTGGTTGCCGAGGTTGAACACCTGGTGCGGCACCGGCGCGGTGGAAGAATGCGACAGGGCGCCGAGGATGCCGGCGACGATGTCGGAAACATGTGTGAAGTCGCGGCGCATGCGGCCCTGGTTGAACACCTCGATGCTGCGTCCGGCCAGCACCGCGCGCGCGAACAGCAGCGGCGCCATGTCCGGGCGGCCCCACGGGCCGTACACGGTGAAAAACCGCAGGCCGGTGGCGGGCAGGCCGTACAGCTGCGCGTAGGTGTAGGCCATCAGCTCGTTGGCGGCCTTGGTTGCCGCGTACAGCGAGCGCGGCTGATCCACGCGCTGGTCCTCGGAAAACGGCGGCGTGGCCGAGTCGCCATACACCGAACTGCTGGAGGCATACACCAGGTGCCGCACCCCGCGATGCCGGCACAGTTCGAGCATGTTGACGAACCCGGCCAGGTTGCTGTCGACGTAGGCGTGCGGGTTTTCCAGCGAATAGCGCACCCCGGCCTGTGCGGCCAGGTGGATCACCGCGGTCGGCTGGACCTCCTCGAACAGCGCGGCCAGACCCTCGCGGTCGGTCAGGTCGAGCGTGCGGATATCAACCTGCGGACACAGCGCGGCAACCCGGTCGCGTTTGAGCTGCGGGTCGTAGTAGCTGTTGTAGTTGTCCAGCCCGACCACGCGTTCGCCGCAGGCGGCCAGCGCCTGGCAGGTGTAGGCACCGATAAAGCCGGCGGCGCCGGTAACGAGAATGGTCATCAGATAAATCCTGATTTTTCAGTGGACGGCGCACCGGATCGACGCGGCAGATCCGGTGCGCGCGGCGGCGCTTGATAATAACGCGGCACAGGCAGGGACAATGCGCGAGCGGGCCGCGGCCATCGGATTTCAGCCCAGCAGCGGCGCTTTGGCCAGCGCGGCCTTGCGCTCCTTGCTGAAGGCCCACCATGGCTGCGGCGCTTCGCCGGCCATGAAGCGCAGGATCGACAGGAACACATCGATCACACACGGGTCGTGCATCACCCCGGTTTTCATGCACAGCTGCGCGTACATGTCGTAGGCATCGCGGCCGCGCAGGTGCGCCGGTACGCGGATGCCGATCAGGCGCAGATCTTTTTCACAGGCCGGCCCCACATTCGGGAGGTCGGTCAGACTCAGCAAATGGTTGCGGTCGACCTTGGTGGGGTTCATTGCGTTGCGGTCACCTCGACAGCGTGCGGAAGATCAGCCCTGGGGCCGTGTGCGCAACTTTTCCAGCACGCCATCGAGCGTGTCCAGATCGGTGTAATGGATCACCAGCTTGCCCTTGCCGCCACGGCCATGATTGATCGCCACCCTGGTGCCGAGCGATTCGGACAGTTCGGTTTCCAGCGAGGCGATATCCGCCTGCGGCATGGCCGGAGCCGGTTTGGCGTTGCGCGCGCGGGGCACCTTGCCCACGGCGAATTGCTGGGCACGATACTCCACTTCGCGTACCGACCAGCCTTCATCGGCGGCGTCCTGCGCCAGCTTGGTCGCCAGTTCCGGCGCCAGCGTCAGCAGCGCGCGGGCGTGGCCCATCTCCAGCCGGCGGGTTTCCAGCAGCACGCGCACGCCGACCGGCAGATCCAGCAACCGCAGCAGGTTGGAGACCGCCGCGCGCGAGCGGCCCACCGCCTGCGCCGCTTCGGCATGGGTCAGCGAAAATTCGCTGATCAGCCGCTGCAGCGCTTCGGCCTCCTCAAGCGGGTTGAGGTCTTCGCGCTGGATGTTCTCGATCAGCGCCATCGCGATGACGGTGCGGTCTTCCAGCTCGCGCACCACCACCGGCACTTCATCCAGACCGGCCAGCTGCGAGGCGCGCCAGCGGCGTTCGCCGGCGACGATCTCGTACCGGTCGCCTTCAATCAGGCGCACCAGGATCGGCTGGATCACGCCCTGCGCGGTGATCGACTCGGCCAGCTCGGCCAGCTTGCCTTCATCCATCTCGCGACGCGGCTGGTACTTGCCCGGCTGCAGCTGGGTGACCGGCAGTTTGCGCAGGATTTCACCGGCCAGGGGTTCGATGGCCGCGGCCGCCTGGACCTGGGTGACAGCACCGCGGGGGCCCAGCAATGCATCCAGACCCCGGCCCAGACCGCGTTTCTTGGCACCGGACGGCTTGCTGACAGTCATCAGACGCTCTCCCTGGCCATGCCGGCCTCGATGCGATCACGGGTGCGGCGGATGATCTCGCCCGCCAGGCCCAGATAAGCCACGCCACCGCGCGAGCTGCGGTCATAGCCGAGGATGCTCTGGCCATGGCTGGGCGCCTCGGCCAGGCGCACATTGCGCGGCACGATGGTGCGGAACACCTTGTCGCCGAAGTATTCGGTCAACTGCGCCGACACCGCGTTGGCCAGATTGTTGCGCACATCGAACATGGTGCGCAGCACGCCTTCAATCTCCAGCGCCGGGTTCAGATCCACCTTCAGCGCGTCGATGGTCTCCACCAGCGCGCTGAGGCCTTCCAGCGCGTAGTACTCGCACTGCATCGGCACGATCACCGAGTCGGCGGCGGCCAGCGCATTGAGCGTCAGCAGCGACAGCGCCGGCGGGCAGTCGATCAGGATGAAGTCGTACTGGCCGCGGATCGGCGCCAGGGCCTGTTTCAGCCGCTGCTCGCGCGCGGGCTGGTCCATCAGCCGGATCTCGGCGGCGGTCAGGTCGATGTTGCCCGGCAGCAGGTCGAAGCCTTCCGGGGCGGCCACGCGGATCTCGGCGGCGCTGTTTTCGCCCAGCAGCACATCGCAGGTGGAGGCGGCGACTTCACGCTTGTTCACGCCACTGCCGGTGGTGGCATTGCCCTGGGCGTCCAGGTCGACCAGCAGCACGCGCTTGGGCGCGGCAGCCAGGGCAGCAGCCAGATTGACGGCCGTGGTGGTTTTGCCGACGCCGCCTTTCTGGTTGGCGATGGCGATGATGCGAGCCATGCAGGAGAGCCTCGTGGGCGGGGTGTGACCGGGCATTATGCGGGCAGCGGGCGCCGGGCGGAAATCGGCACCGCCGGCGCGGGCGGCCACGGCGGCCTCAGGTGCGGCCGACCACCACCAGATGGCGATCGCCGACCAGCCCCGGAACCTGCAACGGACGCACCTCGCGCACCGCCCAACCAGCCGGCAGCTGGGCGATTTCCTCGTGCGGATACACCCCCTTCATCGCCAGCAGATGGCCGCCAGGACGCAGCAGGTGGCCGCCGACGGCGATGATCCCGGCCAGCGTATCCATCGCCCGTGCGGTCAGGTTGTCATAGGCGCCCGGCTCGTCCAGCGCTTCGGCGCGCAGCTCGGCCACACGCGCGTTGCCCAGCTGCAGCTGGCGCACGGCCTCGCGCAGGAAGCGCGCCTTCTTGCCATTGCTCTCCACCAGCGTGACCTGCAGCTGCGGCCGGGCGATGGCCAAGGGAATACCCGGCAGCCCGGGGCCGGTGCCCAGGTCGGCCAGCGTGCCGGAGTCGACATACGGTTGCATCGCCAGCGAATCGAGCAGGTGGCGGGTGACCATTTCCTGCGGATCGCGGATCGCGGTGAGGTTGTAGGTCTTGTTCCAGCGCACCAGCAGCGCCAGATAGGCCAGCAGCTTTGGCGCCAGGGCGACCTCCAGCCCCAGCGCGCGCAGGCCCTGTTCCAGTTCGGTGGCCACGGCGGCCGGAAGCGTGTTCTCGTTCATGGCGGCGATTATCGCAGTCTTGGCCACCTGCCCGCCCGGTCAAGCAACGCGCCGGTTGCAGCGTCCGCATCGGTGCGGCGCCGTCACAGCGGATACCACGCCAGCGCCGCGCGGAAATCGTCCGCGGCCTGCCATTCGTGCAGCTGCCAGCGCGAGGCCTGGCCCAGGCCGGGGTCGCACCACACCAATTGCAGCGCGCCGGCTGCATCGGGCGCGAAGCGCAGCTTGTGCAGGCCGAACGAGATGCCATGGCCATGCGCCTTCAACAGCGCCTCCTTGACGCACCAGACACGGAAAAACCAGTGTTCACGCGCCGCGGTGTCCAGCGCATCCAGCCAGTCGATCTCGGCGGGATGGAAGAATCGCCGGATCACCTGGCGCATGTGCACGCGTGGCCGTTGCCGCTCCAGGTCCACGCCCAGCCGCACCTGTTCGCCCAGCGCCACCAGCAGATGGCCGCCACTGTGGCTCCAGCCGGTGCCATAGCGTGCCAGCGCGCCGATCAGCCACGGCCGGCCGCGCTCGTCACGGGTCAACGGCAGGTTCTGGGCACTGCCCCCCAGCTGCGCGGCCAGCAACTCACGCGCCTGCGGTTCACCGCGGGTGCCCGGCACGTGCGGCAGCTGCCACACCCGCACCGGCCCGAACTGCCAATACGCCGACGGCACCGCGGGCAAGGGACTCACCGCCACCGCGGTAGCGCCGCAGTGCACGGAGAGTTCACGCCCGGACCTCTTAACTGTGCCGGTCGCACCGCCTGGGGTGCATTGACGCAAGGAGCTGAAAACATGGGCATCATCATCTGGTTGATTGTGGGCGGCGTGGTCGGCTGGCTGGCCAGCATCATCATGCGCCGCGACGCGCAGCAGGGCATCATCCTGAACATCGTGGTCGGCATCATCGGGGCACTGATCGCCGGCTATTTCTTCGGCGGCGGCATCAACGAAGCCATCACGCTGCGCACGTTCCTGTTCTCGCTGATCGGCGCGGTGATCCTGCTGGCGATCGTCAACCTGTTCACCCGCAAAAGCATCCGCTGACCCGCGCCACGGCGCGGCCACGGGAAAACAAAGCCCGGCTACGGCCGGGCTTTTCCGTGCTCAGCCCAGTTGCACCCAGGCCGGGGCGTGGTCGCTGGGGCGTTCCCAGGTCCGCGGCTCGCGGTCGATCCCCGACGCCACCGCACGCGGTTTGAGGGCATCGGACACCAGGGTCAGGTCGATCCGCAGACCCAGGTCGCGGCGGAAGCCGGCGGCGCGGTAATCCCACCAGCTGAAGACGCCGGCATCGTCGTGATGCAGGCGGAAGGCATCGTGCAGGCCCAGCGCCAGCAGCTTTTCCAGCGCGGCGCGCTCGGCGGTGGAGGTGAGGATGTGGTCCTCGTTCCATACCGCCGGGTCGTGCACATCGCGCGCCTCCGGGGCGATATTGAAATCGCCCAGCACCACCAGCTCCGGGTGGCGCTGCAGCTCATCGGCAACCCAGTCGTGCGCTGCGGCAAGCCAGCGCAGCTTGTAGGCATACTTGTCGGTGCCGACGTCCTGGCCGTTGACCACATACAGGTTGATCACGCGAACCCCGCCGATGGTGCCGGCAATGACCCGCTTCTGCTCGTCCTCGAATCCGGGAATGCCGACCTGCACATCCTCGATCGGCTGCCGCGCCAGCAGCGCGACGCCGTTGTAGGTCTTCTGTCCGGCAAACACGTTGCGGTAGCCCAGCTCCAGCAGCCGGGTGTCCGGAAACCGGTGGTCCTCCAGCTTGGTTTCCTGGATGCCGACCACGTCCGGGGCGAAATCGGCCAGCCACTGTTCCAGGTGCGGCAGGCGCACATTGAGCGAATTGACGTTCCACGAAGCGATTTTCATCGCACAATTCTAAGCCCTGCGCCGCAGGCCGGGGCCAGGCGGCCGGCCGCACTCACAACAAAACGTATTTCGTGAATGTCGCGGAAGACAGTTTTTCGTCTGTCCTATTTCCGCAGACTGCGCTGGATGATGAGGGGAAACCATGCGTAGCAAGCTGTTCGTGCCCGGTGCACGCCCGGAACTGTTCGACAAGGCGATGGCCGGCGATGCCGATGCGCTGTCGTTCGATCTGGAAGACTCGGTCCCCGAGGCCGGCAAGGCGCAGGCCCGCGGCGCCGTGGCCGATTTCCTGCGCCGGCCGGAAACCGCCGCCAGCCCCAAACTGTTGATCGTGCGCAGCAACGGCACCGACAGCCCGTACTTTGCCGCCGACCTGGCCGCCGTGGCGCTGCCGGCGGTGGCCCTGCTCAACATCCCCAAAGTCGAATCGGTGGCGCAGCTGCAGGCCGCCATCACCCGGCTGGAGCAGGCCGAGGCGGGCAACGGCGTGGCCCGGCCGATCGGGCTGCTGCTCAACATCGAAACCCCGAAGGGACTGCGCGTGGCCGCGGAATTGGCGGCCGCGCATCCGCGCGTGGCCGGGCTGCAACTGGGCCTGGGCGACCTGTTCGCGCCGCATGGCATCGCCCGCGATCCGGCCAATGTGCACGCCACCCTGTTTGCGCTGAAGATGGCCGCCGCCGAGGCCGGGGTGTTCGCCTGCGATGGCGCCTTTCCGGATGTCACCGACAGTGACGGCTTCCAGCGCGAGGCGCAGATGGCGCAGCGGCTGGGCTTCCTTGGCAAGAGCTGCATCCACCCGCGCCAGGTCGGCCTGGCCAACTCCGCCTTCAGTGTCGCCCCGGCGCTGGTCGAGGAGGCGCGCCGGATCGTGGCGGCGGCCAGCGAGGCCCGCCGGCACGGGCACGGCGCCTTCCTGTTTGAAGGCCGGATGATCGACCTGCCGTTCCTGCGCCGCGCCGAAGCCATCCTCGCCGCGCGCCGGGATGGCCCGGCGTCGACCCCGGCACCGCTTTGAACCCCTTTCTGCTTTCGCGTGGCGGCCGCCCCGGTTTCTGCCGCGCCTTTTCCCGGGAAATCCCCATGATCGAACCTGTGGCCTCGGCCTCCCTCCTGCTGCGGTGCTGGGCGCGCCGCCTGCGTCTGGTCGCGGTCGCCGGGTTGCTGGCGGGCAGCGGCAGCGTTGCCGCCGAAAGCCTGACCACCGTTGCCTCCGGCACGCTGCCGCCCTTGCCGGCGGCGGTGTCGGCCGAGGCGCTGGTCGATGTCGACGGTCGCGCCATCGTCCTGGCCGGACACGATGCCTGGGCGCTGCGCGGCGACCGCACGGCGTGGGAGCCGCTCACCCGGACCGGGACGGACACGGACCGGGACATACACGGCAGCGTCTCCGCCGCCTCCCGCACCTATCTGCTGCAGGGGCCCGATGCCTCGCACAGCGACCGGTTGCGGCCGGTGCGGGTGCAGAACCATTCGCTGGTCTACGGACCCCCGCTGGCGCTGCCGATGCCGCTTGCCCATGCCCACGCCACCGCGCTCGGCGATACCTTCTATGTCACCGGCACCGATGCCGCCGGCGTCACCCATCTGTACCGCCGCAACATCAATGCCGCCAGCACCGTCGCCTGGCAGCGCCAGGCGACATGGCCGCAGGCAGGCGTGCCCACCGCGCTGCAGGCGCAGAAAGGCGCGCTGTACGCCGGCGTGGGCACTGACGGAAAGTCCGACACGCTGTGGCGCTGGACCGCTGAGAACAGCTGGCAGGCGATGCCTCCGCCGGATGGCCGGATCGCCCCCGGTTCGATCCGCGCCCTGGGCCAGGCGCACCTGCTGATGCTGGTCGAGGATCGCGCCGGCCAGCTGCATGCGCGCACCTTCCACACCATCACCAGCGCCTGGACCACGCTGGAAGACACCGCCATCGGCAACGCGCAGAAGGTCATCCGCTGGGGCAACGGCCTGCTCTGGACCTCCCCGTCGGCGTCCGGCAGCACATTCCACCACGCCCAGATCGAAGGCGGAAAACACCTGCTGCACTGGCTCGACTGGGCGGTGATCCTGGTCTATCTGGCGGCGATGCTCGGCATCGGCGCCTGGTTCTACTTCCACGAAAAGCACGGCAACACTTCGGATTTCTTCGTCGGTGGCCGCAGCATCCCGTTCTGGGCCGCCGGCATCAGCCTGTATGCCACCAACACCAGCTCGATCAGCTTCATCGCCATTCCGGCCAAGGCGTTCGAGACCAACTGGCAGTACATGACCAACAACCTGATCGCCGTGCTGGGGCTGGTGTTCGTGGCGATCTGGATCGTGCCGCTGCTGCGCCGGCTGGACCTGATGTCGGTGTTCTCCTACCTGGAAACCCGCTTCCACCCGGCCATCCGCATGCTCGCCAGCGGGCTGTGCATCGTCATGCAGATCGGCAGCCGGATGAGCGTGATCCTGTTCCTGCCGGCGCTGGCCATCTCCACCATCACCGGGGTGGATGTGGTCTGGAGCATCCTGCTGATGGGCGTGTTCACCATCGTCTACACCACCATGGGCGGCATGAAGGCGGTGATCTGGACCGACTTCGTGCAGGTGTTCGTGATGTTCGGCGGCGCCCTGTTCGCCATCGGCTTCATCATCCAGCAGATCCACGGTGGCGTGCCGGAATTCCTGGCCCTGGCCACGGCCGAGAACAAGAGCCAGCTGTTCGATTTCAGCTTCGACCTGACCAAGGCCACCGTGTGGGGCTTCATCTTCCTGGTCGTGTTCGACGTGGTGCTGACCTTCCCCAAGGACCAGGTGCTGATGCAGCGCGTGCTGTCGACCAAATCCGACAAGGAAGCCGGGCGTTCGATCTGGACCTTTGCGGCGATGATGATTCCCGGGGGCTTCGTGTTCTACGGCATCGGCACCGCGCTGTGGGTGTACTACCGCAACAACCCGGAGCGGCTCAATCCGCTGCTGCCGATCGATGCGACGTTCCCGCTGTTCATCGCCGCCGAGCTGCCGGTGGGGGTGACCGGACTGATCATCGCCGGCATTTTCGCCGCGGCGATGTCGACCCTGTCGAGCATCATCAACAGCGTTTCCACCCTGGCCTCGGTGGACTTCTACGAGAAACTGAAGAAGAACCCGACGCCGAAGCAGAGCGTGCGTTTTGCCGAATGGATCGGCGTGGCGGTGGGCCTGCTCGGCATCCTGATCGCGCTGGTGATGAGCCGCTACGACATCCACTCGCTGTTCGACGTCTCCATCGAGCTGGCCGGCCTGCTCGGCGGTGGCTTCGCCGGCGCCTACACCCTGGGCATGTTCACCCGTCGGGCCAACGCCCCGGGCGTGGCGATCGGCGTGGCCGGCAGCATCCTGATCACGATGGCCTGCTGGTCGATGGACCTGGTGCACCCGTACTTCTATCTGGCCATCTCGATCCTGTTGTGCATCGTGATCGGCTATGTGGCCAGCCTGTTCTTCCCGGCGCCCGCCGGTTCGCTGGACGGCCTGACCATCTACCGCGACCGTCCGGTGGAGGTGGCGCAATGAACCGCGCCGCCACGACCCGCAGGCAACGGGCGGTGGTCGCATCGCATTGCAGCGCGCACTGCGGTAGCTTGCGCGCACGCTGAGAGGTCTATCTGTGGAAACCCAATTTCTCAATACTTTCGTCACGGTCGTCGACCGCGGTTCGATGGCCGCCGCCGCGCGGTCGCTGCACATCACTCCGGCGGCCGTGGCCCAGCAGATCCGTACGCTGGAACGCGAGCTGGGCGCGCCGTTGATCGCCCGCGCCGGGCGCACGGTCAGCGTGACCGAGGAAGGGGCGCGCATCCTGCAGCGGGCGCGTGATCTGCTGCGCAACGTCGCCGACCTGCGCAGCGTGGCCAACGAGAACGAACTTGCCGGCGAGCTGCGCCTGGGCGCCTGCCCCACGGCGCTGGCCGGGCTGCTGCCGGACATCCTGTCGCGGATGGTGGCCACCTTCCCGCAGATCAATGTGTTCATCAAACCGGGCTACTCGGCCGATCTGTATCGCGCGGTGGAAGCCGGCGACCTGGATGCGGCGATGGTGCTGCAGGCACCGTTCGCGCTGCCCAAGACCTGCAATTGGCAGCTGCTGCGCGAAGAGCCGCTGGTGGTGCTGGCGCCGGCGCACCTGGCCCACGCCGACCCGCACGAACTGCTGCGCGAGCAGCCGCTGATCCGCTACGACCGCCACGAGTGGGGCGGCCGCCAGGCCGACGAGTACCTGCGCCAGGCCGGGATCGTGCCGCGCGAACGCTTCGAGCTCAACGCCCTCAATGCGATCGCGGTGATGGTCGATCGCGGGCTCGGCGTGTCGCTGGTGCCGGACTGGGCCAAGCCGTGGCCCGAAGGCCTCAATGTGGTGCGCATTGCTCTGCCGCAGCACAGCGAACCGCGCCGGATCGGCATGGTCTGGTCGCGCTCCTCGGTGCGGATCCGGCTGGTGAACGTATTGCTGGAAGAAGGCCGCACCGCGCTGATCGAGCCACAGCGCTGACCCGGCGGGGGACCGCAGCCGTTGGCGGCCGATAAGCAACAAACCCTAGGGAATGAACATAGGCATCCGCAGTTCTATCGCCATGGAGGCCGCCCTAGTCTCACGCGTATTGCCGGTGTAGTGCTTGCAGCGCCCTGGGAGGGCCGTACACACGGGTCGGCGAGGGGACGTTCGCGTCCATGCAAATCCATCGGCGCTGACAACCACCACGTTGTCCCCGCTGTTTTTTCATCCAAGGGGGGAGAACCCGTGATCAAGCCACTATCGGCGGCCATCAGCGCTGCACTTTTCGCATGCGTGATGAGTCCTGCCCAGGCGCAGGACAAGACCGCCATCGACCTGGACCAGGTCATCGTCACCGGTACCCGCACTCCGGTGGCCATCGACAAGGTGCCCGGCGCCGTCACCCTGGTGAGCGCCGAGCAGGTCATCGGTGTGATTGGCCGGATCGAGGTCATCAACGGTCCCGCGGCGGCCGAAGGCATCGGCGGCGTCATCAACTACCTGTCCAAGAACCCGGGCGTGGCCGGCCACGAGACCATCGTGACCACCCGCTACAGCACCCAGTTCAAGGACGACAGCGCCCAGACCAAGATCGGCCTCACCCACGCCTACAAGGGCGAAGCGGCCGACTTCCTGGTCAGCGGCGTCTCTATCGACCGTGGCATCTCCTACGACGGCAACGGCCGCCGGGTGGGCCTGAACACCTCCGGTTCGCTGTTCTGACCGGACTTTTGATCCAGGGCGCCACCGCCGCGGTGGCGTCTTTTTTTTGCTTGCCATTCCGGCAGGCCTTGCAGTCCAACCGCGTTCTGGAGAGAGACCGCACCATGAAGACCCTGCTTTCATCGAGCATCACCCTGGCCCTGCTGCTGTCGGCCAGCGCCCAAGCGCAGGACAACGCCAGCGCCGATCGCGACAAGCCGACCGCCACCACGCTGGACAACGTGATTGTCACCGGCACCCGCGCGCCCAAGGCCGTGGACCGTATCCCCGGTGCGGTCAGCATCATCACCCTGCAGGAGTTGAACAACTCGCTGAGCCTGACCGAAGACGCCACCGCGGTGCTGACGCGCACCATTCCCGGCTATTCCGAATCGACCCAGGCGCTGACCAACTCCGGTGAAACCCTGCGTGGGCGCATTGCATTGCGCCTGTTCGACGGCATCCCGCAGACCTCGCCACTGCGCGAGACCAACCGCGCCGGCAGCTTCACCGACCTGGGCGTGATCGGCCGCATCGAAGTGGTCAACGGCCCCTCCGCGGCCGAAGGCGTCGGCGCGGCCGGCGGCATCATCAACTACATCTCCAAGACGCCGGAAGAAGGCAGCCACACCACTGTCAGCACCCGCTACAGCACCCAGGGCCGCGACGACAGCGACGGCTGGAAGGTCGGGCTGACCTTCGGCCACAAGGAAGATGCCTACGACCTGCTGTTGTCCACCTCGTTCGTCGACCGCGGCATGGCCTATGACGCCAAGGGCCGCAAGATCGGCATGCGCGGCTCAGGCACCATCAACGACTCCGAATCGAAGAACCTGTTCCTGAAGCTGGGCAGCAACTTCGGTGAGGACGGCATGCAGCGCCTGCAGGCGTCGGTCAGCCGCTTCAACCTGACCGGCAAGGGCAACTACACCGGTATCAACGGTGACCGCGCCAAAAACATCACCTCGACTTCGATCGCCGGCACGCCGCTGGGCGCCAAGACCGAGTTCAACGATTTCAACCAGTTCGTACTGTCCTACAGCCATGCCGACTTCTTCGGCGGCACCTTGCTGGCCGACACCTATCGCGCCGACCAGGCGATGCGCTATCCGGCGGAAAAAGGTTCGGACAAGCAGGATCCGCTGATCGCTCCGCTCGGCCAGCTGGTAGACCAGTCCGAAGTGAATTCGCAAAAGCGCGGCGTCCGCACCTCGTGGACCCGCGGCGACCTGTTCGGGGTGGAGGGCCTGGAGCTGCGTGCCGGCGTGGACGTGGTCAAGGACCTGACCGATCAGCGCCTGGCGCTGACCCACCGCGTGTGGGTGCCGCCGATGGAGTACAAGAGCACCGCGCCATACGCGCAGCTGTCGTGGGACATCGGCCCGCTGACGGTCAGCGGCGGCCTGCGCCAGGAAGACGGCACCCTGAGCGTGGACAGCTACACCACCACCTACTACAACAAGCGCGTGTTCGTGGAAGGCGGCAAGCTCGACTACAAGACCGAGCTGCCCAACTTCGGCGTGGTCTACCGCTTCAACGAGCAGCTCTCGGCGTATGCCTCCTATTCGGAAGGCTTCAGCCTGCCCAACGTCGGCATCCCGTTGCGCAACATCAACAAGCCCGGCCAGAGCGTGAGCGGGATCCTCGATCTGCAGGCGATCATCGTCGAGAACAAGGAAGTCGGCCTGAACTGGCGTGCCGGCAACGCCTCGTTCAGTGGTTCCTACTACCGCAGCTACTCGGACTTCGGCGTGTCGCTGAGTACCGACCCGGTGACCGGCGACTTCGTGATGAACCGCGGCCCGGTGCGGATCAACGGCATCGAGTTCAGCGGCAGCTACGACTTCAATGACGACCTGAAGATCAACGCGATGTACTCGCACATCGTTGGCAAGACCTGGTTCGTCAAGAACGGTCCGCTGGACAAGCGCATGGGCGCCAACGATGTCAGCCCGGACAAGATCGGCGTGAACCTGTACTGGCGCGTGGCCGAACAGGTCGATCTGAACCTGGGCGCGATGACGCTGCTGTCGCGCACCCTCAACCAGGGCAAGAGCGGCGCCGAGCACACCTCCGGCCGCACCCTGCTCGATCTGAGCGTGAACTACGACACCGGCCGCTTCGGCAGGCTGACCCTGGGCGTGGAGAACCTGTTCAACAAGCAGTACATCCTCACCACCTCCGAGGCCAGCAGCAGCAACGACGACTGGATGGCCGGCCGCGGCCGCGTGTTCGCCCTGTCGCATAACATCAGTTTCTGATGAGCGACCTCGCAGCCAGGGGCTTGCGCCTCCGACATCGCGATCACGCCCGCCCCGGCGGCCGGCGTGACGCGGTGTGGCTGCACCGCGGCGCCCGGGGCCTGGCCCTGGGCGCCGTGCTCTGCATGACAGGCTGGCCGATGGTGGCCTGCTCCGACGCGGTCAGCCGCAGCTCCCTGCCGGTCGCACCCGCGACACCGGCAACGGCCCCGCGGTTGCCGGCCATCGACCGCTTCCTGGCCGATGCCACCGGTCCGCACGGCTATCCCGGCGCGGTCGCGCTGGTGATCCACGAAGGCAGAACCGTGCACGCCGCCAGCTACGGCTGGCAGGATCTGGCGCATACCCGGCCGATGCAGCAGGACAGCATTTTCCGCATCTATTCGATGACCAAGACCGTCGCCTCGGTGGCGGCGTTGATGCTGGTGGACGATGGCAAGCTGGGGCTGGACGACCCGGTCGCGCGCCATCTCCCCGAATTTTCGCAGCTGCAATTGTTCATCGGCGGCAGCGCCGACGCACCGCAATTGCGCCCGCTCAGCACCACGCTGACCGTGCGCCACCTGCTCACCCACACCTCCGGTTTTGCCGCCGGCGGCGAAGGGTTTGAAGCGGTGACGCAACTGTTGGAACAGCACCGCGTGCGCGATGTCGGCAGCCTGGCCGCGTACAGCACGCGACTGGCGCAGGTGCCGCTGGCGACCGAACCCGGCACCCACTTCCGCTACGACAGCACCTCCACCGAAACCCTGTCGCGGCTGGTGGAAGTGGTCGCCGGCGTGCCGTTCGAGCAGTTCCTGCAGCAGCGTATTTTCGAGCCGCTGGCAATGCACGACACCGGCTTTGAAGTGCCGCCGGCGCAGCGCGCGCGCGCGGTCGAGCTGAGCGTGATGGGCGCCGACGGCAAGCTGGCGCTGGCCGATGAGCCGCATACCCGTGATCCCGGCACGGCCTTGCGCCCGTACCGCAGCGGTGCCGGCGGGCTGTACTCCACCGCCGCCGACTACGGCCGTTTCGCGCAGATGCTGCTCGATGGCGGCCGCTATCAGGACCGGCAACTGCTGCAGCCCGCAACCGTGGCGCTGATGCTGCAGAACCAGCTCGCGCACTTTCCACTGCCCAAACCGGTCACCGAATTCAGCGATGCCGAAGGCTTCGGCCTGGGCGGCTCGGTGCTGCTGGATCCGGCGCTGAAGGGCCGCCGCGCGGCCGCCGGCGCGTTCGGCTGGTCCGGCGCCGCGTCGACCTATTACACGATCGAGCCGGACAGGAAGCTGCTGGCGATCCTGTTGCTGCAACATCTGCCCGGCGGCGAAAACGACCTGCCGCGCATCAGCACCGCGTTCTACAACCTTGTCGATGAGGCCTTGCAGCCATGACTCCAGCCCATCGTCGTGCCGTGCTCGTCGCCGGCTCGGCCAATCTCGATTTCGTGGTGCGCGCCGCGCACGTGCCGGCACCGGGTGAAACCGTGCTCGGCCGCGAGTTCAGCACCTTCCCCGGCGGCAAAGGCGCCAACCAGGCGGTGGCCTGCGCGCACGCCGGTGGCGCCGACACGCAGATGTTGCTGGCACTGGGCGAGGACGATTTCGCCAAACCGATCGAAGCCTCGCTGCTCGACGCTGGCGTGCAGTTGCACACCGTGCGCGATGCACAGCTGCCGACCGGCACCGCCTTCATCTGCCTGTCCGACGATGCCGAGAACGCGATCACCGTCGCCCCAGGCGCCAACATGGCGCTGCGTGCCGAACACCTGCCCGCACTGGAGGGCATCGGCTGGCTGCTGCTGCAGCTGGAAACCCCGCTGGAAACAGTGCTGGCCTACGCCTACGCCGCACGCGCGGCCGGCATCAAGATCGCGCTCAACGCCGCGCCGGCGCAGCCGCTACCGGAAGAGCTGCTGGCGCTGCTGGACGTGCTGATCGTCAACGAGGGCGAACTGGCGGTCGTGGCCGGCAATCCGCCGGACCTGGCCACCGGTCTGGCCCGCGTGCAGGTGCCGTGCGTGATCGTGACCCTGGGCGCGCGCGGCTGTCTGGCGCGGGTGGGTGATGAAATCCTGCTGCAGCCGGCCTTCCGCATCGCCGCGCTGGACACCACCGCCGCCGGCGACACCTTCTGCGGCGCGCTGGTCGCCGCGCTCGCCCACGACACCCCGCTGGCCGATGCACTGCTCACCGCCAGTGCCGCTTCGGCACTGGCCTGCACCCGGCTGGGTGCGCAATCGAGTATTCCCACCTTCACCGAGGTTGCCGCGCTGCTGTCCGATTGCGCGCGCCGGCCCGGCGATGATGCCCATACCGCGCTCGCGGCGTGGTGCACGCTTTGATGTTGTTCCTTTCCGTTTCCTGCTGGATGCCTTGCCCATGACGACGCCTTATCAGACCCCCGACTACGACAACGAAGCAGCCGATTACGGGCATGAGGCCGTCACCACCGAGTACAAGTTCTCGCACGTGACCACCGGCCGTTATCTGCCCACGCCGGGCAAGGCACCGGCATGGCCATTTTCCGATATCGGGAGCTGGATGATCGATGCCAACGCCAGCGCCGCCGACTGGATCACCGAACTGAAGGACTGGCGCCGCGAACACCTGGTGCGCATCGGCTATACCGACGTCAACTACCGCCGCCCGGAGCTGCAGTGGTCGCAGCGCAACTTCGTGCACGCGCAGATGCTGGTCGAGGACCGCTACTTCTACGACGTGGACACCGCGCAGTACACCGTCGACAAATACCTGGACGATCTGATCGCCCGTTTCGGCGGCCTGGACTCGGTGTTGATCTGGTACATCTACCCGAACATCGGCATCGATGACCGCAACCAGTTCGATCTGGCGCACACCCTGCCCGGCGGACTGGAAGGGCTGAAGAGCGCCGTGCAGGCATTCCAGAAGCGTGGCGTCAAGGTGTTCCTGCCGGCCAAGCCGTGGGACCACGGCACCCGTGACCCGGGCTGCACGCACTGGGACGGGCTGGCCGAGATCATCAAGGCCACCGGGGCCGACGGCATCAACGGCGACACCTTCAACGGTGTGCCGCGTGCGTTCTTCGACGCCTGCGATGCGCGCGGCAACCCGGTGGTGATCCAGCCCGAATCCACCATCAGCTCCGAAGAACAGCTGATCTGGAACGTGCAGAGCTGGGGCAAGAAGGCACCCGACGGCCCGGTGCCGCCGGTGTCCAAGTGGAAGTGGCTGGAGCCGCGCCACATGGTCAACTACGAGAACCGCTGGGGCCGCAACCGCAACCACGACCTGCAGTACTGCTTCTTCAACGGCATCGGCTACAACGCCTGGGAAAACATCTGGGGCATCTGGAACCAGTTCACCGCGCGCGATGGTGAAACCCTGCGCCGCATCGCCGCGATCTACCGCCAGTTCCCGCAGCTGGTGGTGTCGATGGACTGGGAGCCGTACCAGGTCTGCCATCAGGGCGGCATCTTCGCCAGCAAGTTTCCGGCCGACGGCCTGTGCCTGCACACCTTCATCAACCGCCACGAATACGCGGTCAACGGCGAGCAGATCGATCTGCCGCACGTGGACGGCAGCCGCTATTACGACGTGTGGCACGGCGTCGAGTTGTCGCCACGGGTACGTGATGGCAAGGCGGTGATCGAACTGCCGATGGAAGCACGCGGCTTCGGCGCGGTGCTCAGCGTGCAGCCGGGGGTGACGGTGGACGGGCTGGAGGCCTTCCTGCTGGCCGCCGCCAAGCGCGCCGCGCAGCCGCTCAACAGCTACTCCGCGGCGTGGACGGCACTGCCGCAGCAGCTGCGCGAGATTCCTGCCACCGCCGTGCAGCCGACCGCGCCGGACGGCATGGTCAGCATCCCCGCCGGCGAGTTCGTGTTCAACGTCGGCGGCATCGAGATCGAAGGCTTCAACTGGGCCGGCCAGGACGTGCAGTTCCCGTGGGAAGACTGCCCGCGCCGCCACCACCGCAAGCACATGCAGATGGCCGCGTTCCATATCGACCGTTACCCGGTGACCAACGCGCAGTTCAAGGCCTTCATCGACGCCAGCGGCTACCGCCCGGCCGATGACATCAACTTCCTCGCCCATTGGCTCGATGGCGCGCCGCGCACCGGCTGGGAGAACAAGCCGGTGGTGTGGGTGTCGCTGGAAGATTGTCGCGCCTATGCCGCGTGGGCCGGCAAGCGCCTGCCGCACGAATGGGAATGGCAGTACGCCGCACAGGGCAACGATGGCCGCACCTATCCGTGGGGCAACGACTGGGACGACAGCTGCGTGCCGCGGGTGAACCGTGGCCGCCGCGTGCTGGCCCCGGCCGATGTGGATGCGCACCCACAGGGGGCAAGCCCGTTTGGCGTGGAAGACCTGGTCGGCAACGTGTGGCAGTGGACCGATGAGTTCATCGACGAGCACACCCGCGCGGCGATCCTGCGCGGCGGCTCCCGCTACCAGCCGCAGACCTCGCACTGGTATTTCCCGCAGGCCTATCGCCTGGACCAGCACGGCAAGTACCTGCTGATGGCGCCGGCCAAGGACCGCAGCGGCATGCTCGGCTTCCGCTGCGTGGTGGATGCAACATGACTGCGGCCATCACCATCGGCCAGCAGTTGATCGCGCCCGCCTCAGTAAAGCTGGACGGCGTGTTCGGGCAGATGTTGGCGGCCAACCGCAGCGGCCGCCTGAGCAGCTTCATCGTCGATGAGCACAGCCCGTCGATCAGCATTTTCGGCCAAGCCCACAAGCAGCAGAACCAGGAAGGCGACTGGTACGGCGAACACGCCGGCAAGTGGTTGTCGGCCACTGCGCGTGCGGTGGCGCAGGGCGGGCAGGACAAGCTGGAAGCCAACCTGCGCCGAGTCGCCGACTGGCTGATCAGCCAGCAGGACGCCGACGGCTATCTCGGCAACTACGCCGCCGACCGCCGTTTCACCGTGCCGCAGCCGCCCAAGCCCGAGAGCTGGAACGGCGAACCGGCGCTGCGCACCTGGGACATCTGGACCCACAGCTACCTGATCCTCGGCTTCCTCGAAACCTGGCGGGCGCTGGGCGAAGAGCGCTACCTGCAAGCCGCACGCGACATCGCCGACCTGTGCTGGCAGGCGCTGGAGGCGGGCATCGACATCACCACGCTTGGCAACCACCACGGCATGTCGGCCACGGTACTGCTGGACCCGGCCGCCGACCTGTACCTGGTCACCGGCGAGCCGCGTTACCTGGCGCTGTCCGAGAAGATCCTGCAGCAGGCCAACGCCAACCCGCGTCTGGCCCTGCTCGACAAGGGCATCGCCAACGAAGATGCCGCCTTCATCGCCACCGGCAAGGCGTATCAGCTGTCGTGGAATCTGGTGGGCCTGGCCAAGCTGTACAAGGCCACCGGCAAGGCCGACTACAAGTTGGCCATCGACAATCTGTGGAACAACATCCGCGAGCAGCACCTTACTTTGGGCGGCGGCCCGTGGGGTGGCGTGGCGCATCGCTCGCGCGAAGTGTTCAACGCCCCGCGCACGTTCTTGCCGCAGGCCTATGTGGAAACCTGCTCGGTGCTGGCGTGGATGCAGCTCAACCGCGAACTGCTGGCCATCACCGGCCACGCCCGCTACGCCGATGAACTGGAACGCACCGCCTACAACGACCTGCTGGCGGCGATGGCGCCGAACGGCGAGGACTGGTGCTACTACACCTTCCCCAACGGCAAGCGCGTGCACACCACGTATTGGCGCTGCTGCAAATCTTCCGGCGCGATGGCGGTGGAAGAGCTGCCGCAGATCGCCTACGGCATCGCCGCCGACGGTGGCCTGCGGGTCAATCTGTACAGCGCCGGTGAGGCAACGTTGGCGCATGCCGAAGCCGGCAACGTGACCCTGCAGCAGGACACCCGCTACCCGTTCGACGGCGCAATCACGATCAAGGTGCTACCCGAACGCAGCGCCACGTTAAGCCTTGGCCTGCGCATTCCCGGCTGGGCCGAGGATGCACGCATCGAGGTCAACGGCGTCACCCAGCCTATCGACATCGCCGCTGATGGCTTCGTGCAGTTGCAGCGGCAATGGCAGGCCGGTGATCTGGTCAACGTGCAGCTGCCGATGCAACCGCAGCTGCAGCGCGCGGCCAACATCAACGTACAGGAATCGCGCGCACCCGATGGCTCGCCGGTAGCGCAGGAAGTACTGCGCTGGGAATACGTGGGCCTGAGCTACGGCCCGCTGGTCTATGCCACCGGCCTGATCGACGGCTTCAAGACTGACGAGACAGTGAGACTGCGGGCAGGCGATCCCGCAACGTGGCTGCAGGTGGGCACTGACGAAGGTGAAGGCGCACCGGTGACGATGTGGCTGCAAAGCCGCGCGCCCTTGGTGTTCGAGCCGTACTACCGTTGCGGCGGCCGTGAACATGGCGCGTGGCGGTTGAGCTGGCTGTCGCTGCCACCGGCACCCTGAGCCATCAGGAAGGTCCGTGATTTCAGTATCCCGGACCTCCGGCGCAGCACGCTTTCAACAACCGCCATCCCCGACGCAGCGCCAAACAAATCCTCATCGAAGTTTTTTGTCCTCGCTGAACATACCCGCACGATCTGTTTCTTCCGCATCCCGGGAGGACACTGCAATCCAAGGAATCGAGTGCACCCACCATGACCGGAAGCAACCCCCCTTCCCCGTTTGACATCGCCCATCGCGAGGGCGCAGCCGGACCGCTCAGCGGCATCCGCGTACTGGACCTGAGCGCGTATATCGCCGGGCCGTACGGCTGCACGCTGCTGGCCGACCAGGGCGCGGAAGTGATCAAGGTCGAGCCGCCGGTCGGCGACAACCTGCGCAAGTACCCCTCCACGCTGGAGGCCGAAAGCCGCGCCTTCCTCGGCGTCAATCGCTCCAAGCGCGGGGTGGTGCTGGACCTCAAGCAACCCGACCAGCGCGCGGTGCTGATGCGGCTGGTGCGCGAGGCCGACGTACTGGTGCACAACTTCCGTCCCAGCGTGCCGGCACGGCTGGGCATCGATTTCGACAGCCTGCACAAGCTCAATCCGCGGCTGGTGTACTGCTCGGTCACCGGTTACGGCGAGCAGGGTCCGCTGAAGGACAAGGCCGGCTACGACCAGGTGCTGCAGACCATGACCGGCATGTGCGCGATGCAGGGCGCGGCCGACGGCGCCCCGGAGATCCTCTACGGCTCGGTGGTGGACTACTACGCCGCCGCGCTGGTCGCCGCCGGGGTGTCCTCGGCCCTGTACGAACGCGAGCGCAGCGGCCAAGGCCAGTTTGTCGGCGTGTCGCTGCTGCGCAGCGCCTTGACCATGCAGTCGGCGCGGATGGTGTGGGCCGAAGGCGAGCCGGCCGCAATCGGCCGCGACATGCGCTCGGGTGGCGTCACCGGCATCCACCCCACCGCCGATGGCTGGCTGTACATCTCGGCCAACACGCCGCGCTTCTGGCAGGCGCTGTGCGGCAAGACCGGGTTGCCGGCGCTGGCCACCGACCCGCGCTATGACAGCGTGCGCAAGCGCGCCGAACATGCCGCCGAACTGCTGCCGCAGCTGCACGCCGCGCTGGCCCGCAGACCGGCGCTGGAATGGGAAGCGCTGTTTGCCGAGGAAGTGCCATGCGCGGCCGCGCGCCAGATCGAAGACATGTTCGACCATCCGCAGGTGCAGGCCGAAAACATGATCACCTCCCTGGACCACCCGCTGCTGGGCAGCTACCGCGGCGTCACCCGCCCGATCGTGTTCGGCCGCACCCCCGGTCCGCAGCCGTTTGCCGCCCCGGTCTTCGACCAGGACACCGCGGCGCTGGGCGCGCTGTTCGACACTCCGTTAGATGATTGACCGAAAGGATCAGCGCATGACCTCAGTTTCCAAACTCGCCCAGCTGCGCGAACTGTCCGTGGTGGTGGCCGAT
>NZ_JAUJUJ010000110.1 GCF_030711595.1 Stenotrophomonas sp. YIM B06876
TTTACATGGACCGTCGTTCAATCATCAAACATGCGGGTCTTGCGGGTGTGCTGGCAGCCGGCGTGGCGCCTGCAGCCCATGCGCAGCAAGCCAATGTGCGCTGGCGCCTGGCGTCGAGCTTTCCCAAGTCGCTCGACACCATCTTCGGCAGCGCCGAAATGTTTGCCAAGACGGTCAAGGCCCTGTCGGGCGGCAAGTTTGAAGTGTCCGTGCACGCCGCAGGCGAGTTGATGCCGGCTTTCGGCGTGGTCGATGCGATCCAGAACGGCACCATCGAAATGGCGCAGACCGCGCCTTACTACTTCACCGGCAAGGACCCCATTTTTGCCTTCGGCTGCGCCGTGCCCTTTGGCCTGACCGCGCGCCAGATGGACGCCTGGATGGAGCACGGCAACGGCCGCAAGCTGATGGACGCGTTCTACGCCAACTACAACATCAAGAGCCGCAGCTCCGGCAACACCGGCACGCAGATGGGCGGCTGGTACCGCAAGGAAATCAAGACCGTGGCCGACCTCAAGGGCCTGAAGATGCGCATGGGCGGCGGCCTGTTCGGCGAAGCCATGCAAAAGCTCGGCGTGGTGCCGCAGAACATGCCTGCCGGCGACGTGTACCAGGCGCTGGAAAAGGGCACGCTCGATGCGGTCGAGTTCGTCGGCCCCTACGACGATGAAAAGCTCGGCTTCAACAAGGTCGCGCCTTACTACTACTACCCCGGCTGGTGGGAGGGCGGCGCCGAGCTCGAATTCTTCATCAACACCAAGGCCTACGCGGCCCTGTCGCCCGAGTTCCAGGCCATCGTCGATGCGGCCACGGCCGTGGCAGCCCGCGACATGACGTCCAAGTACGACGCCGTGAACCCGATCGCACTCAAGAAGCTGGTGGGCGCCAAGACCCAGCTCAAGCCGTTCTCGAAGGAGTTGATGGACGCCGGCTTCAAGGCTTCGATGGAAGTGTTTGCCGCGCACGAAGCCAAGTCGCCCGAGTTCAAGAAGATCCACCAGGACATGCGCGCCTTCCAACGCGACCAGTTGCTGTGGGAGCGCCATTCCGAGCTGCGCTTCAACAACTACATGGCCACCGTCAAACTCTGAGTTCGCACCGTATTGGATGCGGCCCATGCTCACATGCATTGCCGCACCAACAGCCGGCGCCTCCATGCCACCTTTACGGCGGATGGAGGCACCGGTTTTTTTTCGCGCGCCGTACCCGGCAGACGCACTCTTTTCTTTTCCCACAGGAGATTTGTTATGGATCGTCGTTCCCTCATCAAGAATGCCGGCATCGCCGGCGTGCTGGCCGCTGGCGTGGCGCCGGCTGTCCATGCACAGGCAGCGGTGCGCTGGCGCCTGGCGTCGANCTCTTTTCTTTTCCCACAGGAGATTTGTTATGGATCGTCGTTCCCTCATCAAGAATGCCGGCATCGCCGGCGTGCTGGCCGCTGGCGTGGCGCCGGCTGTCCATGCACAGGCAGCGGTGCGCTGGCGCCTGGCGTCGAGCTTTCCAAAATCGCTCGACACCATCTATGGCTCGGCCGAGGTCTTCTCCAAGGCGGTCAAGGAGATGTCGGGCGGCAAGTTTGAAGTCTCGGTGCACGCCGCCGGCGAACTGATGCCGGCCTTTGGCGTGGTCGATGGCGTGCAGGGCGGCACGGTCGAAATCGCGCACACCGCGCCGTACTACTTCTTCGGCAAGAACGAGGCCTTCGCCATTGGCGGCGCCATTCCATTCGGCATGAACTCGCGCCAGCTCACCGCCTGGATGGTGGACGGCAACGGCCACAAGCTGATGCGCGAGTTCTACGCCAAGTACAACATCGTCAACTTCCTCGGCGGCAACACCGGCGCGCAGATGGGCGGGTGGTTCCGCAAGGAGGTCAAGTCGCCGGCCGACATCAAGGGCCTGAAGTTCCGCGTCGGCGGCTTTGCCGGCAAGGTGATCGAGCGCATGGGCGGCGTGCCGCAGAACATTCCGGGCGGCGAAATCTACCAGGCGCTGGAGAAGGGCACCATCGATGCGGCCGAGTGGATCGGGCCGTACGACGACCAGAAGCTGGGCTTCAACAAGGTGGCGCCGTTCTACTACTACCCCGGCTGGTGGGAAGGCAGCCTGAACCTGGAGTTCTACATCAACGACAAGGCCTTCAACAGCCTGTCGCCGGAGTACAAGGCCATCGTGCAGGCCGCCGCGCACGAGGCGCATGTGGTGACGCAGGCCCGCTACGACGCCCGCAACCCCGGCGCGCTCAAGCAGCTGGTGGGCGCCAAGACCAAGGTGCTGCCGTTCCCGCCGTCGGTGATGGACGCCTCGTTCAAGGCCACGATGGAGGTCTACTCCGAGCTCGACGCCAAGAACCCCGACTGGAAGAAGATCTACGGCGACTACCGCAACTTCCAGCGCGACCAGGTGCTGTGGTTCCGCTTCGCCGAAGGTAGCTTCGATACCTTCATGCAGCGCCAGAAGCTGTGATTCC
>NZ_JAUJUJ010000111.1 GCF_030711595.1 Stenotrophomonas sp. YIM B06876
GCGCCAGCAGGTCGAGAACGGTGCCCAGGTCATCGACATCAACATGGACGAGGCCATGCTCGACAGCAAGGCCGCCATGGTGCGCTTCCTGAACCTGATCGCGTCCGAGCCCGACATCTCGCGCCTGCCCATCATGGTCGACAGCTCCAAGTGGGAGGTGATCGAGGCCGGCCTGCGCTGCATCCAGGGCAAGCCCATCGTCAACTCGATCAGCATGAAGGAGGGCGTGGACGCCTTCAAGCACCATGCCAAGCTGGTGCGCCGCTACGGCGCCGCCGCCGTGGTCATGGCGTTCGACGAGCAGGGCCAGGCCGACACCTTCGCGCGCAAGATAGCGATCTGCGAGCGCGCCTACCGCATCCTGGTCGATGAGGTCGGCTTTCCGCCCGAGGACATCATCTTCGACCCGAACATCTTCGCCATCGCCACCGGCATCGAAGAGCACAACAACTACGCCGTCGAGTTCATCGAGGCGACGCGCTGGATCAAGGCCAACCTGCCGGGCGCCAAGGTGTCGGGCGGAGTGTCCAACGTGTCGTTCAGCTTCCGCGGCAACGACCCGGTGCGCGAGGCCATCCACACCGTGTTCCTGTACCACGCGATTGCCGCCGGCATGGACATGGGCATCGTCAACGCCGGCATGGTCGGCGTGTACGACGACCTGGACGCCGAGCTGCGCGAGCGCGTCGAGGACGTGATCCTGAACCGCCGCCCCGACGCGGCCGAGCGCCTGCTCGAAGTGGCCGAGAACGCCAAGGGCGCGGCCAAGGACGAGGGCAAGAAGCTCGAATGGCGCGGCACGCCCGAGGCGCCAAAAACGGTGGGCGAGCGCCTGTCGCACGCGCTGGTGCATGGCCTGACCGACTTCATCGTCGAAGACACGGAAGAGGCCTACCAGGGCATCCTGGCCCAGGGCGGGCGGCCGCTGCACGTCATCGAAGGCCCGCTGATGGACGGCATGGGCATCGTCGGCGACCTGTTCGGCCAGGGCAAGATGTTCCTGCCGCAGGTGGTCAAGTCAGCGCGCGTGATGAAGCTCGCCGTGGCGCATTTGATTCCCTACATCGAGGAAGAAAAGCGCCAGGACGAACTGGCCGGGCGCGACGTGCGCACCAAGGGCAAGATCGTCATCGCCACCGTCAAGGGCGACGTGCACGACATCGGCAAGAACATCGTCACCGTGGTCTTGCAGTGCAACAACTTCGAGGTCATCAACATGGGCGTGATGGTGCCCTGCCACGAGATTTTGGCGCGCGCCAAGGCCGAGGGCGCCGACATCGTCGGCCTGTCGGGCCTGATCACGCCCAGCCTCGAAGAGATGCAGTACGTCGCCGCCGAGATGCACAAGGACGACCATTTCCGCGTCAAGAAGATTCCGCTCTTGATCGGCGGCGCCACCTGCTCGCGCGTGCACACCGCCGTCAAGATCGCGCCGCACTACGACGGCCCCGTGGTCTACGTGCCCGACGCCTCGCGCAGCGTGGGCGTGGCGCAAAGCCTGCTCGGCGACAACGTCGAGGCTTTCGTGGCAGAGGTCAATGCCGACTACGACAAGGTGCGCACCCAGCACGCCAACAAGAAGCAGACGCCGCTGTGGCCGCTCGCCAAGATCCGCGCCAACAAGACGCCGATCGATTGGAGCGCCTACCAGCCGCCGCGCCCGCGCGCGCTCGGCCGGCGCGCGTTCAAGAATTTCGACCTGAACGAGCTGGTGCCGTTCATGGACTGGGGCCCGTTCTTCCAGACCTGGGACCTGGCAGGCCCGTACCCGGCCATCCTGAGCGACGAGATCGTCGGCGCCGAGGCCACGCGCGTCTTCGCCGACGGCCAGGCCATGCTCAAGAAGATCATCGACGGGCGCTGGCTCAGTGCCAGCGGCGTGCTGGGCCTGTACCCGGCCAACAGCGTGGGCGACGACATCGAGTTCTACACCGACGAGACGCGCAGCCAGGTGGCGATGACCTGGTACGGCCTGCGCCAGCAGACCGAAAAGTACACGGTGGACGGTGTCACGCGCCCGAGCCGCTGCCTGGCCGACTTCGTCGCGCCCAAGGGCAGCGGCATCGCCGACTACGCCGGCATGTTCGCCGTCACCGCCGGCCTGGGCATCGAGAAGAAGGAGCAGGCCTTCATCGCCGACCTCGACGACTACTCGGCCATTTTGTTCAAGAGCCTGGCCGACCGCCTGGCCGAGGCCTTTGCCGAATGCCTGCACCAGCGCGTGCGCACCGACCTGTGGGGCTACGCCAGCGGCGAAGCCTTGAGCAACACCGAGTTGATCGCCGAGAAATACGCCGGCATCCGCCCCGCGCCCGGCTACCCGGCCTGCCCCGACCACAGCGCCAAGCGCGACCTGTTCGCGCTCCTGCAGTGCGGCGAGATCGGCATGTCGCTCACCGAGAGCCTGGCCATGTCGCCGGCCGCCAGCGTGAGCGGCTTCTACATCGGCCACCCGGACA
>NZ_JAUJUJ010000112.1 GCF_030711595.1 Stenotrophomonas sp. YIM B06876
AACCATATATGGGTATTTTGAACCATTTGCCAGCGTGGTCATAAATACCGTGCTTGATGCAAGCCATTGATTCATAAGAGCGCCGCTGCTGGCCTGGAGCTTGCTGTGAGAGAGCGTCTCTAGCTCACTCTCGCCACACGATATGAAAACTCCACTCGCACACCACCGGGCCGCCCTGCGCGGGGAGGCCGACCATGGGTAAATACCGCAGACTCTGGTTCACGCTGATCGCGGTGCTGATCGTCACGTTCAGCCTGCTCGGCTACTACGGCGCCGAGATCTACCGCACCGTACCGCCGATTCCGCAGACCGTGGTGACGGCCGACGGGCAGCAGCTCTACACCGAGGAAAGCATCCTCGACGGCCAGACCGCCTGGCAGTCGGTGGGCGGCATGCAGCTGGGCTCGATCTGGGGCCACGGCGCCTACCAGGCGCCCGACTGGACGGCCGACTGGCTGCACCGCGAGCTGCTGGCCTGGCTCGACCTGGCGGCGCAGGAAAAATACGGCCAGCCGTTCGCCCAATTGGACGCGGACGCCCAGGCCGTGCTGCGCGCGCGCCTCAAGGCCGAGTACCGCACCAACACCTACGACCCGGCCAGCGGCAGCATGACGGTGTCGAAGCTGCGCGCCCAGGCCATCGCGCAGAACGCGGCCTATTACGACCAGCTGTTCGGCGACGCGCCCGCGCTGCAGCCGTCGCGCGAACACTTCGCCATGAAAGAGAACACCCTGCCCAGCGCCGAGCGGCGCGCGCAGCTGGCCGGCTTCTTCTTCTGGACCGCCTGGGTGGCGTCCACCGAGCGCCCCGGCAGCGTCGCCACCTACACCAACAACTGGCCGCACGAGCCGCTGGTGGACAACCAGCCGACGGCCGAGAACATGATCTGGTCCATTGCCAGCGTCGTCGTCATGATGGCCGGCGTGGGCTTTCTGATCTGGGCCTGGGCCTTCTTGCGCAAGCATGACGAAGCCGAGCCCGAAGCACCCCGGCACGACCCGCTGTCGCGCGTGCCGCTCACACCCTCGCAGCGCGCTCTGGGCAAATACCTGTTGCTGATCGTGGCGCTGTTTTCCTTCCAGGTCATGCTCGGCGGCTTCACCGCGCACTACACGGTCGAAGGCCAGCAGTTCTACGGCATCAATGTGTCGCAGTGGTTCCCGTATGCGCTGGTGCGCACCTGGCACATCCAGAGCGCGCTGTTCTGGATCGCCACGGGCTTCCTGGCGGCCGGCCTGTTCCTGGCGCCGCTGATCAACGGCGGCAAGGACCCGGCGTACCAGAAGCTCGGCGTGGACGTGCTGTTCTGGGCGCTGGTCGTCGTCGTGGTCGGCTCGTTCGCCGGCAACTACCTGGCGATCGCGCAGGTCCTGCCGCCCGAGTGGAACTTCTGGCTTGGCCACCAGGGCTACGAATACGTCGACCTGGGCCGCCTGTGGCAGATCGGCAAATTCAGCGGCATCGCCTTCTGGCTGGTGCTGATGCTGCGCGGCATGGTGCCGGCGCTGCGCACGCCCGGCGGCGACAAGAACCTGCTGGCGCTGCTCACCGCCTCGGTGGTGGCGATCGGCCTGTTCTACGGCGCCGGCTTCTTCTACGGCGAGCGCACCCACCTGTCGGTGATGGAGTACTGGCGCTGGTGGGTGGTGCACCTGTGGGTCGAGGGCTTCTTCGAAGTCTTCGCCACCACGGCGCTGGCCTTCATCTTCTCGACGCTGGGCCTGGTCTCGGTGCGCATGGCCACCACGGCCAGCCTGGCCTCGGCCTCGCTGTTCATGCTCGGCGGCGTGCCCGGCACCTTCCACCACCTGTACTTCTCGGGCACCACCACGCCGGTGATGGCCGTGGGCGCCTCGTTCAGCGCGCTCGAAGTGGTGCCGCTGGTGGTGCTGGGCCACGAGGCCTGGGAGAACTGGCGCCTCAAGGACAAGGCGCCGTGGATGGCCAGCCTCAAGTGGCCGCTGATGTGCTTCATCGCCGTGGCGTTCTGGAACATGCTGGGCGCGGGCGTCTTCGGCTTCATGATCAACCCGCCGATCTCGCTGTACTACATCCAGGGCCTCAACACCACACCGGTGCACGCGCACGCCGCGCTGTTCGGGGTCTATGGCTTCCTGGCGCTGGGCTTCACGCTGCTGGTGCTGCGCTACATCCGCCCGCAGCTGGTGTTCAGCGAGCGGCTCATGAAGACGGGCTTCTGGTGGCTCAACGCCGGCCTGGTGCTGATGATCGCCACCAGCCTGCTGCCCATCGGCCTGTTCCAGTTCCACGCCAGCGTCAGCGAGGGCCTGTGGTACGCGCGCAGCGAAGCCTTCATGCAGCAGCCCTTCATGCAGCAGCTGCGCTGGGTGCGCACCTTCGGCGACATGGTCTTCATCGTCGGCGCGCTGTCCATGGCCTGGCAGGTGGTGAGCGGCCTGTGGGGTTC
>NZ_JAUJUJ010000022.1:0-7882 GCF_030711595.1 Stenotrophomonas sp. YIM B06876
CGGCGCACGCGGCGAAGGACGCACCGCAGCGGCCGGCAAGCGCGAACGCGGCCAGACCCCGGAGCCGGCGGACGGCAGCACCTACATGGTCCAGGTCGTCGACAAGGACGGCCGCGCGCAACCGCGCAAGGTCAGGATCGGCATCAACACCGGCTCCAGCGCGCAGGTGCTGGACGGGCTGGCCGAAGGCGACCTGGTGGTGGTGGGTGAAGGCGGCGCGGCCGCCCCAGCGGGCAACCGCGGCAACACCATGCGCATGGGCGCGCCGATGATGGGTCCGCGTCGATGACCCAGCCGCTGTTGCGCCTGCGCGAACTGCGGCGCGAGTTTCCGGCCGGCGAGGAAACCATCGCCGTGCTCAAGGACGTCAATCTCGATATCCATGCCGGTGAAATGGTCGCCATCGTCGGCCAGTCCGGGTCGGGCAAGTCGACGCTGATGAACATCCTCGGCTGCCTGGACCGCCCCACGCTGGGCAGCTACCAGGTGGCCGGGCGCGAGACCGGGGCGATGGCACCGGACGAGCTGGCCGAACTGCGCCGCGAACATTTCGGCTTCATCTTCCAGCGCTACCACCTGCTCGGCGATCTGGACGCCAAGGGCAACGTGGAAGTACCGGCGATCTATGCCGGCACCCCGGGGCCGATCCGCGACCAGCGTGCGGCGCAACTGCTGCAGCGGCTGGGCTTGTCCGACCGCATGGGCCACAAGCCCGGCCAGCTGTCCGGCGGCCAGCAGCAGCGGGTGTCGATCGCCCGGGCACTGATGAACGGCGGCGAGGTGATCCTGGCCGACGAGCCCACCGGCGCGCTGGACACGCACTCGGGCGAGGAAGTGATGGCGATCCTCGGCGAGCTGCATGCCGAAGGCCACACCATCATCATCGTCACCCACGACATGAACGTGGCCGAGCACGCCCAGCGCATCATCGAAATCCGCGACGGCGAGATCATCGCCGACCGCCGCAACGACAAGGTGCACAGCCAGCGCGCCACCCGCGTGGTGGCCGCGCGCACTGTGCACGGCTCGCCGTTCCAGGGCGCGCGCGACCGTTTCATCGAAGCGTTCCGGATGGCGTTGCTGGCCATGAACGCGCACCGCCTGCGCACGTTCCTGACTATGCTCGGCATCATCATCGGCATCGCCTCGGTGGTGTCGGTAGTGGCGATGGGCAACGGTTCGCAGCAGGAAATCCTGAAGAACATCAGCGCGCTGGGCACCAACACCATCGACGTCTATCCCGGCCGCGGCTTTGGCGACATGCGCTCGGGCCGGGTACAGACGTTGAAGGCCGCCGATGCCTACGCCCTGGCCGCGCAAAGCTACATCGACAGCGCCACGCCCAGCGTGTCGTCATCGGTGACCGCGCGTTTCCAGAACCAGTCGGCCAGCGCCCAGGTCAGCGGCGTTGGCGAGCAGTTCTTCCGGGTCAAGGGGGTCAAGCTCTCGGCCGGCAGCCTGTTCGACGCCGGTGCGGTGCGGGGACTGGCACAGGTGGCGGTGATCGACCAGAACACCCGCAGCCAGTTCTTCGGCAACGCGGACCCGATTGGAAAAGTCATCCTGCTCGGCAACGTGCCGGTGCGGGTGATCGGCGTGGCCGAGCGGCAGAGCATGGGCTTTGGCAACAGCACCAGCCTGACCATCTGGGTGCCCTACACCACGGTGATGTCGCGCATGCTCGGGCAGAGGCATGTCTCCAGCATCACCGTGCGCGTGGATGACACCACGCCGATGGATGCGGCGCAGTCGGCCATCACCCGGCTGCTGACGATGCGCCACGGCAGCGAGGATTTCTTCCTCAGCAACAGCGCCGAGATCCGCGAAACCATTGAAAGCACCACCCGCACCATGACCGTGCTGATCGGCGCGATTGCCGCCATCGCCCTGGTGGTCGGCGGCATCGGGGTGATGAACATCATGCTGGTGTCGGTGACCGAACGTACCCGCGAGATCGGCGTGCGCATGGCCGTCGGCGCCCGCCAGAGCGATATCCGCCAGCAGTTCCTGATCGAGGCGGTGCTGGTGTGCCTGCTCGGCGGCATCCTCGGCATCGCCCTGGCGCTGGGCATCGGCTGGGCGTTCAAGACCTTCGGTGGCAGCTTCACCCTGCTGTTCTCGACCGCATCCATCGTCGCCGCGTTCGCCTGTTCAACCCTGATCGGCGTGGCCTTCGGCTTCCTGCCCGCGCGCAATGCCGCGCAACTTGACCCTGTGGAGGCGCTGGCGCGCGAATGAAGATGTGGATTCCCCCGATGCGGCCGCTGCTGCTGTCCTTCGCCATTGCCACCGCCCTGGCCGGCTGCGTCAGCGCCGGCCGCTATGGCGCCGCTACGCTGCAGGTTCCGGCCCAGTACGGCCGCGGCGATGCGCTTGCCAACACGCCCACCCAGGTCGTGGCCAACGATGCCACCCACCCGCTGCGCGATGCCCGCAGCGATGCCTGGTGGCAGGGCTTTGGCGATACCCGCCTGGACCGGCTGGTGGCCGCGGCCCTCGACGCCAATGCCGATCTGGCCGCGGCCGGCCTGCGTCTGCACCGCGCACGCCTGCAGGCCGGGCTGGCGACCACCGACCTGTGGCCCGTCGTCAACGGTTCGCTGGGCAGCAGCGGCAGCCGCGCCATCGACACCGGTGACAGCGTGCGCCGCAGCAACAGCGCCAGCGTCTCGCTGGGCTGGGAAATCGACCTGTGGGGCCGGCTGCGTACCCAGCGCGACGTGGCCCAGTGGGAAGCCAGCGCGAGCGCCGAAGACCGTGAAAACACCGTACTGCTGCTGGTGGGCGAGATCTGCCGCCAGTATTGGCAGCTGGCCTATCTCAACCAGAGCATCGCCAGCGGCGAGGACAACCTGGAACGGCTGCGCAAGACCCGCGAGCTGGTGCAGGTGCAGTTCGATGCCGGCGCGGTTTCGCGCCTGCAGGTCAATGAGGCCGCGCAGAACCTGGAAAGCCAGCGCGCCAGCCAGAGCCAGCTGCTGCAGCAGCGGGTGGAAACCCGCAATGCGATCACGGTACTGCTGGACGGCAACCCGTGGCCGCAGGCCGACGAGCCGCAGAATCTGGACGATGCCTCCAGTCCCGCCCTGGCGGCCGGAATCCCCGCCGATCTGCTGGCGCGGCGCCCGGATCTGCGCGCGGCCGAATTGCGTCTGCGGCAGTCACTGGCCTCGATCAAGCTGGCGGCGACCCGCTATTACCCGGCGCTGAGCCTGACCGGTTCGGTCGGCAGCAGCAGCGGCTCGCTGTCGGAGGTGTTGAGCAATCCAGTCGCCACCCTTGGCGCCGGCCTGAGCCTGCCCTTCCTGCGCTTCCGCGAAATGCAGCTGGATACGCGCATCGCCGGCACCAGCTACCAGATCGCCGCCACCGGCTTCCGCACCACGCTGTATACCGCGCTGGCTGAAGTGGACAACGCGCTGTCGGCCCGCGAGCAGCTCACACAGCAGGTCGCCTCGGCCCAGGCCTCGTTCGATGCCGCGGTGGAAGTCGAGCGGCTCTACGCGGTGCGGTACCGCGCCGGCGCCACCGACCTGCGCATCTGGCTGGATGCCCAGCAGACCCGGCGCAGCGCTGAACTGTCGCTGGCGCAGATCCGCCGCGGGCAACTGCTCAATGATGTGACCCTGTTCCAGGCGCTGGGCGGCAGCGCCTCGTGACCGGACCGGTTCGAGCCCGTTGACAGGAAAAGCCCCGCCAAAGGCGGGGCTTTTTGCGTCGGGAAGCGGCGCCTGCGGCACCGTGACGGGGCACGGACGCGTGCTGACGTGCCCCCTCCGCTCTGCGGCGATCAGCGCGCCTGACGCTGCCGCACCGCCTCGAACAGGCTCACGCCGGTGGCCACCGAGACGTTCAGGCTTTCAATCTCACCGGGCATCGGAATCTTGACCAGGCCATCGCAGTTTTCGCGGGTCAGCCGGCGCATGCCATCGGCCTCGCCGCCCATCACCAGGGCGATGTTGCCGCGCAGGTCCAGCGAATACAGGGAGGTTTCCGCCTCACCGGCCAGCCCGTAGATCCACACGCCCAGCTTCTGCAGATCTTTCAGACAGCGCGAGAGGTTGGTCACCGCCACTACCGGAATGCGGTCGGCGGCGCCGGCCGAGACCTTGCGCACGGTGGCATTGACCGTGGCCGACTTGTCCCTGGGAATGATCACCGCGGTAGCACCGGCGGCCGCGGCGCTGCGCAGGCAGGCGCCGAGATTGTGCGGGTCCTGCACTTCATCGAGCACCAGCAGCAGCGCCTTGCCCTCGGCCGCATCGACCAGTGCCTGCAGTTCGTTCTCATCCAGCAGCTTGGCGGCGGCATAACGCGCAGCCACCCCCTGGTGGCGCACCGAGCCGGCAACGCCGGACAGCGCCTGCGCGTTGACCTTGCGCACGTCGATGCCCTTGCGCAGGGCGTTTTCCTCGATTTCGACCAGACGCGGATTCTTCCCGCCGGCCTCGATCAGGACTTCGCGGACGTTCTCGGCATCGTTCTCGATCGAGGAAGCGACGGCGTTGAGGCCGACGATCCACTGGCTTTGCTTGCTCATGGGTGGGACACGGGGGAATAAGAGGGGCAATGGTAGGGGCATTCGCCCGCGGGCGCAGCTGTTGCGCCGGCCCGAAGGCGGTGATCCGCTGCACGGACCCCGCCACACGCGCCAGCGGTGTCACCGCTGCGGGCCGGATCGCGGAAGCCGGCCGGCTTCCGCGCGGTCACTCAGTACTTCTGTTTCCTGCGCCTGGCTGGCTGGCCCTGTGCCGGCAAGCCGGGCAATGCGCCCTTTTCCACCACCAGGCGGAAGTCGATCTTGCGCTCTTCCATGCTCGCCTTGAGGACCAGGATATGGACGCGGTCACCGAGGCGGTACTCGCTGCCGTTGCGCTCGCCGTTGAGCATCTTGCGGATCGGATCGAACTTGTAATAGTCGTGCGGCAGCTGGGTGACGTGGACCAGGCCGTTGACCTTGGAGTCGACCAGCTCGACGAACAGTCCGAAGCTGGTGACGCCACTGATGACGCCCTCGAACTCGCCGCCCACGTGCTTTTCCATCCACGCGGCGCGATAGCGCTCGTCGACTTCGCGCTCGGCCTCGTCGGCACGTCGCGCACGCTCGGAGCACTGCAGCGCCAGCGCGCTCATCTCGTGCGGGGTGTAGCGGTACTTTTCCGGATTTGCGCCGCTCAGCGCGTGCTTGATCGCCCGGTGCACCAGCAGATCCGGATACCGGCGGATCGGCGAGGTGAAATGCGCGTACGCCTCCAGCGCCAGGCCGAAGTGACCGTTGTTGTCCGGGGAATACACCGCCAGCGACTGGCTGCGCAGCAATACCGACTCCAGCAGCGCCGCATCCGGGCGCTCGCGCACTTTCTTCAGCAGCTTGGTGTAATCGCCCGGCTGCACCTTGCCCCACGGCGGCAGACTCAACTTGAACTCCTTGAGGAATTCGAGCAGCTCCGCATATTTGGATTCCGGCGGCCGCTCGTGCACCCGGTACGGCGCGGGCACATGCGCTCCCAGCAGGAACCTGGCGGCCTGCACATTGGCCGCGATCATGCATTCCTCGATCAGCTTGTGCGCGGCGTTGCGCACCAGCATCCCGGCCTGGGTGACCTCGCCGCGATTGTCCAGTTCGAAGCGCACCTCGGAGGTTTCGAACTCGATCGCGCCACGCTTTTCCCGTGCCTTTTCCAGCAGCTTGTACAGCCCGTAAAGGTGCTCGATGTGCCCCAGCTGAGGGCCGATCGACGCGCGTGCCTCCGCGTCGTTCTCGCCCACCGCCTTCCACACCTGGTCGTAGGTCAGCCGCGCATGCGACCGCATGACCGCCTCGTAGAACCTGGACTGGGTGACCTCGCCATCGCTGTTCACCTGCATGTCGCAGACGAAACACATGCGGTCGACGTTGGGATTCAGCGAGCAGATGCCATTGGACAGCGTCTCCGGCAGCATTGGCACCACGAAGCCGGGGAAGTACACCGACGTGGCCCGCTTCTGCGCCTCGTCGTCAAGCGGGGTACCCGGCCGCACATAGTTGGACACGTCGGCGATCGCCACCACCAGACGGTAACCCTGCCGGTTGCGTACGCGGAAACCCTGGCGATTGCTTTCGCAATACACCGCGTCGTCGAAATCCTTGGCGTCGGCACCATCGATGGTGACCAGCGGCAGGTCGCGCAGGTCGACGCGCCCACCGATCATCCTTTCCTCGACCACCAGCGGCACCGCGGCGGCTTCATCCAGCACTTCCTGCGGGAATTCGTGCGGCAACTCATGGCCGTGGATCGCCGCTTCGACCACCAGCGACGGGGTCAGCTTGTCACCCAGCACCGCGATGATGCGACCGATCGGCGGGCGCCGGGTGTCCGGTGCCTGGGTCAGCTCGCACACCACCAGCTGGCCGTCGCGGGCATCGCCGGTGGCGTCGGCCGGAATCTGCACGTTGCGCTGGATCCGCTTGTCATCCGGCACCAGATAGCTGATGCCCATTTCCACGGTAAAGCGTCCGATCAACCGGTTGACGCCGCGCTCCAGCACGCGCGCGATGCTGCCTTCACGGCGGCCGCGGCGGTCGATGCCGGTGACATTGGCCAGTGCGCGGTCACCGTGCATGACCTTGCGCATTTCATACGGGGGCAGGAACAGGTCGTCCCCGCCCTCGTCCGGGCGCAGGAAGCCGAAACCTTCCGGATTGGCGATCACCACGCCGGCAATCAGGCTCAGCTGCTGCACCGGCGCAAAACCGCCGCGACGGTTCTGCACCAGCTGGCCATCGCGCACCATCGCGCCCAGGCGTTTGCCCAGCGCCTCGGCCCGATCAGGCTCGGTCAATCCCAGATGCCGGCCGAGTTCCTCGGCGTTCTGCGGTCCACCGCAGCGCTCCAGCAGTTGCAGGATCGCCTCGCGGCTGGCGATAGGCTGCTCATAGCGCTCGGCTTCGCGCGAGGCGTGCGGATCGGAAAACCCCTGTCCCGGGGCACCGGCAAATGGCGCACGTCCACGAGGCGCGGTGGGCTTGTCGGCGCCGGCGCCGCGTTTTCCCGCCCGCGTGGCATGGCCTTTGCCCTTGGCCGGGCTTTCCGGCATCCAGCCCGGCAGCGGCTTTTTCTTGTTCTTGGGGGGTCGGGGCGCACCCGTGGCCTTCGTCGGCGCGGGGCCGGCGGAGGACTTGCGGGCTTTTGAACCAGCCTCGGTGGTTTTTTTCTTTGTCATTGCCGGCCATGGTAACGCCCTGTGGCGTGACGTGGTGAAACCGGCGGCAACCCGCCCATCGCCGTGCTGCAGCGCTGTCTGCAAAAAAAAGATTGACCCTTTCCGATTGCATCGGCACAATTCCGCCCCTGAGTCGCCCAGGTGGCGGAATTGGTAGACGCACTAGCTTCAGGAGCTAGCGGGGGCAACTTCGTGGAGGTTCGAGTCCTCTCCTGGGCACCATGACTCAAACTACAGAGAAAACCCGCGACAGCGGGTTTTTTCGTTTCCGCCGGTCGATATTGTTTTTCCGGCAACCCACCGCCAAAAAAGCTGCACACGCCGTGTTGACACTTCCAGTTCCGGCCGGCACAATTCCCCGCCTGAGTCGCCCCGGTGGCGGAAGTGGTAGACGCACTAGCTTCAGGTGCTAGCGGGGGCAACTTCGTGGAGGTTCGAGTCCTCTTCTGGGCACCATGACTCAAACTAAAGAGAAAACCCGCGAAAGCGGGTTTTTTCGTTTCCGCCGTTCGATATTGTTTTTCCGGCAACCCACCGCCAAAAAAGCAGCTCACGCCGTGTTGACACTTCCAGTTCCGGCCGGCACAATTCCCCTCCTGAGTCGCCCAGGTGGCGGAATTGGTAGACGCACTAGCTTCAGGTGCTAGCGGGGGCAACTTCGTGGAGGTTCGAGTCCTCT
>NZ_JAUJUJ010000022.1:7896-51628 GCF_030711595.1 Stenotrophomonas sp. YIM B06876
CCTGAGTCGCCCAGGTGGCGGAATTGGTAGACGCACTAGCTTCAGGTGCTAGCGGGGGCAACTTCGTGGAGGTTCGAGTCCTCTCCTGGGCACCACGACTCACAGAAAAAACCCGCGAAAGCGGGTTTTTTCGTTTCCGCCGATTGCCGCAGGTGCGTCCGCGCCAGACCGCAGCCGGGGCTGCCATTACCGTACTGCTCAGTGCCCGCCTGGCGATGCCTTGGCGCCGAATGGCGGTCTGGCCAGCCACAGGAAGGCGATGATCGCCAGGAACACCCAGCCCAGCAGATAGAAGATGTCGTTGAACCCCATCTGCGATGCCTGCTGGTCGATCATGCCGCTGAGCAGCGCGGCGCCACGCGGCAGGTCGCCCTGCCCCATCGCGCTTACCTGGGCCTGCATCCCCGGCGTGTAGGCGGAGATGTGTTCGGTGAGTTGTGCGTGATGCACCACGGTGCGGCGTGCCCACAGCCAGGTGGTCAACGAGACCGCGAAGCTGCCGCCCAAGGTGCGCAGGAACGTGGCCAGCCCGGACCCGGCCGCGATCTCGATGCCATCCAGGTCCGACAGCAGGATCTGCAGCACCGGCATGAAGAACAGCGCCACGCCGATGCCCATGATCAGCTGCACCCCGGCGACGTGGATGAAATCCACCTGCAAGGTGAAGTCCGCGCGCAGGAAGCTGGTCAGCGACAGGAACACGAAGGCGACGGTGGCGAGCATGCGCATGTCGAAGCGCGAGGAGTATTTGCCCACGATCGGGGTCAGGAGCACCGGCAGCAGCCCAATCGGCGCGGTCGCCAGTCCCGCCCAGACCGCGGTGTAGCCCAGATCGCGTTGCAGCCACAACGGGATCAGCAGCGCCACGCTGAAGAACGCGGCGTACGCCACCACCAGCGCCAGGGTGCCGGCGCGGAAATTGCGATGGCGGAACAGCCGCAGGTCCACGATCGGATCCCTGTCGGTCAGCTCCCAGATCAGGAACACCGCCAGCGCCACCACCGCGGTGCAGGCCAGCACAATGATCGTGGATGAGTTGAACCAGTCCTCGTCGTTGCCCAGGTCGAGCACCAGCTGCAGCGCACCGACGCCGATGACCAGGGTGATCAGGCCGACGTAGTCCATCTTCGGCTTTTCAATCTGCTCCGGGCGCCCGTGCAGCTGGTTGCCGACCACCAGCGCGGCGAATATCCCCAGCGGCACATTGATCAGGAAAATCCATTCCCAGCTGTAGCTGTCGGTGATCCAGCCGCCCAGGATCGGCCCGATGATCGGCGCGACCACCGTGATCATCGACAGCAGCGCCAACGCCTGCCCGCGTTTCGCGCGCGGGTAGATCGACACCAGCAGGCTCTGGGTGATCGGATACATCGGGCCGGCGACAAAGCCCTGCAGCGCGCGCGAGACCACCAGCATGCCCATGCTCTGGGCCAGGCCGCACAGCAGCGAGGCCACACTGAACGACAGCGTGGCCATGACGAACAACCGGGTTTCGCCGAAGCGGCGGCTGAGGTAACCGGTCAGCGGCAACGCGATCGCGGTACTGACTGCAAACGAGGTGATGACCCAGGTGGCCTGCTGCGAACTGGCGCCGAGATTGCCGGCAATGGCCGGCAGCGACACGTTGGCGATCGCGGTGTCGAGCACCTGCATGAACGAGGCCAGCGCCAGCCCGGCGGTGCACAGCACCAGATTGGGCGGCCGGAAGCCCGCGGCCGCGTCCGGAGCCGCCGGGCCACCCGGCCCTGCGGGTGCAGCGGGAGCCTGTGCGGCCATGGCGGCGTCAGCCCGCCTTGTCCGCCAAAGGCAGGTTGCGCTGGATGACCTGGTGGATCAGCTCATCGGCGCGCTGCAACTGGCTGCTGTAGACGTCGGTCTCGAACAGCGGACCGGGCGCGGTTGCGGCCGGCAGCACCGCGCCGCTGCGGTCGTGCAGGTTCACCTCGGCCTTCATCGACAGCCCGATCCGCAACGGATGCTCGGCCAGTTGCCGGGCATCGATGGCAATGCGCACCGGCACCCGCTGCACGATCTTGATCCAGTTGCCGCTGGCGTTCTGCGCCGGCAGCAGCGAGAACGCCGACCCGGTGCCCAGTCCCAGGCTGACGATACGGCCGCTGTACTCCACATCGCCGCCGTACAGGTCCGAGCGCAGCGCCACGGCCTGGCCCAGGCGCATGTGCCGCAACTGGTTTTCCTTGAAATTGGCCTCGACCCACATCTGCGCGATCGGCACCACCGCCATCAACGCGGTGCCCGGTTGCACGCGCTGGCCGACCTGCACCGAACGGCGGGCGACATAGCCGCTGACCGGGGCGACGATGCCGGCCCGCGCATGATCGAGATAGGCCCGGCGCAGCTGCGCGGCGGCGGCCTGCACGTCCGGCTGGGTGGCAATCACGGTGTCGTCGACCAGTGCGCTGCTGCGCTCGTAGCTTTGCCGTGAACCCGCCATGGCCGCCTCGGCGGCGGCCAGTTCATCCCGGGCATGGGCCAGCTCCTCATGGGAGATCGCGCCGCTGGCGGCCAGCCCCTTGCGCCGGGCGAAGTCGGCGCGGGCGCGTTGCAAGGCGACTTGGCGCGCCGACAGCTCGGCCTGCGCGCCTTCGACGCTGCGGTACAGCCCACGCACCTGGCGCACCGCCGCGGCGAGGTTGGCGCTGGCCTGCTGCAGGGCCACCTCGGTATCGGCCGGGTCCAGTTGCACCAGCAGTTGGCCGCGGGCCACGCGCATGCCGTCATCGGCATTGACCGACACCACCGTACCGGCGACCAGTGGCGTGATCTGCACCTGATTGCCCTGCACGTACGCATCGTCGGTGTTTTCAAACCAGCGGCCGTCGAGCAGGTACCACAGCCCCAGCAGCACCAGCAGCACCAGCACGATCAGCAGCAGCCCGCGCAGCAGCAGCCTGCGGCGTGAAGGCGTGGTTTTGCCGGGAGCAGGAACGGAAGTCTGGTTCATGGACGCTCTCTCGGATACGGGGACGCAATGGCCGTTGCCGCGCTGCGGGCGGCAGGAAAACCGCCCCCCAACGCCTGGCTCAGCCGCACCGATGCCAGCACCTGCTGCGACTGCAATGCCACCTGACGCTGCCGCGCCTCCAGCAGCTGGGCTTCCACTTCCAGCACGTCGAGGTAGCTGCCGACGCCGGCGCGGTAACGCAGCTGCGCCAGGTCATGGGCGGCCTGGGCGGTGGCCACGGCCCGGGCCTGCGCCTGGGCCTGGGCGCCCAGCGAACCCACCGCGCTGACCTGGTCGGCCACCTCGCGCAGCGCATCGACCAGCGACTGGTTGTAGCCGGCCACCGCCAGGTCGTATTGCGCATCGCTCTGGTCCAGGTTGGCGCGCAGGCGGCCCCCGTCGAAGATCGGCAGGCTCAGCGCCGGGCCGAGCAAGGCGAAGGTCGAGCCGCTGTTGAGCAGCCGGGTGATTTCGCTGGAGACCACCCCACCCAGGGCGGTCAGGTTGAGGCTGGGATAGAACCGCGCCTTGGCCACATGGATCTGCCGCGCGGCCGCTTCCACCCGCCACCGGGCGGCGACGATATCCGGGCGCCGGCCCAGCAGATCGCTGGGTAGCACCCCGGGCAGCTGCAGGGCGAGCGGGCTCAGTACCCGCGGGCGCGCGACCAGCAGGCCGCGATCCGGCCCCTGGCCGAGCAGCGCGGCAAGCGCGGTACGGGCCTCATCGATCTGCTGCCGTGCCGCCTGCCGCTGCTGTTGCGCAGCCGGGATGCGGGCCTCGGCCTGGCGCACCTGCAGGTCACTGTCGATCCCGGCCCGGCGCCGCTGCCGGGTCAGGTCCAGCGTCTTCTGCGCCCGCGCCAATTCTTCGCCGGCCACATCCTGCAGCTGCCAGGCGTAGCCGAGCTGGGCGTAGGCGCTGACGATCGCCGCGGACAGATCCAGACGCGCGGCCCGGGCATCCACCTCGGCGGCATGGCCGCTGTCCACCGCCGCTTCCCAGGCGGCACGCTTGCCGCCCCACAGGTCCACGCCGTAACTGAAATGGAGGTAGGCATCGAGGCTGCCGCTGAAATGGCCACCGAACTCCTCGCCGACCATTGACGCCGGCAGGCGCACCTGGTTGTAGCCGGCCGACGCGGACAGCCCCGGCAGGCGCTCGGCCCGTGCCGCACCAATCTGCGCCCGGGCCTGGCGCAGCCGCGCATCGGCGGCCTCCAGCCCGGGATTGTGCTGCAACCCTTCGGCGATCAGCACATCCAGCGCCGGGTCCCCCAGCGCGCGCCACCAATCGCTGGCCGGCCACCCGGGCCGGCTCAGCCCGGCATTGCCCAGAGTCTGCCCGGCCTGCAGCCGGTCGGCAGCGAACATGCGGACATGCGGCTGCAACCCGCCGCTGCTGGCGCAGGCCGCCAGCGCCAGCACCGCAAGCCCCAGCAGCGGACGCCACCGCCGCGCACCATCAGCCGGGGAAGTCGCACAGGTCATGGCTGGGCATTCTGCTCCCCGGAATGTGCGCTCCGTGGGAAAACTCCGGCCCGGGAAGGGGCCGGGTCGCAGCAGGCGGGACCGCACCCGGCTACGCTGAGGCCCTTTCCGGGCGGGCATTCAATCCATCGCGCGGCTTGGCATCCCCGGCTGCATCCGGATAATCGAACGACTAAGAAGCCGACGGCCACATCGCCGCTTCCCCTTTACAGGTAGCACCCACGCATGACCGATCTTGCACGCCCCGTGTTCCACGGCTTTGAACAGCAACCGCTGCGCGAGTACGCCGAACGCGCCTATCTCGACTACTCCATGTACGTGGTGCTGGACCGCGCCCTGCCGTTCATCGGCGACGGGCTCAAGCCGGTGCAGCGCCGCATCATCTATGCGATGAGTGAGCTCGGTCTCAATGCCGCGGCCAAGCCCAAGAAGTCGGCGCGCACCGTCGGCGATGTGATCGGCAAATACCATCCGCATGGCGACAGCGCGTGCTACGAGGCCCTGGTGCTGATGGCGCAGCCGTTTTCCTATCGCTATCCGCTGATCGAGGGCCAGGGCAACTTCGGCTCGCCCGACGATCCGAAGTCATTCGCCGCGATGCGCTACACCGAATCCAAGCTGACCCCGATCGCCGAAGTGCTGCTCGGCGAACTGGGTCAGGGCACCGCCGACTGGACCCCGAATTTCGACGGCACCCTGGAAGAGCCGACCTGGATGCCGGCGCGGCTGCCGCACCTGCTGCTCAACGGCACCACCGGCATCGCCGTGGGCATGGCCACCGACGTACCGCCGCACAACCTCAACGAGATCGTCACTGCGGTGATCCGCCTGATCGACGATCCCGACGCCAGCGTGGCCGACCTGTGCGAACACGTGCGCGGCCCCGACTACCCCACCACCGCCGAGATCATCACCCCGGCAGCGGACCTGCGGGCCATGTATGAAACCGGCCTCGGCAGCGTCCGCGCCCGCGCCACGTTCCACAAGGACGGCAACAACATCGTCGTCAACGCCCTGCCGCACCAGGTTTCGCCGGCCAAGGTGATCGAGCAGATCGCCGCGCAGATGCGGGCCAAGAAGCTGCCCTGGCTGGAAGACATCCGCGACGAATCCGATCACGCCACCCCGGTGCGGGTGGTGCTGATTCCGCGTTCCAACCGCGTCGATGCCGAACAGCTGATGGGCCACCTGTTCGCCACCACCGACCTGGAGCGCAGCTACCGCGTCAACCTCAATGTGATCGGGCTGGACGGGCGTCCGCAGGTCAAGAACCTGAAGATGCTGCTGTCCGAGTGGCTGCACTTCCGCTACGCCACCGTGACCCGCCGCCTCAACCACCGCCTGCAGAAGGTCGAGCGTCGCCTGCACCTGCTGGACGGTTTGCTGGTGGCGTTCCTCAACCTGGATGAAGTGATCCATATCATCCGCACCGAGGACGAGCCGCGGGCCGCGTTGATCGCCCGCTTCGCGCTGAGCGGGGAGCAGGCCGACTACATCCTCGACACCCGGCTGAAGCAGCTGGCGCGGCTGGAGGAAATGAAAATACGTGGCGAGCAGGATGCGCTGGCCCTCGAGCGCGAACAGCTGATGGCGCTGCTGGAAAGCAAGACCAAACTGAAGAGGCTGGTCAAGGAAGAACTGCTGGCCGATGCCGCCAAGTTCGGCGACGCCCGCCGCTCGCCCCTGGTCCAGCGCGGCGCCGCCCAGGCCATCGACGAAACCGAACTGGTGCCGAGCGAGCCGATGACCGTGGTGCTGTCGGAAAAGGGCTGGATCCGTGCGGCCAAGGGCCACGACGTGGACGCTGCCGGGTTGTCCTATCGCGATGGCGACAGCCTGCTCGGCGCGGTGCGCAGCCGCAGCACGCAGCAGGTGGCCTTCATCGATTCCGAAGGCCGCGCCTATTCCACGCTGGTGCATACCCTGCCCTCGGCGCGCGGCAATGGTGAACCGTTGACGGGGCGCTTCTCCCCGGCCGCGGGTGCGTCGTTCCAGGTGCTGGCCAGCGGCGAGAACACCACCCGCTTCGTGCTGGCGTCCTCGCACGGCTATGGCTTTGTCACCCGCTTCGAGAACCTGACCGGCCGCAACAAGGCCGGCAAGGCCATGCTCAACCTCACCCCCGGCTCGCGCGTGCTGCAGCCGGCGGTGGTGGCCAACCCGGAAACGGACCGCATTGTCGCCGTCACCAGTGCCGGCAACCTGCTGGCGATTGCGGCCACCGACCTGCCCGAGCTGGACAAGGGCAAGGGCAACAAGATCATCGATATCCCCAAGGCCAAGCTCGCCACCGAGCGCGTGGTCGCGGTGGTGGCGGTATCCCCGGGCAATACGCTGCTGGTACGCAGTGGCCAGCGCACCATGAACCTGTCGTTCAAGGATCTGGACACCTATGTCGGGACGCGGGCTTCGCGCGGGCATCTGTTGCCGCGCGGGTGGCAGAAGGTGGAAGGGCTGGATGTTCAGGTCTGATCCACCATGGCACTGACAGGAAAGGCCGGGGCACTGCCCCGGCCTTTCCGCTTGTAGCTGCCCACGGATCGCCAGCAGCAGCCCGATCTCCGACAATCCACGCTGGACAAAGAGCAAGGGGCAAAACATGCAACCGGATTTCTGGCTGGAGCGCTGGCACAACGGCCAGATCGGCTTCCATCGCAATGAAGTGATGCCGCTGCTGCAGAAACACTGGTCCACGCTGGAGCTGCCCACCGGCAGCCGTGTGCTGGTACCGCTGTGCGGCAAGACCCTGGACATGCACTGGCTGGCCTCACAGGGACATCGTGTGCTCGGCGTCGAACTGTCGCCACTGGCCGTGGAGCAGTTCTTCGCCGAGGCTGGCATCACCCCGCAGCGTCACCAGAGCCCGTTCGGCGAACACTACTGCGCCGGTCCGATCGAGATCATCTGCGGCGATGCCTTCGCCCTGGACGACAACCTGCTGGCCGACATTGCCGGCGTCTACGACCGCGCCGCGCTGATCGCCCTGCCACCGGAGCTGCGCCAGCACTATCGCGATACGTTGTACGCGCGCCTGCCCGACGGCTGCCGCGGCGTGCTGATCACCCTGGAATATCCGCAGGAGGAAAAGCAGGGTCCGCCGTTCTCGGTCGGACAACCGGAGGTCGAGCGCCTGTTCGCCGCACCGTGGCAGGCGCATCTGCTGGAACGCCGCGACATCCTCGAGCAGCAGCCGGGCTTCCGCGCCGAAGGCGTGAGCGCCCTGGCCACCGCGGTGTATCGCCTGCAGCGCAACGGCAGGCCCTGACCCACAGCAGCAGGGAGTCGCCGGGCATGGGCCTCCCTGCCTGACGGAGCCGGTATTCACCGCTCCACCTCGTCCCCGCCAATAAGATGGGTGCAAGCCCCCGCGGGGAGGCCTTGGGCAGGTCCGTTTCGTCCGGAGGGGATGCAATGTCGTTGCAGCACTCGACCCGCCGTTCCTCAGCGCTGCTGGGAGCGGGCCTGTTTTCGCTGGGCGTGTTCCAGGCCCATGCCGGCGCGAGTCTGTTGGTCGACGATGCCAGCATCACCGCGCATGGCCACTGCCAGGTCGAGTCGTGGATCCGCGCGCATTCGCCCGGGCAGGAGCTGACCTCGGTACCCGCCTGCAATGCCGCCGGCATCGAGTTCGGACTCGGCTACAGCCACTACACGCAGGCCGGCACCGGCAACCTGTGGAGTCTGGCGGCCAAGCACCTGTTCCGCGATTTCGATACGCAGCCCTGGGGGCTTGGCCTGTCTGTCAATGCGGGCTGGGATGGCAATGCCGGGCGCTGGACGAACGGGTCGGTCAATCTGCCGCTGAGCATCGCCCTGGACCCCGATCGCAAGGCGGTGCTGCACCTCAATATCGGCTGGAGCAAGCCTGAGGCACAGCCCGCGGCCCTGACCGGCGGCATCGGCTCCGAATGGGTCCTGGGCCCGTCATGGACGTTGCTGGCCGAAATGTATGCCGTCCATCGCGGCCCCACCCTCGCCCAGCTCGGCCTGCGCCATGCCTTGTCGAACGCGACCTCCCTCGACGTTCTGGCCGGCCACCAGCGCGGACAGCAAGGCGGCTCGTGGCTGACACTGGGGCTCAACTTCGATTTTCCCAGGTAACCCGGCTGCCAGCAGCACCGCCATCCCCATCAGACGCACCGGAACCAGGGTCAAAGCGTCCGTGAGGGGAGACCGCCTGATCTCCCTGTCGCCGGAACGGCGCAAATGCCGGATCCCGGTCCCGGCGGCAATGTGCTCCGGTCTGGGCACTGCACCACCGCCGGCCGCCGCAAATGCCCGGGCATGAAGCGGTACAGTGCCGGCACCCATGGCGTGCGCCCCCTGCGCGGCGATGTGGCAGGCAAACAGAAACAGGTGCCGTCAAGGACGGCGCATCTTCCAACGCCGTATCGAGGGCCGCCATGTTTCTTCTGCCGCGTGACCGCACCCAGCACCACCTGGCCGCCGCCTTGGCCCGGACCCGGATCCGGCCCAATGCCTATGATCTGGCCGCCGTCGGTCTGCTGCTCGCCACCGCCGTGCTGATGGCCCACGGCGCGGCCCAAATGCAGGGATCGCTGGCCATGCTTTCCAGCCATCCGGTATCCCTGGATACCGCGCGCCTGCCGGAATATGCGCTGCGCACGACCCTGCGCATGTTGATCGCGATGCTGGCCTCGCTGTTCTTCACCTTCGTGGTGGCCACGCTGGCCGCCAAGAGCCGGCGGGCCGAACTGGTGATCGTGCCGGCGCTGGATATCCTGCAGTCGGTGCCGGTGCTGGGGTTTCTCGCGTTCACGGTGACATTCTTCATGGGGCTGTTTCCGGGCCGCCAGCTCGGCGCCGAATGCGCGTCGATCTTCGCGATCTTCACCAGCCAGGCCTGGAACATGGCGTTCTCGTTCTACCAGTCGCTGCGCACCGTGCCGGCCGACCTGGACGAAGTCAGCCGGGGATTCGGCTTTTCCGCATGGCAGCGCTTCTGGCGGCTGGAAGCGCCGTTTGCGACCCCCGGACTGGTCTGGAACATGATGATGTCGATGTCGGCCGGCTGGTTCTTCGTCGTCGCCTCCGAAGCCATCACTGTCGGCAGCATGACCGTCGAACTGCCCGGCATCGGCTCCTATCTGGCGCTGGCGATCACCCGCAGGGACTTTGCCGCCGTCGGCTGGGCGGTAGCGACGATGGCGCTGGTCATCGTCCTGTATGACCAGTTGCTGTTCCGGCCCATCGTGGCCTGGGCCGACAAGTTCCGTTTCGAGCAGACCGCTGCCCAGGATCAGCCGCGCTCGTGGGTGTACGGACTGGTCCGCCGCACCCGCCTGATGAAGCGGACGCTGGTGCCGCTGCTGTGGATCTGGCAGCGCTTGATGCTGGTCCGGCTCGGTCGGCGCGCGCCGCGACCGATGGCCGACGCGCCGCGCGCCCGGTGGATCGACCACCTGTGGCTGGCATCGGTACTGGCGATCGCCGCATGGGGCGCCTGGATCACGTTCGACTATGCGCGCCAGACCCTGGCCCTGGCCGACCTTTACGCCGCTTTCGGTGGCGGCCTGGCCACGCTGCTGCGGGTGGTGGTGCTGATTGCCGCGGCCAGCGCCATCTGGGTGCCGATCGGGGTGTGGATCGGCCTGCGCCCGGGTGTGGCGCAGAGGGTTCAACCGCTGGCGCAGTTTCTGGCGGCGTTCCCCGCCAACGTGCTGTTCCCGGTGGCGGTCGTCGCGATCGTGGCGACGCGGGCCAACCCGAACCTCTGGCTGTCGCCGCTGATGATCCTCGGCACCCAGTGGTACATCCTGTTCAATGTCATCGCGGGCGCCAGCGCGTTTCCAACCGATCTGCGCGAGGCCGCCGCGGTATACCGGCTGCGCTCCTGGACCTGGTGGCGCCGGGTGATCCTGCCGGGGATCTTCCCCTACTACATCACCGGCGCGCTGACCGCCTCGGGCGGCTCCTGGAATGCCAGCATCGTTGCCGAAGTGGCGCAATGGGGAAACACCCGCATCGAGGCCTATGGCCTGGGTGCGTATATCGCCAAGGCGACGGTCGCCGGCGATTTCCATCGTGTGGTACTGGGCGTGGCGGTCATGGCGCTCATCGTCACCGTATTCAACCGCGTCCTCTGGCGTCCGCTTTACGTCTTCGCCGAACGCCGCATGCGCCTGGACTGACCCCGGAACACCGACCATGAACGCATCCACCATTGCCGCTGCAGCCCCGCTGGTCTCCGTCCGCGGCGTGCGCAAGAGCTATGAGAAAACCGGCTCGGCGCCGCTGCTGGTGCTCGACAACGTCAACCTGAGCTTGCAGGCCAATGAAATCGTCGGCCTGCTGGGCCGCTCGGGCTGCGGCAAATCGACGCTGCTGCGGGCCATCGCCGGACTGATCCGGCCCAGCGCAGGCAGCATCGACTTCCGCGGCGTGCCCGTGCAGGGCTCGCCCGACGGCATCGCGATGGTGTTCCAGAGCTTCGCCCTGTTTCCGTGGCTTACGGTGCAGGGCAATGTCGAAGTCGGGCTGGAGGCGAAGGGCATCGCCCCGGACGAGCGCCGCAAGCAGGCCTTGGCCGCGATCGACCTGATCGGGCTGGATGGCTACGAGAGCGCCTACCCCAAGGAACTGTCCGGCGGCATGCGCCAGCGCGTCGGACTGGCCCGAGCGCTGGTCGTGCGCCCCGAGGTGCTGCTGATGGATGAACCCTTCTCCGCACTGGATGTACTCACCGCCGAAACCCTGCGCACCGACCTGCTCGACCTGTGGTCCGAAGGCCGCATGCCGATCGAGTCGATCCTGATGGTGACCCACAACATCGAGGAAGCGGTGCTGATGTGCGACCGCATCATCATCTTCGGTTCCAACCCCGGCCGGGTGATCGGCGAGCTGCCGATCACGCTGCCGCAGCCACGCGACCGCCTGGATCCGGCGTTCCGGGCACTGGTCGAGGATATCTACGCACGCATGACCGCGCCTGGCCGGACACCGCCGCACGAGGGCGCCTTCGCGGGCACCGGCATCGCCATGGAACTGCCGCGCGTGTCGATAAACCGGATGGCGGGCCTGATCGAAACCATCGCCGCCGAACCCTATCGCGGCGACGCGGATCTGCCGGTGCTGGCCGCAGGCCTGCAACTGGAGATCAACCAGCTGTTCCCGATTGCCGAAGCATTGCAACTGCTGCGCTTTGCCGAGATCGAAGGCGGCGACATCCGCCTGACCACCGCGGGCACCCACTTTGCCGTGGGCGATATCGACGCGCGCAAACGCCTGTTCGCCCAGCATCTGTCCAGCTATGTGCCGCTGGTCGCGCATATCCGCTGCGTGCTTGACGAGCGGCCGACGCATCGCGCCCCAGCCCGGCGCTTCCGCGACGAACTCGAAGACTACATGTCCGCAGAACATGCCGCCGATACGCTCAAGGCGGTGACCAGCTGGGCCCGTTACGCCGAATACTTCGCCTACGACGACCACGCCGACCTGTTCACCCTCGAAAACCCCGGCTGAGCCACCGCGTCAGCCGATGCGCGGCGGCAACACCGCGCATCCTTCCCGCTGACTCAATGCGCCGGAGCGCCGCCACCGGCGATCTTGCTGGTCTGGTACAGCGCCAGGCCGATGCGCTTGATCAGGCCCAACTGCTGTTCCAGCCACCAGGTGTGGTCCTCCTCGGTGTCCTTCAACTGCGCCAGCAGGATGTCGCGGCTGACATAGTCCTGATGCTGCTCGCACAGTTTCATACCCGCGGCCAGATTGGCGCGCACCGCATATTCGGTCTGCAGGTCCTTCTCCAGCATCTCCATCACCGTGATCCCCGGCTCGAAGCCGTGCGGGCGCATGTCCGGATTGCCACCGAGGAACAGGATGCGCCGCAGCAGGGCGTCGGCATGCTGCGTCTCTTCCTCCATTTCATGGCTGATGCGCTCGTACAGGGCCATCAGCCCCTGATCCTCGTAGCGGCGGGAATGGACGAAATACTGGTCGCGGGCCGCCAGCTCGCCGCGCAACAGTTCTTTCAGGCATTCGATGACGTCGGGATGGCCTTGCATGGGGGATGGCTCCTTGTGAATCCGATGCGTGCATGGTGCCCGATCCGGCAGGGCCGCGTTCTAATCGGAATCAGTTGCAGTCGCGCTTGCGGCCCGTGCCGCCGCCAGGCTGATTACAATCGCTGCGATACCGCTTCGGGGAGAAGCTCATGCCGCGTTGGTTGCTGCGTTCGCTGTGGGTGTTGCAGGGGCTGCTGATCCTGGCCGTTGCCGGTATCTGGCTGCTGGTGCGCGGCAGCCTGCCGCAACTGGATGGCGCAAGCGTCCTGCCCGGACTGGGCGCTGCGGTGAGTGTGCAGCGCGACGCCCGCGGCGTGGTCACCGTGCAGGCCGGCAACGAAGCCGATATGGCGCGGGCGCTGGGCTACGTCCACGCGCAGGAACGCTTCTTCGAAATGGACCTGATGCGGCGCTCGGCCGCCGGCGAGCTGGCCGAGCTGTTTGGCGCGGCTGCCGTGCCGATGGACCAGCGCATGCGGGTCCACCGCCTGCGGGCCCGCACCCGCGAGCACCTCGACCTGGCGCTGGGCGAAAAACGCCACGTGCTGGAAGCCTATCGCGATGGCGTCAACGCCGGGCTGGCTGCGCTGAGCGTGCGGCCCTGGCCCTATCTGCTGCTGCGACAGAAGCCGCGGCCGTGGGACCTGGACGACTCGGTGCTGACCGGGCTGGCCATGTATGCCGATCTGCAGGATGCCGACAACCGCAACGAACTGGCGATGGCGCGCATCTGCGAGGTGGTGCCGCCAGCACTGTATGCCCTGCTCAGCCACGACGGCAGCGAATGGGATGCGCCGCTGTTCGGCCCGCCGCGTGGCAATGCGCCGCTGCCGGATGCGCAGGCGCTGGACCTGCGCACGCTGCTCACCGGGCCGGATGTTGCGGGCATCTCCGGTGCCCGGGAGCCCGGCAGCGGCGGGTCGCCGCTGGCGGCCGACTCTTTTCCCGGCAGCAACAATTTCGCCGTGTCCGGCGCGCTCACCGCCGACGGTCGCGCCATCGTCGCCGACGACATGCACCTGGGCCTGCGCGCCCCCGGCATCTGGTTCCGCGCGCGCCTGCGCTACCGCGACCCGACCGCGCCGCAGGGCCAGGTCGATGTCAGTGGCTTCACCCTCCCCGGCCTGCCGGCGGTGATCGTCGGCAGTAACGGCCACGTCGCCTGGGGCTTCACCAACAGCTATATCGACACCGCCGATTTCGCCCAGGTTGCGGCCCCGGCTGCCGGACAGACGGCGGATCTGCGCGTGTCCACCGAAACCATCCACGTCGCCGGCGCGGCGCCGGTCACCTTCACCATCCGCGAGAACGGGTGGGGGCCGATCCTGCATGAAAACGCCGATGGCAGCCTGCTCGCCTTGCGCTGGGCGGCGCAGCTGCCGGGCGCGGTGCGGCTGGATTTCGCCGATATGGGCAAGGCGGCCGATCTGGAAGCGGCGCTGGCCGTGGCCGACCGTTCCGGCATTCCCGCCCAGAACCTGGTGGTTGCCGACCAGCGTGGCCGGATCGCCTGGCGCATCATCGGCGCGCGGCCGGATCGCCGCGGCAGCTGCCATTCCGGCGGCATCGCCAACGCCGCGGAACATCCGGCACCTGGTGCCGAGTCCCCGCATCGCCGCGCGGGCAGCGCGGTGTCCGGTTTCAACGAGCCCTGCCACGCCTGGGGCCTGCGCACCGATCACGCGCCCAGCCTGATCGATCCGCCACAGCACCGGCTATGGACCGCCAACGGCCGCGTGCTCGATGGCGACGCGCTCGCCACCGTCGGCGATGGCGGCTACGACCTCGGCGCGCGCGGGCGCCAGATCCGCGATGCGCTGTTCGCCAAAGAACGCTTCAGCGAGGCCGACCTGCTGGCCATCCAGCTCGACGACCGCGCCCTGCTGCTGGAACGCTGGTGGACACTGCTGCGGCAGACCGTCGAGCACAGCGCGGATCCCGCGCTGCAACGGCTGGAGGCCGCCAGCCGGCACTGGGACGGCCACGCTTCGACAACCTCGGTGAGCTACCGGCTGGCCCGCGGCTTCCGCGGCATCACCCTGGACACTCTTGAAGCCGGGCTGCTGGCGCCGGCCCGCAGCACGCTGGGCGCGCAGTACCTGGCGCCCAGGCTGGCCCAGCTGGAAAGCATCGTCTGGCCGCTGCTCAGCGAACGCCCGGCGCACCTGTTGCCGCCTCCCTTTGCCAGCTGGGACGATCTGCTGGCCGCCAGCGCCCGCCAACTGGAAGCCGACCTGGAGGCCCAGGGTCCGGAGCTTTCCGCGCGCACCTGGGGCGAGCGCAACACCGCCGCCATCTGTCATCCGGTCACGCGCGCCCTGCCGGAGCTGTTCAAGCGCTGGCTGTGCATGCCGCGCGAAGCCCTGCCCGGCGATGGCAACATGCCGCGGGTGCAGGGCCCCGCCTTCGGCGCCTCGCAGCGCATGGTGGTTTCGCCCGGGCACGAGCAGGACGGCATCGTGCATATGCCGGGTGGCCAGAGCGGGCACCCGCTGTCACCGTTCTGGGGCGCCGGCCACCAGGACTGGGTGGAAGGAAAGCCCAGCCCGTTCCTGCCCGGCAAGGCCGAACACACGCTGCGGTTTTCAGCCCACTGAGCGCTGTTCCCGCCCTGGCCGCGGCTCCTTGCGACCGGTGCTGGAGCCGCGCTCACGCAGGGCAACCCGCCCTGCCTGTACGCCGACGCGTTCCCTGCACCCGCGGCCGCGCACGCGACCGGTCACAGCGCCAGCGCCTGCTCGTGCACCCCCGCCACGGCGCGTCCGGACGGATCGGCCATGCTTGCGAAGCTCGCATCCCAGGCGATGGCCGCCGGCGAGGAACAGGCGATCGACTTGCCGCCCGGCACGGTCTCGGCCGCCGCCGGGGTCGGATAGCACTGTTCGAACAGGTGACGGTAGTAGTACGCCTCCTTGGTCTGCGGCGGGTTGACCGGAAAACGCTTGTCGGCCGCGGCCAGCTCGCGGTCGCTGACCTGGGCCTCGGCCTGCGCCTTGAGTCCGTCGATCCAGCCATAGCCCACGCCGTCGGAGAACTGCTCCTTCTGCCGCCACAGGATCTCGTGCGGCAGATAGCCCTCGAACGCATCGCGCAGCACCGCCTTCTCGATACGCCCGGCCCCCTTGTCGATCATCTTGTGCGTGGCATCCATGCGCATCGCCACGTCGAGGAACTCCCGGTCCAGGAACGGCACCCGCGGCTCCACACCCCAGGCCATCATCGACTTGTTGGCGCGCAGGCAGTCGTAGTTGTTGAGGGCGTCGAGCTTGCGTACCAGCTCCTCATGGAACTCGCGCGCGTTCGGTGCCTTGTGGAAATACAGGTAGCCGCCGAAGATCTCGTCGCTGCCTTCGCCGGACAGCACCATCTTCACTCCCATCGCCTTGATCCGCCGCGCCAGCAGGAACATCGGCGTGGAGGCGCGGACGGTGGTGACGTCGTAGGTCTCGATGTGGCGGATCACTTCCGGCAGCGCGTCCAGCCCCTCTTCGAAGGTGTACTCGAAGCCGTGGTGCACCGTACCCAGCGCCCTGGCCGCCACTTCGGCCGCGGCCAGGTCGGGCGAGCCCTTCAGGCCGATGGCGAAGCTGTGCAGGCGCGGCCACCACGCTTCGCTCCGGTCGCCGTCCTCGATGCGGTTGCGCGCATAGCGCGCGGCCACGGCCGCGACCAGTGAGGAATCCAGCCCGCCGGACAGCAGCACGCCGTAGGGCACGTCGGTCATCAGCTGGCGGTGCACCGCGGCCTCGAAGGCCTGGCGCAGCTCATCACGCGCGACCTCCACGCCCTGCACCGCGTCGTAGTCACGCCACGGCCGCTCGTAGTATTTCGCCAGCGTATCGGTGCTGCTGTCATACCAGTGCCCGGGCGGAAACTGCGCCACGTCGGCGCAGGTGTCGGCCAGTGATTTCATTTCCGAGGCCACGCACAGCCGCCCCTGCTTGTCATGGCCCCAGTACAACGGCACCACCCCGATCGGATCGCGCGCGATGATCACCCGGCCCTGGGCCCTGTCCCACAACGCGAAGGCGAAAATGCCGTTGAGCCGGTTGAGGAACGACGCCGGTCCGTCCTCGCGGTACAGCGCGTTGATCACCTCGCAGTCCGAACCGGTCTGGAAGGCGTAGGGCCGGGCCAGCTCCTGCTTCAGTGCGGCGTGGTTGTAGATCTCACCGTTGACCGCCAGCGCCAGCTGGCCATCGGCGGACAGCAACGGCTGCGAACCGCCGGCCGGATCGACGATGGCCAGGCGCTCGTGCACCAGGATGGCGCCCGCGTCGACATACACCCCGCTCCAGTCCGGACCGCGATGGCGCTGGCGCTGCGACTGTTCAAGCGCCTGCCGGCGCAGCGCCGGCAGATCATCGCCCGGTTGCAGACCGAAAATGCCGAAGATGGAACACATGGGGAAGCTCCTGGTGGGTAGGGAGGAACACGGCAAGCGGGGATAGCCGCGGCCAGTCGGGACCGGCGGTGGTACCGCCAGAAAACAAAAACCCGCATCGGTGGATGCGGGTTTTCTGGATTCCGGCGTTGTTTGCCTGTTACTTCGCCTGGTCGCAGCCCCGCAGTCGTCGCGCACGATTGTTCGCGCGCAGATTATTGCGGTTGCTATTGCCGGCAGCGGGGGCGAGGAACAACGACATGGCTCCGAAACTACCCCGCCTGCCGGCCACGCGCAACGGTTGCAGTGGCAACGGTCAGCCGCTGCCCGGGTCTGCCGCGCCCGCGTTGCGCAGGCCGCGCCGCCGATCGCCGATGCCCACGAGCCCGGGCATCGACCGGACCTCAGGCCAGCAATCGCTCGACCAGGCGCCGGTACAGCTCGGGCAACGCCTCCAGATCGGCTACCCGCACGTTCTCGTCCACCTGGTGGATGCTGGCATTCACCGGGCCCACCTCGATGCACTGGGCACCGAGCGGGGCGATGAAGCGCGCATCGGAGGTGCCGCCGCCGGTGCTTTCCTCCGGCGGATGACCGGCAAACTCGCCCAGCACCTGGCGCGCCACGCTGCGCAGCCGCCCCTCGGGGGTGTAGAACGGCTCCCCGCTGCGATGCCAGTGCAACTCGTAGTCCAGCCCGTGGCGATCCAGCAGCGCGACGATCTCCGCCTCCAGCCGCTGCGCGCTCCAGTGCGGGTTGTAGCGCAGGTTGAACATCACCTGCAGCTCGCCGGGAATCACGTTGTTGGCGCCGGTGCCGCCGTTGATGTTGGAGATCTGCAGGCTGGTCGGCGGAAAGCTTTCGTAGCCGTCATCCCAGTACCGCGCGGCCAGTTCGGCCAGCGCCGGTGCGGCCAGGTGGATCGGATTGCGGGCCTTGTCCGGATAGGCCACGTGCCCCTGCACGCCCTTGATCCGCAGCCTGGCCGACAGGCTGCCGCGACGGCCGACGCGCAGCAGGTCGCCCAGCGTCGCGGTGGACGACGGCTCGCCGGTGATGCACCAGTCGATCGGCTGCCCGCGTTCGCGCAACAGTCGGGCCACGTGGCGCACGCCGTCCAGGGCATCGCCTTCCTCATCGCTGGTCAGCAGCACCGCCAGCGTGCCGGGATGGTCCGGGTGGGCGGCGACGAACTGTTCGGCGGCCACCACGAACGCCGCCACGCTGCCCTTCATGTCGGCCGCGCCGCGGCCATACAACACGCCATCGCGCACCTCGGGCACGAACGGATCGCTGCTCCAGGCTTCGCGCGGGCCGCTCGGCACCACATCGGTATGGCCGAGCAGCACCAGCACCGGCGAGCCGCTGCCATGGGTGGCCCACAGATTGTCGACCTCGCCCAGGCGCAGGTGCTCACAGGCGAAGCCGGCCGCGTGCAGGCGCCCGGCCAGCAGCGGCTGGCACCCGGCATCGTCTGGGGTGACCGAGGGCCGGGCGATCAGCGCACAGGTCAGCGCCAGCACATCGTTCATGCACCGACTCCGAACCGCTGCTTGAAACCGTTGTCGCTGAACCCCTGGCTCAGCACGCCATCGTCGGTGATCACCAGCGGCCGCTTGATCAGCTGCGGATACTCGCGCAGCAACAGCTTCCATTCGGCAGCGGAGGCGGCGGCCTTGCGGTTCTCCGGCAACTGCCGCCAGGTGGTGGAGGACTTGTTAATCATCGCCTCGAAGCCGCCCGCCTTGGCCGCCCACTCGCTCAGGGTTTCCGGCGTGGGTTTGCTGTCGCGGTAATCGACGAAGGTGTAGGCGACGTTGAAGCGGTCCAGCCACCTGGTGGCCTTCTTGCAGGTGTCGCAGTTCTTGAGTCCGTAGATCGTGGTCATTCTGGAATCCAAAGCTCGCATGACAAAGCCCCTCTCCCGCTTGCGGGGCGAACCCGGGGCGCTTGCGAACCAGAGGTTCGCGACTGGCAGAGCGCCCTCGCGTCGGCGCGGGGGCCGGGGCACGAAGTGGGGGCTGGGGGTGAGGGGCGGCGTCAGGCCGCCTCTTCGGGGCACCTTCTCCCGCATGCGGGAGAAGGAAACGGCCCCGCCAGCCGCTTGATCAGTCCGCCAACCCGCGCAACAGATCATTCACGCTGGTCTTGCTGCGGGTACGCGCATCGACCTGCTTGACGATCACCGCGCAATACAGCGAGTGCGAGCCGTCCTTGGATGGCAGCGAGCCGGATACCACCACGCTGTACGGCGGCACATAGCCGTAGCTGACTTCGCCGGTGGCGCGGTTGTAGATGCGGGTGCTCTGGCTGAGGAACACGCCCATGCCGATCACGCTGTGGTGGCCGACCACCACGCCTTCGACCACTTCCGAACGGGCACCGATGAAGCAGTGGTCCTCGATGATGGTCGGGCTGGCCTGCAGCGGTTCCAGCACGCCGCCGATGCCGGCGCCGCCGGACAGGTGGCAATGCTTGCCGATCTGCGCGCACGAGCCGACCGTGGCCCAGGTGTCCACCATGGTGCCCTCGCCCACGTGCGCCCCGATGTTGGTGAAGCTGGGCATCAGCACCACGTCCTTGCCGAAGAACGTGCCGCGGCGGGCGATCGCCCCCGGCACCACGCGCACGCCCGCCTTGCGGAACGCCGCTTCGCCATAACCGGCAAAGCGCGACTCCACCTTGTCCCAGAACGGCGCCGGGCGCGCCTCCACCACGGCCATGTCATTGACCCGGAAGTACAGCAGCACCGCTTTTTTCAGCCATTCGTTGACCTGCCAGCCACCGTGGCCATCCGGCTCGGCGACGCGGAACTCGCCCGACTCCAGCCCGTCGATGACGCGGTTGACCAGCGGCCGGGTCGAACCCTCCACTTCATCCATGGTCAGCATCGCGCGGCGCTCGAAGGCGCTCTCGATTCCGAACCTCAGTTCCGCCACGCCTGCCGCCGGCGCCTTGCGCAGGCTCTTGCGCGCAATCACCTCGGCGCTGGCACGCACCAGTGCCGGCCTGGCAACGGCGGCCGTCTTCGGCGCCGGGCGTTGGCTGGCGGCCTTGCCGGCGGCATCCTTCCGGGCTGCGACCTTGCTCGTTGCCGCCGTGGTGGCGGCCGCTTTCTTGACCACTGCCGGTTTGGTCGGCGACTTCCCTGCCGCGACTTTCTTGGCCGGCGGGCGCTTCTTGGCAGTGGACTTCTTGGCGGCGGGTTTGATAGCCATCAGTGGGGATCTCCAGGCTTTTTTTCGGGGTCCAGGCAAGCGGTCAACGCGGCGCGCAGCGCCTGCCGGGAAGCTTCAACAAGGGGGCGATCGTGGCGATCGGTGAGCTGGAACTGGTCTTCGGCGCGTTCGCCAAAGGTGGCGATGCGCGCATCCTGTACGCGCAGCCGCTGGTCGCGCAGCACGTAGGCCACATCCGCCAGCAGACCGGGACGGTCCGGGGCGATCAGGGTCAACACCGTGCGGCGCGCCTCGCCGGCATCGGAAATCTCGATGCGCGGGGCGAATTTGAAATGGCGCAGCTGCCGCGGCATCACCCGCCGCGCCGGTCGCAGCCGGTTGAGGTCGCCGGCCAGCGCCCGGCGCAAGGCGGCTTCGAGCGCGGCGGTATCGCCATCGGCAAACACATCGGCCGGCGTCACTTCGAACGTATCGAAAATGGTGCCCTGCGGGCCGTCCAGCACCCGCGCGCGGTGGATGCCATAGCCCTTGCGGTCCAGGGTCATCACGATCGCGGCGAACAGGCCGTCGCGATCGGGGGAATGCACAAATACTTCCAGTGCATTGCCGTCGGCGGTGATCCGCCGCACCTTGACCAGGGTTTCACCGGGCCGCACCTCCACCAGCGCCGCCGCCTGCCAGGCCTGCTGCTCGGGCCGGAAGCGCACAAAGCCCTCGTCAGGCATCGTCGCGAACTGGCGCTCGATGGTGGCATCGTCATAGCCGGCGGCGCGCATATGTTCGCGTACGCTGTCGCGGGCTTCCTGCACCCGCTCGGCCTCGGGCACCGGATGCTCCAGCCCTTCGCGCAACGCACGGCGGGTGGCGAAGAACAGATCGGCCAGCAACCGGTCCTTCCACGCATTCCACAATTTCGGACTGGTGCCGGCGATATCGGCACAGGTCAGCAGATACAGGTAGTCGAGCCGGTCGCGGGTGCCGACCAGGCGGGCGAAGGCATGGATCACATCCGGATCGGCGATGTCTTGTTTCTGCGCGGTGATCGACATGCGCAGATGCTGGGCCACCAGCCACGTCACCAGCCCGGTATCGGAAGCGCCGAGGCCGTGCGCCAGGCAGAACTGGCGCGCATCGTCGGCGCCGAGTTCGGAATGGTCGCCGCCGCGGCCCTTGGCGATATCGTGGAACAGCCCGGCCAGCAGCAGCAGCTCCGGCTTGCGCAGCCGCGGCCACACTTCATGCGCGATCGAGAAACGGTCATTGGCGCGCGCACCGGCAAAGGTGCCGATATTGCGCAACACCATCAGCGTGTGCTGGTCGACGGTGTAGACATGGAACAGGTCGAACTGCATGCGCCCGGAGACCTGCGCGAAGGCCGGAATCCACTGCCCGAGCACGCCCAGCCGCGCCATCCGCGCCACTGTTTCCACCGCCTGCGGGCCGCGCATCAGCGCGATGAACTGCTCGCGCACCGCCTGCGCCACCTCGCCGTAGGCGGGGATCTCGTCAAGCATTTCGGCCAATCCACGCGCGGTCAGCGAATGCAGCCCGCGCACCGCCGGGGTTCGTGCCCAGCAGGCGAACAGGGCGAAAATACGGCTGACATCGCCATGCGGCCACTGCGGATCGTCGGCCGAGAGATAACCGCGGCGCAGCGAGAAACCGTCGCCGACCGGTTCGGGCAGCGCCTCGCCGTCAAACTGTTCCTCGAAGCGCTGCAACAGCCGGTCGCTGACGCGGCGGACCACCGCGGCGCTGCGATAGAAGCCCTGCATCATCTTTTCGACCGCCAGGCTTTCGCCGTCGTCGACAAACCCCATGCGCTCGGCCAATGCCTTCTGGTAATCGAACCGCAGCCGTTCTTCCGCACGCTGGGCGACCAGGTGCAAGCCGAACCGCAGCCGTGCCAGCACTGCGCGCTCACGCTTGAGCGCGGCCGCCTCGTCGATCCCCAGATGGCCCAGCCCGACCAGCGCTTCGACGTCACTCACGCCAAAGCTGCGCAGCGCCATCCAGCCCAGCGTATTGAGATCGCGCAGCCCGCCCGGGCCATCCTTGAGGTCCGGCTCCAGGTTGTCGGCGGTATCGCCGAAGCGCTGGTGGCGCGCCAGCAATTCCTCGCGTTTGGCCAGGAAGTAGTCGCGCGCCGGCCACACCCGCACCGGCAGCACCGCCTGTGCCAATGCCCGTTGCGCGGCGACGCCAGCCACCACCGGGCGCGCCTCGATCAGCGCCGTCAGCACGGTCTGGTCGGCCGCCGCCTCGGTGCACTGCGCGGCCGAACGCACCGCATGACTGGCCGGCATGCCCGAATCCCACAGCAGGGCGAACAGCCGCGCCAGCGCATCCTCATGCTGCCGCTGGCAGTGGCTTTCGCCCAGCACCAGCAGGTCGACGTCCGAATACGGGAACAGCTCGCCGCGGCCGTAGCCGCCCACCGCGAACAGCGACAGCCCGGCATCGGCGGGGATGCAGCGCTGCCAGGCCAGCTTCATTAGATGATCCACGGCGCGCGCGCGCAGCGCCAGCAAGCGCTCGATCGGGTCGGCCTGGTCGAAGCGCCTGAACAGGCGGGCGTCAGCGTGTTCCAGCGACTGCCGCGCAATCGCGGCCCACTCGCCGTCACCGGCAGGGCCGGCCGGCGCGTCCGGAACCGGGCTCGCCGGCACCACCGTCATGCCTGCGGCGATTGACCCGGCGACAGCGTCAGCACTTCCACGCCATCTTCGGTCACGGCGATCGTGTGTTCCCACTGCGCCGAAAGCTTGCGGTCCTTGGTGACCACGGTCCAGCCGTCAGGCAGCACCTTGGTGTGGCGGGTGCCTTCATTGATCATCGGCTCGATGGTGAAGGTCATGCCCGGCTTCAGCACCAGGCCCTCGCCCGGACGGCCGTAATGCAGCACCTGCGGCTCGTCATGGTAGATCTTGCCGATGCCGTGGCCGCAGTATTCGCGCACCACCGAAAAACGCTCGGCTTCGGCGTACGCCTGGATCGCATGGCCGACGTCGCCCAGGGTCGCGCCCGGCTTTACCACGCGGATGCCGCGCCACATGGCTTCAAACGTGGTATCCACCAGCCGTTTGGCCATCACCGAGGGAGTACCGGCGTAATACATGCGACTGGTGTCGCCATGCCAGCCATCCTTGATCACGGTGACATCGATATTGATGATGTCGCCTTCCTTCAGGACCTTGGACTCGCTGGGAATGCCGTGGCAGATCACGTTGTTGACCGACGTGCACACCGTCTTGGGGAAACCGCGGTAGCCGACGTTGGCCGGGATCGCCTTTTGCACATTGATGATGTGGTCGTGGCAGATGCGGTCCAGCTCTTCGGTGGTGACGCCCGGCTTCACATACTGGCCGACAAGGTCGAGCACTTCGGCGGCCAGGCGGCCGGCGATGCGCATCTTCCCGATTTCTTCTGGGGTTTTAAGATTCACGCTCATGCCGGCCATTATCACCCATCGCGCGCCTGCCTGAACGGAGCAGCCAGGCGCCCGTGCTGATCCCGTCCGGGAACGGATTTGCCTGCAACCCCGCCGCGCCCTATACTTCCGCGGCTGAGGCGCCCTCATCCGGGGGCTGCCTCGCCGCCAACACCGGGCGTCACCGGTGAATACACACCTGTCGCCCATCTCCGTGCCGGGGTGCCCTGAAAAGGGTTCGGTCACGGAAGCGGCAGGGAAGCCCAACCCCGGAACCTCCGCCCCTACGGCGAGTCGCCTCATCCCATTCATGGCGGCCGGTTCCCTATCAAGGAGTTTTTCCATGCCCCAGGTCACCATGCGTCAGATGCTGGAAGCCGGCGTCCATTTCGGCCACCAGACCCGTTACTGGAACCCGAAGATGGGCCAGTACATTTTCGGCGCCCGCGGCAAGATCCACATCATCAACCTGGAAAAGACCGTTCCGCTGTTCAACGACGCGATGAACTTCATCTCGTCCGTTGCCCAGAAGCGCGGCACGATCCTGTTCCTGGGCACCAAGCGCAGCGCCCGCGAGTCGATGCGCGAGGAAGCCGAGCGTTGCGGCATGCCGTTCATGAACCAGCGTTGGCTGGGCGGCACCCTGACCAACTTCGCCACGGTGAAGAAGTCGGTGGCGCGCCTGAAGGAGCTGGAAGCCGGTGAAACCGACGGCAGCTTCAACAAGCTGGTCAAGCACGAAGTGCTGGGCCTGCGCCGCGAGCGCGACAAGCTGGAAGCATCGCTGGGCGGCATCAAGGAAATGAGCCGTCTGCCCGACGCGATCTTCGTCATCGACATCGGCCATGAAGACATCGCCATCAAGGAAGCCAAGAAGCTCGGCATTCCGGTGATCGCCGTGGTCGACACCAACTACAACCCGGAACTGGTCGATTACCCCATCCCGGGCAACGACGACGCCATCCGTGCGGTGCAGCTGTATGCCCGTGCCGCGGCCGACGCCGTGCTGGAAGGCAAGGCCGCTGCGCCGAACTCCGCTTCCGTGCGTGAAGAAGAGTTCACCAGCGCCGCTGCTGGCGAAGAAGCCAAGCCGGCCCGCCGCGCCCCGGCCAAGAAGGCTGCCGCCGCCAAGGGCGACGAAGCTTCGGCCTGATCCGGTCCAGTGGGCGCGCTTGCAGCGCCCGCTCCCCTGCACCTGCGCCCCACCGCGCCAGGCACTGACAGGGTCCTGTAACACCGGCCGGCAACCATTGCCGGCCTATCACTTTCTCACCGAGGAAATTCCATGGAAATCACTGCTTCCCTGGTCAAGGAACTGCGCGAGCGCACCGGCGCCGGCATGATGGAGTGCAAGAAGGCGCTCGTCGAAAACAACGGCGACATCGACACCGCGGCCGAATGGCTGCGCAAGTCGGGTCTGGCCAAGGCTGACAAGAAGGCCGATCGCGTCACCGCTGAAGGCCGCATCGCCGCGGCCCAGGAAGGCGGCAAGGCCGTGCTGGTCGAGATCAACTCCGAGACCGACTTCGTCGCCAAGGACGAGAACTTCCTGAAGTTCATCGATACCGTTGCCCAGGTCGCCCTGGCCTCCGGCGCCGCCGATGTGGAGGTGCTGAAGAGCGCCAAGCTGGCTTCCGGCGAAACCATCGAGGAATCCCGCGCGGCGGCCATCGCCAAGCTCGGCGAAAACATGCAGATCCGCCGCATGGCGCGCCTGGACACCAGCAACCACGTTGCCGCCTACGTGCATGGCGGCCGCATCGGCGTGCTGGTCGAGCTGGCCGGCGGCAATGAAGAACTGGCCCGTGGCCTGGCCATGCACGTGGCGGCGATGAACCCGCCGCACAACAAGCCCGCCGATGTGCCGGCCGAGTTTGTTGCCAAGGAAAAGGAAATCGAGCTGGCCAAGATGTCCGACAAGGACAAGTCCAAGCCGGCCGACATCCTGGAGAAGATCATCAGCGGCAAGATCGCCAAGATCGTCAACGAAGTCACCCTGTACGGCCAGCCCTACGTGCTGGATACCAACCAGACGGTCGAGCAGGTGCTCAAGGCCGCCGGCGCCGACGTGGTCGGCTTCCAGCGTCTGGCCGTGGGCGAAGGCATCGAGAAGGTGGTGGAAGACTACGCCGCCGAAGTCGCCAAGGCGATGCAGGTCTGATCCACGCTTCATGTTGCACCGGAAAAGCCGCGGACCTCCGCGGCTTTTCCGCATCTGCACGTCGTCAATGCGCGCGCCCAGCCTCGGTAAAAGTGTGACCTGAATGCTTTCTTAGGAGCACACCTGTATTCTGCGGGGAATGCCACTCGACTGCCCGCCATGTCCCCCGAGCTGACCACCGCCCTGGCACTGTGCCGCGACCTGCCCTCCCCGCCCGGCGTGGCCTTGCGCATCATCGAGCTGGCCCAGGATCCGGAAACAGATATCGCCACCGCCGCCGATGTGATCGCGCTGGACATGGCGCTGAGCGCACGCATGTTGCGCATCGCCAATTCGCCGCTGTATGCCAGCCGTCGCCGGATCGAGAATCTCGGCCAGGCGTTGACCATGCTCGGGCTCAACGCGACCTTGCAACTGGCCCTGGGGTTTTCGGTTGCGCGCGCCTTGCGCGATGGATTTCCCGCCGGGGACTCGCATGAGAAGACCTGGCGCCGCAGCATCCTGTGCGCGCTGGCGGCACGCTTCCTGGGCAGTGCCTGCGGCGTGCGCCGCAGCGAAGAGCTGATGCTGGCCGGCCTGCTCCAGGACATCGGCATCCTTGCGATGCTGCAACTGCAGCCCGAGCCTTATTGCGACCTGGTGGCCAGCGCCCGCAGCAACGAAGAACTGCTGGCCCGCGAGCAGGCACTGCTGCAATGCAATCACGCCGCCATCGGCGCGCAGATTGCCGAGCAATGGAATCTGCCGCGCTATCTGGTCGATGCCATCGCCACCAGCGAACCACCCCGTCAACCGCAGGACACCTTCCAGCATTGCGTCGCCCTGTCAGGCTGCGTGGCCGATATCTGGCTGCACGATGACGCCGATGCATGCCGCGCCGAAGCACTGCGCAAGGTCCATGAAGAGCTGCAGCTGGACAGCGCCCGGCTCGACCAGATCCTTGCCCAGATCAGCCAGCTGCTGCCGGACATCGGCGCGCTGTTCGACACCCCGGTGCCGTCCCCGGCGCGCGTCCTGCACCTGATTGAACATGCCAGCGAGCTGGTCGCGTTGCGCAACCTGCGCGAACTGCAGGACGCCTCATTGGCGCAGCAGCGCGCCAACGAGTTCGAAGCCCGTGCCCACCGGCTGTCCGAACAGGCCCACCTTGATGCGCTGACCGGCGTGCTCAACCGGCGCCAGCTTGAAACGGTGCTGGAACAGGAGTTCACCCGCGCCATCCGGCAGAACTCCCCGCTGTCGATCGCTTTCATCGATCTGGACGATTTCAAGAAGATCAACGACGTCCACGGCCACCTGACCGGTGACCAGGTGCTGCGTGCGTTTGCCGGCAGGCTGCAGGAGCTGCTGCGCGGCAGCGACATCGTGGCCCGCTTCGGCGGCGAGGAGTTCATCGTCCTGCTGCCGGGCACGGCCGAAGCCGCCGCGGTGGACGTGGTCCGCCGCGTCCTGGCCAACACCTCGAACACCGTCATGGCCGACGTCGACGGCGCCCCGATCCATGTCACTTTTTCGGCAGGCGTCGCCACCCATGGCGCCTACGAGCGCTTTGACAATGTCCAGGCGCTGCTCAAGGCGGCCGATGACGCGCTGTACCGCTCCAAAGACCTGGGCCGCAACCGGGTAATCGCGCGGGTACCGGAGCCGCAACCTGCTGCGCGCTGAACCACTGGCGGCACGGCACGGATATATCGCTGCAATGCAACACCGCCAGCGCCGGAAAACCCCGTGATCCGTTAGAATTTGCGCGCTTTCTCCGCCACCTGAGGTCACCATGTCCAAACTCGCCTACCGCCGCATTCTTCTGAAACTTTCCGGGGAGGCGCTGATGGGAGACGAGGATTACGGCATCGACCCCAAAGTGATCAACCGTCTGGCGCGCGAAGTGATTGAAGCGCAGCAGGCCGGTGCCGAGGTGGCCCTGGTCATCGGCGGTGGCAACATCTTCCGCGGCGCGGGCCTGGCCGCGGGCGGCATGGACCGCGTCACCGGCGACCAGATGGGCATGCTGGCCACGGTCATCAATGCCCTGGCGATGCAGGACGCACTGGAAAAGCTCGGCGCCAAGGCGCGGGTGATGAGCGCGATCAAGATCAACGACGTGTGCGAGGACTACATCCGCCGCCGCGCGATCCGCCACCTGGAAAAGGGTCGGCTGGTGATTTTCGCCGCCGGCGTCGGCACCCCGTTCTTCACCACCGATTCGGGCGCGGCCCTGCGCGCGATCGAAATCGGCGCCGACCTGCTGCTCAAGGCCACCAAGGTCGACGGCGTGTACGACAAGGACCCGAACAAGCACGCCGACGCGGTCCGCTTCGACACCCTGTCCTACGACCAGGTGATCAAGCGTGGCCTGGAAGTGATGGACACGGCCGCCTTCGCCCTGGCCCGCGACAGCGACCTGCCGTTGCGCGTGTTCGACATGAGCCAGCCCGGCGAACTGCTGAAGATCCTGCATGGCCACAATATCGGCACCCTGGTCCAGGGCCGCGACAGCCACTGAGGCGCGCGCGGTCCGGTGGATACAGGTATTCGCCTATAATCGACCGATTACGGAAACATCCAGGATTTCGGCGATGATCAACGACATCAAGCAAGACGCGCAGGCGCGCATGACCAAGAGCATCGATGCTCTGCGTCACTCCCTCACCTCGATCCGCACCGGTCGCGCCTCGCCGGCGCTGCTGGATGGGATCAAGGTCCGCGCCTACGGTACGGAAACCCCGTTGAACCAGGTGGCCAGCATCAGCGTGTCCGAAGGCCGCTCGCTGGTCATCACCCTGTTCGACAAGGGCATGATCAAGGAAGTGGAAAAGGCGATCTACGCCTCGGACATCGGCATCACCCCGACCACGATCGGCACGGTGATCCGCCTGAACCTGCCGCCGCTGACCGAAGAGCGCCGCAAGGAACTGGCCAAGTCGGTGAGCAAGGAAGGCGAAGAAAGCAAGGTCGCCATCCGCAACATCCGCCGCGACGCCAACCAGGAAGTTGCCAAGCTGCTCAAGGACAAGAGCATCACCGAGGATGAGGAGCGCCGCACCCAGGACGAAATCCAGAAGCTGACCGACAAGGCGATCAAGGACGTCGACGAAGTGGTCAAGCTGAAGGAACAGGAACTGATGGCGGTCTGAGCCGGTGTCGTCGGCCAAGTCCAGCGACAGTGCTCCGCGCGTGCCCAGCCACCTTGCCATCATCATGGATGGCAATGGCCGTTGGGCGCAGCAGCGGCGGCGGCCGCGTGTCATCGGCCACCGTGCCGGCGCACGCGCGGTCAATCGCACTATCGATTTCTGCCTGGAGCGCGGCATTGCCGCACTGACCCTGTTCGCCTTCTCCAGTGAAAACTGGGGGCGCCCGCAGCAGGAAGTCGATGCGCTGATGAAACTGTTCCTGGGCGCGCTCGACCGCGAAGTCGACGAGCTGCACCGGCGCGCCGTGCGGGTGCGCTTCATCGGCGAACGCAGCCGCTTCGGCGCCGGCATCCTGCACAGGATGCAGCGCGCCGAGCAGCTCACCCGCGACAACCGCACGTTGACGCTGTCCATCGCCGCCAGCTATGGCGGGCGCCAGGACATCGCCCACGCGGCCCGCTCGCTGGCCGAAGACGTGGCTGCCGGCCGCCTGCTGCCCGAGCAGATCGACGAGCAGGCGCTGGCCAGCCGCATGGCGCTGGCCGACCTGCCGGCGCCCGACCTGTTCATCCGTACCGGTGGCGATACCCGCATCAGCAATTTCCTGCTGTGGCAGCTGGCGTATACCGAACTGTGGTTTACCGAAGTGCTGTGGCCGGAATTTGACGCCCACGTGCTGCAACAGGCGCTGGATGACTACGCGCAGCGCGAACGTCGATTCGGCCTGACCAGTGCCCAGATCGCTGCCCTCGCAGCGGAGAATGCATCTCAATGACCAGCACCCGAATCATCGCCGCCCTGATCATGGCTCCGGTGGCCATCTGCGCGATCCTGCTGTTGCCCACCCAGTGGCTGGCGGCCCTGGCCGCGCTGGTGTTCCTGACCGGCCTGTGGGAGTGGCTGAAGCTGTCCGGCGTCGATGGCGTGCCGCGCACGATCATGCTGGCGCTCAACCTGATCCTGATGGTGCTGCTGGTCTGGGCGTCCAGCGGCAGCCTGGTGCTGTTCCAGCTGGCCGCGCTGATCGGCGTCGGCGCGTGGCTGCTGGCGCTGCTGTGGCTGCGCTTCTTCAATTTCGGTGCCAATGCCGACAGCGCCGCGCGCATGCTCAAGCTGGCCGCCGGCACCCTGGCCATCGTCCCGGCGTGGGCCTCCCTGGTGCTCATCCATGCCAGCGAGAACCAGGGCCACCGCTGGCTGCTGACCGCACTGGCGATCGTGTGGGCGGCCGATTCGGGCGCCTACTTTGCCGGCCGCAGCCTCGGCAAGCACAAGCTTGCACCGCGGATCAGCCCGAACAAGACCATCGAAGGCCTGGCCGGCGGACTGGTCGCCGGCCTGCTCGCGGCCGGCCTGTTCGGCTGGATCGCCGGCATCGACCCGCCCCACCTCGGCGGGCTGATGCTGGTGGCCGCCGTGGCCGTGCTGGCCTCGGTACTGGGCGACCTGTTTGAAAGCCTGCTCAAACGCCATGCCGGCGCCAAGGATTCGGGCAATCTCATTCCCGGCCATGGCGGCGTGCTCGACCGCATCGACGGTGTCCTTGCCGCGTTGCCGGTATTCGCGCTGGGCAAGGAAATCTTCGGCTTCTGATCATGGACAGCCACATTCCTCTGCGAAAAGTCGCCATCCTCGGCGCCACCGGCTCGATCGGCGCCTCCACGCTGGATGTCATCGCCCGCCACCCGGCGCAGATGCGCGCCAGCGTGCTGGCCGCCGGGCGCGATGTGCAGGCGCTGCTGGAACTGTGCCGCCGCCACCAGCCCGACCATGCGGTGATCGCCGACCCGGCCGGCTTTGTCGCCCTGCGCGACGGGCTGCGCGACGCCGGCCTGAAAACACAGGCCCACGCCGGCGCCGAGGCGATTGACAGCCTGGCCGGCAGCGACCAGTGCGACACCGTGGTGGCCGCCATCGTCGGCGCCGCGGGGCTGTCGTCGACCCTGGCCGCGGCCCGGGCCGGCAAGCGCCTGCTGCTGGCCAACAAGGAATCGCTGGTGCTGGCCGGCGAGCTGCTGACCCGCGAGGCCGCCGCGGCCGGGGCCGAGATCATCCCGATCGACAGCGAGCACAACGCCATCTTCCAGTGCCTGCGTTCGCGTGACGCGCGCGCCGAAGCCGGGGTACGGCGCATCATCCTCACCGCCTCCGGCGGCCCGTTCCGCGGCCGTCGCCGCGAGCAGCTGGCCTCGGTCACCCCGGCGCAGGCCGTGGCCCATCCCAAGTGGTCGATGGGCCCGAAGATTTCGGTCGATTCGGCGACCTTGATGAACAAGGGGCTGGAAGTCATCGAGGCGCACCACCTGTTCAACATTCCCGGCGCGCGCATCGAGGTGCTGGTGCACCCGCAGAGCCTGGTGCATTCGCTGGTGGAATTCATCGACGGTTCCACCTTGGCCCAGATGGGCCTGCCCGATATGCGCACCACCCTGGCGGTGGGCCTGGGCTGGCCCCAACGGATCGAGTCGGGCGTGGCCGGGCTGGATCTGCTCAGCCAGGGGCGACTGGATTTCGAGGCGCCCGACCTCGAGGCATTCCCGTGCCTGCGCCTGGCGTGGCAGGCGATGGAAGCCGGCGGCAGCGCCCCGGCGATCCTGAACGCGGCCAATGAAGTGGCGGTTTCAGCCTTTCTTCAGGGCCGGATCGGCTTCCTGTCGATCCCTGCGCTGGTGGAACACGCCCTGTCCACGTTGCCCGGAGCGCCTGCCGATACACTGCAGGCCCTGCTGGCGGCCGATGCGCAATCCCGCCAGCTCACCGAAACCGCCATCGCCCACTCCCCGCATGTCTGACCTGTGCCCGCAATCGAGCTTTGACCATGGCTGACTTCATCGGCTCCGTCTGGTGGATGGTCGTCAGCCTTGGCGTGCTGGTGACGTTCCACGAATTCGGCCATTACTGGGTGGCGCGCCGATGCGGAGTCAAGGTGCTGCGGTTCTCGGTCGGGTTCGGCAGACCGCTGTGGTCGCGCCGCAACCGCGCCGGCACCGAGTTCGCCATTGCCGCCATTCCGCTCGGCGGCTACGTCAAGATGCTCGACGAGCGCGAGGTCGAGGTGCCGGCCGGCGAGCGTGCCGTGGCCTTCAACAACAAGACCGTCTGGCAGCGCATCGCGATCGTGGCCGCCGGCCCGGTCGCCAACCTGCTGCTGTGCGTGGCGCTGCTGTGGGCGATGTTCGTGATCGGCCGCCAGGATTATTCGGCCACGCTGGGCCGCACCACCGGCATGGCGGCCGAAGCGGGATTCCGCAGCGGCGACCGTTTGCTGGAAATCGACGACCGCCCGGTCGCGACCTGGGCCGAAGCCAGCATGGCGATGACCACCGCCGCGATGGATGGTCAAAACGCCCGGATCGGCGTTGTCGATGCCAGCGGCCAGCCCCACACCCGGGTATTGCCGCTGTCGCGGCTGGGCGACGGTTTCGATGAGCGCCAGGTGCCGGCGCTGGCCGGGTTCACCTGGCGGTTCTGGTTGCAGCCGCCGGTCGTGGACCGGGTGGCGGACGATTCTCCCGCCAGCGGCGTGGTACACGACGGCGACCGCATCCTGGCCATCGACGGCCAGCAGGTCGAATCGGCCGACCAGGTCTCGCCGCTGATACAGCGGCTGGGTGAGCGCGGCGGCCCGGGCATGCTCGAAGTCGAACGCGCTGGCGAACGGCTGGCCCTGGAGATCACCCCGCGGCTGGACCCCTCGGCGCCGGATGGCCGCCGCTGGCTGCTCGGTGTCGGTTTCCTCACCGGGCAGGCACCGGCCTACGACGCCCGCCAGCAGTACGGCGTGCTGGCCGCGATCCCGGTCGCGCTGCGCGAAACCGGCACCCTGGCCAGCGATTCGCTGGGCATGATGCGGCGGATGCTCACCGGCCACGCCTCGATCAAGAACATTTCCGGCCCGGTCACCATCGCCCGCGTGGCCAATGCCTCGGCCAAGCGGGGTGTCGACTGGTTCCTGTATTTCCTCGCCCTGCTCTCGCTGAGCCTGTGCATCATCAACCTGCTGCCGATTCCCGTCTTGGACGGCGGCCACCTGCTGTATTACCTTATCGAGCTGGTCAAGGGCAGCCCGTTGAGCGAGCATGCCATGGCCGCCGGCCAGTACATCGGTCTGGCGCTGCTGGCCGGGTTGATGGGGCTTGCGTTCTACAACGACATCCTCAGCCTGATCGCGCGATGAGCTTTTCCATATTGTCGTCGTCTTACGCCGGCACCCCCGCAACATTGAAATCGACTCCAACCGGACGTGACATGACGCGACTTCCCAATCGCCGCCTGCTTGCCCTTGCCCTTGCTGCCGGTTTCGGAGCTCCAGCGCTGGCACAGGCCGCCGAACCGTTCACCGCCAGCGACATCCGCGTCGATGGCCTGCAGCGCATCTCCTCCGGCACCGTGTTCACCTACCTGCCGGTGGAACGCGGCGACGTGGTCACCGACGACAAGGTCGCCGACACCATCCGTGCGCTGTACAAGACCGGTTTCTTCGAGGACGTGCAGCTGGACCGCCAGGGCAACATCCTGGTGGTGACCGTGCGCGAACGACCCTCGATCAACAAGCTGACCCTGACCGGCAACAAGGACATCAAGAGCGAGCAGCTGCTCAAGGGCCTGAGCGATATCGGCCTGAGCGAAGGCGGCACCTTTGATCGCCTGAGCCTGGACCGCGTGACCCAGGAACTGCGTCGCCAGTACAACGACCGCGGCAAATACAACGTCGAGATCACCCCGACCGTCAGCCCGCTGGACCGCAACCGCGTCGATGTCGCCATCGCGATCAAGGAAGGCAAGGCCGCCAAGATCCGCTACGTCAACCTGGTGGGCGCCGAGAAGTTCCCGGCCCAGGACATCCTCGACACCTGGGAGTCGAAGGAACACAACTGGGCCTCGTGGTACCGCCGCGACGACCAGTACTCCAAGGAAAAAATGTCCGGTGACCTGGAGAAACTGAACTCCTGGTACCTGGACCGCGGCTATGTCGATTTCAGCATCGATTCCACCCAGGTCTCGATCAGCCCCGACAAGCGCGACATGTTCATCTCCGCCGGCATCACCGAAGGCGAGAAGTACAAGATCTCCGAGATCAAGGTCACCGGCGACACCGTGCTGCCGCAGGAAGATGTCGAGCGCATGGTGATCCAGAAGTCGGGCGACACGTTCTCGCGTGCACTGCTGGAATTCAGCGCCGATGCGATCACCAACAGCCTGGCCAACATCGGCTATGCGTTCGCCAAGGTGAACCCGCTGCCGACCAGCAACCGCGAAGACCGCACTGTCGCGATCAACATGCAGGTGGTGCCCGGTCCGCGCGTGGGCGTGCGCCGCATCGTGTTCAAGGGCAATACCCGCACGTCCGATGAAGTGTTGCGTCGCGAGATGCGCCAGTTCGAGAACAGCTGGTACTCGCAGGCCGCGATCGACCGTTCCAAGATCCGCCTGCAGCGCCTGGGCTATTTCGAATCGGTGGAGGTGGAGACGCCTGCCGTCAGCGGCAGCAACGACCAGGTCGACGTGGTCTACAACGTCAAGGAAACCACCTCGGGCAGCTTCGTGTTCGGCCTGGGCTATTCGCAGTCCTACGGCATGACCACCTCGGTGCAGCTGTCGCAGAACAACTTCCTGGGCGGTGGCAACCGGGTGGCGGTCGAGGCCTCGCGCAGCAGCTACCTGCAGCGCTATGCGTTCTCCTACACCAACCCGTACTTCACCGATGACGGCGTCTCGCTGGGCTACAACCTGTCCTGGCGCGAACTGGACTATTCCGACTTCAATACCGCCCAGTACAACAGCACCAACGGTGCGGCGCAGATGATCTTCGGCGTGCCGATCACCGAGAACGATACCGTTTCGCTGATGTTCGGCATCGACAGCAACCAGATCACCACCTACTCCGGCTACACCCCGCAGGCGATCGTGGATTACATCGACGCCATCGGCACCCGCACGTTCCATTCCTGGCGCACCGAGCTGGGCTGGGCGCGCGACACCCGCAACGACGCCTTGATGCCGACCCGCGGCGCCTACCAGCGTGTCGGTTTTGAAACCACGCTGCCGGGTTCGACCGTGGAGTACTACAAGCTCAGCTACCAGTTCTCCAAGTACTGGCCGGTGCTCCCGTCGCTGGTGATCAACACCCGTGCCGAATTCGGCTACGGCGACGCCTACGGCAAGGACAAGGTGCGTGACATCTGCTGGAACGAGATTCCGGCCACGGACACCTCCTATGCGACCACCCAGGTCGTGGACTGCGCCACCAATCCCACCGCCAACCACCGCCAGGTCAAGGCCTCCGGGTTGCCGTTCTTCGAGAACTTCTACGCCGGCGGCACCAACTCGGTGCGCGGCTTCCAGGACAACACGCTGGGCCCGCGTTCGGAAACGATTGGCGGCTATTACAGGGGCCAACCGCTGGGCGGTTCGCTGAAGACCGTCGGTTCGGTCGAAGCCTACTTCCCGCGCCTGTTCGACAGCCCGTCGGCGCGCATCTCGGCGTTTGTCGACGTCGGCAACGTCTTCAACGGCACCGAAAACTTCAAGGCCAACAAGCTGCGTGCCTCCACCGGCGTGGCCTTGCTGTGGCGCGCCCCGGTCGGTCCGATCTCGATCAGCTACGCGTTCCCGCTGAAGAAGGAAGACGGCGACGAGATCGAACGCCTGCAGTTCACCTTCGGCGGGCAGTTCTGACGAACTGCCTGTGCGCCCAAGGCACCGCCTTGGGCATCCCGGGTTTGGCCATGCGAAACCCGGGGGCGCGCCTTGGCCGTCCAATCCCCGCCTCGGCCCCCCCCTTGCCAAGGGGCTCTTCTCCAGAATCATTCCGGCGCCGTTCCGACGCCGGCCTGCGCGCGGCCCGTGCCCCACACCTGCCGCATGACCGCGCCACTTCCAGACGCTAAACTCCCGGCGTGAATACTCCGACCCATACCGCACAGGAACTCGCCGAGCGCTTTGGCCTGCAGCTGCGCGGCGACGGGAGCACCGCCATCCACGGCGTCGCCACCCTCGCCCATGCCGGCCCCGGACAGCTCACCTTTCTCGCCAATCCGCGCTATCGCGTGCAACTGGCCGGCAGCCAGGCCGCGATCGTGGTGCTGCGCGCCGAGGACGCCGATGCCGCACCGGCCACGGCGCTGATCGCCAAGGATCCCTACACCACGTTCGCCAAGATCGCCGCGCTGTTCGAACACGCCCCCGTGCGCGAACCCGGCATCCATCCCGGCGCCCATATCGACCCGTCCGCCTCGGTGGCAGCGAGCGCGCATATCGGCCCGTTTGTCAGCATCGGCGCGCGCAGCGTGGTCGGGGACAACTGCATCATCGGCCCCGGCTGCGTGATCGGCGAAGACTGCGTGCTGGATAGCGGCTGCGAACTGGTCGCACGGGTGACCCTGGTGACGCGGGTCAAACTGGGCAAACGCGTCCGCATCCATCCCGGCGCGGTGCTTGGCGCCGACGGCTTCGGCCTGGCGATGGACGCCGGCCACTGGATCAAGGTGCCGCAGCTGGGCGGCGTGCGCATTGGCGACGATTGCGAGATCGGCGCCAACAGCTGCATCGACCGCGGCGCACTGGAAGACACCGTGCTCGACGAGGACGTGCGCGTGGACAACCTGGTGCAGATCGCCCACAACGTGAAAATCGGCGCACACAGCGCCATCGCCGGCTCCACCGGCATCGCCGGCAGCGCCACCATCGGCCGCTACTGCCTGCTGGGCGGTGCCGTGGGCGTGGTCGGCCATCTCGAAATATGCGACCACGTCGTCATCACCGGCCGATCGGTGGTCCGCAGTTCCATCCATGAGCCGGGCGAATATTCGTCCGGCACCCCGTTGACCGATACCCGCACGTGGCGTAAAAACGCCGCGCGCTTCAAGCAGCTCGACAGCCTTGCAAGACAGGTCGCGACTGTGAGCAAGGAGAAAGAATGAACACCAGCCATCAACTGCCCATCGACGTGCGCACCATCCAGACGCTGATCCCGCACCGCTATCCGTTTCTGCTGGTCGACAAGGTGGTCGAGCTCGACATCGAAGGCAAGCGCATCGTCGCGCACAAGAACGTCTCCATCAACGAGCCGTTTTTCCAGGGACATTTCCCGGGCCATCCGATCATGCCGGGGGTGCTGATCATCGAAGCACTGGCCCAGGCCGGCGGCGTACTGACCCAGCTGTCGATGGGCCGCGACGCCCAGTCCAAGCTGTTCTACATGGTCAAGGTCGACAACGCCCGTTTCACCAAACAGGTGGTGCCGGGCGATGTGCTGGAACTGCATGTGCAGGTCAAGCGCGTGATCCGCAACATGGCGGTGTATTACGGCGAGGCCAAGGTCGATGGCGAGATCGTCGCCTGCGCCGAAGTGCTGTGCGCCGGCACCCGCGAATAAGCCGCGGAGCCTGCGATGACTGACAACGCTCCCCGCATCCATCCCTCGGCCGTGGTGGACCCCGCGGCCCGCCTGGGCGCCGGCGTGGAAATCGGTGCGTTCACCCTGATCGGTGCGGAGGTCGAGATCGGTGCTGGCACCACCATCGGTCCCCACTGCAGCATCCATGGCCCGACCCGCATCGGCCGCGACAACCGTTTCATCGGTCATTCCGCCATTGGTGGCGAGCCGCAGGACAAGAAGTTCGGCGGCGAACGCACCGAGCTGGTGATCGGCGACCGCAATGTGATCCGCGAATTCGTCACCATCAACCGCGGCACCGGCGGCGGCGGCGGCGTCACCCGCATTGGTGACGACAACTGGCTGTTGGCCTACACCCATATCGCCCATGACTGCATCGTCGCCAATCACTGCGTGTTCTCCAACAACACCACGCTGGCCGGCCATGTCAGCGTTGGCGACTGGGTGATCATCAGCGGCTTTGCCGGCGCCCACCAGTTCTGCCGTATCGGCGCCCACGCGTTCCTCGGCATGGGCGCACTGATTGGCGGTGACGTGCCGCCGTTCACCATGGTCGGCATCGACACCCATGGCCGCCCGCGCGGCATCAACAGCGAAGGGCTCAAGCGCCGCGGCTTCGACAGCGCGCGCATTGCCGCGATCAAGCGCGCCTACCGCACGCTGTACGTGGCCGGCCTGCCGTTGGCCGAGGCCCGCGAACAGCTGGGCGCGCAGGCGCAATCCAGCCAGGACGTGCGCCAGCTGCTGGACTTCATCGAAGGTGGCGACCGGCCGCTGTTGCGATGAGGGCATCCATCGACCCGCCCGTCGTGGCCAATGCCGCTGCACCCACGGTCTCCACCGCGATGGTGACCAGGCAGCGGCCGCCGCGCATCGCGCTGGTGGCCGGCGAAGCGTCCGGCGATGGGCTGGGCGCCGGACTGGTGGCCGAGTTGCGCCGGCTCCATCCCGATGCCGAATTTGCCGGCATCGGCGGGGACGCCATGCGCAATGCCGGCTGCCAGACCTGGTTCGACGCCAGCGAACTGTCGTTGATGGGACTGGCCGAAATCCTGCGCCATCTGCCGCGGCTGTTGAAACTGCGCCGCGAATTCCGCGAGCGGGTGCTGGCCTGGCAACCGGATGTATTCATCGGCATCGACGCGCCGGATTTCAATCTCGGCGTGGAGAAATGGCTGAAACAGCGTGGCATCCGCACCGTGCATTACGTCAGCCCGTCGGTCTGGGCCTGGCGCGAGAAGCGCGCGCAGAAAATCGGCGCCAGCGCCGACCTGGTGCTGTGCCTGTTTCCGATGGAACCGCCGATCTATGCCCGCCACGGCATCGACGCGCGCTTTGTCGGCCACCCGATGGCCGACGATATTCCCCTGCAGAGCGATCGCGCGGCCGCGCGCGCGCAGCTGGGCCTGCCGCCCAGAGCCAAGGTACTGGCGGTGCTGCCGGGCAGCCGCATCGGCGAAATCAGCCGTCTGGGCGCGCCGTTCTTCGAAGCGGCGTGGCAGGTCTCCGAGCGGTTTCCCGACCTGCACATCGTGGTTCCGGCGGCAAACCGGAACTGCAGGCAGCTGCTTGCCACGCAGCTGTCGTCCTCGGCCTTGCCGGTAGCCCATTCGCATCTGCTCGATGGCCAGGCCCGCACCGCCATGATCGCCGCTGACGTGGTGCTGCTGGCGTCCGGCACCGCCACCCTGGAGACCATGCTGGTGAAGCGGCCGATGGTGGTCGGCTACCGCGTGGCCGAGCTCACCTACCGCATCGTCAAGGCGCTGGGGCTGCTGAAGGTGGACCGCTATGCGCTGCCCAACGTGCTGGCCGGGCGCGATCTTGCCCCGGAACTGATGCAGCACGACTGCACCCCGCCGAAACTCGCCGCCGCGGTACTGCACTGGTTCGAACACCCTGCAGCGGTGGAGCAGTTGCAGGCCAGCTACCTGCAGCTGCATGGGCAATTGCGCCAGAACGCCTCGGCCAGCGCGGCGGCGGCGGTGGCCGAATTGCTGGAAAAGCCGGTCCGCTCCGGCGGCCCGCTATGAGCAAGCGTATAGCGCGCGCGGCGCAGGCGGCCTCGCTGGCGCTGTTTGATGACGCGCCCGGGGTGGCGCACGCCGCGTTCCGTTTTGTCGCCGGTGTCGATGAAGCCGGACGCGGCCCGCTGGCGGGCCCGGTCGCGGTGGCCGCGGTCGTGTTCGATCCGGCGCAACCGCGCATCAACGGCCTGGACGATTCCAAGCAGCTGACCGCCCCGCGCCGCGAGCAGCTTTACCAGCGCATCATCGAACGCGCCCTCGCCTTCCACATCGTGCTGGTGGACGCAGCCCAGATCGACACGCTCAACATCTACCAGGCTACGCTGCTGGGCATGCGCCGCGCGGTGGAGGGGGTGGCGCATGTGGCGCAGTTCGCGCGTATCGACGGCAACAGGATTCCCCCGGGCCTGCCGTGCCCGGCCGAAGCCCTCGTCGGCGGCGACGCGCTCGACCGCGCGATCATGGCCGCCTCGATCCTGGCCAAGGTCAGCCGCGACCGCTGCATGCTGGAACTGCACCAGCAGCATCCCGAATACGGGTTCGACCAGCACAAGGGCTATGGCACGCCCCAGCACCTGGCCGCGCTGCGGGCGCACGGCCCCTGCCCGCAGCACCGGCGCAGTTTTGCACCGGTACGCGCCAGCCTCACGCCTGCGGCCACCGCCGGTTGATTCATTGCGGCACGATCTTGATCCCCGGATCGACCCCACCTGCTGAAGTGCGGATGTCGTAGCTGATCAAGGTCTCCTGGGTGACCTGCCGGGTGGTGATCGCCAGCTGCTGGCGGTCGCCGCTGCGGGACGAATGGAACCGGGTGTCGGCCATGGTCCGCAGCGCCCGCGAAAGATTGATGGCACGGCCCGGAGATTCGGCAAAATCCAGTTCAAACGCGACCAGCTCGTCCTTCCGGGTCCGCCACACCACCTCGGTGCCACTGCGCACCACGCAAAGTGGCGCAGAGGCGACCGGCGTGCCGGCCGACAGGTCGATATCGACATACACGCGGCTGACGCCTTTCTTCGGGAGCTGGTCCGAACAGGCGGGCGCGGCGCCGGCATCCGCCTGCGAGGGCCGCGGTGCGGCACAACCGGTGATCGAACCCAGCAACGCGACAGCGATCCAGTATCTGTATGACATGACAGCAAGCTCCTTCGATAGGGTCCGCCGCCACGGACAGGGAAAGCTCCGGCGCGCTATTTCTGCGCGGTTTTTACCGTCGTGTCGGTGAACCGCCGCAGCGCCAGCAGGGCATCGACCCGCTGCCGCGGAATTCCTTCCTTCAGCGCCGTGGCGATGCAGATCCGTGCGCCGGTATCGTCCCCCAGCAGCGCCAGGGTCTGCGCACACCACAGCGCCACCTCGGCGCTCTGCGTCCCCAGCCGGCGTGCCGTCCTCAGTGCAGCGCGTGCACGTTCGTGTTCGCCCAGATTGGCGCGATACCAGGACAGCAGCGCCAGCGCATAGGCATCATCGCGGCGCACGTCGACATAGTGCTGGGCCAGGTCCGCCGCCCGCCGATAGGGGGCCTGCGCCTGCGCCGCGGTGGCCGGCAGCGCCGCCAGCGCATCGCCCAGGTTGCCCCAGTGCAGGTAGTCCTGCGGCTCCAGCACCGTGGCGCGCCGGAACATCTCCGCCGCCCCGGCATAGTTGCCCTGGTCGAATTCCATCGTGCCCAGATTGGTCAGCGCGCCGGCATTGGGTTCGATCGACAGCGACATGCTGAACGCCCGCCCGGCCTGCGCGGTGTCGCCCTGGGCCAGGTACAGCCCGCCCAGGCTGCTCCACAGCCGGCTGTCGTCCGGCTGCAGGATGGTGGCGGTGACAAAAGCGTCGATCGCCTTGGGCAGATCGCCCCGCAGCCAGCGGTAGTAGCCCAGCAGACGATAGATATGCGCATCGCTGGGCCGCGCCGCGATCGCGCGCTGGAAGTAGTCCAGCGCGCGCGCGTCCTGCCCGAGCGCGCCGTAGGTACGGGCCAGCCCGACATAGGCATCGGCCCGCAAGGCCGGATCATTGACCGCCTGTCCGTACAGCACCAGCGCCCGCTCATTCTGGCCGCTGACCCGCGCGATCTCGGCCATCGCCAGGCTCACCTCGTGCAGGCCCGGATCCATCGTCTGGGCACGCGAACACGCCTGCCGTGCACGGTCGAACGCCGCCGCATCGCTGACCCCTTCCAGGCGCATGATTTCCGCCCGGCAGATACCGGCCTGGGCCCGGGCAAAATGCGGGTCGAGGGTCAGCGCCTGGCGGAAATAGCCGATGGCCCGTTCGTTTCCGGTTTCGCCCACCGGTCGTTGCAACAGCGACAGGCCACGCAGATAGGCGTCATAGGCCGATACGTCGCGGGTCGGCGCCAGTCGCTGCGCAAGGGCGGGCATGTCCTTGGAAAGGCGCCCCAGCAATTCGTTCACCACCCGCTGGGCAATCTCGCTCTGCAGTGCGAACACGTCACGGATTTCACGGTCATAGGTATCACTCCATAACGTGAATCCGGTGCGGGTATCGGACAGGCGCGCACTGATGCGTACATGATCCCCGTCACGGCGCACCGTGGCATCGAGCAGCGTGGCGACCCCGAGCCGGTGACCGGTGCGGCGCACATCCTCGCCGGTGGCATTGGCAGGCGCGGCCAGTTGCGGCGCGGCCACTTTCAGCCCCGCCACATGGGCCAGCGCATCTTGCATCTCCACCGCCAGACCATCGGCGAAATAGCGGTCATCGGCGTTGTCGCTGAGGCTGCGGAACGGCATCACCGCGATCGAGGCTTCCTTCACCGCACCGTGCCGCACCGGTGGCGATGGCGGTGGCGATGGCGGCATGCGCACGTGCCAGACCCCACCGCCTACCGCCAGCAGCAGCGCCAGGCCGACCAGCAGCCGCCCGCGGCGCTGGCGCAACCATCTCCACCACCCGCCGCCGGCGCGCCCCGGCGGCGGGGTCCCTTCCGCTGGCACGGCGTGTTCATGCGGGGGAGCACGCTCCACGTTCAGCGGTTCGTCCGCGACCACCGGCCCATCCAACAGCGACAGCGCCAGGGTTTCCTCCGAGGGCGACGCCGTGGCGGCCATCGCCGTCCGCGCCGGCTGCAGCTCCCCGATAAAGCGGTATCCCATTGCATGCTGGGTCTGGATAAAGCGCGGTGCGTGCGGATGGTCGTCCAGGGCCGAGCGCAACTGCGCAATGGCGCGGGTCAGCACTCCCGGCGTCACATGCCGGTGGCCCCATACCGCATCCAGCAACTGGTCCCTTTCCACCAGTTCACCGGCGTGGCGCAGCAACAGCAGCAATACGGCAAAGGCCTTGGGTTCAAGTGAATACGGCTGCCCATCACGGCTGAGGGTGTGCGCAACAGCATCCACCACGATGCTGCCAAAACAGTATCGCTCCGGTACCTGACCTGTGCTGCCAGGGCCTGCGGTGGAACCCATCAGAAAACCCTCATGAAAACCTCATAAGTGGCCCCCAATGCCTGTCTGAAAACTCCTGCAGACATCGTGACCCATGCTACGCCCTGGACGATGCTGGTGGCGCATTCCGGGCATGCCCCGGACGCATCCCCCAACCGGAGAACCGCCATGTATGCCGCCACCCTTGCCAACCGCTATCCCCTGCCCCCGGTGCTGGAACAGCCGATGCTCAACAGTCCACATCGACGCACCCGTCTGAATGGATTCCTGCTGTCCTCACAGGACGTGAACCGCTTCAACCAGGTGCTTGCCCAGCTCGGCCGCACCCGCCCGCCCCTGGATCCGGACCAGCTGGCAACCGCCGCGCGGGCCTTGGACGACAGTCGCGACGACCCCACGCCCGCCCCCTGCATCCAGCAACGGTTGCAGCAGGCGCAGATGGTGGAACAGATGCTCGGCGACCACGACTGGGAGCCGGCCAACGAGGTGGTGCCCGAGGCCCGCCATATGGTCGGCTACCTGCATGAAAGCTGGCACCTTATCCCCGGCTCGCTGCCGCGCGTGGGCCACCTGGATGATGCCATCGTGGTCGATACCGCGTGGCCGCAACTGGTCCGTGAAGTGGCCAACTTCCTCGACTACCGGCGGCTGCGCCAGCTCGAAGCCCAGGCGCGCGGCTGCCGCTACGACGAGATCGAGTTCAACCGCGACATCTGGCTGAAAGTGCGCCGGCTCGAAGCCGACCTGCTCGCGCATCGGCGCCAGGTGCGCGAAAGCAGCTATGCGCCGCAACCGGCGGCCTACTTCCGCGTGCACTGAGCACAGGAGGCGAACGATGCATGCCTCTGCGTGTTCCCGGCCCGGCGCCCCGCGCCAATGGCAGCTGACCCGGTGGCTGCCGCGGGCAGGAGCCGGGCCATCGCCTGCCCATGGACCGGCGGCACTGTGACCGGTCCCCGCGGCGCGCGACGGTCCGTCCAATCCTGACACCGTAATTCCGGCGGCGATGCCGGGTGCAGGCGTTGCCGAGTACTGCCGGCGACTGCCGTCCTGCGCCGCCTCGATTCCCTTCGCGCGGCCCGTTCATGTCGCAGCCGGGCGTCCGGCTGGGGCCGCCAATGGCCGGCGCC
>NZ_JAUJUJ010000113.1 GCF_030711595.1 Stenotrophomonas sp. YIM B06876
GAAGGCAAAGAGGGGCGCTCGCTCAAGCACGACGTGTCGGTGCCAATTTCAGCGATTGCGGATTTCCTGCGGGATGCCGACGCCATGGTGCACGAGCATTACCCCGGAGCCCGGGTCAATGCCTTCGGCCATGCGGGCGACGGCAATATCCACTACAACGTGATCATCCCGCCGGGCATGGAGGCCAAGGACTTAAATGCCCGGGTACACGATCTGGTGGTTGCGCACGCGGGCAGCATTTCGGCCGAACACGGCATAGGCCAGTACCGCGTGAGCGAACTCGCACGCTGCCGCTCCGCCGCCGAACTGCAACTGGCCCAGCGCATCAAGCGCGCCCTCGATCCGGCGGGCCTGCTGAACCCCGGCAAGGTTCTCATCAACACCATCTGAATTTCTGAAAAGCATCATGGACACCTATGACTACGTCATCGTGGGCGGAGGCACGGCCGGCTGCGTGCTCGCGAACCGGCTGACTGCCTCGGGCAAGCACCGCGTCCTGCTCGTTGAAGCGGGCGGGGAGCCGCGCAGCCCGTGGATTCCGATCCCCGCGGGGTTCAGCAAGCTGCTGACCAACCGCAGGTACAACTGGCTCTTCAAGACCGAGGCCGAGGAGAACACCAAGGGCCGGGTTATCTCCGTGCCGCGCGGCAAGGGCCTGGGGGGCTCGACGCTGATCAACGGCATGATCTACGTGCGCGGCCAGGCGCAGGACTATGACGCCTGGCGTGACGCGGGTGCCAAGGGCTGGGGCTCGCAGGATGTAGAGCCGTATTTCCGCAAGCTCGAGTGCTATCCGCAGGGTGGAGATACCCGGGGTAAGAAAGGCCCGATGCACCTGGAACAGGTCAAGGAGCGCTTCCCGATCGCGGATGCCTTCATGCAGGCGGCCGTTCAGGACGGTCAACGGCTCAACGACGACTACAACGCCCCCGACCAGGAGGGGTTCGGCTACTACCAGGTGAACCAGCGCGGTGGGCGCCGCTGGAGCGCGTACGACGCCTACCTCAAGCCGGCGCGGCAACGCCCCAATCTGACGATCGTGACCGATGCGCACGTACTGCGCGTGGATCTGGACGGCCGGCGCTGCGTGGGCATCACTTACCGCCGCGATGGCCAGGAGGTCAGCGTGCGGGCTCACACCGAGGTGATCCTGGCGGCGGGCGCTATCCAGACGCCCCAGCTCCTTGAGCTGTCGGGCATCGGCCAGCCGACGCTGCTGCAGACGCTGGGCATCGCGGTGCGGCACGCCTTGCCGGGGGTAGGGGAGAACTACATCGACCACTTCGCCACGCGCATGAACTGGCGTGTGAAGAACACCGTCACGCTCAACGAGATGGCGCGTGGCTGGCGGCTCGTTGCGGCTGTGTCGCAGTATATGGCGCGCCGCACCGGCATCCTTACCCTGGGCACGGGCCTGGTCCACGGCTTCGTCAAGACACGCGCGGAATTGCCGACGCCGGATGCGCAGTACTTCTTCGTCCACGCCAGCTATGCCAATGCCGCCGAGCGCATTCTCGATCGCGCTCCCGGCATGACGATCGGCGTGACCCAGCTGCGGCCGGAATCCATCGGAAGCATCCACGCCAAGTCGGCCGACCCCTTGCAGGGTCCTTCCATCCGGCCGAACTTCCTCAGCAGTGAGGTGGATCAGCAGTGCATCGTGCGCAGCATGCAGCTGGCCCGCCGCATCGTCGGCCAGCCTGCCATGGCGCAGTTCATCGAACGCGAGATGAGCCCGGGGCCGCAAGCCGTCACCGATGCCGACTGGCTGGCGTTCGCGCGCGAGAGCGGTCAGACGATTTACCACCCATTGGGTACCTGCCGCATGGGAGAAGACGATGGGGCTGTGGTCGATTCGCGGCTGAGGCTGCGTGGCCTGTCGGGTCTGCGCGTCGTGGACGCTTCGGTCATGCCGAAGATGGTGTCCGGCAACATCCAGGGCGCGGTGATGATGGTGGCCGAGAAAGGAGCGGACCTGATCATTGAAGATCGCCAGGGCTGACGTCACGGTACAAAACGTGCGTCAGACCTGCCATGGCCGAGACATGCTGTCAGTTGAAGTGAAATGGCACAACAGCTGCGCTCCGCTTGGGCGTTCGGTCATGCATGCAGCGCGGCCATGCAGCCTTCATCCTNTGAAATGGCACAACAGCTGCGCTCCGCTTGGGCGTTCGGTCATGCATGCAGCGCGGCCATGCAGCCTTCATCCTGGTGCATCGCGAGACCCGCCGCACAATCCCCACCGCCTGCACTGCATCCACCGGCATCTTGTGCGCACTTGCTTGTGTGTGGCTTCTTCCAACTTGGCGATACGCCGATTATTCGATCAAACACCTGATCGAATAGCGCACGGCAGCGTGTTTTAGTTGCCACCCACAGCTAGACCAGGCACGCGCCTGGTGCGAATGAAACT
>NZ_JAUJUJ010000114.1:0-2031 GCF_030711595.1 Stenotrophomonas sp. YIM B06876
AAGACGGCAGCGGCCAGCGCGGCCAGCCCGGCCACGAACACCAAACTGGTCACGAAACGCTGCGCCAGAAAGCCGTGCAGCGCTTCGGCGGCGCACTCGACGCGGTGCCATGGGCCGCGGGCCCGGAAACACTGGCGGAAATGCCCCGACAGCTGGGGCGGGCTGACCTGGGAGAAGGGGGGAATGGGGTCGTTTGACATGGCGTTCCTCAAGAACAAAACAACGGGAAAGATGCACAGCCTGAAGCGCCGTGCCTGCGCATTGATGCTAGAGCGCGGCGTGCGCCGCGTCTGTCAGACAGCGTGCCGGCTCCGTGAACGACGCGAGCGGGATCATGGAAAGAAGCGCTTTGCATGGCACAGGCATCGCAAAAGACAAGCCGCCCGCTTCACCACGAGGGCCCCGGTCCTGGCAGGCGCTCATAGTGGCTGCCAGCGCGCGTGCAGTGCGCACCGCCTGCCGATGAAATACCCTCCTGCCGGGGAAGGCCCTGGCCATTGCACAATGCCGTCGCAGGCGCAGGCGCGGCCGGCACAAGCGCATGCCGGCTCTGCTCCTGGAATGTGAAAGCATCCTGAGCGGCAGCCTTCCTGCTGGAGACGTGAAATGGCGTGTCCATGGCAAATCCTTCAAGAGTCTCCGTGGGCGAACCGCTGAAACGGGCCCACGCCTGCAACATAGGGGCCCAGCGGCGCGCTGTCTGTGCGCGAAGCCACATTGGCCATTCAGCGCCCCCTATCCCTATACTTGCCTCTGGTCGCAGCGGCTGCTGCCCATGGCGACCACCGCCACGGTGCGGACCGCATGGGAGACTTGCATGGCCATTGCTTCCGATCCGCGCACCAACCGCCTGCTGGCAACACTGCCCGAGCCGGAATGGACGCGCTGGCTACCCCAGCTGGAACGGGTGGATATGCCCCTGGGCACGGTGCTGTTCGAATCGGGCAGCCGGCTCAACCATGCGTACTTCCCCACCACGTCCATCGTCTCCCTGCTCTACGTGATGGAAAACGGCGACTCCACCGAAGTCGCCGTGGTGGGCTACGAGGGCATCATCGGCATCTCGCTGTTCATGGGCGGGGAATCCACCCCGCGCCGGGCGGTGGTGCATAGCGCAGGTGAAGGCTACAGGCTGCGGTCGAACCTGATGATGCAGGAGTTCAACCGCGCCGGGCCGGTGATGCACCTGCTGCTGCGCTACACCCAGGCGCTTATCACCCAGATGTCGCAGACCGCCGTCTGCAACCGCCACCACTCGCTGGACCAGCAGCTGTGCCGCTGGCTGCTGCTGAGCCTGGACCGGCTCAAGGGCAACGAACTGGTGATGACGCAAGAGCTGATCGCCAACCTGCTCGGCGTGCGCCGCGAGGGCGTGACCGAAGCCGCGGGGCGCCTGCAAAAAGACGGCTTGATCCGCTACCGGCGCGGCCACATCACCGTGCTGGACCGCGCCGGCCTGGAGTGCCGCACCTGCGAATGCTATGCCGTGGTCAAGGGCGAATACGATCGCTTGCTGCCCGCCACGCCCTCCAGCTGAAGACGCCAGCCCCACGGTGGCGTACGGTACGGTCAGTCCGCGCCGCTCTTGTGCCCGCCCATGCCGCACACCATCCCGCCCGGCGTGCTGTGCTGCACTTCGCGCTCCTGCTTGGCCTGCGCCACTTCGAGGTCGCGCGGCAGGGTCACGCCGTTTTTCACGGCCAGGATTTCGGCCATGACGCTGACCGCAATTTCGGGCGGCGTCTTGCTGCCGATGTAGATGCCGATCGGCCCGCGCAGCCGCGCCAGGCTCTCGGGCGTCTGGCCGAAATGTTCGATCAGGCGCGCGTGCCGCGCGGCGTTGTTGCGGCGCGAGCCTATGCCGCCGACGTAGAAGGCCTCGGTGCCCAGCGCTTCGAGCAGCGCCAGGTCGTCGAGCTTGGGATCGTGCGTGAGCGCCACCACGCAGGTGCGGCGGTCGGGCTTGAAGGCGGTCACCACGTCGTCGGGCATGTCGCTCACCACATGGGCCGCGGGCACGCTCCAGGCGCC
>NZ_JAUJUJ010000114.1:2204-2411 GCF_030711595.1 Stenotrophomonas sp. YIM B06876
GGCCGCGGGCACGCTCCAGGCGCCTCGGTATTCCTCGCGCGGGTCGCACACCGTGACGGCGAAGCCGCTGAACAGCGCCATGGTGGCCAGGTACTCGGACATCTGGCCGGCGCCGATGATCAGCATGCGGTATTCGGGGCCGAAGGTGTTGGTGATGTGCGCGGCGTCCACCACCAGTTCGGCCGGGGCGGCGGCGCGCGCCAGGGT
>NZ_JAUJUJ010000115.1 GCF_030711595.1 Stenotrophomonas sp. YIM B06876
CAGGGCGTGATCTGGAACATTGATTCTTTCGACCAATGGGGCGTCGAGCTCGGCAAGGTGCTGGCGCGGCAGACCGCCGCCGAACTGGCCAGTGCCGGCGCGCCCGCGTTGGCCCACGACAGCTCGACCAACACGCTCATGCGCCGCTACCAGCAACTGCGCAAGGAATCCCCATGACCCCTGGCGACGAACAAACCCTCGACCTGCTGTGCATCAACACCCTGCGCACCCTGGCCATGGACATGGTGCAGAAGGCGAACTCCGGCCACCCGGGCACGCCCATGGGGGCTGCGCCGACCGCCTACTGCCTGTGGCAACGCTTCCTGCGCTACGACCCGGGCGCGCCCGCCTGGCCCAACCGCGACCGCTTCGTACTGTCTGCCGGCCACGCCTCGGCACTGCTTTACGGACTGCTTTATCTGAGCAACGTGAAGGCTGCGGAAGGCGGCGGCGCCGATCAGGCGGTCTCGATGGCCGATCTGCAGAGCTTTCGCCAGGCGGGCAGCCGCTGCACCGGCCACCCCGAGCATGGCTGGACGGCGGGGGTCGAGACCACCACCGGGCCACTGGGCCAGGGCGTGGCCACCAGCGTGGGTATGGCCGTCGCGCAAGCCTGGCTGGCCGCCACCTACAACCGTCCCGGTTTCACCCTGTTCGATCACAGGGTCGTCGCGCTGGCCAGCGACGGGGACATGATGGAAGGCGTCAGCGCCGAGGCCGCTTCGCTCGCCGGCCACCTGCGGCTGGCCCAGCTGTGCTGGATCTACGACTGCAACCACATCAGCATCGAAGGCTCGACGGCGCTCACCTTCACCGAAGACCTTGGCGCACGCTTTGAGGCCTATGGCTGGCGGGTGCTGCAGGTCGCAGATGCCAATGACATCGCACTGCTCACGGGCAGCCTGCAGCTGTGTTTCGATACATCGGACCGCCCCACGCTGGTCATCGTGCAGAGCCACATCGGCTACGGCGCACCGCACAAGCAGGACACCAGGGAAGCGCACGGCGAACCGCTTGGCGCAGAAGAGGTGCGCCTGGCCAAGCAGTTCTACGGCTTCGACCCGGACGCGCAATTCGCCGTACCCGAAGGCGTGCAGGCGCATTTCAGCGCGCACTTCGGCCAGCGCGGCGCCAGAGCGCATGCCGCCTGGCAAGACCTGCTCACAGCGTACCGGGCACAGTACCCGGACCTTGCCGAACAGCTCGATGCCATGCAAAGCCGCAGCCTGCCCGGCGGCTGGGATGGCGCGCTGCCGAGTTTCCAGGCCGATGCCAAAGGCCTGGCCACGCGGGACGCATCGGGCCAGGTGCTCAACGCCATTGCCGCACAGGTGCCATGGCTGCTGGGCGGCGCCGCTGATTTGTCCCCGTCGACGAAAACGCAGTTGGGCTTTGAATTTGCGGGCGTTTTCGAGCCTCCCGGCAATGTGGAAGGCGCAAGCGACCGTGGCGGCTACGCCGGACGAAACTTTCATTTCGGCATACGCGAGCATGCGATGTGCGCCGTCGCCAGCGGCATGGCGCTGTCGGGGCTGCGCCCGTTCGCGGCCAGCTTTTTCGTCTTCACCGACTACTGCCGCGGCGCGATCCGGCTGGCCACCATGATGGGCTTGCCGGTCATCTACGTCTGGACCCACGACTCGATCGCCATGGGGGAGGACGGCCCCACGCACCAGCCGATCGAGCAACTGGCGTCATTTCGCGCCATGCCCGGCATGGTGTTGCTGCGCCCCGCCGATGCCAACGAAGTGGTCGAAGCCTGGCGCGTGGTGATGCAGCTCCAGGACCGGCCGGCCAGCCTGGTGCTCTCGCGCCAGGCCTTGCCCACGCTGGACCGCAGTCGATACGCCAGTGCCGCCGGCCTGGCACGCGGCGCCTATGTGCTCGCGGATGCCGCCGACGGCCGGCCAGACGTGCTGCTGCTGGGCAGCGGCAGCGAGGTGGCGCTGTGCATCGCCGCGTACGAGCAGCTCCAGAGCGAAGGCGTGCAGGCCCGCGTCGTCAGCATGCCGTCGTGGGATCTGTTCGAGCGCCAGGACGAGGCCTACCGCGAGAGCGTGCTGCCCGAGTCCGTACGGGCGCGCGTCTCGGTCGAGGCGGCTTCCGCCCTGGGCTGGGAGCGTTATGTGGGCCGGCACGGGGCGATCATCGCGATGCGCTCGTTCGGGCTGTCGGCGCCGGGCAAGGTGGTGCAAACCCATTTTGGTTTCGACGCTGCGCACGTCGCCGCCGCCGCCCGGCAGCAGTTGGCCCGGCATGTCACCCGCAGTGAGGACGCACCATGAGCCCCCATACCAGCCCCCTGGCCGGACAGCCAGCCCCACCGTCCTCGCTGATCGACGTGGACAAGCTCACCGCAGCTTATTTTTCAGAGCGGCCCGACCCCACGGTGGCGGCGCAGCGCGT
>NZ_JAUJUJ010000116.1 GCF_030711595.1 Stenotrophomonas sp. YIM B06876
GCGCTGCGCCGCTGCTCGCGCAGCATGAACAGATACAGGCTCTCGACCTTCTCGCGCGCCCAGGGCGTCTTGCGCAGGAACTTCAGGCTCGACGCCACGCTCGGGTCGCTCTGAAAGCAGCGCACCGGAATGCGCTCGCCCAGGCCTTCCCAGCCGAAGTAGTCGGCCAGCGCCGTCACCATGGCCTCCAGCGTCACGCCGTGCAGCGGGTTGCGTGGCTGGGGCAGGGGTTTGGGGATGTCGGTCATGGCGCGAATTTTGGGGTGTTTTAGGCCTCTAACGCCGATGGGTCGTGCGCAGATAGCTATTGTTTCGATAGTCTTGGGCCAGTCCGGCGCAAAAAAACGGGCCGAAGCCCGTTGCAGCCGGGTCGGGCAGGCTTATTCCGCCTCGCCCATTTGCGACTGCAGGTAGTTGGGCAGGCCCACCTTGTCGATCAGATCGATCTGGGTTTCGAGGAAGTCGATGTGCTCTTCCGTGTCGTCCAGGATGCCTTGCAGCAGGTCGCGCGAGACATAGTCGCGCACGGTTTCGCAGTAGGCGATGCCGTCCTTGAGGGTGGCCTGGGCGCCTTGTTCGGCGCGCAGGTCGCAGGCCAGGATCTCGGGCACGTCCTCGCCGACCTGCAGCTTGGCCAGGTCCTGCAGGTTGGGCAGACCGTCGAGCATGAAGATGCGGTCCATGAGCTTGTCGGCGTGCTTCATCTCGCCGATCGACTCGTCGTATTCCTTCTTCGCCAGCGCATCGAAGCCCCAGTGCTTGAGCATGCGGTAGTGCAGGAAGTACTGGTTGATGGCGGTGAGTTCGTTTTTCAGCTGGGCCTGCAGGTGGCCGATAACCTGTGCGTCACCTTTCATGGGGGACTCCTTGCGGTGCGATGGAAAGCCTTCATTGTCGGGCCTGCAGGTAGGCCGGGCAAGCGCAGGGGCGGGCGCGGGAACTTTCGATAGCCAAATGGTATCGTATTGATTCATTCAATTGATTGGATTGATGTAAGGCTTTGGCCTAGACTTCAGTCCTGAGTTCATCAACCCACCCTAAGGAAGCAGCAATGTCCCTGATCAACACCGAAATCAAGCCTTTCAAGACCGAAGCCTTCCATAACGGCAAGTTCATCACCGTGACCGACGAAAGCCTCAAGGGCAAGTGGTCCGTGCTGATCTTCATGCCCGCCGCCTTCACCTTCAACTGCCCGACCGAAGTGGAAGACGCCGCTGAGCACTACGCAGAATTCCAGAAGGCTGGCGCCGAGGTGTACGTCGTCACCACCGACACGCACTTCTCGCACAAGGTGTGGCACGAAACGTCGCCCGCCGTGGGCAAGGCCAAGTTCCCGCTGGTGGGCGACCCCACGCACCAGCTGACCCACGCTTTCGACGTGCACATCGCCGAAGAAGGCCTGGCCCTGCGCGGCACCTTCATCATCAACCCCGATGGCATCATCAAGACCATGGAAGTGCATTCCAACGAGATCGCCCGCGATGTGAAGGAAACCCTGCGCAAGCTCAAGGCTGCCCAGTACACCGCCGCCNGCACATCGCCGAAGAAGGCCTGGCCCTGCGCGGCACCTTCATCATCAACCCCGATGGCATCATCAAGACCATGGAAGTGCATTCCAACGAGATCGCCCGCGATGTGAAGGAAACCCTGCGCAAGCTCAAGGCTGCCCAGTACACCGCCGCCCACCCCGGTGAAGTCTGCCCCGCCAAGTGGAACGAAGGCGCCAAGACCATCGCCCCGTCGCTGGACCTGGTCGGCAAGATCTAAGCCGGTACCCGCTACCGCCTGTCAGTTGCACTGACCAAGACGCCCGGGTGCCTGGCGCCCGGGCATTTTTTTGCCCAAAAACATCCATAAGGAGCCCTGCCATGCTGGACGACAACCTCAAGACCCAACTCAAAGCCTATCTGGAACGCCTGACCCGCCCGGTCGAGCTGGTGGCTTCGCTGGACGACAGTGAGGCTTCGCGCGAGCTGCAGGCGCTGCTGCAGGACATCCAGGGCCTGTCCGACAAGGTCAGCGTGGTCGAGAAGCAGGCCGGCGCCGAGCGCACGCCCTCGTTCCTCATCACCAACCCCGGCCAGAACAGCGGCCTGCGCTTTGCCGGCGTGCCGCTGGGCCATGAATTCACGTCGCTCGTGCTGGCGCTGCTGCACGTGGGCGGCCACCCGTCCAAGGAGCCTGCCGACCTGCAGGAGCAGATCAAGAACCTCGACGGCGACTTCCACTTCGAAACCTATTACTCGCAGAGCTGCCACAACTGCCCCGACGTGGTGCAGGCGCTGAACCTGATGAGCGTGCTCAACCCGCGCATCACGCACACCGCCATCGACGGCGGCGTGTTCCAGAATGAGATCGCCGAGCGCGAGGTGATGGGCGTGCCCACCGTGT
>NZ_JAUJUJ010000117.1 GCF_030711595.1 Stenotrophomonas sp. YIM B06876
GAGCCACATTTAATGCATGAATCTCAACATCGCGCGCAGCGCGCTCGACCTCGACGCCCGCACGCGCGTACTCGTACAGCGCCTTGCCGTCCTTCTTGAGCGCGCTGTACATCGGCGGCACCTGCGAAATAGCCCCCGTGAACTGGCGCTGTACCTCGGCCAGCCGCTCGGGTGTCAGCATCGCGGGATCGACCGCGCATGCGCGCAGCACCTCGCCCTCGGCGTCGCCGGTGGTGGTGGTCACGCCCAGGCGGGCAATGGCTTCGTAGGTCTTGGGCGCGTCGAGCTGCAGCTGGCTGAACTTGGTCGCCGCGCCAAAGCACAGCGGCAGCACACCGGTGGCCAGCGGGTCGAGCGTGCCGGTGTGGCCGGCCTTTTCGGCGCGCAGCAGCCACTTGGCCTTTTGCAAGGCGTCGTTGCTGGACCATCCCAGCGGCTTGTCGAGCAGCAACACCCCATGCACAGGGCGCCGCTGCACCCGGGTGCGGGGCGCGTTCATGGACTACTCTTTCTTGGAACGCGACGCGACGGCCTGCGCAATCAGCGCATTCATGTCGGCCGCGCGCTCGGTGGTGCGGTCGAACACGAAGTGCAGCGTCGGCACGGTATGGATGTGCAGGCGCTTGAACAGGCCGTTGCGCAGGAAACCGGCCGCCTGGTTCAAGGCGTCCTGCGTCTGCTGCGGGTCGCCCGTGAGCAGGCTGAAGAACACCTTGGCATGGGCGTAGTCGGGCGTGACCTCGACGCCCTGCAGCGTCACCAGCCCGACGCGCGGGTCTTTCAACTCGCGCGCGATCAGCTCCGTCAGATCGCGCTGGATCTGGTCGGCGACCTTGAAGGCGCGGTTGGGGGTGGTGGACTTCTTGGCTGCCATGGCTTACAGGGTCCGCGCGATTTCCTTGATCTCGAAGAATTCCAACTGATCGTTTTCCTTGATGTCGTTGTAATTCTTGAGCTTGATACCGCACTCGAAGCCTTCCTTGACCTCGCGCACGTCGTCCTTGAGGCGCTTGAGCGAGTCGATCTCTCCGGTGTAGATGACCACGTTCTCGCGCAGTAGGCGGAACTTGGCATTGCGGTGCACATGGCCCGAGGTGATGTAGCTGCCGGCCACGGTGCCGATCTTGGAGGCCACGAACACGGTGCGGATCTCGGCCGTGCCGATGATCTCTTCGCGCTGCTCGGGAGCGAGCATGCCGGACATGGCCACCTTGAGCTCGTCCACGGCGTCGTAAATGATGCCGTAGTAGTGCAGGCCAATGTCGTTGTTCTCGGCCAGCTTGCGGGCACCGGCATCGGCGCGCACATTGAAGCCGATCACCAGCGCCTTGGAGGCAATGGCCAGGTTGATGTCGGACTCGCTGATGCCGCCCACGCCGGCATACACCAGCTGCACCTTGACCTCGTCGGTCGAGAGCTTGAGCAGCGACTGCGAAAGCGCTTCCTGCGAACCCTGCACGTCGGCCTTGATGATGATGGGCAGCATCTTGACTTCGCCCGCCGTCATGTCGGAGAACATGTTCTCCAGCTTGGCCGCCTGCTGGCGCGCCAGCTTGGTGTTGCGGAACTTGCCGGCACGGTAGGTGGCGATTTCGCGCGCACGGCGCTCGTCGGACAGCACCATGAATTCGTCGCCGGCCTGCGGCACTTCGGTCAGGCCCTGGATTTCGACCGGGATCGATGGGCCCGCCGTCTTGGACGTCTTGCCGTTCTCGTCGAGCATGGCACGTACGCGGCCGAAGGTCTGGCCGGCCAGCACCACATCGCCCACGTTCAAAGTGCCGGACTGCACCAGCACCGTGGCCACGGGGCCGCGGCCCTTGTCCAGGCGCGCCTCGATGACCAGGCCCTTGGCCATGGAGGCGACAGGCGCCTTGAGTTCCAGCACTTCGGCCTGCAGCAGCACCTGTTCGAGCAGCGTGTCGATGCCTGCGCCCGTCTTGGACGAGACCGAGACGAAGGGCGAATCGCCGCCGTATTCTTCAGGCACCACCTCTTCGACGACCAGCTCCTGCTTGACGCGCTCTGGGTTGGCATCGGGCTTGTCGGACTTGGTGATGGCAACCACGATGGGCACACCCGCCGCCTTGGCGTGCTTGATGGCTTCCTTGGTCTGCGGCATCACGCCGTCGTCGGAGGCCACGACCAGGATCACGATGTCGGTCGCCTGCGCGCCACGGGCACGCATGGCCGTGAAGGCTTCGTGGCCGGGGGTGTCGAGGAACGACACCATGCCGCGCGGCGTCTTCACATGGTAGGCGCCGATGTGCTGGGTAATGCCGCCGGCTTCGCCCGTCGCCACCTTGGTGCGGCGGATGTAGTCCAGCAGCGAGGTCTTGCCATGGTCCACGTGGCCCA
>NZ_JAUJUJ010000023.1 GCF_030711595.1 Stenotrophomonas sp. YIM B06876
CGGCTGCCCCCGCAGTGGGCGGCAGCGGGGCGCGCAGCGGCAGCGGCAGGGTGCCGGTATCGGCCAGCGCGGCGGCTTCGGCGTCGCGGGTCATCACCACGATGCTGATGCGGCGGTTGACCGGATTCTGCGGATTCTGCTTGTCGAACAAGACCGAGGAGGACAGCCCGACCACGCGCGACACCTTGGCCTCGGCCATGCCGCCTTCCAGCAGCGTGCGCCGCGCCGCATTGGCGCGGTCCGCGCTCAGCTCCCAGTTGCTGTAACCGTGGCTGCCGGCATAGGCGGTGGTGTCGGTATGGCCGGTGAGGCTGATGTGGTTCGGTACCTGGTTGATGAACTGCGATAGCTCGAACAGGATGGCGCGCGTGTACGGCATCAGCCGCGCGCTGCCCATATCGAACATCGGCCGGTTCTGCTGGTCCACGATCTGGATGCGCAACCCTTCCGGGGTGATATCCAACAGCAGCTGGTCCTTGAACGGCTCCAGCGCCTGGCTCTTGCTGATCGCCTCGCGCAGATCCTGCATCAGCGTTTCCAGCCGCTGCTGCTCGCGCTGGCGTTCTTCGGCCTCGGCGCTGGCCTTGGCCTGCTGCTCGAACGGGGCATCACCGGTGCCGCGCGACAGGTCGGTGGTGCCGCCGAGTTTGATCATCGAGGTGCTGGCGCCGCCCGGGCCGGCCATGCCCGGCGCCGCGACCGGACTGCTGCCGGTGAGCGGGCTGGGATTGCGGAAATATTCGGAAATGGCCGCACGCTCCGGCTTGCTGGTGGTGGCCAGCAGCCACAGCACCAGGAAGAACGCCATCATCGCGGTGACGAAATCGGCGTAGGCCACCTTCCATGAGCCGCCATGATGGCCGCCACGCTGGACCTTCTTCACCCGGCGCACGATCACCGTCGGTCTGGTTTCGCTCATCGGGCCGGGCCTATTTGACCGACTTCAGGTGCTGTTCGAATTCACTGAAGCCCGGGCGCAGCGACGAGGGCACGGTCTTGCGCGCGAATTCCAGGGCGATCTTCGGGTTGTAACCGCGCAGGCAGGCCAGCAGTGCGGTCTTCACCGACTCGTAGATGCGCGCGTCCTGTTCGGCGCGGGCTTCCACCGCCGCGGCCAGCGGGCCGACAAAACCATAGCCGAGCAGGATGCCAAGGAAGGTGCCGACCAGCGCACCGGCGACGTGGCCGCCGACTTCCTTGATGTCGCCACCGATCGAGCCCATGGTGATGACGATGCCCAATACCGCGGCGACGATGCCGAACCCGGGCAGGCCATCGGCTACCTTGTTCAGCACATGCGCCGGCTGCAGCACCTCGTGATGGTGCTTGTCCAGCTCCAGCTCCAGCAGCGGTTCCAGCTCATGCGGTTCGATGTTGCTGCCGATCATCAGGCGCAGGCAGTCGGTGATGAACTCGATCAGGTGGTGATCGGCGCGGACTTTCGGGTAGTTGGCAAAGATCGCGCTTTCGCCCGGGTTTTCCACATGTTCTTCCAGCGACATGAAGCCTTCGCGGCGCGCCTTGTGGAGCAGTTCGTAGAGCAGGCTCAGCACATCCAGATAATCCTGCCTGCCGTAGCGCGGCCCCTTGAAGGTGCCGACCACCGCCTTGAGCGTCTGTTTGACGGTCTTGAGCGGAGTGCCGATCAGGAACGCGCCCAGGGCCGCGCCACCGATGATGACCAGCTCGTAGGGCTGCCACAGGGCGCCCAGCCTGCCATGCGCGCCGAGGTAGCCGCCGAGCACGCTGAAGATGACGATGAGCAGGCCGACAAGGATGAGCATGGGAGCGGGCGCGAAGGACGGGATATCTTCCGTTGTCGGCACCGGCCGCTGGATCTGAAGGGGCCGCGCGCGGCGGCCCGGTGCGGTTCAGGCCGCCGCCTGTGCTTCGGCGCCACCGCGGTGCAACGGATCCGGATACGGTTCGCCGTTGGCGGTGAACGACAGCGCGACCGAGTTCAGGCAGTGGCGCTCGAAGCTCGGCGGCGGGCCATCCGGAAACACATGGCCCAGGTGGCTGTCGCAGCGGGCGCAGACCACTTCAGTGCGGACCATGCCGTGGCTCAGGTCGCGGATCTCACGCACGTGCGCCGCGGCGTAGGGCGCGAAGAAACTGGGCCAGCCGGTGCCCGAGTCGAACTTGGTGCTGGAACGGAACAGCGGCAGCCCGCACAGCCGGCAGCAATAGACGCCGTCGCGCTTGTTGTCCAGGAAGGCGCCGCAGAACGGCGCTTCGGTGCCGTGATGCAGCAGCACGCGCTGTTCGTCGGCGCTCAGGCCGGCGATCAGGGCGTCGCGCTGCGCGGGCGAAGGCGCGGAGAGATCAAAAGCGGTCATGGCAGGGGCTCGCAGCGGGGGAAGGAGGAGGGCGCAACGGTGGCCGATCATCGCCATGGTAGTGCCGCGCTGGCCGGCATGCCCACTGCCGCGTGGCCAGCATTCACCACGCTTACAGTGGCCGCGGCGCAGGTTGGTGCCGTCACCTGATCCGGGAGATCGCCATGCACCGTTCATTGCACCAAATCGCCGGACTGCTGCTGGTCCTGCTGCCGGTGGCGGGGGCCGCCCAGATCGTACCTCCCACCGCGCCCACAGCGACCCGTCCGGTGGGCAGCCGCCCCGCGTTGCCATCCTCGCCGGTCAATGCAGGGCAAGTCGATGATGCCCGCCTGCGTGATCGGCTGGCCGAGCACCCCGTCTCCAGCACGGGGGTCTCCACGCCGCAACTGCCGGTAAAACCGGTGACGCCATTGCGCGTCTATGACGCCCGGGGGCGGGTGCTGATGGGCATGAAGCCGGCGGGACCCGGCCGGGTGCTCGATACCGGCAGCGGGCGCTACTACAGCACCGTGCCCAGTGGCGATGGCCAACGCATCGTGCCGTGACTCCGCGCGGCGTCTGAACAGTTAAGAACGCAACGATCGCAGTCAGCGTTATGACCGCTGGAATTACCGCAACTTCGCGTGTGGTTAACCGTTTTTGGCAGAGGCTGTCCCTGCGCCGGAATGCCGCGTGACAAGGCAAAAAGCGCACTTCCCACATCTGAAAAGAGTGCAGAAATGGCTAACCAACAGAACCAGTCACCCACTCGCAGCCCGCAAAAAAGCGGTAGTCAGGAACACAGCCAACAGGGGCGGCAACACAGCCAGCAACAACCCGAAGAACCGCATCAGAAGGGTGGCAAGAAGCCGGACCCGAATGAGCATATGAAGCAGCAGCGCTGATCGCGCGCGGCATTATTTCCGGAGGCGGTGCGCCTGGCGTGCCGCCTCCGGCGTATGTGCGACCCGGTGGACTCAATCGGGAATGGGCAGCGACAGCGTTTCCTTGACCTCTTCCATCACGATATAGCTCTTGGACTCGCGCACATGGGGCAGCGTCAGCAGGGTGCTGCCGAGCAACTTGCGGTAGGACGCCATCTCGCTGATGCGGGCCTTGATCAGATAGTCGAAGTCCCCGGACACCAGATGACATTCGAGCACGTTGGGCAGGCGCAATGCCGCGCGGCGGAATTCCTCGAAGATGTCGCCGGACTTGTAGGCCAGGCTGATTTCCACGAACACCAGCAGGCTCGCCTTGAGGTAGTGCGGGTCCAGCCGCGCGTAGTAGCCGGTGATGGCGCCTTCGCGCTCCAGCCGTCGCACCCGTTCGGTGCACGGGGTGGTGGACAGGCCCACGCGCTCGCCCAGTTCGGTGAAGGAAATACGCCCCTCGAGCTGCAGGATGCGCAGGATCTTGCGGTCGATCTTGTCCAGTTCGCGGCTGCGGGTGGGCATGGGAGTCTGGCTGGCAGGGGTGTGTCGGCAAATTATCCTGTTTTGACAACTAAAAACAGGAAAAAACACTGATCCGGGGTGACTATACTGCGCCGTTTATGGCTCCTGTCGCTTTCCAGGCAGGGAATGATCCGGTCCGGAGTGGATGATGCGTGTTCTGATCCTTGGCAGCGGCGTGATTGGCACCACCAGTGCCTGGTACCTGCGACAGGCGGGGTTCGAGGTGACGGTCATCGACCGCCAGCCCGGCCCGGCACTGGAAACCAGCTTCGCCAATGCCGGCCAGCTCTCGTTCGGCTATACCTCGCCGTGGGCCGCCCCGGGCGTGCCGCTCAAGGCGATCAAGTGGCTGTTCGAGGCGCATGCGCCGCTGGCGATCCGCCCGACCGCCGACCTGCAGCAGTACCGCTGGCTGTGGCAGATGCTGCGCAACTGCACGGCCGAGCGCTACGCCATCAACAAGGCGCGCATGGTCCGGGTGTCCGACTACAGCCGCGACTGCATCAACGAGCTGCGTGCCCAGACCGGCATCGATTACGAAGGCCGCCAGCTCGGCACCACCCAGTTGTTCCGCACCCAGCAGCAGCTGGACGCCGCCGCGCAGGATATCGAAGTGCTGGCGCAGTACGGCGTGCCGTATGAGGTGCTAGACCGCGCCGGTATCATCCGTGTCGAGCCGGCACTGGCCGGCAAGGCCGACAGTCTGGTCGGCGCGCTGCGGCTGCCCGAAGACCAGACCGGCGACTGCCAGCTGTTCACCGCCAAGCTGGCGCTGATGGCCGCCGCGGCCGGCGTCGAGTTCCGCTACGGCCAGGACATTTCCGCGCTGCAGGGCGATGGCGGCCGCATCACCGGGGTGCGCGTCAATGGCCGGCTGGAAACCGCCGATCACTACGTGGTCGCACTGGGCAGCTATTCCTCGCAGCTGCTGGCACCGCTGGGCATGCACCTGCCGGTATACCCGCTCAAGGGCTATTCGCTGACGCTGCCGATCACCGATCCGGCGATGGCACCGACCTCGACCATCCTCGATGAGAGTTACAAGGTCGCGGTGACCCGTTTCGAAGACCGCATCCGCGTCGGCGGCATGGCCGAACTGTCCGGGTTCGACCTGTCGCTGGCGCCCAGGCGCCGGGCCACGCTGGAAAAAGTGGTCAACGATCTGTATCCGCACGGCGGCGATCTGTCGCGCGCCGAATTCTGGACCGGGCTGCGCCCGGCCACCCCCGATGGCACGCCGGTGATTGGCGCCACGCCCTATCGCAACCTGTTTCTCAACACCGGCCACGGCACGCTGGGCTGGACCATGGCCGCCGGTTCGGGCCGCTATCTGGCCGACCTGATGAGCCAGAAGCAGCCGCAGATCAGCCCCGAAGGGCTGGACATCTTCCGTTACCCCGGCCACACCCGTACCGCTTCCCACCGCGAGCAGCTGCCATGCGCCCAGCCCGCGCGTTGATCGACCTGGACGCGTTGCGCCACAACTACCGCCTGGCCCGTCGGCTGGGTGGGGGCAAGGCGCTGGCCGTGGTCAAGGCCGATGCCTATGGCCACGGCGCGGTGGCCTGCGCACGCGCGCTGGAAGCGGAGGCCGACGGCTTCGGTGTGGCCTGTATCGAGGAAGCGCTGGAGCTGCGCGCGGCCGGCATCCGCGCCCCGATCCTGTTGATGGAAGGCTTCTTCGACGCGGCCGAGCTGGCGCTGGTGGTCGAACATGACCTGTGGACCGCGGTGGCTTCGCCCTGGCAGGTCGAGGCGGTGGCCGCGTTCTCCACCACGGCGACGCTGCGGATCTGGCTGAAGCTGGACAGCGGCATGCACCGGCTCGGGCTGTCGGCAGACGAGTTCCGGGCCGCGCATGCGCAGCTGAGCGCGTTGCCGCAGGTCGGGCCGATGGTGCTGATGACCCACTTCGCGCGCGCCGATGAACTGGACTGTGGCCGCACCGCCGAACAGGTCGCACTGTTTGAACAGGCCTGCGCCGGTCTGGCGGGCGAAACCAGCCTGTGCAATTCGCCGGCGCTGCTCGGCTGGCCGCAGCTGCACAGCGACTGGGTACGCCCGGGGCTGATGCTCTACGGGGCCGATCCGCTGTATCCGCAAGCCAGTCCCCATGCCTGCCAATTGCGCCCGGTGATGACGCTGCAATCGCAGGTGATCGCGGTGCGTGAGCTGGCCGTGGGCGAGCCGCTGGGCTACGGCGCGCGTTTTGTCGCCACGCGCTCCACCCGGGTCGGCGTGGTGGCGATGGGCTATGCCGATGGCTATCCGCAGTTCGCGCCCAATGGCACCCCGGTGCTGATCGACGGCGTGCCCGGCGAGCTGATCGGGCGGGTGTCGATGGACATGCTGACCGTGGACCTGACCGACCATCCGCACGCCGGACATGGCAGCGTGGTGACGCTGTGGGGCACGGCGCCCACCATTTCCGAACTGGCGCCACGCTGCGGCACCAGTGCCTACCGGCTGCCGTGCAGCCTCAAACGCGCCGCACGGGTGTATCTGCCGCTATGAAAAGGCCGGGTCGCGTCGCGGCCCGGCCGGTGTCCAGTGCGTGGCGCGGTGATCTGGCCCGCGGCCTGTCGCCGCTTCATTGCCCGGTATTGGCCCGTTCCAGGCGCAGCTCGCTGCGCAGCCAGTCATCCAGCAAGCGCTTTTCGTAACGCAGCGGATCGGTGTCGTTGCGCAGGCCACTGTTCATCAGGTACGCCATGTCGGAAAGCGTGCGCTCGCCCTGGCTGATCACCTGGTCGTTGGCGTCGGTGAGCTTGAACCGCAGGGTGATGCGCGGCGGATAGATGTCGCGCATGAAGCGCACATCGGTCAGGTTGGGTCCGCGCCACGGTTCGAAATCACCGGCACGTTTGATGTCGGTGATGGTCACGTCCAGTCGCTGTCCTTTCGGCAATTGCCGGGTGGCCGACTTTTGCAGGTATTCGGCCAGCTGGGTGACCCAGTCGCCACGCTGTGCCTCGAAGCGGTTGGTACTCTGGCGCAATTCGCTGAACTGCGCCGGATCGGTCCATTGCACCTGCACCGGGCCATTGCCGAGCACGGCGCGCGGGACATCCGGATCGGTCACGTTGCGCGGCTTGGCGTCGGCGCCGCCGATCGCCAACAGGCAAGCCAGCCCAAGTCCGGCAAGGGTCCAGGTTTTCATTGCAGCCTCCGGTGGGGAAGAGGACTCCAGTCTGGTCCTGTTGGCGGCGGCGGACAACCGCGCAGGCGCGCGCGCGCGATCGAGTTGCGCACGATTCAGCCTTCACAAGGCGCCGCTTGACGCGTTGCCGACGTCCTTCACAAGATGTTGAAAGGCCGCTTCCGGCCGGGATTGATTGCTGCCATGACCTCTGTTGACACCGATTCGCGCTCGCCTGCCGCGCCACCGCACTGCCCGCAGGAAGAGCGTCCGCTGTATCGGGAGGTGTTTGACGGCATCGGTGCCGGCTTCTGCGTGATCGAAGTGCTGTTTGAAGAGGGCAACGCCGTCGATTACCGCTTCATCGAAGTCAACCACGCCTTTGAACGCAGCACCGGCCTGGTCAACGCCCGCGGCAAACGCATGCGCGAACTGTCGGCCCATCACGAGGACTACTGGTACCGCTTGTACGGCCGGGTGGCCAGTGAAGGGGTGAGCCTGCAATTCGAGCGCGAAGCGCATGCGCTGGGGCGCTGGTACTCGGTGGATGCGGTGCGCATCGGCGACCCGCGCCAGCATCGGGTAGCGGTGATGTTCTTCGATATCACCCAGCGCAAGCTGGTGGAAACCGAACTGGCCGAGAGCGAGGCGCGCTTCAGCGCGTTGGCCGACGGCATGCCGATGCCGGTCTGGGTACTGGATGACCTGGGCCAGACCCGCTTCGTCAACAGCGCGTTCGGCGAATTTTTCGGCGGCAGCGTGGAGTGTTTCGAGCAGCGCTGGTGGCAGCAGGTGCTGCATCCCGGCGACCTGCCGGCGTTCGAATACGCGTTGCGCGGCGGCCTGAAGGAGAAGCGCGAAATCCAGCTGCTGGCGCGGGCGCGGCGGCACGACGGGAAATGGCGTTGGCTGGAGATGAATGCCGTGCCGCGGTTCGCCGCCGATGGCCGTTTCGTGGGCCTGGCCGGCAACAGCCCCGATGTAACCGAGCGCCGTGAAATCGAAATGGCACGCGAGCAGCTGTTGCAAGCCGAGCGCAGTGCGCGCAACGCGGCCGAGGGCACTGCCAAGCTGAAGGACGAATTCCTGGCCACGCTGTCGCACGAGTTGCGCACTCCGCTGACCACGATTCTCGGGTGGAGCGAGTTGCTGCTGCAGCGGATGGAGGACGACCACCCGATGCGCAAGGGGTTGAGTGTGATTGCGGCCAGTGCGATGGCGCAGAAACGCCTGATCTCGGACATGCTCGACCTGAGCAGCATGCTGCTGGGCAAGGTGCAGCTGGAGGTGGAGACGCTGGATCTGGCCGAGCAGGTGCGCGAGGCCGTGCGCGGCCAGGAACTGGCGGCCGCGGAGAAGGCGCAGACGCTGCAATTGCAGATTCCCGACACGCCGTGTCTGGTACTCGGCGATGCCACCCGGCTGCAGCAGGTGCTGTGGAACCTGGTCGCCAATGCGATCAAGTTCACCCCTGCCGGCGGCCGGATCGAAGTGGAGTTGCGGCTGGATGAGGGGCATTACCTGGTGCAGGTGCGTGACAACGGCGATGGCATCGAAGCGGGTTTCCTCAGCCATCTGTTCAGTCGCTTCACCCAGGCCGACGGCACCACCACCCGCCGGCATGGCGGGCTCGGGCTGGGCCTGGCGATCGTGCAGCAGCTGGTGGAGCTGCACGGCGGCACGGTGACGGCCAGCAGCCCGGGCAAGGGCCTGGGGGCGACGTTCGCCGTGCGGCTGGCGGCGTATCAGCAGGAAGCGCCTGGACGGCCGCGGCGCGAGGTGCAGCAGGGACCGATTGCCGAGCAGGTGATCGAGCCGGATGCGCTGCGCGGGCTGCGCCTGCTGGCGGTGGAAGACCAGCCGGACATGCGTGGCTACCTGTGCCGGCTGCTGGAACAGCAGGGCGCCGACGTGGTGGCGGTCGATTCGGCCGCCGAGGCGCTGGAGCTGCTGGCCGCCGAAGGCTGCCAGTCATTCGATCTGCTGCTCAGCGATATCGGCATGCCCGGTATGGATGGCTACGGACTGTTGCGCACCCTGCGCGAGAACATGGGCATCGCGCCGACGGTCCTGCCGGCGGTGGCGGTTACGGCGCTGGCCCGTACCGACGATCGGCGGCGCGCGCTGCAGGCCGGCTTCCAGGGCCACCTGGCCAAGCCCTACAGTCTGGCCCAGCTGGTGGCCGCGATCCGTGGCGCGCATTGCCGCAGCCAGCCCGGTCTTGCCGGCGATTTCACGCTGAACGGGCGAGGCTGCCACTTCCAACAGGAGCGACCCATGGCCCGTTACGCCCCGCATGTCTACGTGGACCAGTCACGCATCGCGGTGCTGGAATCGCTGATCACCCGGTTGCCGGGGGAAGCGCGGGTGCAGCTGGTGCTGGAGGATGACAGCCGGGTCTCGGGAACGGTCTCGGTGCAGCCGGCGTTGCAGCAGTTCCACGACCACACCGAGCAGTCCGGGGTCAACGCGATGGTGCGCCTGGATGACCTCGAACGGCCGGCGCAGCAGCACCTGATCTGGCTGGATACGATCCGCGAGATCAACGAACTGCCGCCGCGGAGCGAATGAGCGGGACCCGGGCCGGCGCGGCACCGGTAGACCCGTTCACCGACGCCGGGGATGCGGCCGGCAACGGCGGCACCGTTAGAATGACCGGCCCTGTACTGGAAAGACCCGGCGATGGCTGCCTTGCACGATGCTCCCCTGGAAACCCTGTTCCTTCCGTTCTCCAATGGAGCGTTGCGCTGGCCGCAGGGACCGGTGCTGTTCCTGCGCGCCCGCGACGGCGCGCCGCTGCGTGCGCATGCCGGCGCCGGCCCGCTGGTGTGCGAACAGAGCTTCCGCCCGTTTGCCGAGGCGATCGAGCGTGCTGGCGGCACCGTCCGCAGCGAAGATGAAATAGACGCCGATGCGACCCGCTATGCGCTGGTGCTGGTATTGCCGCCGCGGCAGCGGGAGGAAGCCCGTGCGCTGTTCGCCCGCGCCCTGGCGCTGGCGGCGCCCGGTGGCATCGTCGTGGCCTGCCAGTCCAACAACGAAGGCGCGCGCTCGGGCGAAGGCGACCTGCAACAGCTGGTGGCTCTGGGCGGCAAGCTGACCAAGAACCACTGCCGCGCCTACTGGACCGTGCCGCTGCAGGGCAACCACGATGAAGCCCTGCGCCAGCGCTGGGCGATGCTGGATGCGCCGCGGCCGATCCTCGACGGCCGCTTCCACAGCCGTCCGGGCGTGTTTGCCTGGGACCGCATCGATCCGGCCTCCGCGCTGCTGGTGGACCAGCTGCCGGCCGACCTGGGGGGCCACGGAGCCGATCTGGGCGCCGGCTTCGGCTACCTGTCGGCCGAAGTGCTGGCCCGCTGCCCGGGGGTGACCGCGCTGGACCTGTACGAAGCCGAGGGCCGCGCGCTGGCGCTGGCCCGGCGCAACCTGCGCGACACCGGCAGCAAGGCGGCGCTGCATTTCCACTGGCACGATGTCACCACCGGCATCGATGGCCGCTTCGACTTCATCGTCAGCAACCCGCCGTTCCACACCCCCTCGCGCGCGGACCGTCCGGATATCGGCCAGCGCTTCATCGCCGTGGCCGCGCAGGCGCTGCGCCCGGGCGGGAAACTGTTCCTGGTGGCCAACCGCCACCTGCCATACGAACAGATCCTCAATGAGAGCTTCGGCGAGATCCGCGTGGCGGCCGAGCGCGACGGCTTCAAGGTGATTGCCGCCACCCGGGCACGTGCGCACGTCCGCACCGGCGGCCGTGCATGAAGCTGGTCAAGCACATCGCCAACCTGGGCTACGGCAGCCGCAAGCAGGTCACGGCGATGTTCCGCGAGGGGCGCATCACCGATGCCGACGGCGAGGTGCTGTACGCCGACGACAAGCCCGCGCACGAGGCGATCCGGATCGATGGCCAGCCGCTGGACCCGCCGCCGGGGCTGACCCTCCTGCTGCACAAGCCGGCCGGCTATACCTGTTCGACCAAGGATGTCGGCCGCCTGATCTATGAGCTGCTGCCGGAGCGTTTCCGCGACCGCTCGCCGTTGCTGTCGCCGGTGGGGCGGCTGGACCGCGACACCAGCGGCCTGTTGCTGATGACCGATGACGGCGCGTTGCTGCACCGGATCGTGTCGCCCAAGTCGCGCCTGGACAAGGTCTACGAGGCCGAGCTGGCGCAGGACCTGCGCGGTGACGAGGCGGCGCGCTTCGCCAGCGGCACGCTGCTGCTCGAATCGGACGACAAGCCGCTGTTGCCGGCCGAGCTGGAGGTGCTGTCGCCGCGCCGCGCCCGGCTGACCCTGCATGAAGGCCGGTACCACCAGGTGCGGCGCATGTTCGCCGCGGTCGGCAACCACGTGCAGGCGCTGCACCGCTGCCGGGTGGGCGGGCTGGAATTGGGGGATCTGGCGTCGGGGCAGTGGCGGCAGTTGCACGAGGCCGACCTGAAGACGTTGTTCGGACACGACGCGTGACCCGACGACCGCCGCTGGCGGTAGTGGCCGCCAGCGGCGGTCGTCGGGGTGCTGGAGCCACCCCGCCGCCCCGGGCTGTGCCTGCTATCCGCGCCCGCGGCCGGGCAGGGTGCCGGACGTTCCCCGGCACCAGAACGATTCAGTCCTCGCCCAGCAACCTGTTCCAGCCGTCCACGCCGAGCCTGTCCAGTGTCTCGATGTTGCGCTCGACGATCACGTCCGGGTCCGGGAACGCGGCCACCGCGCGCTCCACGCTGTCCTCGCGCAACAGGTGCAGGGTCGGATAAGGCGAGCGGTTGGTGTAGTTGGACACGTCATCGGCCGCCGCGCCGGCGAACTGGTAGTCCGGGTGGAAGCTGGCCACCTGCAGGATGCCCTGCAGGTCCAGCGCTTCCACCGCGGCGTCGGCGTTTTCCAGGAAGTCGTTGTAATCGAGGAAGTCGGTCAACACGTCCGGGTGCACGATCAGCGTGGTGTCGATCTGCGCGGCCGGGGTGTCGCGCAGCAGCACCAGCTCCTCGGCCAGTTCTTCCAGCAGCGCCTCGGGCGTGGTGGCATCGCTGAGCACGAAGCGCACCTGGTCCTTGACGTAGACCGCCTTGGCGAACGGGCACAGGTTCAGGCCGATCACCGCCTTTTCCACCCAGCGACGGGTGAGCGCGATCGGATCGGGGCGGCCGGCCGGCAGTGGCGAGGCGTCAGTCACGGAAGTTGTCGAACTGCAGCGGCACTTCGAACTCGGCCTTCTTCAGCAGCGCGATCGCATCCTGCAGGTCGTCGCGCTTCTTGCCGGTCACGCGCAGCTTGTCGCCGTTGATCTGGGTGTCGACCTTGAGCTTGGCTTCCTTGATCTTCGCGGCGATCTGCTTGGCCACTTTCTGCTCGATGCCCTGCTTGACGGTCACCTTCTGCCGGGCGCCGGCCAGGTTGGTTTCCACCTCGCCCGATTCCAGGCAGCGGAAGTCGATGCCGCGGGCGGCCAGGCGCGCATTGAGGATGTCGGTCATCTGCTTGAGCTGGAAGTCGCTGGGCGCGGACAGGTTGATGACCTGGTCGTCCTGCTCGAACCTGGCGTCCACGCCCTTGAAATCGAAGCGGGTGGACAGCTCGCGGTTGGCCTGGTCGATGGCATTGGTCAGCTCGTGCTTGTCGACTTCGGAAACGACGTCAAAAGAGGGCATGAAGCGGCTCCTGTTGGAAAACGGCCCCCATTTTAGGCCAATGCCGGGACCACGGCCGCGCCGGGGACGGGTTGGCCGGGTGCGCCAGGCCGGAGCGGCCCACGAACGGGGCGTCGCGGTATCTCCGGCGCGGAGGCGCGTGCCGCGGCGCGGTGCGCAGGCCATCACCGCAGCGCTTTCGCCGGCCGGGCAGGCAAGTGCGGGCCAAGGCCCGATCCGCGGCCACCGCCGGAGCGCTGTGTCGAATCTGGCCGCAACCCTGGAATCGCGCTTTGGCGGTGCTTCCAGCCCCGCCGCCGCCCGCGGAGGGCGGATAATGGCGGCCATGACTGCCCATTCTTCCCCCGCGCGCGCCATCGTCTGGATGCTTGCCGCGGTCGCGTCCTTTTCGCTGATGGATGCCGGCATGAAACTGCTGTCGGCGCATTACCCCGCCTTGCAGGTGACCGTGCTGCGCGGCGCCGCCTCGCTGCCATTCGTGCTGGTGTGGGTGCTGGCCACCGCGGGGCCGCGTTCGCTGGTTCCGGTGCGCTGGGGCCTGCACCTGCTGCGCGGCCTGCTCGGCATCGTGATGATCGCCTGCTTCGTCTATGCGTTGCGCGAATTGCCGCTGTCCACGGCCTACACCATCTATTTTGTGGCGCCACTGCTGGTGGCCGCGCTGTCGGTGCCGTTGCTGGGCGAACACGTCGGGCCACGGCGCTGGGTTGCCATCGGCATCGGCCTGGTCGGGGTGCTGGTGGTGTTGCGGCCGGGCGTGGGCGGGCTGGTTTCGTTTCCCGGATTGATGGTGCTGCTGGCCGCCACGGCCTACGCGGTGGCCGCGGTCACCGTCAGCCTGCTGACCCGCACCGATACCCCGCAATCGATGGTGGTGTGGTTCCTGTTGCTGCTGGCGCTGGGCGCGGGGCTGATGGCGTGGCCGGAATGGCGGCCCCTGCAGCTGCGCCACGCCGCGCTGATCGCCGGCATGGGCCTGGCCGGGGCACTGGGGCAGATTGCGCTGACCCGCGCCTTCCAGCTGGGCCAGGCATCGCTGATCGCGCCGCTGGAATACACCGGGCTGGTGTGGGTGATCGGCTGGGATCTGCTGCTGTGGCAGGTGCTGCCCGACCGTATGACCTGGGTGGGGGCGGCGATCATCGTCGCCAGCGGCCTGTACCTGCTGCACCGCGAGCGGGTGACGCGCACGCGCCACATGCAGCCGTTGGACCATCCGTGAGCCGGTCAGCGCGGCGCGGGGCCGGCTTAGAAGCAAAAGGAATATGATTCTGGCCGCAGTGGCGGGCGCGCTCCGGCCGGCACTGGTAGGCTTCACGCCCCCTTGTCCTAGCCCCGGGTCCACCACGCAGTGATCGAGTTCCAGCGTCTGCACAAATCCTATGCCGTGGCCGGCCGCGCCATTGTCGCGCTGCATCCGCTCGAACTGACGGTCAACGCCGGTGAGGTGTTCGGCATCATCGGCCATTCCGGCGCCGGCAAATCGACCCTGATCCGGCTGATCAACCGGCTGGAGCAGGCCAGTGGCGGGCGCCTGCTGATCGACGGCGAGGATGTGACCGCGCTCGATGCCGAAGGCCTGCGCGCGCTGCGGCGCCGGATCGGCATGATCTTCCAGCACTTCAACCTGCTGTCGGCACGCACCGTGGCCGGCAATGTCGCCTTCCCGCTGGAGCTGGCCGGCACCGCGCGCGCGCAGATCGATGCGCGGGTGGCCGAGCTGCTGCACACCGTGGGTCTGGAAGACCATGCCGGCAAATATCCGGCGCAGCTGTCCGGCGGCCAGAAGCAGCGCGTCGGCATCGCCCGCGCGCTGGCCACGCGCCCGCAGATCCTGTTGTGCGATGAGGCCACCAGTGCGCTGGATCCGCAGACCACCGCCTCGGTGCTGGCGCTGCTGGGCAAGATCAACCGCGAGCTGGGCCTGACCATCGTGCTGATCACCCACGAGATGGACGTGATCCGCCGCGTCTGCGACCGCGTCGCGGTGCTCGATGCCGGGCACATGGTGGAGATGGGTGCGGTGACCGACGTGTTCCTGCATCCGCAGCACCCGACCACCCGCCGTTTCGTCTCCGAGTCCGAACATGTCGACGAGGGCGAGCTGCATAGGGATTTCGCCTCGGTCGGCGGCCGCATCGTGCGCCTGACCTTCCTCGGCAATGACACCTACGAGCCGCTGCTGGGCCGCATCGCGCGCGAGACCGGGGTCGATTACAACATCCTGTCCGGCCGTATCGACCGCATCAAGGAAACCCCGTACGGCCAGCTGACGGTGTCGCTGGTGGGCGGCAACCACGAGGCCGCCCTGGCCGGCTTTGTCGCCGCCGGCGTGCACGTGCAGGAGCTGCGCCGATGATCCTCGCTGCCGCCAGCGGATTCTTCCGCCATCTGGATGCCGGCAAATGGGCCGATATCGGCCAGGCCAGCATCGACACCCTGCTGATGCTGGCCGGCTCGCTGCCGTTGACCATGGCCATCGGCCTGCCGCTGGGGGTGCTGCTGTTTCTCACCGGCTCGCCGCAGCTGCACCGCAAACCGGTGCTGTATGGCGCCCTGGCGCTGGGAGTGAACCTGCTGCGCTCGATACCTTTCATCATCCTGATGATCGTGCTGATCCCGGTCACGCTGGGCTTGATGGGTACCTCGCTGGGCGTGCGCGGCGCGATCCTGCCGCTGGTGATGGGCGCGGCGCCGTTCTACGCGCGGCTGGTGGAAACCGCGCTGCGCGAGGTGGACCGCGGCGTGATCGAAGCGACCCAGGCAATGGGCGCGACCACCTGGCAGCTGGTGATCCGCGTGTTGCTGCCCGAAGCGCGGCCGGGGCTGATTGCCGGCGCCCCCGTCACCACCATCGCGCTGATCGGCTTCACCGCGATGGGCGGTGCGATCGGTTCCGGTGGCCTGGGCGATCTGGCCTTCCGCGACGGCTACCAGCGCTCGCATACCGATGTCGCGCTGGTCACGGTGGTGGTGCTGCTGGTTCTGGTGCAGCTGCTGCAGATGCTCGGTGACCGGCTGGTGGCGCACTACAGCCGCAAATAGGCCCCGCAGTCGACGCCCGCCAGCGCCCGTGCCTGCTACGGTGGGTGCCGTCGCCGTTCCAACCCCACAGGATTTCCTCCCCGATGAAAAAGCTTCTCGCCTTCCCGTTGCTCGCCGTCGCCCTGGCGCTGGGCGCCTGCGGCAAACCGGCCGCCGATGACTCCAGGCTGGTGGTCGCCGCGACGGCGGTGCCGCACGCCGAGATCCTGCAGGTGGTCAAGCCGATCCTGGCCAAGGAAGGCGTGACGCTGGAGGTGCGCGTGTTCAACGACTACGTGCAACCGAACGACCAGCTGGTGCAGAAACAGGTGGACGTGAACTACTTCCAGACCGAGCCCTACCTGGACGCCTACAACCGCGACCGCAAGACCGGCCTGGTGACCATTGTCGGGGTGCACATCGAGCCGTTCGGTGCGTATTCGCACCGCTACAAGTCGCTGGCCGACCTGCCCGACGGCGCCGATGTGGTGATTCCCAACGATCCGAGCAACAACAGCCGCGCGCTGCTCCTGCTCGACAAGGCCGGGGTGATCAAACTGAAGGACCCGAGCAACGCGCTGTCCACCCAGCGCGACATCATCGAGAACCCCAGGCACCTGAAATTCCGCGAGCTCGATTCGGCGATGCTGCCGCGGGTGCTCGACCAGGTCGATCTGGCGCTGATCAATACCAACTACGCGCTCGATGCCGGGCTCAATCCGACCCGCGACGCGCTGGCGATCGAGAGCAGCGATTCGCCATACGTGAACTTCCTCGTCGGCCGCCCGGACAACCGGGACGACCCGCGCGTGCAGAAGCTGGCCAAGGCGCTGACCGGGCCGGAAGTGAAAGCCTTCATCGCGCAGAAGTACAAGGGCGCGGTGCTGCCGGCGTTCTGAGCGGGATACGCGTCGATGCCGCTGGCCACTGGCGCAGTGACAGCGCTGCCGCGGCGGCAGGGCGCGGCGCCCGGCGCAGCCGTGGCGGCTGCGGCTCACCCCGTGGCAGATGCGGGTCTCGACGGCGTTGCCGGCACTCTTGGTGCGGGTCGCGCCGCTGTTGATCCGGCGTCGCGGTCGGCGCATCGACTGATGCGCCGTCCCGTTTTGACGCCACCCCAGGCGCGCTGTTTTCATACCCGGGCATGGGACGGGAACTGGCGTTGACTGCGCGGGGACTGGCGGGCGTGGTCGCCGGTCTGGTACAGAGATGGCTGACGCTGGCGCAGGGAGCTTCCGCGCCGCTGGCAGCGGCCTTGCACCACAGCGGTGTGCTGGCACCGGCGGCGCTGTTGCCCGGCCATACCGGGATGGATGCGCGGCGGATTTTCGCGGGGCCTGGCCGTACCAGGTGGCGGGCGGACACGGAGCAGCACAGCGATGGGTTTGCTGCAGTTTTTCGGACACCGGCTGGCGCGCTTCCTGGCACAGGAGCGGCCCCGCCACACCCGGCCTTCCACCATCGATGCCGGCCTGCTGGCGGGGACGCTGCGGCGCGGCGATGTGTTGCTGGTGGAGGGCAACAGCCGTTTTTCCACCGCCATCAAGTACATGACCCAGTCCACCTGGTCGCATGCGGCGCTGTATATCGGCGAGCATCCGTTTCCCGCGGGCGGCAGGATGCAGCCGCTGCTGGCCGATGTCGATGTGATCCAGGGCGTGCGCATCGCCCCGTTGAGCAGCTTTGTCCATGAGCATTCGCGGATCTGTCGGCCGCGCGGGCTCGACGAGGCCGCCATTGATGCGCTGGTGGACTACATGTGCACGCGCGTGGGCTACCGGTATGACCTGAAGAACGTGGTCGATCTGGCCCGTTATCTGATCCGCGAACCGCCGGTGCCGGGGCATATGCGCCGGCGCCTGATCGCCCTGGGCAGTGGCGAGCCGACTAGGGCCATCTGTTCGACGCTGCTGGCGCAGGCGTTCGAGGCGATCCGCTATCCGATCCTGCCGGAGATCGAAACCGTGCAGGTGCATACCGGCGGCCATCACCAGCGCGAGGAGATCCTGCATATCCGCCACTACAGCCTCTACACCCCGCGCGATTTCGACGTGTCGCCGTTCTTCGACATCATCAAGCCGCGGCTCACCCCCGGATTCGACTATCGCGCACTGCAGTGGAGCAGCGAGGACGGGACCGCTGACACCGGCGCGGCCCCGTCCGGGGGGCCGCGGGGTGTCAGCGGTGTAGCGGGCGTGCGCCCTGATGCAGGGCAGGGCGCTTAGAAGCGGGCGCCGATGCCGAAGCCGACCGTCCACGGGTCCAGCTTCAGTTCCTGGCCGGTGCCACTGCCGGCCACCGTCACTTCCGGACGCGAATGCATGTAGCGCGCATCGGCACGGGCAAACCAGGTGGAGTTGATGTTCATATCCACACCGACGGTGCCGATCGCACCCTTGGCGGTATCCAGCGCCACGTGCTCGCCGCTGCCCGCCAGGCCATCGATCTTCTCGTTGCTGAAGTTGGACTCGTAGTAGCCCACGCCGACGAACGGCCGGAACACGTTGTCGGCTGCACCGAAGTGGTACTGGCCGCTGAGTGCCAGCGGCTGCTGCTCGACCGTGCCGACCTTGCCCAGGCCATCGGCCCGCACCCGATGGTTGAATTTGTCGGCCGCGCCCCACAGCTCGATGGCGAAATTGTCGTTGAAGTAATAGCTGGCGCTCAGGGTGGGTGCCGGACCGCCATCCACGTTGACGCCGTCGGCAGGACTGCCCTTGGGCTCGAGAAGAGCCGCGCCGCCCACTACCGCAAAGTGCTTGCCCGACGCGGTATCGGCGGCGTCCTGCGCAAAGGCGGAAGGAGCAATGGCCAGTGCCGCCACAGTGGCCAGACTCAGGGCATGAATGGATCGCATGGGAATCTCCTCAATTTGTTCTGAAGGCCCTCGATCGGGGCGCGGTCAACGTAGCGATCGCAACATGAATCCTTTCCGACGCGATCCGGAGGCTGGCGGCGAATGTTCAGCAAGTCCGTGGCAAAGGCTGCCGCGACGGCAATGAGGAAAAAACGGGTGTTCACGATGTTGTGGGAGGTGTGATGACCGATTCTGTCGTGCGGGGTCTGCCGGCGCAGGTGAATGCGGATTGCCGGGTGCTGCTGCTCGGCTCGATGCCGGGCATCGCCTCGCTGCAGGCCGCGCGCTATTACGCCCATCCGCGCAACCGTTTCTGGCCGGTGATGGCGACACTGGGCGGGTTCGATCCGCGGCAGCCGTATCCACAACGCCTGGCCGCATTGCAGGAATGTGGCGCCGGGTTGTGGGATGTGATCGGCCAGTGCCAGCGCCGCGGCAGCCTGGATTCGGCCATCGTGCGCGGCAGCGAAGTGGCCAATCCGCTGCCGGCCTTGATCGCCGGCCTGCCACAGTTGCGCGGCATCGCCTGCAATGGCGCCAGTGCCGCGGCCGCGTTCAAACGCTTCGTGCAGCCACTGCTGTGCGCACACGCGCAGCGCTTGCCGGTGCTGGCATTGCCCTCGACCAGCCCGGCCAATGCAGCCTGGTCGCTGCCGCGGCTGCTGCAGGAGTGGCGCCGGCTTGAACCGTGGCTGGCGCAGCAGCACGTCCGGCGCTGATTGCCGGTCAGCGACCGGTGGCTGCCACGGACAGCAGGGACAGCCTGGCGGCCATCGCCACCGACGCCACCGGCAACCCGGCACCGCAGCGGCAGCCGATGCCGCCCCCTGTCCCGGGACAGACGCAATGCAATTGGTCCGCAACGGTTGGCGCTGCGGCTCCGTGCGGCCACAATAGGCGTTTCCCTCATCTGTTGCTGGAGTTACCCCCATGGCCGAAATCAAGGAAGCACTTGTCCCCGATATCGGTGACTACAGCGATATCCCGGTGATCGAAGTGCTGGTCGCCGTCGGCGATACGGTAAAAAAAGACCAGGGACTGGTGACACTGGAGTCGGACAAGGCCACGATGGAAGTGCCCAGCGCCTATGCCGGCGTGGTCAAGGAGATCAAGGTCAAGGTGGGCGACAACCTTGGTGAAGGCAAGGTCGTGGCGCTGATCGAAGTGGCAGAAGCCGAGGCCAGGCCGGCCGCAGCCGCCGCTCCGGCGGCCCCGGCCAAGGTGGAAGCGGTCGAAACCGCTACCAAGGTCGAGCCGGTAGCCGTCACCGCGATGCCTGACAAGCTGGCCCAGCGCGAGATCCAGCGGGCCGATGCGCTGCCCGCGGGCGGGCCGCCGTCGACCCCGCCGGTTGAATTCAACGCCGACAGCGTGCTGCCGGCCAAGGTGCCGTATGCCAGCCCGGCAGTGCGCGTGTTTGCCCGCGAACTGGGCGTGGACCTGGGCCAGCTCAGCGGCACCGAGAAGGGCGGGCGCATCACCCGCGACGACGTGCAGAAGTTCGTCAAGGCCGCGCTCAGTGGCGGCGTGGCGGTGGCCGGTGGCGCAGGGGCGGCCGCGGGCGGCCTCAATCTGCTGCCGTGGCCGAAGGTGGACTTTGCCAAGTTCGGCGAAATCGAGACCCAGCCGCTGTCGCGCATCCAGAAGATCTCCGGCGCCAACCTGGCCCGCAACTGGGCGATGATTCCGCACGTCACCCAGTTCGACCAGGCCGACATCACCGATCTGGAAGCGCTGCGCGTGGCGCTGAACAAGGAGAACGAGAAGGCCGGCATCAAGCTGACCATGCTCGCGTTCCTGATCAAGGCCAGCGCCGCGGCGCTGAAGAAATTCCCGACCTTCAATTCCTCGCTCGATGCCAGCGGCGAGAACCTGACGCTGAAGCAGTACTTCCACATCGGGTTTGCCGCCGACACGCCCAACGGGCTGGTGGTGCCGGTGATCCGCGATGTCGACAGGAAGGGCGTGATCCAGATCGCGCAGGAAACCGGTGAACTGGCCAAAAAGGCCCGCGACGGCAAGCTTGGTCCGGCCGACATGTCCGGCGGGTGCTTCTCGATCTCCTCGCTGGGCGGTATTGGCGGCACTGCGTTCACGCCGATCGTCAACGCGCCGGAAGTGGCCATCCTCGGCGTCTCCAAATCGTCGATGCAGCCGGTGTGGAACGGCAGGGAGTTCGCTCCGAAGCTGATGCTGCCGCTGTCGCTGAGCTACGACCACCGCGTCATCGATGGCGCGGCCGCAGCCCGTTTCACCGCCTATCTGGCCCAGGTGCTGGCCGACATGCGCCGGATCCTGCTGTGATCCGAGCCGCGGTTGCGGCGCTGCTGTTGCTGGCCGTGCCGGCGGCCCCGGCGTGGGCGGCGCGCGAATGCACGATGGGGCTGGGGCAGGGCTGGCCGCCGGCGGTCGGCAATTACGGCGAAGCGGTGGAGCGGCTGTTTGACGGGCCACAGGCGCCGATACTGTCGCTGGTGGTGTTGCCGGCGCGCGGTGCTGAAAGTGGCGTGTCATTGATCACCAACGCTGCCGGCAGCCAGTGGACGGTACGCCGCTCCGTCGCCGACAGGCGCGTCTACAACTGGAACAGCGGCAGCAGCAAGGGCGGCCTGGAGCTGCGCGTGGACCAGGTGCCGCAACGCGACGAAGTGCAGATGCCCGCGGCACTGGCACAGCGTCTGGTGCGGACCTGGCAGGCGGCATTTGAACAGGACGTGCCGGCCACGCAGAAGGCGCCGGTGCTGGAAGGCGAAGTGCTGTCGTTCCAGCTGGATGGCAAGCGCTACAGCGGCGCCCGTCCGGGCTGCGGCGCCGGCAAGCTGATGCTGGAACAGGCGGCCCTGCTGGTCAGCGCCACCGATACCAAAGAAAAAAAGCGCGACCGTCGTTGGAATGACCTCGAAGAGTCGCTGGACAAACTGCAGGAACTGCTCGCCGGCACTGCCGGCTGAGCGCGAGGAGAACACGAATGGCGGCAATTGAACTCAAGGTGCCGGATATCGGCGACTACCGCGACATCCCGGTGATCGAAATCCTGGTGGCTGTCGGCGATACGGTGGTCAAGGATCAGGGGCTGGTGACGCTGGAATCGGACAAGGCCACGCTGGAAGTGCCGGCCTCGGCGGCCGGTGTGGTCAGGGAAATCAAGGTCAAACTCGGCGACAACCTGTCCGAGGGCGACGTGGTGGTGCTGCTGGAAGCCGACGGCGCCACGGCGGCACCGGCCAAGGCCGAGGCGCCCAAGGTCGAGGTTCCGGCCAGCAAGCCGCCGGTGACGCCGTCGCACCGTGCGCCCGACCCGGCAGTGGCGGCCAAGGCGCTGCCGGCCAGCGGCGGCAAGCCCGACATCGAATGCGCGATGGTGGTGCTGGGGGCCGGCCCGGGCGGTTATACCGCCGCGTTCCGTTCGGCCGATCTGGGCGTGGACACCGTCCTGGTCGAGCGTTACGCCAGCCTCGGCGGCGTCTGCCTCAACGTCGGTTGCATTCCCTCCAAGGCGCTGCTGCATGCCGCCGCGGTGATCGATGAGGTCGCCCACGCCGGTGATTTCGGTGTCGAATTCGGCCAGCCGACCATCACCCTGGACAAGCTGCGCGGCTACAAGGAAAAGGTTGTCAGCCAGCTGACCAAGGGCCTGGCCGGCATGGCCAAGCAGCGCAAGGTGCGCACCGTGGCGGGGCTGGCCAGGTTCGTCTCGGCGCACGAGCTGGAGATCACCGGCGACGACGGCACCACCCAGCTGCTGCGCTTCGAGCAGTGCATCATCGCCGCCGGTTCGCAGGCGGTGAAGCTGCCCAACTTCCCGTGGGACGACAAGCGGGTGATGGATTCCACCGACGCGCTGGAGCTGGCCGACGTGCCGGCCAAGCTGCTGGTCGTGGGCGGCGGCATCATCGGCCTGGAAATGGCGACCGTCTACGGCGCGCTGGGCAGTGCGGTGACCGTGGTTGAATTCATGGACCAGCTGATGCCGGGCGCCGACAAGGACCTGGTCAAACCGCTGGCCGACCGCCTGAAGAAGCAGGGCATCACCGTGCACCTGAAGACCAGGGCGGCCGGGGTCAAGGCCGACGACAGCGGCATCACCGTGAGCTTCGAAGCGGCGGTGGAGGGCGAGAAGCCGGGTCTGGAATCGGCCAGCTATGATCGCGTGCTGGTCGCGGTCGGCCGTGCGCCGAACGGCAACAAGATCGGTGCCGACAAGGCGGGCGTGGAAGTGACCGACCGCGGCTTCATTCCGGTTGATCGGCAGATGCGCACCAATGTGCCGCACATCTTCGCCATCGGCGACATCGTCGGCAACCCGATGCTGGCGCACAAGGCCACACACGAGGGCAAGCTGGCGGCCGAAGTGGCGGCCGGCGCGAAGAAGGAATGGGTGGCGCGGGTGATTCCGTCGGTGGCCTACACCAACCCGGAAATCGCCTGGGTCGGCGTCACCGAGACCGAAGCCAAGGCCAAGGGCCTGAAGGTCGGCGTGGCCAAGTTCCCGTGGGCGGCCAGTGGCCGTGCGATCGGCATCGGCCGCACCGAAGGCTTCACCAAGCTGATCTTCGACGAGCAGACCCATCGGGTGATCGGCGGCGCCATTGTCGGCGTGCATGCCGGTGATCTGCTGGCCGAGATCGGCCTGGCCATCGAGATGGGCGCCGAAGCCGAAGACATCGGCCACACCATCCACGCCCACCCGACGCTGAGTGAATCGGTGGCGATGGCCGCGGAGATCTACGACGGCACCATCACCGATCTTTACATGCCGAAGAAGAAGTAACCGGCTCACCAAAAACCCCGGCAATGCCGGGGTTTTTTTACTTGGTGCCTGTCCGGCGAACGGGTGGCAGATGGACGACTGCCGGCCAATTTCCGGTGGGTCCAGGTGCTGCGCGTGGCGCCACCTGATCAGCGCCCGGCGCCTATGCCCAATGGAAAGTGCGCATTGCCCCTGCGGCTTGAAACAAAGCGGCAACAGGTCTGGCCGGTTGCCACTCTCGTGGAAGGCTGTTGCTGGCTCAGAACGAGACGCTGACGCCGGTCACCGGGCCCTTGAATTCCTGCTTCAGGCCGATGCGGCCGCCGTGGCTCTTTGTCGGCATCAAGCTTGAACCAGTTATCGCCGGCGAAGATGCCGAAGGTGTCGCTGAAGCGGTACTCGACGATGGCATTGGCCCGGCTCAGGTCGCCCTTGTAGTCGTCGAAGTTGCCCCGGCCGGTGTCGGGGTACCGCCGTTGCAGGTTGATCAGCCGGCGCTTGGCCGGGCGGAGAAGGCAAGGTGACCCTGCCGAGGGCGGACAGGGCCACCTTGCTGAAGCCCTGCCAAGCGCATCGACGAGGAAATGCCGGCAGGCGAACAGTGTGACCGGCGCTCCCGCTCAAAGTTCCCGATGCTGCAGTGCGGAAATAATTTGTACGAAGAAGCTGGTCCCAATGGAGAAAAGCCAGAGTTGGCAGGTACTTGCATATGTGAACCGGCAATCTGCGGCGGTTGTCTCGCAAAATGTCCCCCTGCTATAATCCTGTAGCTCGACGAGGCGCCATGGCGCGGCTCAGCTCCCCTTCATCAAGCAGGACACATTCACGTGCTGAACTCCGTTGATTCGGGTCGGCGACTGATGCTGCGTGCGGCGGTCTATCCGCTGGTCGCGGTGGCTGTCCTGGCTCTGGCCTTCCTCTATATGGGGCCAAGGCATGCGATCGGCGCCGCGGCGTCGGGATTGGCAGTGGTGCTGGGCGGCTGGCTGGCCGCAAGAGTGGCTCTCGGTGGCGGCGTTCAGGCTGCCGGTTCTGCGATGATGCGCCTGATTACGGCGGTCTTGCTGAAGTGGGTGCTGGTCATTGTCGTGCTGTTTGCAGGCTTTGTCTGGTGGCGGCTTCCTCCTTTGGCTCTGCTGGCGGGTATCGCGGTGGGGCTGATGTTCCAGGTTCTGGCTTTGGCCAGGCGTTGATCTAATTCATAAAGGTTACGGACACATGGCGGGCGAGGCACTAACCCCTACCTCCTATATCCAGCATCACCTGCAGAACCTGACCGCTCCGGTCGGTGAAGGCGGTGGTTTCTGGACGCTCCACGTCGATACGTTCATCACCGCGGTCCTGATGGGGCTGCTGATGGTGTTCGCCTTCTGGGTGGCGACCCGCAAGGCCACGGCCGGCGTGCCGGGCAAGTGGCAGGCGTTTGTCGAAATCTGCCTGGAGTTCGTCGACCGCCAGGCCAAGGACACCTACCATGGCCGCAGCAAGCTGGTGACGCCGATCGCGATCACCATCTTCTTCTGGATCCTCTTGATGAACTCGATCAAGTTGATCCCGGCCGATTTCATCGCCACTCCGCTGTCGTGGTTCGGCGTGCATGAGTGGAAGCCGGTCCCGACCGCTGACGTCAATGCCACCCTGGGCATGTCGATCAGTGTGTTCTTCCTGATGATCTTCTTCGCGCTGAAGTCCAAGGGCGTACTCGGGTTCATCAAGGAATTCCTGACCGCCCCGTTCGGCAAGTGGATGTGGCCGTTCAACCTGATTCTCAACATCGTCGAATGGCTGAGCAAGCCGGTTTCGTTGGCGATGCGACTGTTCGGCAACATGTTCGGCGGCGAAATCGTCTTCCTGCTGATCTGGGTGCTGGGCGGCGCCGGTTTGTTCGGTGCCGTAGCCGGTGGCGTGTTCGGCCTGGGCTGGATGCTGTTCCACCTGCTGGTGATTCCGCTGCAGGCGTTCATCTTCATGATGCTGTCCATCGTGTACCTGAGCCTGTCGGAAGACAGTCACTGAGTTAACGCTTCAAACCAGTTTCAACCTTCATCCGTTTCATTACCCTTAGCTATTAGTTCCTGGAGAAAACCATGTACTTCGCCGTCCTGACCAATCTCGCCCAAGTTCAGAGCTCCACCGCCCTCGCCGTCGGCATGATGATCGGCCTGGCCGCGCTGGGCGCCGGTCTGGGTCTGGCCATCATGTCCGGTAAGTTCCTCGAGTCGGCCGCGCGCCAGCCGGAACTGATCCCGGTCCTGCAGGTGCGCATGTTCATCGCCGCCGGCCTGATCGACGCCGCGTTCATCATCTCGGTCGCCGTGGGCCTGCTGCTGGCATTCGCCAACCCGCTGGCTTCGACGCTGCTGACCGAAGCCGCCAAGCTGGCAGGCTGATCCGGCCGTAGCGAGACGGCTGGGCACCTTCCCGGTGCCCGGTCGCGGATGAAGGTTCGGGAGCGTCGCTGCGGCGACGCTTCCACCCCGTCACCAACGATTGAGCGAATCCCATGGATATCGGTTTTACCCTCGTCGCCCAGGCGCTGGCTTTTGCCAGTCTGATCTGGATCATCGCGACCAAGATCTGGCCGCCGTTGATGAATGCCATCGAAGAGCGCCAGCAGAAGATCGCTGAAGGGCTTGCCGCGGCTGATCGCAGCCAGAAAGATCTGGCCCAGGCGCAGGAGAAGGTCAACGATGCGCTGAAGGACGCCCGCAGCAAGGCCAACGAGATCATCGACCAGGCCCACGCGCGCGCCAACCAGATCATCGAGACCGCCAAGAACGAAGCGATTTCCGAAGCCAACCGGCAGAAAGATCTGGCCCTGGCGGAAATCGACGCATCCACGACCCGTGCCCGTGAAGATCTGCGCAAGCAGGTGTCGGCGCTGGCGGTGAGCGGTGCGGAAAAGCTGCTCAAGCGCGAAATCGATGCCACTGCCCACAAGGCGCTGCTCGATGAGCTGGCGGCGGAGATCTGATCGATGAGCCAGGCCCTCACGCTTGCCCGCCCGTATGCCCGCGCCGCGTTCGCGATTGCGCGCGACGAAGGCAAGTTTGCGCCATGGTCCGAAGCGCTCGCGTTCTCGGCCCGCGTGGCTGCCGATCCGCACGTGTCGGCCCTGCTCTTGAACCCGGAGCTGACGCGCGGCGAAGCGGTGGCGATGCTGGCCCCGGAAGCGTCCGCCGAAACCTTCGGCCGGTTTCTGGAGCTGCTGGCGGATGCCCGCCGGCTGCCGGTGCTGCCGGAAATCGCCGCCATGTACGAACAGCTGCGCGCCGACGCCGAGCATGTGGTCAAGGCCACCGTGACCTCGGCCACCGAAATGTCGGCTGCGGAACTGGACACGATCAAAGCCGCGCTGAAAAAGCGCTTCGGCCTTGAAGTGGAAGTGCGCACCGCGGTGGATGCATCGCTGATTGGCGGCGCGGTGATCGACGCCGGCGACGTGGTGATCGACGGTTCGCTCAAGGGCAAGCTGTCGCGTCTGCAGACCGCGCTCGCACACTGAATTCATTTAACGTCCGGCGTGATCGCCGGCACTAGGACTTGACCATGGCAACCACGCTCAACCCCTCCGAAATCAGCGAACTGATCAAGAACCGTATCGAGAAGGTCAAGCTGTCCGCGGAATCGCGCAACGAAGGCACCGTGACCAGCGTTGCCGACGGCATCGTGCGCATCTTCGGCCTGGCCGACGTGATGCAGGGCGAGATGATCGAACTGCCGAACAACACCTTTGCCCTGGCCCTGAACCTGGAGCGCGACTCGGTCGGCGCCGTGGTGCTCGGTGACTACCAGCAGCTGCGCGAAGGTGATGTGGCCAAGACCACCGGCCGCATCCTGGAAGTGCCGGTCGGTCCGGAATTGCTCGGTCGCGTGGTTAACGCGCTGGGCGAGCCGATCGACGGCAAGGGTCCGATCAACGCCGCGCTGACCGCTCCGGTGGAGCGCGTGGCCCCGGGCGTGATCTGGCGCAAGTCGGTCGACCAGCCGGTGCAGACCGGTTACAAGTCGGTCGATGCGATGATTCCGATCGGCCGTGGCCAGCGCGAGCTGATCATCGGCGACCGCCAGACCGGCAAGACCGCGATGGCGATCGATGCGGTGATCAACCAGAAGAGCACCGGCATCAAGTGCGTGTACGTGGCGATCGGGCAGAAGGCCTCGACCGTGGCCAACATCGTGCGCAAGCTGGAAGAAAACGGCGCGCTGGCCCACACCGTGGTGGTGGCCGCCACCGCTTCCGAATCGGCCGCGATGCAGTACATCAGCGCCTACTCCGGCTGCACCATGGGCGAGTACTTCATGGACCGCGGCCAGGACGCGCTGATCGTGTACGACGATCTGTCCAAGCAGGCCGTGGCCTACCGCCAGATCTCGCTGCTGCTCAAGCGCCCGCCGGGCCGTGAAGCATATCCGGGTGACGTGTTCTACCTGCACTCCCGCCTGCTCGAGCGCGCTGCGCGCGTTTCCGAGGAGTACGTGGAAAAGTTCACCAACGGTGCGGTGAAGGGCCAGACCGGTTCGCTGACCGCGCTGCCGATCATCGAAACCCAGGCCGGTGACGTCTCCGCGTTCGTGCCGACCAACGTGATTTCGATCACCGACGGCCAGATCTTCCTGGAAACCGACCTGTTCAACGCCGGCATCCGTCCGGCCGTGAACGCCGGTATCTCGGTGTCGCGCGTCGGTGGTGCGGCCCAGACCAAGATCATCAAGAAGCTGTCGGGCGGCATCCGCATCTCGCTGGCGCAGTACCGTGAGCTGGCGGCGTTCGCGCAGTTCGCCTCGGACCTGGACGAAGCCACCCGCAAGCAGCTCGAGCGCGGTCAGCGCGTCACCGAGCTGATGAAGCAGAAGCAGTACGCGCCGATGTCCATCGCCGACCAGGCGCTGTCCATCTATGCCGTCAACGAGGGCTACCTCGACGACGTGCCGGTGGCCAAGCTGCTGGCGGTCGAGGAAGGCCTGCATGCGCATTTCGCCAACACCCAGGGTGAGCTGATCGCCAAGATCAACGCCACCGGCGGCTGGAATGACGAAATCGAAGCCGCCTTCAAGAAGGGCATCGAAGAGTTCAAGACCACCGGCAGCTGGTAAGCAGCTTTGTAGAGCGGGGCTCTGCCCCGCTGCGCAATGACAAAGCGGGGCAACACGGCCCCGCTCTACGGGAATAAGAGATGGCAGGCGGACGCGAAATCAAAACCAAGATCAAGAGCGTGCAGAACACCCGCAAGGTGACGCGCGCGCTCGAGATGGTCTCGGCTTCCAAAATCCGCAAGGCGCAGGAGCGGATGAAGACCTCGCGCCCCTATGCGCAGGCGATGAAGCAGGTGATCGGTCACCTGGCCCAGGCCAGCACCGACTTCCAGCATCCGTTCCTGGTGCAGCGGGACGAGGTCAAGCGGGTCGGCTACATCGTGGTCTCGTCCGATCGCGGCCTGGCCGGTGGCCTGAACAACAACCTGTTCCGCAAGATGCTGGGCGAAGTGTCGCAGTGGCAGGGCAAGGGCGCTGAAATCGATGTGGTGACCATCGGCCAGAAGGCCTCGACCTTCTTCCGCCGGGTCAAGGTCAACATGGTCGGCAGCGTCACCCACATCGGCGACCTGCCGCAGCTGGAACAGCTGATCGGCGTGATCAAGGTGATGCTTGATGCGTTCACCGCAGGCAAGATCGACCGCGTGTACCTGGTCTACAACCGCTTCATCAACACGATGACGCAGAAGGCCAGCTTCGATCAGCTGCTGCCGTTGCAGGCGTCTGAAGCCCAGGTCTCGCACCACGACTGGGATTACCTGTACGAACCCGATGCGGCCACCGTGCTCGAGCATGTGATGACGCGTTATATCGAGTCGCTGGTGTACCAGGCGGTGCTGGAGAATGTCGCTTCCGAGCATGCCGCACGCATGGTGGCGATGAAGTCGGCAAGCGACAACGCCAACAAGCTGATCGGCGAACTGCAGCTCGTCTACAACAAGGCGCGCCAGGCAGCGATCACCCAGGAAATTTCCGAAATCGTCGGCGGCGCCGCGGCAGTCTGACGCGCGCAGTCAAAAGCATTTATCTAGAGGATGCAGCAATGAGTCAGGGCAAGATCGTTCAGATCATCGGCGCGGTCGTCGACGTCGAATTCCCGCGCGAGTCGGTGCCGAAGGTGTACGACGCGTTGAAGGTGGAAAACACCGAGATCACGCTGGAAGTACAGCAGCAGCTGGGTGACGGCGTGGTTCGCTGCATCGCGCTGGGTTCCACTGACGGCCTGAAGCGCAACCTGCTGGCGACCAACACCGGTCGTGGCATTTCGGTGCCGGTCGGTGCCGGCACCCTGGGCCGCATCATGGACGTGCTGGGTCGCCCGATCGACGAAGCCGGCCCGGTGCAGGCCTCGGACACGTGGGAAATCCACCGTGCCGCGCCGTCGTACGAAGACCAGGCCGCGGGCAACGACCTGCTGGAAACCGGCATCAAGGTCATCGACCTGATGTGCCCGTTCGCCAAGGGCGGCAAGGTCGGCCTGTTCGGCGGCGCCGGCGTCGGCAAGACCGTCAACATGATGGAACTGATCAACAACATCGCCAAGGCGCACAGCGGCCTGTCCGTGTTCGCCGGCGTGGGTGAGCGTACCCGTGAGGGCAACGACTTCTACCACGAGATGAAGGACTCCAACGTCCTGGACAAGGTCGCGATGGTGTACGGCCAGATGAACGAGCCGCCGGGCAACCGTCTGCGCGTCGCACTGACCGGCCTGACCATGGCCGAGTATTTCCGCGACGAGAAGGACGCCAACGGCAAGGGCAAGGACGTGCTGCTGTTCGTGGACAACATCTACCGTTACACCCTGGCCGGTACCGAAGTGTCCGCGCTGCTGGGCCGTATGCCGTCGGCGGTGGGTTACCAGCCGACCCTGGCCGAGGAAATGGGCGTGCTGCAGGAGCGCATCACCTCGACCAAGACCGGTTCGATCACCTCGATCCAGGCCGTGTACGTGCCTGCCGATGACTTGACCGATCCGTCGCCGGCCACCACCTTCGCCCACCTGGACGCCACCGTGGTGCTGTCGCGCAACATCGCCTCGCTGGGTATCTACCCGGCGGTCGATCCGCTCGACTCCACCTCGCGCCAGCTCGATCCGCTGGTGATCGGCGCCGAGCATTACGACACCGCGCGTCGCGTGCAGTCCACCTTGCAGAAGTACAAGGAACTGAAGGACATCATCGCGATCCTGGGCATGGACGAGCTGTCCGAAGAGGACAAGCAGGCCGTGTCGCGCGCGCGCAAGATCGAGCGCTTCTTCAGCCAGCCGTTCCACGTGGCCGAAGTGTTCACCGGCTCGCCGGGCAAGTACGTACCGCTGAAGGACACCATCCGTGGCTTCAAGGCCATCGTCGATGGCGAGTACGACCACCTGCCCGAGCAGGCGTTCTACATGGTCGGCGGCATCGAAGAAGCGGTCGAGAAGGCCAAGAAGATGGCCGAGAAGGCCTGATCTGATTCCCTCTCCCGGTTGCGGGAGAGGGTCAGGGTGAGGGCCGCCGCGCCTGCACCCTCACCCCAGCCCTCTCCCGCAGGCGGGAGAGGGGGAAACGGAAGAGAAGCACGTTATGAGTAGCACCATCCGTTGCGACATCGTCAGCGCCGAGCAGGAAATCTTCCGTGGCGAGGCAACCCTGGTCGTGGCCACCGGTGAGTTGGGCGAACTGGGCATCGCGCCCAAGCACGCGCCGCTGATCACCCGCCTGAAGCCGGGCAAGGTGGTGGTGACCACGCCGGGTGGCGAACAGCTGGACTTCGCCATCTCCGGCGGCATCCTGGAGGTGCAGCCGCAGGTGGTGACCGTGCTGGCCGACACCGCGATCCGGGCGCAGGATATCGACGAAGCCTCGGTACGCAAGGCCAAGGAAGAAGCCGAGCGCATCCTGGCCAACCGTGGCGAAGCGATGGACGTGGCCGAGGCGCAGCAGCGCCTGGCTGAAGTCACCGCCCAGTTGCAGGCGCTGGAGCGTCTGCGCAAGAGCCTCAAGCACTGAGCCGCACGCGGCAGTGTCTCGATAACGCCGGCGAAAGCCGGCGTTTTTCGTTGTCGGCTTGCCAAACGCGGGCTGCCGGCGGCAGGCTCGGGGTTTGCCGCGAGGGGGAGTGGATATGAAAGTGACCGTACTGGCCATGCTGATGCTGCTGGCGTCTTCGGTGGGGGCGCCGGCGCAGGCTGGGGAGCGTCCGCGCGCGCGCGAGGCCGGGGTGGTGATCGGCAGCCTGCCCACTGGCGCGCGCAACGCGCTGGTGGATGTACCGGGCGTGGCGGTGGGCCATGCCAGCGTGCGCCAGGGCAAGGACATCCGCACCGGCGTGACCGCGATCCTGCCGCACGGCGGCGACTGGTACCGCGAGCGGGTGCCGGCGGCCATCCATGTCGCCAACGGCTACGGCAAGCTGCTCGGGGTGACCCAGGTGGTCGAACTGGGCGAGCTGGAAACCCCGATCCTGCTGACCGGCACGCTGTCGGTGTGGAAGGCCGCCGATGCGCTGGTGGCCTGGCAACTGGCGCGCCCCGGAATGCAGCAGGTGCGCTCGCTCAATCCGGTGGTGGGTGAGACCAATGACGGTTTCCTCAACGACATCCGCGCCCGCCCGGTGACCGCCGCGCATGTGCGCCAGGCGCTGGCGACGGCCCGTACCGACAACGTCGAAGAGGGGTCGGTCGGGGCCGGCACCGGCACCGTGGCGTTCGGCTGGAAAGGCGGCATCGGCACCAGTTCGCGGGTAGTGGAGATCGAGGGCGTACGGCATACCGTCGGCGTGCTGGTGCAGAGCAACTATGGCGGTGACCTGGTGGTCGCCGGGGTGCCGATGCGCGGCGTGCTGCCGGACCCGGCAGTGCTGGCGAGGGGCCCCGAGCAGGCACCGGCCAGCGGCGATGGCAGCATCATGACCGTGCTGGCCACCGATGCGCCGCTGGATGCGCGCCAGCTCGAACGGCTGGCCAAGCGCACGGTCACCGGGCTGGCGCGGACCGGCACCTCGATGTCCAACGGCTCGGGGGATTACGTGATCGCATTTTCCACCGCCGACTCCATGCGCCGTCGCAACGGCCAGGCACCGCCCAGCAGCCAGGTGCTCGACAACAATGCGATGGATGCACTGTTCGTGGCGGCTGCCGAGGCCAGCGAGGAGGCCATCCTCAACTCGCTGTTCCGCGCCGACAGCATGGACGGCCATCGCGGGCGGGTGCCGGGGCTGCCGTTGCCGGCGGTGCTGCAGGCGCTGGAGCAGCACGGACGCCTGGCGCGGTAGATCGGCAGGCGCGCATCGCGAGGCGGCCGGTGCGGTGAGGCGCGGGTAGTTGTGGGGAGTGCCGCGCAGCAGGGACACGCCGGTTGGCGTGGCCGGTCAGCGGAACACCAGATGACGCAGCAGGAAGAAGGTCACCATGGCCAGCCCGCCCTCGACCATGGGTTTGGCCAGCCACGCCAGCTGCAGCCCCAGCGTCGCCGCCACGGTGCTGACCAGCCAGGTGCTCACCGCGGTGGTGACCAGCCACAGTGCAAGGAAGCGTCCAAAGCGATGCCAGCCCAGGCGCTGCTGGCCGTCGCGGGCGAAGGTGAAACGGCCATTGAGCCAGAAGCCCAGCAGCGCGCCACAGGTGCGGCCGAGCAGATTGCCCGGGACGGCCGGCATCCCCAGTGCGGTGGCGGCGACAAACACCGCCCAGTCCAGCAACAGTTGCAGCAGGCCGAAGGCGAGGTACTGGCTTCCTTGGCGGAACAGGCTCATCAGCAGGGGGGTGTCGCTGGAAAACCACCATGCTACCTGCGCGCAGCATAGAATTTGCGTCTGTTGAATTTGCGGACGCCCCGAACCCATGACCCAGCCGTTGCACGTGATCATCCTCGCCGCCGGCGCCGGCAAGCGCATGAAGTCCGCGCTGCCGAAGGTGCTGCAGCCCATTGCCGGGCGCCCGATGCTTGCCCACGTGATCGCTACCGCCCGGGCACTGGCGCCGGCAGCGATCCACGTCGTCTACGGCCATGGCGGTGCGGCGGTACGCGCCGCCTTTGCCGACCAGCCGGATCTGCTGTGGGCCGAACAGGCGCAGCAGCTCGGTACCGGCCATGCCGTATTGCAGGCGATGCCGCAGGTGCCGGATACGGCGATGGTGCTGGTGTTGTATGGCGATGTGCCGCTGATCCGCGCGCAGACGCTGGACGCCTTGCTGCGCGATTCGCCGCGGTTGGCGGTGCTGGTGGCCGAGCCGCACGATCCCGGCGGGTACGGCCGGGTGCTGCGCGATGCCGAAGGCAAGGTGGCGGCCATCGTCGAGCAGAAGGATGCCGACGACGAGCAGCGCCGCGTGCGCACGGTCAATACCGGCATCATCACCGCCGAGTCGACCGCGCTGCGGCGCTGGCTGTCGCAGTTGTCCAACCGCAACGCGCAGGGCGAGTACTACCTGACCGATGTGTTCGCCACCGCCGCCTCCGAATACACGCCTGCCGAAATGGTGCTGGTCCACGATCCCCAGGAAGCCGAGGGTGCCAATGATCCGTGGCAGCTGGCGCAGCTGGAACGGGCGTGGCAGCTGCGCGCGGCCAGGGCGCTGTGCGAGCAGGGCGCACGGCTGCTGGACCCGGCGCGCTTCGACCAGCGCGGTACGGTGCGCGTGGGTCGCGACGTGCAGATCGATGCCAACGTGGTGCTGGAAGGCGAGGTCGAGCTGGGCGACGGGGTCACCGTCGATGCGTTCGTGCGGCTGAAGGACGTCAAGCTGGGCGCCGGCACCCACGTGCGTCCGCACTGCGATCTGGAAGGCGTGGTCAGTGAAGGGGCGGCGCATATCGGTCCGTTCGCACGGCTGCGGCCGGGCACGGTGCTGGCCGATGGGGTGCACGTGGGCAACTTCGTCGAGACCAAGAAGGCCGTGCTGGGGCCGGGCAGCAAGGCCAACCACCTCACCTATCTGGGCGATGCGGTGATCGGCGCGGGGGTCAACATCGGCGCCGGCACCATCACCTGCAACTACGACGGGGTGAACAAGTTCCAGACCGTCATCGGGGACCACGTGTTTGTCGGTTCCAACAGTTCGCTGGTAGCGCCGGTAACGCTGGGCGCCGGTGCGACCATCGCCGCCGGTTCGGTGATCACGCGCAACGCGCCGGAGGGCAAGTTGACCGTCGCGCGCAGTCGCCAGCAGCTGATCGAAGGCTGGGCGCGGCCGCGCAAGAAGTGAGCGGGCCAGCGCAGTGAGCGCCGCAGCGGGATATTGCTCCGCGCTACAGGGGAACCCGTAGCGCCGGGCAGATCTGTCGCAGGAGCTGGCAGCGGGGGCTCCGCGCTGCAGGTGGCCGGGCCAGGTCATGCCCGGCAGTTCCGGGGTCGAGCGGAAACCCTGCCGGCGGCGGTTGGCCGGTGGAAGGCCGCGGCGCCGCGCCGGCCTGCGGCACGCTCACTCCTGCGGCAACAGCACCGCCACGCACAGCCCGCCGCCGGTGCGGTTCTGCAGCGAGATGCGGCCGCCATGCGCTTCCAGGATCTCGCGGGTCAGGGCCAGTCCCAGCCCGCTGCCGTTGCGCTTGGTGGAGTAGAACGGCATCAGCGCGTTCTGCAGCACCGCTTCGTTCATGCCGTTGCCGCGGTCGAGGACTTCGATCCGCAGCCAGTGCGGCAACCGGGTGATGCGTACCTCGACCTCGGCCATGCCGTCGTGGTCGGCGTCGGCATTGGCTTCCCGGGCGTTCTTCAACAGGTTCAGCAGCGCCTGTGACAGCTGTGCCGGATCCGCGCGGCTGCACAGCTCCGGCGGTGGCGGCTGCATGCGGAAGGGAATCTGCTGCTGCAATCCGCCCAGAAAAGCGGACCAGACCACGGTCTGCAGATGCGGCTGCGGCAGCTTGGCAAAACGCGCATAGCCGCGGATGAAACCTTCCAGGTGGCGCGCGCGTTCTTCGACCAGGCTGAAGATGTCTTCCAGCCGTTCGCTCTTGCCACGGCGCACCAGTTCAGCGCCCGAATGCGCCAGAGAGGCGATCGGCGCCAGCGAGTTGTTGAGCTCGTGGCTGATCACGCGGATCACCTTCTTCCAGGTCTGCACTTCCTGCCGGCGCAGCTCGGCGGTCAGCAGCCGGATCAGCAACAGCTCATGCGGGCGGCCGTTGAGATGGAAGCTGCGTCGCGACAGATGGTAGATCTGCTCATCGTCCTCGTCGGCACTATCCGCTTCGCGCACCGAGAACAGGCTGTCGCCGCCGCGCGCGATCGCGTTGCGCAGCTCCTGCGGCATGGCATCGAGCAGTTCGTGCATGCGCTGGCCTTCGAGCTTCCAGCCGCCATGCAGCAGCTTGCGTGCGGCGACGTTGGAGAAGGCCACGCGCTGCACGCCGTCACCGCCGTCGTTGAGCAGCAGCATCGCCACCGGGGTGTTCTGCACCATGGTGTCGAGCAGCAGTTCGCGCTGCACCAGCGATTGCCGCTGCTCGCGCAGCACTTCGCCCAGCTCGGCATGTGCCTTGACCAGCTGCGCCAGCTCGTCGTTGCCGTGCCAGTGCACGCTGAAGTTGAATTCGCCATCGCGGTAGCTGCTGGTGGTGCCCGCCAGGGCGCGCAGCAGTGAGCGCACCGGCGCGGTGGCGCGACGCAACGCCCACCACATGAACGCCGCCAGCAACGCGGCCGAAACAAGTGCAACCACCCAGCCGCGGTCCATCCAGTAGGCCAGCAGCCACGGAAATGCCGCCGCCAAGGCCAGCACCGGCAGCAGCCTCAGGAACAGGCTGAAGGTGAAGGAGCGCGATTTCATACGCGCGGAATGCCGTGGCGGTCCATGCGCCGGTACAGCGCCTGCCGGCTCAGTCCCAGATCGGCCGCGGCCTGGCTGATCACGCCACCGGCGCGGCTCAACGCCGACTGGATCCGCGCGCGGTCCGGTTCATGCTCCGGCGGCGTGGGCCGGCTCGCGGTACGCGGCAGGTTGAGGTCGGCGCTTTCTATCCGCGGCCCCATCGCCAGCAGGCCGGCGCGCTGGATCACATTGCGCAGTTCGCGCACGTTGCCGGGCCAGCTGTGCCGCTGCAATGCGCTGCAGGCCTGCGGTGACAACGGCTTGCCGTCGCCGAGGAAGTGCGTGGCCAGCGGCAGGATATCCTCGCGCCGTTCGGCCAGCGCGGGCATCGCCAGTTCAATGGTGTTGAGCCGGTAATACAGGTCTTCGCGGAAGCTGCCGTCGCGGATCATCGCCGCCAGGTCGGCATTGGTGGCGCTGATGATGCGCACGCTCACGTGGCGCTCGCGGTTGGAGCCCAGCCGCTCGAAACGGCCGGTTTCCAGCACCCGCAGCAGCTTCATCTGCCCGCCCAGCGGCAGGTTGCCGATCTCGTCCAGGAACAGGGTGCCGCCATCGGCGGCTTCGAACTTGCCCTCGCGCGGTTTGTTGGCACCGGTGTAGGCCCCGGCTTCGGCCCCGAACAGCTCGGCCTCGATCAGCTCGGCCGGAATCGCGCCACAGTTCAGGGTGAGGAACGGACCGCGGCTGACGCTGGAGTTGGCCTGGATGATCTCGGCGATCTTTTCCTTGCCGCTGCCATTGGGGCCGGTGACCAGGACCGGCAGGTCGGAGCGGGCGACCTGGCAGGCCAGCGCGATCACGCGCTCGCTGGCGGCATCGGCGAACACCGCGCCGCGCAGATCGTAGCGGGCCTGCAGCCGCTCGCGGTTGAGCTGTTCGCGCTCGCGCCGGTGGTCCAGGGCGCGGCTGGCCTCGGCCAGTTCCAGCAGATTGTTGACCGTGGTCAGCAGCTTGCTGTCATCCCACGGCTTGGCCAGGTAGTCGGCGGCGCCGGCCTTGACCAGATCCACCGCGCTGCCCAGATGGGTCCAGGCGGTGAGCAGGATCACCGGCAGGTCCGGATGGCGCTGGCGGATCTGCTGGAACAGCGCCTGGCCCTCCTCGCCGGAGGTGGTGTCGGCGGTGAAGTTCATGTCCTGCAGGACCAGGTCGAATTCCTGCTCGGCCAGCATCGCCAGTCCCTGCTCGGGCGAGCTGGCATGGCGGGTGTCGATGTCGTGCAGGGAGAACAGCACGTCCAGCGCGGTGGCCACGGCGGCGTTGTCGTCAATGATCAGGATCTGCGGCATCGGCGGTCGAAAAAAGCGAGAGTGGGGCGCATCCGCACATTACACGCTGCGGCAGGCGCTGGCAGGGGGAAGATTGGCGGCACGCCGGGCCGGCGCGGCCACGGCCAGCTGCCCGAGCAGCACCAGCAGCAGCGCGGCGATGGGCAGGTAGACCAGCGGCAATCTGGGCAGCTCGTAGTGGTGCATCAGCCACTGGTTGATCAGCAGCGCCAGCAGCACGCCGGTGAACACGCCCGCAGCGGTGAGCAGCAGGTTCTCGGCCAGGAACTGGCGCAGGATCTGGCCACGGCGGGCACCGAGCGCACGGCGGATACCGATCTGGCGGGTGCGCTGCTGGATCCAGTAGCCGCTCAGGCTGGCGATGCCGATCGCGGTGATGGCTGTGACCACCGCATTGACGGTGAGCAGCAGCCATACCGCGGCACGGCGCGAGCGCAGGCCGGCATCGCGCAATTGTTCGTAGTCGGCGACGAGCGGTTCGAAGCCGCTGGCGATCTGCCCGGCGAAGGTGGCCTGCAACACGCCGGGCACGGCCTTGAGCACGGCCTCGCGCTGCCCGGCGTCGCTGCGGATGACGAAGTTGAGCATCGGCAGGCCGGCCGGTCGGCGCGGCAGCAGCATCGCGTACTCGGCCTTGCCGTCGTCCAGCTCGGCCAGTTGATAGCGCATCAGGTGCGCGACCACGCCCACCACCACGTAGTGGCCGCTGCCATCGCCGCCGGTCAGCGACTGGCCGAGCGGGTTGGCGGTGCCGAACAGGCTGCGCGCCAGCGCCCGGGTGAGGATGACCGGTGTGGTGGCGCTGCCATCGTCCCCGTCCAGTTGCAGGTCGCGGTATTCCTCGGCAAAAAAATCACGGCCGGCGCTGAGCTGCAGGCCCAGGGTGCCGATCAGCCGCTCGCCGATGAAGCCGCTGACCTGCAGGGTGGGGTCATTGGCGGACTTGAGGTCGTAGACCATGGTCAGGGTCTGCCGCATCGGTGCACCGACCACCGCCGAGGCGCGCTTTACCCCGGGAATGCGGGCCAGCGCGTCGGCCCCGGTGCGGGCCTGTGCCGCGCTCCAGTTGCCACCACCGTTGACCAGCTGGTCGACGATGATCACCTCGTCGCGGACGATGCCATCGTCGGTGAGCAGGGGGCCGCCCTGCTGCGCGAGCAGGAACAGGGTGTTGCAGAGGATCGCGCAGGCCACCGCGATCTGCAGCACGATCAGCCAGGGCATCAGCGGGTGACGGCGCAACTGCGAAAACAGGGGATTCATGCGGTGCTCTCGTTCAAAGCGTTTTCACCTGCAGCGCAGGCTCCTGGCGCGCGGCACGCAGCGCCGGCAGCAGGCCGACCAGCACGCCGGTGAGCAGTGCCAGCAGCACCAGCAGTGCGAACAGCGGAAGGTCCAGGCGGGCCAGCGGCGCGTAGGCATCGCCCTGCTGGCGCATCAGCCACAGCCCGGCCAGGGTCAGCGGCAAGGCCAGCAATCCGCCCAGCAGCCCGGCGAGGGTGGATTCGACCAGGCAGGTGGCGATGATCGCGCGGCGGGGAGCGCCCAGCACGCGGCGCACCCCGTATTCGCCGGAGCGGCGCAGGAAGCGCGCCGCCAGCAGGCCGGCGACGTTGACCAGGCACAGCACCAGCAGGCCGATCGCCAGCCACAGGTTCAGGCGCACGCTGTCGGGTACCACGCGGTTGAGATGCAGCCATTGCGGCATGGACTGCAGCCGGGTGAGCGGTGGCCGCGGGAAGATGCCGGCGGCGTGCCGGTCGGCGGCGAAGGCCTGCAGGCTCTGCGCGTAGCTGCGCTGCTGGGCGGCATCGGCCAGTTCGGCCCACAGCACCAGCCAGCGGCACTGCTCCACGTTGACCTGGTCGAAGCGGAAACCGCCGAAACCGGCGTCGTCGCAGATGCGGGTACTGCTGATCTCGATGCCCGACGCCAGCGCGGCTTCGGCCGGGGCGAAGACTTCATCGCCCTCGCCACGCCAGCCGGCGTCGCTGGCCGGCAGGAAGTGCGGGCGCGGCCGCGGCGCCCAGCGCTCGCTGATGCCGATGACGCGGAAGTTGTGCTTGCCCAGACGCACCTCGGCGCCGGTACCGTCCTCGCGCCCGAGCAGGCGCTGGCTCAACGAACGGCTGATCACCACCACCGGCGTGCGCGCCGCTTCCTCCTCCGGCGTCCAGTAGCGGCCATGGCGCAACGGCACGTCGAACACCGGCAGCATCGGCCCGAGCGCGAAGGCCGCCGAGACCTGCTTGCGGGCACTGCCGTCGAGGCTGGCCAGCGTCACGGGCGCGGTGACCAGCGCCACCTGGCGGACGTCCGGGCGCAACTGCTGCATCGCGCGTGCATCGGCCAGCTTCCACAGCGGCGGCACCGGCGAGCCGTCACCATAGGTGTCGCTGTCGCCGCTTCTCGCTGTTTCACGCGAGTCGGCCCAGGCCAGGTGCAGCGTGTGGCTGATGCCGGGCAGGGGATCGGCGCCCAGCACCGAGAGCAGGGTCAGCATCGTCATCACCGAGGCCAGCCCCAGGGCCAGGGTGAGCATCACCAGCGCCATCGTCCGCGGATGGCGCAGGCAGCCGCGCAGGCCGGTTTCCAGCGTGTAGTTCATTGCGGGGCATCCATGCGGTCGGCGCGGTGGGCATAGCTCAGCACGCGGGTGATCTGCCAATGGCCGTCGCGCAGGCGCCAGAGGAGGGTGAAGTCGGCCAGCCCTTCACACTTGCCGTTGCCGCTGTCGCAGAAGCGGTGCTGGCCACGTGCCAAGGCGCCGAAGTCCCTGATCGCAAACACCTCCAGCGTGCCCGGGACCAACTGCCGGGTGAAATGGCCGCAGGCGAACTTGCCGGTGTTGGCCAGCATCGCCGCACGCGTCCAGGTCACCCCGCCGGTGTCGTGATAGAACTCCACCGCCGGGTCGAAGTAGCTGGCGTGCCTGTCCAGCTGCGCCGGATCGGCGCAGCGGTTGAAGCTGTCGAACACCGCCTGGTCGAGCGCGGCGATGGTGGCGTGCAGCGCGGTGTCGCCCGCAGCGCCGGTCTGGGCCAGCGCACAGCCCGGTGCCAGCAGCACGCTCAGCAGCATTGGCGTCATCAGCCGCCGCAGGTGCGATGGCAGGAAGCAGGGCGAGCTCATGCGCTGCGCGTGGCCACCGCCGGCGGAATCGCCGCCGCCCGCCGTGCCGGGCCGAACACGGCGATCTGGCCCAGCAGCCACAGCGCCAGCGCGCCGACCGGCAGATACAGCAGCGGCAGCCGTGGCAGCTCGTAGCGGCCCATCAGCCACTGGTTGAGCAGGTAGGCCAGCAACATGCCGACCACGATGCCGATGCTGGCCAGCAGGAAGTTCTCGGTCTGGAAGTAGCGCAGGATCTGCGCGCGGGTGGCGCCCAGCGCACGGCGGATGCCGATCTGCTTGGTGCGCTGCTGCACCCAGAAGCTGGCCAGGCCGATGATGCCCAGCGCGGTCACCAGCAACAGCAGGCCGCTGACGATCAGCAGCAGGCCGATCATGTCGCGGTCGTTGGCGAAGTACGTGGCGCGCTTTTCCTCGACGGTGAGCTTGCTCCGCACCAGACGGTTGGGATCGTTCTTTTCCAGCGTTGCCAGCGCCTGCGTCAGCACCTCGTCGCGACGGCCCGGCTCGGTGACGCGCAGGATGTAGCGGCCGCCGTTGGAGAAGTTCATCCGGATCGGGAAGATCACCGAATGGGTGCGGTTATTGTCCTGCATGTTCGGGCGCAGCAGGGTCTGCGCCACACCCACCACGGTGACCGGGATGTTGGCCATGTACAGGGTCTTGCCGACGGCGTTGCCATCCGGGAAGAACTGCTTGGCCATGGCCTCGGTGAGGATCGCAGGCGCATTCAGCTTGCCCAGATCTTCCACCTTCTCCAGCACATCGCTGCTCTGGTACTCGTCGGCGTTGAAGTCGCGGCCGGCGATCAGCTTCACGCCGAGCGTCTTGATCGCGTTCTCGCCGATCATGTATTGGGCGCCGTTGATCGACTGCGCGTCCGGGTCGGCCGAGGCGGACAAAGAGGTGTTCCAGGAGCCGCCCTGGAACGGCAGCTGGTTGACGATGGCGACATTCTCCACACCGGGAATGCCGCGCAGCGAGGCCAGATCCTCGGCGGTGCGGGCATCGGCATTCACCTGCTTGCCGATGCCGCGGAGGCCGATCTCGATCAGCTGGTTGTCATCGATGCCGCTGGCCAGCTGCATGGCGTCGATGCGCTGGGAGACGATGAACAGCGCGTTGCAGATGATGGCGCAGCTCAGCGCGATCTCCAGCACGATCAGTGCCGCGGCGGTCTTGTGCCGCGACAACGTGGAGAGGATGGGGCGGATTTCCATGAAGTTTCTCCGGGGAAGCGTGGAGCTGGGAATGAGGTTGATGGGGAAAAGGCGAGGGCACCTGCAACGGCCGCCCTCCCCAGCCCTCCTGCGCATTGCGCAAGGGAGGCGGCAAGGCAACCGCGTTACTGGCTCTTGAGCTGCAGGGCCGGTGCCACCTGCATCGCCCGCCAGGCGGGCAGGATGCCGGCGAGCATGCTGGCGAACACGGCCAGGGCGAAGGTGATCAGCAGCATCGAACCGTCCAGGTGGGCGAGCGAGGCGTACTCGGCCGGGCGCTGGCGCACCGCCCACAGCCCGAACAGGGCGAACACCAGACCCAGCAGGCCACCGGCCAGACCAATCGTGCCGGCTTCGACCAGGCACTGCTTGAAGATCTCGGCGCGGCTGGCACCCAGCGCCCGGCGTACACCGATCTCACCACTGCGGCGCAGGAATTTGGCCAGCAGCAGGCCGACGGTATTGACCAGGCACACCAGCAGGAAGCCGAACGCCAGCCACATCTGCAGGCGCACATCGCCCGGCACCGCATTGCGGTATTCCATCAGCTCCATGACATTGCGCAGGCGGGTGTTGGCCGGGCGCTCGAAGCGGCCCGCGGCGCGCTGCTGCTCGGAGTAGTTGTCCAGGTAGCCCTTGAAGCTTTGGGCATCGCCAGGCGAGTCCAGTTCCACCCAGTACTGGATCCACGAGCAGGGCACGTTCAGCGCGCTGGTGTCGTTGACCAGTTCGCGGCCGAAGCAGTTCATGCTGCCGTTGCGGCCCAGCTTGAGGTCCAGCGCGGTGCTGAAGGGCACGTAGACATCTTCCTCGGAGTCGAACTTGCCCGAATACAGGTCGTAGAACTTCGGCGCCGGCTTCCATTCCTTGAGCACGCCGACGATGCGCAGCGCGTTGCCTTCCACCAGTACTTCCTTGCCGACGCTGTTGGCGCCCTTGAACAGCTTGTCGTTGAGCGTGCTGCTGATCACCGCCACGCGGCTGCGGCCCTGGTCTTCCTCGCCACTCCAGCCCTGGCCGAACGCGAACGGCGTATCGAACATCGGGAAGAAGTCGGCCGAGGTGTAGCGCATGGACAGGCTGAAGGGCTTGAGTGCATCCACGCGCGGATCGACGATGCCGCCGCCGCCGGTCATCATCGCCTGGCGCGGCGCCTTCTTCTGCCGCAGCAGTTCTTCCGAGTCGAAGCGGGTCATCTGCATTTCGGGCTCTTCGCCGGGCTTGTAGCCTTCCCTGGTGTAGGGATCGAGCTGCACGTAGAACAGGCGCTCGCTCTTGTGCGGGATCGGGTCGCCGGAGAGCACCTTGAACACGGTCAGGGTGGTCATCGCCGCGCCGATGCCCAGCGCGATGGCCAGCACCATCAGCGCGGTCAGGACCTTGTTGCGGCCAAAGCTGCGCAGCGCGAGTTTGAAGTAGTAGCCGAACATGGCGGTGGCCTCAGCCTGCGACGGAAACGGGATGCGGACGGGCCAGCACCGGTTCGCGCAGCAGGTCGGTGGCCTGGCCATCGACGATGTGCACGTTGCGCTGCGCGCGCGCGGCCAGTTCCGGATCGTGGGTGACCATGACGATGGTGGTGCCCTGGGAGTTGATCTCCTCCAGCAGTTCCATCACACCGCGGGCCATCTGCGTGTCCAGGTTGCCGGTCGGTTCGTCGGCCAGCAGCAGGCGCGGGCTGCCGGCCAGGGCGCGGGCGATGGCGGCGCGCTGTTGCTGGCCGCCGGACAGTTCAGCCGGGTAGTGCTTCATGCGCGAGCCCAGGCCGACATCGCTCAATGCCTTCTCGATGCGCTGCTTGCGCTCGGCCGCGGGCATGCCGCGGTAGCGCAGCGGCACATCGACATTGTCGAACAGGTTCAGGTCGGGAATCAGGTTGAAGCCCTGGAAGATGAAGCCGATCTTCTGGTTGCGCAGCCGCGAGCGGGCGTCATCGCCGAGGTGGCTGACGTCCTGGCCATCGAGCAGGTACTGGCCACTGGTGAAGGTTTCCAGCAGCCCGGCAATGTTGAGGAAGGTGGTCTTGCCCGAGCCGGACGGGCCGGTGACCGCGACGAATTCGCCTTCGCGGACATGCAGGTCCAGCGAACGCAGCGCGTGGGTTTCAACCTGTTCGGTGCGGAACACCTTGGAGACGGATTGCATCTGGAGCATGGGAAGTTCCTGTGCGGAGAGTGGGAAACGGAATCAGTTGAGGGTGACGCGCTCGGCATCGCCGAACAGCTCGCTGCCGGAGACCACCACGCGGTCGCCGGGTTTCAGGCCGGACAGCACTTCCACTTCGCCCAGGCTGCTCACCCCCAGTTGCACCGGGCGACGCACGGCGCTGCGGCCGTCCATGACATAGGCGTAGCGGCCGCCGCTCTGTTCGACGAACGGACCGCGTTCGAGCTTGAGCACGTCCCGGCGGGTATCGAGCAGCACCCGCGCGCTCATGCGCTGGCTCTGGCGCAGCCCCGGCGGCTGGGTGGAAGAGAAGCGGATACGGGCGGTGACCTCGCCATTGACCACTTCCGGGGAGACGGCGGAAATGGCGCCGGCAAACGGCTGGCCGTTGCCGCTGGACAGCTGTGCCGGCATGCCGATGGCCAGATCGCGGGCGAAGCTTTCCGGCACCTTTATTTCCACTTCGAACTGGGACAGGTCGACCACGCCCAGTACCGGCGCGTTGGCGATGACCTGGGTGTGCTGGGCGGCCTGTACCTGGCCCACCTGGCCGTCGAACGGCGCGCGCAGTGTCAGCGCATCGACCTGCCGCTGCACTTCGACCACCACCGCTTTCTGGCGCTCGGCCAGCAGCCGTTTGTTGCGGGCATCCAGGTCCGCGCCTTGGCCCTGCAGGCCGGCATCCTGGTGGGCATGCTGCAGCTGGATGTCGGCCTTCTTCAGGTCATCCTGCGCCTTGGACAGGTTGACCTGCGGCACCGCACCGCCGTCGAAGCCGCGCTGGAACCGCTCCAGCTCGCGCGCCGCGGCCTGGCGGTCGATTTCGGCCTGGTCGGTGAGTTTGCGCGCGTTGGCGCGGGCGAGGGTGGCATCGAGCGCGGCGCGGCCGGCTTCGGCCTCCATCCCGGCCAGCGTGGTCTGCTCCTGGGCCAGCCTGCTGCGCAGTTCCGGGCTGTCGATCACCGCCAGTTCCTGGCCCTGGCTGACCACGTCGCCGGCAACCACTTTCAGGTCCACGGTGCCGGCCGAGATCGCATACAGGATCGGACTGTTGGCGGCGATCACGCGGCCGTCGGCGGCAATGTCGCGCACCAGATCGCCACGCTTGACCTCGGCGATGCGTACCCGCGCGCGGTCGAATGAACGGCTGCCGGCGAGCCAGCTCTGCGCGGCCAGGCCGATGCCGGCCACCAGCACCAGCGCGGCGAGGGCCGGCCAGCGCCAGCGTCGCCACGAGGCGGCCCGCGTGGGGGTGACGGACTGGTCCTGGGCAGAGGTGTCGCGGATCATCGTTCGGCTTCGCTGGAGGGTTGCCTTAGCTGAAGCAGAAGCCGTGCCAATCTCAACCTGTTGAAATTGTTGGGATGTTCCCGTTTTCCGCCGTGTCCGGGTGTCCGCGGACACCCGCGCGGACACGGGCGGCCGCTGGCGTGGCCGGCACGCCCGGAAAGTCAGGCGCGAGCGAGGCTAAAATGCCTGCCTGACGTTACGGGTAGACAAACTATGTGCGGCATTGTGGGTGCGATCGCCAATCGCGATGTGGTTCCGGTACTGATCGAAGGACTGAAGCGTCTGGAATACCGGGGATACGATTCCTCCGGCATTGCCGTGGTTGAGGCGGGCCAGGTGCGCCGGGTACGACGTACCGGCCGCGTGACGGAGATGGAGTCGGCGGCGCAGGGCGAGCAGTTCAGTGCCCGGCTCGGCATCGGCCACACCCGCTGGGCCACCCATGGCGGCGTCACCGAAGCCAACGCGCACCCGCACATCAGCGACGGGGTGGCACTGGTGCACAACGGCATCATCGAAAACCACGAGCAGCAGCGCGAAAAGCTGCTCACCCTGGGCTACACCTTCGAGTCGCAGACCGACACCGAAGTCATCGCCCACCTGCTGCACCACCATCTCAAGCACGACGACGACCTGCTGGCCGCGCTGCAGCGCACGGTCAAGGAACTGACCGGGGCCTTTGCGCTGGCGGTGGTCAGCCGCGCCGAGCCGCAGCGGCTGGTGGTCGCGCGCATGGGCTGTCCGTTGCTGGTCGGGGTCGGTGAGGGCGAGAACTTCGTCGCCTCCGACGTTTCGGCGATCCTGCAGGCTACCCGCCAGGTGATCTTCCTCGAAGAGGGCGACACCGCCGAGCTGCGTTGTGATGGCGTGCGGGTGTTCGATGCGCACGATCAGCCGGTGCAGCGCGAACTGCATCTGTCCGACGTGTCGCTGGCCTCGCTGGAGCTGGGGCCGTACCGCCACTTCATGCAGAAGGAAATCCACGAACAGCCGCGCGCACTGGGCGATACCGTCGAAGCGGCCATCGACGCCGGCGGCTTTCCCGCCACGCTGTTCGGCGCCCATGCCGAAGCGGTGCTGGCCGGCATCGAGGGCGTGCAGATCCTGGCCTGCGGCACCAGCTACTACGCCGGGCTGACCGCGCGTTACTGGATCGAGGCGATTTCCGGGCTGCCATGCAGCGTGGAGATCGCCAGCGAGTACCGCTACCGCGCCGCCTATGCCAACCCGAAGCACCTGATCGTCACCATCTCCCAGTCCGGCGAAACCCTGGACACGATGGAGGCGCTGAAATACGCCAAGTCGCTCGGCCACCTGCATACGCTGTCGATCTGCAACGTGCCCGAAAGCGCGATCCCGCGCGCCAGCGAGCTGGTCTGCTATACCCGCGCCGGCGCCGAGATCGGCGTGGCCTCGACCAAGGCCTTCACCACCCAGCTGGCGGCGCTGTTCCAGCTGACCGTGGTGCTGGGCAAGCTGCATGGCCGCATCGACGCCGCGCAGGAAGCCGATTACCTGGAACAGCTGCGGCACCTGCCGGGCAGCGTGCAGCACGCGCTCAACCTGGAGCCGCAGATCGTCGCCTGGGCCGAGCGGTTTGCCGGCAAGGCCAATGCGCTGTTCCTCGGCCGCGGCCTGCATTATCCGATCGCGCTGGAAGGCGCGCTCAAGCTCAAGGAAATCTCCTACATCCATGCCGAAGCCTATCCGGCCGGCGAGCTCAAGCATGGTCCGCTGGCGCTGGTGGACGCGGAAATGCCGGTGGTGGTGATCGCGCCCAACGACCGCCTGCTGGAGAAGGTGAAGTCCAACATGCAGGAGGTGCGCGCCCGCGGCGGCGAGCTGTTCGTGTTCACCGACCAGGACAGCAACTTCAGCGAATCCGAAGGGGTGCACGTGATCCGCACCCCGCGCCACGCCGGCGTGCTCAGCCCGATCGTGCATACCATCCCGGTGCAGCTGCTGGCCTATCACACCGCCCTGGCCCGCGGCACCGACGTCGACAAGCCGCGCAACCTGGCCAAGAGTGTGACGGTGGAGTAACACGCAGGCCGCCATTGATGGCATGGATGATGATGGCGTGTGTGGCGTGGACCACCGCCATTGAAAACGCCGGCAGTTGCCGGCGTTTTCTTTTGCTGTCCGCGGTGCGATGGATCAGGGCCGCGCGCTGTTGGAGATGATCTCCACCCAGTAGCCATCCGGGTCCTTGATGAAGGCCAGGTGCTTCATGCGGCCATCGCTCAAGCGCTTCTGGAACGGCACATCGAGCTGCTCGAAACGGGTGCAGGCCGCTTCGATATCCGGCACCGACACACAGATATGGCCGAAGCCACGCGGCTCGCTGTTGCCGTCGTGGTAGACCGGGCCATCCTGCTGCTCGGTGCCGTGGTTGTGGGTCAACTCCAGTACGCCGGGAATGCCGGCCATCCACAGGCGACGCTGCGCATCGTCTTCGGGAATGGCGGTGCCGGCCGGCACGTAGGCCAGGAAGTACAGACTGAACGCGGCTTCGGGGAAGTCGCGCTGGTCGATCAGCGAAAAGCCCAGCACGCGGGTGTAGAAGTCCAGCGAGGCGCGGATGTCCTTGACCCGCAGCATGGTGTGGTTGAAGACGAAGCCATGGGTTTGCGCCGGCACGCTGGCGGCGACGCCGGGCTGTTCACGCAGGGATGGAAGGCTCATGGAGGCTCCTTGATGGGGGAATGCATGGGGCACAGAGCGTCATTTTACGTGCGGCGTCCGGCTCGCGGATGACGGCGGCCGTAACCGCCGCCGTCGTTGCCCGCTCAGGGGTGTTGCGAGAACGCACTTACGCTGCCGTCTTCGGTGAGCAATGCGACGGCGAACGGCTGGCGGTAGCCGTCTGGCGATTCCATGCCCGGCGAGCCGATCGGCATGCCCGGCAGCACCAGTCCGCGCGCCTTCGGCCGTTCGGCCAGCAGCTTGTGGATCGCAGCCACCGGCACGTGGCCTTCCACCACATAGCCGTCGATCTCGGAGGTGTGGCAGGAGTACATGCCTTCGCCGATGCCCAGGCGCTGTTTCAGCGCGGCCATGTCGGCGGTGTTGTGGATCTCCACCGGGAAGCCGGCCGCGCGCATGTGCTCGGCCCAGCCGCCGCAGCAGCCGCAGTTCGGGTCCTTGTGCACCTTCACCAGCGGCAGGCGTTTGCTGGCCGGAGCCGTCACCGGTGGGGTGGCCGATGCGGCACTGGCGGCGATGGTCGCCGTCTGTGCGGCCGGGGCCGGGGAGGCGGCGCTGCAGGCACTGGTCAGCAGCGCGCTGCCGGCCAGCAGCAGGAACCGCGAGGTCTTTGCATTGAAGTTCATGGGGTTTGATTCCTTGGTGTCGTCGCACCGCCACCGCGGTGCGGTCATGGCGTAGTGGCCGGTTCGGCCCGGGGGACGGACGCCAGGCGGCGCCCGTCCCGGCAGGTCAGAACCAGAGGCGCACGCCGGCAACCCAGCGCGACTCGCTGATGCCTTCGCCGGCGTCGCGGTGCAGGTCGGCGGTGTTGCCGTACACGCGTTCGTGGACGAAGCCCACATACGGCGCGAAGCGTCGGGTGATCTCGTAGCGCAGGCGCAGGCCCGCCTCCACGCTGCTCATGCCCTTGCCCACGCCGCGCTGCGGATCGTCATCGGCGACTAGGTTGGCCTCGATCACCGGCTGCAGGATCAGCCGGTTGGTCAGCAGCACGTCGTACTCCACCTCGAAGGCCAGCTCGGCCTTGCGCGTGCCGCCGAGATAAGCCATCGCCGATACCTCGAACTTGTACGGCGCCATGCCCTGGAAGCCGACGGCCGCGCGGGTCAGATCCGCGCTGTCGCGACCGTTGTCGTGGCGTACGCCGGCCACGAAGTCCCACCACGGCGAGATCGCGCGGCCGTACAGCGCATCGGCCGACCAGTCCTGCACACGGCTTCCGCTGCGTTCGCCTTCGCTGCGCAGCCACAGCCGGTTGATGTCACCGCCAAACCACGAGTCGATGCCCCAGGCCTGGCCGCTGCCATGCGCGTTGTCCCAGGCTTCCAGGTGGTCGAACACCACCAGGCTGTTGAAGGCAGACGCGTGCTCCATCGCGTGCGGCGCCAGTGTCGGGAACGCGGCGGCGAAATCCTCGGCGGTCGGTACCGGAATCGGTTCGCGTGGCGTGGCACTGGCGGCCTTGGCGGGCATCCGGTGGCCGGCATGCGGATCGGCGCCGTGGGCGCTGTGGTCCATCGCTGACATGTCATGGCCGGGATGCGGGTCATCCTTCGTCGCCAGCGTGGTGTGCCCGGCATGCGGATCGTCCTTCGCCGCCGGCGTGGTGTGCCCGGCATGTGGATCAGCGCCGTGGGCGCTGGGGTCCATCGCCGACATGTCATGGCCGGCATGCGGGTCATCCTTCGTCGCCAATGGTGCATGGGGGTCGCTTTTCGCGACCGGCCTGTGATGCCCTGCATGGGCAGCGTGCGCGCCGGCCTTGGCTTTCGGCTTGGCATGTGCGGCGTGTGGATCCGCTGACGGCTTTGCCGCAGCACCATGCCCGGCATGCGGATCCTTCGCATACGCCGCGCCGCTGGCGGCCNCTTGGCATGTGCGGCGTGTGGATCCGCTGACGGCTTTGCCGCAGCACCATGCCCGGCATGCGGATCCTTCGCATACGCCGCGCCGCTGGCGGCCAGCGCGATGAACAGCAGCGAGTGGGCAAGCGTCTTCATGCCTCGATCCTCACTTCGCGCATCATGCCCGCTTCCATGTGGTACAGCAGGTGGCAGTGGAAGGCCCAGCGGCCGAGTGCATCGGCACGCACGCGGTAGCTGCGGCGCGTACCCGGTGGCATGTCGATGGTGTGCTTGCGCAACTGGAATTCACCGTCGGCATCTTCCAGGTCGCTCCATACGCCGTGCAGATGGATCGGGTGCTGCATCATCGTGTCGTTGACCAGCACGATGCGCAGGCGCTCGCCGTAGTTCAGGCGGATCGGCTCGGCGCCGGCAAAGGGAATGCCGTCGAAATTCCAGGCGAATTTTTCCATGTGGCCGGTCAAGTGCAGCTCGATCTCGCGGCCCGGCTCGCGGCCGTCCGGATCCTCGAACAACGAGTGCATGTCGCCATAGGTCAGCACGGTGCGGCCGTTGTCGCGCAGGCCGATGCCGGGGTCGTCCAGCTTCGGTTCGCTGGCCGCGGTCTGCATGTCCACCAGCGGATTGCCGGTTTCGCCGGGAGGATGCTTCGGCGCCTTGCCGCCGCCGTGGCCAGCGTGGTCCATGGGCGCCGCGCCGCCGTGTTCCATGCCGCCGTGGCTGCCCATGTCATGGCCCATGTCGGCCATGGTCAGCAGCGGCCGCGGGTCGATCGCCGGCACCGGTGCCCGCAGTCCGTTGCTGACCGCCAGCGTGCCGCAGGCATAACCGGTGCGGCCCATGTCCTGCGCGAATACGGTGAACGCATCCTGCCCGCCGGGTTCGACGATCACGTCGAAGGTCTCGGCCACCGCGATGCGGAACTCGTCCACGCTCACCGGATGGATGTACTGGCCATCGGCGGCGACCACGGTCATCTTCAGACCGGGAATGCGCACGTCGAAGTAGGTCATCGCCGCGCCGTTGATGAAACGCAGCAACACCTTCTCGCCACTGCGGAACAGCCCGGTCCAGTTGCCGGCCGGCGCGGTGCCGTTCATCAGGTAGGTGTAGGTGTGCGCATTGATGTCGGAGATGTCCGACGGCGTCATCCGCATCCGGCCCCACATGCCGCGGTCGGCCAGCGTCTCGCGCAGGCCGTCGCGGCGGGCATCGCGCAGGAAATCACCGACCGTGCGCTGGTAGGTGTTGTCGTGCATGGCCATCTTCTTCATGCGCCGGTGCAGCGCGGCCGGGTCCAGGTCGGTCCAGTCCGAGAGCAGGATCACGTGCTCGCGGTCGTAGTGGTAGGGCGCCGGTTCCAGCGGATCGATCACCAGTGCGCCGTACAGGCCGGCCTGCTCCTGGAACAGCGAATGGCTGTGGTACCAGTAGGTGCCGGACTGCCTGAGCTGGAAGCGGTACTGGTAGGCCTCGCCCGGCGCGATGCCGTCGAAGCTCAGCCCGGGCACGCCGTCCATGTTGGCCGGCAGCAGCAGGCCATGCCAGTGGATCGAGCTCATTTCGTCGGTAAGCGTATTGGCCACGCGGATGTTGACGGTATCGCCCTCGCGCCAGCGCAGGGTCGGCGCCGGCAACGAGCCGTTGACGGTGATGGCGCCGCGGCTGCGGCCGGTGAAATTGACCTGCGAGCGGCCGATGGCCAGGCTCAGGTCGCTGCCGCGCAGTTCGCGGGCGGTGGAGGCGCGGACGGGCGCGGCGAAGGC
>NZ_JAUJUJ010000118.1 GCF_030711595.1 Stenotrophomonas sp. YIM B06876
TCGTTTCTCGCGTGTGCAGCTGTGGGGGGCATCTGGACTTCGTGCGCACCGGAATTGTCTGCCGAAGCGATTCTCGACCGCATCGGACAGGTCACGCCGAAGGTTCTCTTCATATGCCACGCCTATACATACAACGGCAAAAGGCATGACTTCAAAGAGATTGCCGACAAGCTGGTGACATCCCTGTCGACGCTCGAGACTGTGGTCGTGGTGGATCGAGACAGCGACACCCCACTGAAGTCGGCACCAAACTCGGGCGCCCAGTTCCTTCGCTATCGCGAAGCCGCCCAGCCGGTGGATCGCTTCGAATGGCGGCGTTTCGCCTTTAACAATCCCGTGCTCGTGATGTACACCTCCGGCACCACTGGCAAGCCCAAGGCCATCGTGCACTCCGCGGGCGGTGTGCTGTTGAAGCTTGCCAGCGAACACGCTTTCCACGTCGGCGTCGGCCCTGGAGATGTGTTGTTCTGGTACACCAACACCGCGTGGATGATGTTCCATTGGCTGGTGTTCTCGCTCGTGCGGGGGAGCGCAATCGTTCTGTATGAGGACGCTGCGGTGCCGAAGGGCGCGGATGGCCCTGACCTTGGAGCGCTGTGGCGTGTCGCTGACGCTGCCGGCGTCACCATGATGGGTGTTAGTCCCAGCTATATCTCGGTGCTCAGCGACGCGGGATATTCGCCGAAGATGCATCACAACCTGACAAGGATTCGCAACATCCTGGCTGCCGGCGCTCCCGTCAGTGCTGAGCAATTCGAGTGGATACACGCCAACGTTTCCGCATCGGCGTGCTTCTGCCCGTGCTCAGGCGGGACCGAACTGATGTCGGGCTTCGTCGGCAGTTCGCCTTTGCATGCGGTCAGGGCCGGCGAGATGAGTTGCAAATTCCTAGGGATGGCGGTTGATGTCTTTGACGAGCGCGGCGTTTCCGTGATCGGCCGCAAGGGGGAGCTGGTGTGTACCGAGCCGTTCCCGGCGATGCCGCTGACGTTCTGGGGCGCCGACGGCGATGCTCGGTATCGGGCCGCGTATTTTGAGGGCTACCCGAAAGTGTGGACCCATGGTGATCTGGCGGAACAAACGCTCTCGGGCGGATTCGTGATTTACGGCCGCTCCGACACCACGCTCAATCCAGGTGGGGTCCGGATTGGCACTGCGGAAATTTACCGCCCCTTGTTCACCATTGCAGCGGTGGAAGCCGCCGTGGCGTTTGGTCGACCGGTCAAGAGCAGCGAAGAGATTGTCCTTTGCGTGAAGCTCGCGGACGGAAAGCATCTGGACAAAGCGTTGGCAGCCGAGATCCGGGCCACGATTCGCGGCCAGGCGTCACCCCGGCACGTTCCACATGCCATCTACCAGGTCGACGATGTGCCATATACGCACAATGGCAAGCCGGTCGAGCTTGCCGCCAAGGCGGCAGCGACTTTGATAGACATCAGCCGCTTCTCTGGTCTGCGCAATCCGGAATGCCTTGGCCAGTTTGCCAAGCTCAACTCGGTGGTTGCGCTGTGAGCCAAACGGGGCGCCGTGGAAAACCGTGGGGTTCGATCATTGGAGTCAGCGAGCTGGCGCCGCGGCGCCGTTCGTCCCAAGAGACCACACTGGGGCAGATCGCGTTGGCCGCTCGGCTGGCCGTCCTTGACGCGGGCCTGAGTCCAGACACCATCGACGGCCTTCTGGTGGCCCCGCAGATGGGCGAAACTCCGATNCGGCGCCGTTCGTCCCAAGAGACCACACTGGGGCAGATCGCGTTGGCCGCTCGGCTGGCCGTCCTTGACGCGGGCCTGAGTCCAGACACCATCGACGGCCTTCTGGTGGCCCCGCAGATGGGCGAAACTCCGATGCATGTGCCGGCCACCGTGGCCGAATACCTGGGTCTGCGGCCTCGAATGGCCAACACGGTTGACCTCGGGGGTGCCAGTGCCGCCGGCATGATCTGGCGCGCCTCGGCCGCCATTGCGTCGGGCATGTGCGAAGCCGTGCTGTGTGTCGTCGGGGAAATACGCCCGCCCGCCGTGGCCAAGAACCGCAACCCAATTCGCGAATTCGACGTCCCCTTCGGCGCCAGCGGCGCCAACACCACTTACGCGATGATCGCGCAGGCGCATATCGAGCGATTCGGCACGACGGCCGAGGACATGGCGTTGATCGCGGTCCGCGCCCGGCAGAACGCACAGCTCAATCCCGAGGCCATCTTCTACGGGCGTCCTATCACCGTCGACGACGTGCTCGCATCGCCGATGATCAGTGAACCGATTCACAAACTCGAGGCGACGATGCCGACAGCCGGCGGTGCCGCGGTGGTCGTGGTCTCGCCGGAGCGCGCCAGGCAGATGGGTCGCACCTCGGCAC
>NZ_JAUJUJ010000119.1 GCF_030711595.1 Stenotrophomonas sp. YIM B06876
TGATCAGGAAGGTGCTGCGCTCGATGCCCTTGACCTTCTTGCCGTACATGATCTTGTTCTTGACCACGCCGAACATGTGGCACATTTTTTCTTCGGTGTCGGCGATCAGCTCGAACGGCAGTTCGAGCTTTTCCTTGAAGTCGTCGTGCGACTTCATGTTGTCGCGCGAGACGCCGAACACGGCGGCGCCGGCCTTCACGAAGTCCTTGTACTTGTCGCGGAACTGCATGGCCTCGGTGGTGCAGCCAGGCGTGTTGTCCTTGGGGTAGAAATACAGAATCATCACCTGACCGTTGTGCGAGGTGTTGGACACCTTGATGCCGCCGGTCGCGTTGGCTTCGAATTCGGGGAGGGGTTTGTTGACAACGATCGCCATATAAACTTCAATCTCTCTGGGTGAGGTCGTTGAAAATCCGGGAGTGGTGGGTCGTTCTTATTCTTGGGCCCCCGGCTGCAACCTGTGATTTTACCCCGAAACCCCCCATCAGGTCAAAGTGGCGGGGGTTCGAGCAGCAGGGCCGCGACCACGTTGCGCCCCTCGCCGGCCAGAATGTTGTAGGTGCGGCAGGCGGCCTGGGTGTCCATGGTTTCCACGCCCACGCGCTTGGCCATCAGCGGCTGCAGCCAGGCGGGCGGCGCGAAACGGTTGCGCGAGCCGCTGCCAAACAGGACCACTTCGGCGTCGAACTGCGCCAGCTGGGCGAAGTGCTCGGGCGTCAGGTCTTCGAACTGCGCGCACGGCCAGTCCAGGCGCAGGCCGCGCGCGCCCAGGATGATGCTGGTGCTGATTTTTTCGGCGCCGACACTGATCCAGCCGGGGCCGTAGCCGGTGATGCTTTGTGCGTCGATGCGCTCGGGCTGGAATTTCATGGTCTCTCGAGGGTGTGTGGGCACTGCGCCATGCCCGCGGACAGGCGCGCAACTGTGGTCAAATTATAGGTTTCGCCACAGGCCCTGCCTGGGGCAATGCCTTTGTACTTCGCCCCAACGCGCATGAAAACCGTCCACAAATCCGCCAAACTCAACAATGTGCTCTACGACGTTCGCGGTCCCATCGTGGACGCGGCCAAGCAGATGGAGGACGAGGGCCAGAAGATCATCAAGCTCAACATCGGCAACATGGCGCCGTTCGGCTTCGATGCGCCCGAGGAAGTGCAGCAGGACATGATCCGCAACCTGCCCAATTCGGCCGGCTATTCGGACAGCAAGGGCATCTTCGCAGCGCGCAAGGCCGTGATGCACTACACCCAGCAGCAGGGCATCGCTGGCGTCACGCTCGACGACATCTACCTGGGCAATGGCGCGAGCGAGCTGATCGTGATGGCCACCAACGCGTTGCTCGACGACGGCGACGAACTGCTGGTGCCCACGCCCGACTATCCGCTGTGGACGGCGGCGGTCTCGCTCTCCGGCGGCAAGCCCGTGCATTACCTGTGCGAGGAAGACAACGGCTGGCTGCCCAGCCTCGCCGACATCCGCGCCAAGATCACGCCGCGCACGCGCGGCATCGCGGTCATCAACCCGAACAACCCGACCGGCGTGCTCTACCCCGACGAATTGCTGCGCGGCATGGTCGCCATTGCGCGCGAGCACGGCCTGGTGCTGCTGGTGGACGAGGTGTACGACAAGGTGTTGTACGAAGGGGTGCGCCACACGGCCATGGCCAGCCTGTCCACCGACGTACTCACGCTGACCTTCAACTCGCTGTCCAAGGCCTACCGCTCTTGCGGCTACCGCGCGGGGTGGATGGTGGTGTCGGGCCCCAAGGCCGATGCCAAGGACTACATCGAAGGCCTGAACATGCTGGCCAACCTGAAGCTGGGCTCCAACGTGCCCGGCCAGTGGGCGATCCAGACCGCGCTGGGCGGCTACCAGAGCATCAACGACCTGGTGAAAGAGGGCGGCCGCCTGCGCCGCCAGCGCGACCTGGCCTACGAGCTGATCACGGCCATTCCGGGCGTCACCTGCGTCAAGCCCAAGGCGGCGCTGTACATGTTCCCGCGCCTGGACCCGGCGATGTACCCGATCGCCGACGACCGCCAGTTCTTCATGGAAGTGCTGCGCGCCACGCGCGTGATGCTGGTGCAGGGCTCGGGCTTCAACTACCCCGACCATNTGTTCCCGCGCCTGGACCCGGCGATGTACCCGATCGCCGACGACCGCCAGTTCTTCATGGAAGTGCTGCGCGCCACGCGCGTGATGCTGGTGCAGGGCTCGGGCTTCAACTACCCCGACCATCAGCATTTCCGCATCGTCTTCCTGCCGCACGAGGATGACCTGCGCGAAGCCATCGACCGGCTGGCCGGCTTTCTGGCGCAGTACCGCCTGCGCCACGGC
>NZ_JAUJUJ010000120.1 GCF_030711595.1 Stenotrophomonas sp. YIM B06876
GCGATCTGGGGCGCCGACTTCCAGCGCATGCAGACGCCCTACACCAGCATCATCGACCTGGGCGGCATCACGGCGCCGGCGCAGCGCCTGCTGATCATCGGCGCCGCGTTCGCGCTGATGGTGGCGCTGCACCTGTTCCTCAAGCGCACCGTGATGGGCTCGACCATCATCGCCATGGCGCAAAACCGCGACGGCGCCTCGCTCGTGGGCATAGACGCCAACCGCGTCGCCATGCTCACCTTCGCCATCTCGGGCGTGCTGGCCGCCGTGGGCGCCACGCTGTATGCGCCCATCAACCTGGTCTACCCGGCCATGGGCAGCCTGGTCATCACCAAGGCCTTCGTGATCATCATCCTGGGCGGCATGGGCAGCGTGCCCGGCGCTATCGTCGGCGGTTTGATCATCGGCTTTGCCGAGAGCTTCGGCGCCTACTACATCTCCACCGACTACAAGGACATCATCGCCTTCGTGCTGCTGGTGGTCATTTTGTCGCTGCGCCCCCAGGGCCTGTTCACCAAGGGAGCGCGCTGACCATGACGACCTCTCTGAAAAGCCGGCTCGGCTGGTGGCTGCTGCTGGCCGCCGGCGTGCTGTTCCCGCTCGTCACCGGCAACGACTACCACCTCACGGTGATGAGCACGGCCTACATCTTCGCCATCGCCACCATCGGCCTGAACCTCATCACCGGCTACACCGGCCAGTTCAACCTGGCGCACAGCGGCTTCATGGCCGTGGGCGCCTACACCGTGGGCATCCTCACGGTGGACCACGGCTGGTCGTTCTGGGCCGCGTTCGCGCTCTCGGGCGTGGTCACGGCGGCGCTGGGCTATTTTCTCGGCGTGCTGTCGCTGCGCCTCAAGGGCCACTACTTCTCGATCTTCACGCTGTGCGTGGGCTACATCATGTTTCTGGTGATCGAGAAGTGGGACAGCCTGACGCACGGCACGGTGGGCATCATGGGCATTCCCGCGCCCGAGCCGATCGGCGGCCTGGCCTTCGACACGCCGCTGGCGCTGTACTACCTGGTGCTGTTCTGGCTGGTGGCGGGCCTGTGGGCCATGCGCCGCATCGTCAATTCGCTGCTCGGGCGCACCTTCGTCGCCATCCGCAACAGCGACGAACTGGCCGAGGCGCTGGGCATCAACCTGATGCGCAACAAGGTGCTGGCCTTCATGCTGTCGGTGTTCTACGCCGGCATGGCGGGCGGCCTGTACGCCGGCTTCGTGCGCTTCATCGGCCCCGGTGTGGCGGGCGTCGAGCACACCTTCGACATGACCATGTACATGATCGTCGGCGGCCTGGGCACGCTGCTCGGCCCGCTGCTCGGCGCGCTGAGCATGCCGTGGCTCACGCAGTACCTGCAGTTCCTGCAGGAATACCGCTTCATCGTGTTCGGCCCGATCCTGGTGCTGCTGGTGATCTTCGTGCCGCACGGCATCGTCGGCAGCTGGCAGAACTGGCGCGCGCGCCGCGACGGCCAGGAGGGCCAGCCCCATGCTTAAGATCGACCGCCTGACCAAGCGCTTCGGCGGCCTGGCCGCCGTGAACGACGTCAGCACCACCATCGAGGCCGGCAAGATCAACGCCATCATCGGCCCCAACGGCGCCGGCAAGACGACCTTCTTCAACCTCATCAGCTGCGTGCACCGGCCGAGCTCGGGCACCATCACCTTCGAGGGGCGCGACGTGACCTCGCTGCGCACCGACCAGGTGGCGCGCCTGGGCGTGGCGCGCACCTTCCAGACCACGGCGCTGTTCGACGGCGCGACGGTGCTCGACAACCTCATCGTCGGCCACCGGCTGCGCACGCACTCGGGCCTGTTCGACGTGCTGCGCGGTTCGAGCCGGCTGCGCGAGGAAGAGCGCATCTGCCGCGAAAAAGCGCGCGACGCGCTCGACTTCGTCGGCCTCTCGCCCATCGCGCAGCGCCTGGCCGGCGACATCACGCAGGAAGAGCGCAAGCGCGTGGCTTTTGCCCTGGCGCTGGCCACCGACCCCAAGCTCTTGCTGCTCGACGAGCCCGCCGGCGGCGTGAACCCCGAGGAGACGTTGGGCCTGGCCGCGCTGATCCGCAAGATGGTCAAGAGCGGCCTGACGGTGTGCCTGATCGAGCACAAGATGAACATGATCATGAGCCTGGCCGACAAGATCCTGGTGCTCAGCTACGGCGAAAAAATCGCCGAAGGCACGCCGGCCGAGATCCGCAGCAACCCGGCCGTGATCGACGCCTACCTGGGGAGCGACCATGCTGGCATTTGACAACCTGTCGCTGCGCTACGGCAGCTTTCTCGCGCTCGACGGCGTCAC
>NZ_JAUJUJ010000121.1 GCF_030711595.1 Stenotrophomonas sp. YIM B06876
AAAGCGCCTGGGCGACGGCCTCAAGCGTGGCGTTGGTTTCGCGCAGGAGGGTGATGCGGTCGTCGAGTAACTTGAGCACATCCACCATCGCTACCTGAATCGCAATCGGTGGCAGGGGCACATCCAGCGCCGCAATCGCTTTGCCCGTGAGGTGCTTAATAGTTGTGCCTGTGAAGTGCGACTCAAGCAGCCCGGTCGAGGCGACATGGCGTAGCCAATAGAAGAGGTAGTAGTTATTGAGTGCGCTTCGAGGCCTTATGCGGTGCAGTGCTTTTTGCACTTTCATACCCGCTGGCCCCGTCCATATTGCGCACCGCCCCGGCTCGCCGCCCTCGCACACCACCAAGTCCCCGGGGCGCAAGCTGTATCGCTCCTCTTCATGTGGCTCGAACTTCATTTCAGCCAAATCTGAGAGGTCAAACTTACCCCACCTGACATTGCTGTTACCTAGATAGGGTTGTGGCGTGCCCTTGTTTTTCTTGGCGTCCAGCATCTTGCCTAAACAGGCATCCACGTAATCTCCAAGGCGTACAAGCGGCCACTCAGAACTCATACCCAAGCCCCCCCAGCTTCTGCCGAATCAGCGCATCCAGCTCCGCGCCCTTGGCCATCTGCTCGCCCAGCTTCTCGGTCAGCTTGCGCATCTTGTCGTCAAACGCTTCGTCGTCGTCTTCCACCGCTTCGGCGCCGACGTATCGGCCCGGGGTCAGCACATGGCCGTGCTGGGCAATCTCGGCCAGGTGCACGCTGCGGCAAAAGCCGGCCTGGTCCTGGTATTCGGTGACAGTGGCGCCTGCTTCCACCTCACCCCGCCAGGCGGCCACGGTCTCGGCAATGCGTTGGATGGCGGCATCGTCCAGTTCGGCCTGCACGCGCGAAATCATCTTGGCCTGCTTGCGGGCGTCAATGAACAGAACCTCACCCTTGCGCTTCTTGCTCTTGGCTAAGAACCACAGGCAGGCCGGAATCTGGGTGTTGAAGAACAGTTGCCCTGGCAGGGCCACCATCACTTCCACCATGTCAGCCTCCACCATGGCGGCGCGGATGACGCCTTCGTTGTTCTGGCTAGAGCTCATGCTGCCGTTGGCCAGCACGATGCCAGCACGGCCACTGTCTTTGAGGTGGTGGAGCATGTGCTGCAACCAGGCGTAGTTGGCGTTGCCTTGCGGTGGGTCGCCATACACCCAGCGCGGGTCGCCCTCCAGGCTGCCGTGCCACCAGTCGGAGATGTTGAACGGCGGGTTGGCCAGAATGAAGTCCGCCCGCAGGTCGGCGTGCTGGTTGCGGGTGAAGGTGTCGGCGGGTTCGCGGCCAAGGTTGAAGTCGATGCCCCGAATGGCCAAATTCATGGCGGCCAGGCGCCAGGTGGTGGGATTGGCTTCCTGCCCGTAGATTGACACATCGCCCAGCTTGCCGCCGTGCGCTTCAATGAACTTCTCGGACTGCACGAACATTCCACCGGAGCCGCAACACGGGTCGTACACCTTGCCCTGGTGCGGGGCCAGCACGGCCACCAGGGTTTTGACGATGCTGGCCGGCGTGTAGAACTGCCCCCCGCGCTTGCCCTCGGCGTTGGCGAACATGCCCAGGAAGTATTCGTACACTTGGCCCAGCACGTCACGGGCCACGGCCGGGTTGTCACCAAAGCCGATGGTGGAAATCAGGTCCACCAGCTCACCCAGCTTGCCGTCTGGCAGCTGCGCTCGGGCATAGCGCTTGTCCAGAATGCCTTTGAGCTTGGGGTTCTCGGCCTCGATGATGGTCAGCGCGTTGTCGATGAACTTGCCAATCTCCACGTTTTTGGCCATCGAGCGGATGCTTTCCCAGCGTGCCCCTTCGGGCACCCAGAACACGTTGGCGCTTTTGTAATAGTCCCGGTCTTCCAGCTCGGCGGCAATGTCTTCTGCGTCAGCCTCGCCGTAATAGAACTCGTCGTCGGGGTTCTTCAGGCGGGCTTCCACCTCCAGACGACGCGCAACGAAGGTGTCACTGACGTACTTCAGGAAGATGAGGCCGAGCACCAAGTGCTTGTATTCAGCGGCGTCCATGTTGGCGCGCAGCTTGTCGGCAGTGGCCCAGAGTGTTTTTTTGATGTCTTCGAGCATGGAGCAGCAGTGACCAGGGATGTAACAAAAATGCATCCCATTATGTCGGTATACCAGGGGATAGCCCCGTCTGCAGCTGCCTGCGAAGCTGGTGCCTGACCCGCCTTTAGAGCTGCACTGGATGTTGAGCTAAACATCACAAACAGAACGTAAGCATTTGATTTATAACGCTTTTCTATCTTTTCTGGTATCCTTCCTCAT
>NZ_JAUJUJ010000024.1 GCF_030711595.1 Stenotrophomonas sp. YIM B06876
CGAGCGTGCGCCAGCGCAGACCCCGCCCGCGGTGCAATGAGCTGCGCCAGCGCGCGGCCGCGCAGCGTTTACGGCCTACGCGGGAATGGCCACGCCCGGCGCCGGCCGTGGCCGGCTTCGGAAACCGGCGCCTACGCGCCTACAATGGCGGCCGTTTCCGCAGATTGAATTTGCCATGTCCAAGAATTCCAAGGCCAAGCGCGACCAGCGCAAGAAGCAGCAGCCCAAGCGCCCGATCATGCGCCTGAACAGCCAGCAGCCGGTGCAGAACCATGCGGTGCTGCAGAACGAGGAGGGCCAGGTGGTGGCCGCGATCGGCCTGCAGGGCAGCGAATGGCTGCTGTCCATCGGCGGCCAGACCATGGGCAACGCCGACAACCCGGTGCCGATGCTGGCCATGCTCAAGCACCTGTCCAACGTGCAGGAGAAGGAAGGCCGCACGGTCACGCTGGAATACTCGAGCCAGCTGCAGCAGCTGATCGACGACCTGGCCGCCGATGACGGCAAGAGCGCCGACGAGTACCTGGCCAACCTGGTCGCCGAGTTCGAAGGCGCCGATGACGCTGCGGATGAGCAGGCCGACGACAATGCCGACGCCGCGGCCGCCCAAGACCAGGCCACGGCCGACGCACCCGCCGACGCCGACGCCGACAAGCCGCAGGCCTGAGACGGTCCCTGCCGGGTGAGCGTGTATATCGACGATGCGGTCCACCCCTGGCGCGGTGAGCGCTGGGCGCATCTGATGGCCGACACCCTGCCCGAGCTGCATGCCATGGCGCGGCAGCTCGGGATTCCGCCGCGGGCGTTCCAGAACCGCCCCAGCGGCGCGCATTACGACGTCCCGGCGACCTTGCGTGAACTGGCCATCGGCCTGGGCGCGCGCGCCATCTCGCGCCACACCGACCGCGCCCTGATGAAGGCGGTGATCGCCAACGCGCGGGCCCAGTACCGCAGCGACTGATCCGCCCCGGCGCCAGCCCCTCTCTCCCGGGCGGGCGGCCTTTGTGCCGCAACTGATGCTCCCGCGGCCGCGCGCGACCTCAGAACGGGTCACTGCCCGGGCGCACTTCCACTCCCAGCAGCGAACACAGCGCCAGCATGGCGTCGTCGTCCCGGCTCAGCGCCATCCAGCCACTGAGGCCCGGCCGGCCGGTATCCACGCTCCACAGCGAATAGTTGTGCTCGCGCAGGCGGTCATGGGCGGTCGCCATCAGCGACGGGGCATCCACGCTGGCGGCAAAATCGTCATCGTCCAGATCGCCACCCCAGTCCAGCTGCAGGTTCCAGCGCATTGCCAGTTCGTTGACGGCGGTCATCAGCGCGTCGGCATCGGTACGCTCGACCTCGAAGCCGGATTGCCAGGCAATGGCGGCCATCAACGGCGGCAACCAGTCGCTGTCCTCGTCGATTGCCTCGCCGTTCTCCAGCAGCGCTTCGCGCCAGCGGCTGAACTGCTGCAATGCCAGTTCCTCGTCGCCGGGGTTGATCAGCACGAACAGGTTCCAGATGCGGGCCTCGAAATCGTCCTCGTCGTAATCGCGGGCTTCTTCCTCGAAGTCGAAATAATCGCTGTTGTCTGGCATGGCACTGCATCCGGGTGGTGGCTGGCACGCATTCTGACCGCGGCAGGCGCGCCAAGGAAGCACGGGATTGGGCGCCTGCGGCGGCGCGGTTTATCCTGTGCCGCAGAAGACGGCTACGGTGGCCGTCACCCGAGTTGAAAGATGAGCGATACCCCTCCCGACCACCTGGCGGTCAACCCGCACAGCCCGTTCCACGATGCGGCCGTACTGGAACGCGGCATCGGCGTGCGGTTCAACGGCATTGAACGCGACAATGTCGAGGAATACTCGGTCAGCGAAGGCTGGATCCGGGTGCAGGCCGGCAAGGCGCGCGACCGCCGCGGCAACCCGATGACGATCAAGATCAAGGGCACGGTCGAGCCGTACTTCCTGGAACCGGCACAGAAGTAACTCGCGCGTGCGGCGGCCTCGGCCCGGCCCGCCGTCGGCACTCAGTCGCGCTGGCGGGTTTCCAGCAGGTCCAGATTGCGGATCAGCTTGCGCGACAGTTCCTCGGAAATCAGCCCGCGCCGGGTCAGCCGGAACAGCTCCTCGCGCTCGGCGTTCAACCCGGCCGCGCGCAGGGTGCGGTAGGCCTGCTGCAGGCGCCGGACTTTTTCCGGATCGGCATCCGGGTCCTGGTTCTTTTGCAGATTCTGCTGGTAAAGCAGACTGACCCGCGAGGCGGCCTCGTTGTACAGCGACACGTTGCCGGTGGGCTGGTTTTCCAGCAGCGTCTGGCGTGCTTTCTCCACCGCGGCCAGTGCCGCCTTGGAGGACAGCTTGCGCGCCAGATCCTCTTCGCGCCGGCCGCTGTCATCCTTGGGCAGCTCCAGCCCGCGCAGCAATCGCGGCAGCGCCAGGCTGGCCCCGGCCAGCGAGAACAGGATCACCGCCGCGGCCAGGAAGATGACCAGATCGCGCGCCGGGAAGCCCGCGCCTCCGGGCAGCGCCAGCGGCAGCGTCAGCACGCCGGCCAGGGTGATCGCGCCGCGCACCCCGGCCACCGAGGTCGCCACCACCACCCGCCACGGCATGCCGGTCTCCTGCTCGCCGCGCCAGCGCGCCTTGAACAGGCTGAAGCGCAGGGACAGCGACACCCAGACCAGCCGCAGCAGCACCAGGCCGGCGTTGATCGCCAGCACGTAGACCAGCAGCCACCACGGATTGTGGTGCCCGGTTTCGCCCATGCTGTGGACCGCGCGGTCGACAATGCCCGGCAACTGTTCGCCCAGCAGGACGAAAATGACGCCGTTGAAGGCGAACTGCACGGTGCTCCACACGGCGGCGCGCTGCACCCGCATGCTGCCGCTGATGCGCCCGGTCAGCTCCACGTAGCTCATGGTGATGCCGGCGGCGACTGCGGCCAGAATCCCGGAGGCGTTGAACTCCTCGGCCAGCAGATACGCGGCGAAGGGAATCAGCAGGTTGACCAGCATCGCCGCGCCGGGCTCTTCGCCAAAGCCGCGCCACAGCCAGCGCTGCAGCGTGGAGACGGCAAGCGTCACCCCGAACCCGATCGCCAGCCCGGCCAGCGCCACCCACAGGAACGTCAGCGAGGCCGAGGCCAGCGAGAAGCTGCCGGTCATCACCGCCGCCACCGCGAAGCTGAAGCACACCAGTCCGGACGCGTCGTTGAGCAGCGACTCGCCCTCCAGGATGTGCATCAGCCGCTTGGGAACCGGCACCCGCGCGGCAATCGCGGACACCGCCACCGGGTCGGTCGGCGAGATGATTGCCGCCAGGGCGAAGGCCACCGCCAGCGGCATCACCGGAATCATCCAGTGGATGAAGAAGCCGGCGCCGATCACCGTGAACACCACCAGCCCCAGCGCCAGCTCCAGGATCACGCCCTTGTCGCGGAACAGGCCCTGCTTGGGGATCCGCCAGCCATCCAGGAACAGCAACGGCGGCAGGAACAGCAGGAAAAACATCTCCGGGTCCAGCGTATGGCCGCGCTTGAAGCCCCCGGCAATCACCGCCCCCAGCGCGATCTGCACCAGCGGCAGTGGCAGGGAAAACGGCAGGATCCGTACCAGATAACCGCTGGCGACCACCGCCACCAGCATCGCCAGAACCACTTCAATCGTGTGCATGCCCGGTCCGCGCGATCACCCCCGCACCGGCAGGCTGCTGGCGCAATGGCGAGGGATGAAAGTAACGCCGGAAATTACCACAGCCCCGACGCGGGACCGATGACAGCGCGCGCCTGGAACGCGCCCGCGGCCGGCGGCGCCCCGGGGCGCTGGTGGGACGTTCAACGGCCTGCGCGGAATCGACGCTCAGGCCGCGGGCTGCGACGCGCCATCCCCGTCGAAGCGGTAGATATCCATGGCCAGCATGCCCAGATCGATCCCGGCATCGATGCGCTGCGCACCGAAGCGCTCCGCCCCGGCCGCGCCCATCGCGAAATACAGCGGCAGCAGATGCTCGTCGCTGGGATGGGCCTGCGCGGCGAAGGGCGCCTGCTGGCGATAGTCGAACAGCGCCTCGCGGTCATCGCGCGCGAGCGTGCGCTCGATCCATTCGATGAACGGCCGTACGTAGGGCGCTTGCTTGCCCTGCGGGTAATTGCGCCAGTCCCCCAGGTTGTGGGTGATGCTGCCCGAGCCGATCAGCAACACCCCCTGCTCGCGCAACGGCGCCAACGCCCGGCCAAGCTCGAACTGGTGCCGCGGCCCCAGCAGCGGCTGGATCGACACCGGCACCACCGGGATGCCGGCCTGCGGATACAGAAAGCGCAACGGTACCCAGGCGCCGTGGTCCAGCCCGCGCTGCGGGTCAAGCTGTGGCTGCAGGCCGGCCTGCGCCAGCCGTTGCGCCACTTCGGCCGCCAGCGCCGGGGCGCCGGGTGCCGGGTATTGCAGCTGGTACAGCTCGGCCGGAAAGCCGCCGAAGTCGTGGAGCGTCCGCGGCTGCACCGCACTGCCCACCTGCGGGTGCGCCGCGAGCCAGTGCGCCGATGCCATCACGATCGCGCGCGGACGCGGCAAACCGGCGGCCAGCTCGGCCAGACGTTCGCCGACCAGGCCCGGCTGCATGGCGGTCAGCGGCGAACCATGGGAAATATAGAGGGAAGGCAGACGGCTCATGGGCGCACTCCGGAACGGATCGGGGGACGTCCTCCAGCGCGAACGCGGCGGCAGCGGCGGTATGCCGGGGTGCCGGCGCAATGCCTGCAAGGACGCGAGAAGGCCATGCTATTGACCTCGCCCACTTCGATAAATAACGTCAAGCGACCGGGTTTCTATCAAAAAGAGAAACAATGGACACACTCGATGCCATGCGGGTGCTGGTGGCGGTGGTGGAACGCAATGGTTTCAGCGCCGCCGCCGAGGCGCTGGATATTTCCACCCCGGCCGTGACCCGCCACATCGCGGCGCTGGAAAAGCGCCTGGCCACGCGCCTGCTCAACCGCACCACGCGCCGGGTCAGCCCGACCAGCGTCGGCGCGGCCTACTACCAGCGCTGCGTGCGGCTGCTGGCCGAGTTCGACGAGCTGGAGGCCGCGGTCGGCGCGCAGGCGCTGCAACCGTCGGGGCGCCTGCGGATCAATGCGCCGGTCAGCTACGGCATCGCCCGGATCGCACCGCTGCTGGCCGGCTACCGCGCCCGCCATCCGCAGGTGCAGCTGGACCTGACGCTGTCCGACCGGCAGGTGGACATGGTCGAAGAAGGCTTCGACCTGGCCATCCGCATCACCCGCAACCCGTCCCCGGCGCTGATCGCCCGCAAACTGGGCGATGCCGCGGTGATCCTGTGCGCCGCCCCGGCCTATCTGGCAGCGCACGGCACGCCGGCCACGCCAGGTGATCTGGCCGCCCACCAATGCCTGGCCTACAGCTATTGGGCGGGGGGAGACAGCTGGCTGTTGCAGGGCCCCGAAGGCGAGATCAGCGTCAACGTGGGCGGCGGGCTGCGTGCCAACAACGGCGAGGTGCTGCGCGAAGCGGCCATCGCCGCAATGGGCATCGTCGCCCAGCCGGATTTCATCGTCGGCCAGGCGCTGGCCGGAGGCCGGCTGGTGCGGGTCCTGCCCGATTACCGCATCGCGTCCATCGGCATCCACGCCGTCTATCCCAGCCGCAGCCACCTCGCACCGAAGGTGCGCAGTTTTATCGACTACCTGCTGGAACAGCTCGCGCCGGATCAACCCGACACCGCAGAAGCCTCCAGCAGTTCGACCAGCGCCGGCAGCGGCAGCGGCCGCCCCAGCAGGTAACCCTGCACCTGGTGGCAGCCATGTGCGACCAGCCAGGCGTACTGCCCTTCGGTCTCCACGCCTTCGGCGATCACCACCAGCCCCAGGCTGTGGCCCAGTGCCAGCAGCGCGCGGCAGATGGCGGCGTTGCGCGGGTTGCGGTCGACATCGGTGACGAAGCAACGGTCGATCTTCAGCGAATCCAGCGGCAGGTGCTGCAGGTAGGACATGCTGGAAAACCCGGTGCCGAAATCGTCCAGCGACACGCAGATGCCCTGCTGGTGCAGCTGCTGCAGGGTCTGCAGCGCCTGCGCCGGATTGCGCATCAGGCTGCTCTCCGTCAGTTCCAGCTGCAGGCTGCCGCGCGCCAGGCCACAGGCCTCGATGGCGCGGCTGAACTCGCCGACCAGATCGCTGTTGAAGAACTGCACCGCCGACACATTCACCGCGATCGGCAGATGGCCCCAGCCCAGCCGGCCCAGCTGCTGCTGCGCCTCGGCGGCGGCGGCGATCACCCAGCGTCCGAGCGCGATGATCAGCCCGGTGTCCTCGCACAACTGGATGAAATCGCCCGGAGGGATGAAGCTGCCATCGGCCTGCGGCCAACGCAGCAACGCTTCCAATACTGCCGGACGGCCATCGGCGGCATGCCGGATCGGCTGGAAATGCAGTTCGAATTCGCCGCCGTCAATGGCGCTGCGGATCCGCCCGGCCAGCTGCAGGCGCTCGGCCAGCTGCCGCGCCACTGCGCCGTCGAAACGCGCCATCGCCGCGCCGCTGTCGCGCGCGGCATGCGCGGCCTGCGCCGCCTTGCCGATCACCTGCTCGGCCACCGCACCGTCGGCCGGGCAACTGGCCACGCCGATCCGCGGTTCCAGCTGGTGGAAGAAATCGCGGCCGCGGACCGGTTCGGACACCAGCTCCAGCAGCGCATCCAGTGCCATCTGCGGGTCGTGTTTGCTGTTGATCGCGAACACGAAGTCCTCGGCCGGTTGATAGGCCAGCAGGCCATAGCGCGCGCCCAACCCACCCAGGCGCGCGGCAATGGCGCGCAGCACCTCTTCCCCGGCCTCGCGGCCCAACGCATCGTTGACCATCTGCAGGCCGTGCAGCTGCACGTGGGCGATGGTGTAGCCGCGCGCATCGCCATCGAGCAGTTCGGCCAGCGCACGCACGGTGAGCAGGCCGGTGCCCTGATGGTGGCTGGCGCGATAGGCCAGCTCGCGCTCATAGGCGAGCTGCTCGCTGATATCCTCCGCCAGCACCAGACAGGCACGCACCCCGGCAAATTCCAGCTGCGCCAGATGCGCGCGCACCTTGAACACGGTGCCGTCCTTGCGCCGGTGGATGCGCACCATCGGGCCCTGGGCCTGCGCGTGTGGCGGCTGGGCAATCGCGGCAAGGATGCTGGCCCATTCCGTTTGTGGGCGGATGTCCAGAATCGTCATCGACAGGAATTCATCGCGGCTGTAGCCGTACTGTTCCACCGCCGCGCGGTTGACTTCAAGGAAGCGCAGCGTGGTGACATCGAAAACCCAGAACGGCGCCGGATTGCGGTCGAACACCAGCCGGAACTGGCGCTCGGCCTCCTGCGCCCGCGCCTGGGTCAGGATGCGCTCGCTGACATCGACCACGGCGCCGGTCATGCGCCGCTGCCCGCCGGCCATCGCCACCCGCTCGCCGCGTACCGACAGCCAACGCACACCGCCGCCGGGCAGCACCAGCCGGAACACCGTATCCAGCGGATGGGTGCCGGCCCAGGCCGCGGCCAGCATCTCGCGCAACGCAGCCTGCTCGTCCTGGTGGACGCGGGCCAGGAACGTCTCCAGCCGGGTGTGTTCACGATCCACCGCGAACATCCGCCGGGTGGGCGGCGACCAGCGCAGGATGCTGGCATCGCCCTCGATGAACCACGTGCCGACCTTGCCGACCTGGTGCGCCAGCGCCAGTTCGGCACCGCCCTTGCGCAATTCCTCGGCCAACACCGCCTGGCGTGCGGCGCTGCGGTGCATGCTGGTCAGCAGATAGGCAAATCCGGCCAGATACAGCAGATAGATGGCGATGGCGGCATAGAGATAGCGCCACCACGGCGCCAGCACTTCGTCATAGCCCAGCCCGGCAAACAGCATCAACGGATAGTCATGCGGCGTGCTGACCGCACCGATACGGCGCATGCCATCCAATGGACTGGACACCACCCCGAGTGCCTGTACCTGGTCGGCCGCAGGGAACAATCGTATCGGGCGCGGCAGGGCCCGTTCGACCATCGACGGATCCTGGCTGTGCGCCAGCAGCTGGCCGTAGCGGTTGCTGATCGAAACCACACCGTGGCGCCCGGAATCCAGTCCGCTGACCACCCGCTGCAACATCACCTGACGCACCCGCGCCAGGAGCCACTGGCCCGGCTGCATCGGCACCGCGACCCTGACCAGGGGCGTTTCCCCGGGGATCCTCTCCAGGGCACCGACATACAGCTCGCCGGCCAGGACGCGGTTGCGCGGAATCACCCAGCTTTGCAGGGTCCGGTCCCCGCGGCCGCCGGCAAGCGGCGCCCCATGGTCATCAACCAGGGTGATGCTGGCCAGCCCCGGGTTGCGCTCCAGGATGCCGCGGATGCTCTGTTCCAGCAGCGCGGGCGCATGGACGGGGGCCTGCTCGAAGAACATGCGGCCATCACGGGCGGCGCCGCGCAGGGCGCGTTCCAGCGTCGCCAGCTCCGCGCCCAGCAGGCGATCGCTGCCGGTGGCCAACGCCATGCTCTGCCGCTGCGCGGCGGCGATCCGGCTGTGCCTGTCGTTCCACAACATCAATGCCAACGCGCCTGCCAGCAACAGCGCGATCAGTACCCCGAAACAGGCGGCCATGCGCGTGGGATGGCCCATGTCCACCTTCACCGGCGTTTTCCGCAAAGTAGTGACCGACTGGGTTTCATGACGCGTGGCGGCGGCCTTCGATAGTCTCAAGGGAATACATCTCGGCGTACCCGGCCACGAATCGTGACAGCGTGCACACAATCAGCGTAGCCGGGCGGGCAGCGGCAACCTCCGCAAGCGACAACGCTTTCCTACACCGCCGACAGCATGCCCCACGGCCGTGACCGCGGGAAGAGCGGGCTGCATCCGTCGTGCCGCACCACATGGCCCGCGCGGTCGGCACGACGGTGGCGCGCGCGCAGGTCTAGACTTGCGGCTTACCCTCGCATGGAAATCGCCATGACCCTGCATCGCCCCCTGCCTGTGCTCGCCATCAGCATCGCGCTGTCGCTCAGTGGCTGCGGCCGTGACAGCACTCCGGTCGTTACCACCACGCCGGCGCCCGCTGCCGCGGCCAGCGCCGCGGCACCGCAGCTGGGTACCTTCGGCTTCGATGTGGGGGGCATGGACCGCAGCGTTGCCGCCGGCGACAACTTCTACGATTACGCCAACGGCAACTGGGTGAAGAACACCCAGATCCCGGCCGACCGCTCCAGCTATGGCAGCTTCAATGTCATTGCCGAAAAGACCCTGGCCGACACCCGCGCCATTCTCGAACAGGCGCGTGACAACCCCAGCGCCCGCGGCGAGGCGAAGCAGATCGGCGACTACTACGCTGCGTTCCTGGACGAAGCCGCCATCGAGTCGCACGGCCTTGCGCCACTGCAGCCGGAACTGGAGGCGATCAACCAGCTCGCCGACAAGACCGCCCTGGCCCGCACCCTGGGCGGCGAACTGCGGGCCGATGTGGACCTGCTCAACGCCACCAATTTCTATACCGACCGCCTGTTCGGGCTGTGGGTCTCGGCCGACCTTCTGCAGCCCGGGCGCAATGTGCCGTACCTGGTGCAGGGCGGGCTGGGCATGCCGGACCGCGACTTCTACCTGCAGGGCGGGCGCATGGCCGAACTGCGCGGCGCCTACCAGGGCCATGTGGCCAGGATGCTGGAGCTGGCCGCGGTGCCGGATGCCGCGGCCAAGGCCCAGCGCATCGTCGCGCTGGAAACCAGGATCGCCCGCGTCCACGCCACCCAGGAGCAGACCAATGATGTCGAGAAGGGCGCCAATGCCTGGACGCAGGCAGACCTGCGCACGCAGGCGCCGGGGATGGACTGGGCCGCATTCCTCGAGGCGGCCGGGCTGAATGCACAGCAGGACTTCATCGTCTGGCAGCCGGCGGCGGTGCGTGGCATTTCCAGGCTGGTCGCCAGCGAACCGCTGGCGGTGTGGAAGGAATACCTGGCCTTCCACGCCCTGGATCGCGCCGCACCGTACCTGCCCAAGGCCTTCGCCGAGCAACATTTCGCTTTCCACGGCACCACCATGAGCGGCACCCCGCAGCAGAGCGAGCGCTGGAAGCGCGCCGTGGCACAGACCAACAGCGCGCTGGGCGAGGCGGTCGGCAAGATCTACGTCGAGCACCACTTCGACGCCAGCACCAAGGCCCGCGCCGACGCGATGGCCAAGAACATCATCGCCGCCTTCGCCAAGCGCATCGACGCGCTGGAGTGGATGTCGCCACAGACCCGGGCGCACGCCCAGGCCAAGATCGCCGGGCTGACCGTGGACATGGGCTATCCGTCCAAATGGCGCGACTACAGCGCGCTGGAAGTCAGGCGCGACGACGCGCTGGGCAATGCCGAACGCGCCTCGCTGTTCGACTACCGCCGCAACCTGGCCAAACTCGGCCAGCCGGTGGATCGCAGCGACTGGGCGATGCTGCCGCAGACCATCAACGCGATGAACGTACCGCTGGAAAACCGGCTGGTGTTCCCGGCGGCGATCCTGCAACCCCCGTTCTTCGACGGCGCCGCCGATGACGCGGTCAACTACGGTGCGATCGGCGCGGTGATCGGTCACGAGATCAGCCACGGCTTCGACAATGCCGGCGCCCTGTTCGACGAAACCGGCAAGTTGCACAACTGGTGGACGCCGCAGGATCTGCAGCGGTTCAACGCCGCCGGGGCGGCCTTGGCCGCGCAGTTCAGCAGTTACAGGCCGTTTCCCGATGCGGCGGTCAACGGGCGGCTGACGCTGGGTGAGAACATCGCCGACGTGGCCGGGCTGGCCACCGCCTACGACGCCTACCGGCTGTCGCTGCAGGGCAAACAGCCGCAGACGCTGGAAGGTTTCAGCCCGGACCAGCGCTTCTTCCTCGGCTTCGCGCAGATCTGGCGCAGCAAGATGCGCGAGCAGGCCTTGCGCAATTCGCTGCTGACCAACGTGCATGCACCGGGCCAGTTCCGGGCGCTGACCGTGCGCAACCTCGATGCGTGGTACCCGGCGTTCGAGGTCAAGGACAGCCAACAGCTGTATCTGGCCCCGGAACAGCGGGTCAGGATCTGGTAACAGCACGCCCGGCGGGTCGGGGAAAACGGGCGCTGCGGCGCCCGTTTTCTTTGCTGCCGGCCCGCCACGAGCTGCGGGCCGGGATCCCGCCAAGCCCGGTCATGACCGGCCTCGCCTCTACGGGGCGGGTGGCGGCCAGTGCAGCAGCCGCTGCGGGTCCTGCCCGAGCCTGCGGCAGGCACGGTTGGCGATGCCATCGCCCAGCGCCACCCGGAACAGCGGCGCGGCGCCGCGCAGCATCCTGGCCGCCATGGCCGAATGAAGTTGCTGGGCCCGCGTGCGCCCGATCCGCGCGGCAGCCCAGTCCGGCAGCAGCGCCGCGCCGGCGGCCAGGAACAGGTCGCGTGACACCCCCGGCAGGGGCACCGGCAGACGCACGGCACCGAGCACTTCCAGCACCTCGCGCGAGCGCGCATCCATGCACAGCTGCGGTTGCTGGCGGGCGAAGTAGTCCTGGACCTGCGCCTGGCTGGCGGGCACGTCGCGCGCGCCCAACGCCTCGGCCACCCGCCGGTACTCGTCGTAGTAACGGTCGGCGATGGCGGCCGGCACCTCACGGCAATAGCGGCGACACCCTTCCAGGAAGCCATAGGCCTCGGTGACATGCACCCAGGTCAGCAGCGCCGGATCATCGGCCGCATAGCGGCGGCCATCGGGCAGCTGGCCGTAGACACTGGCGTGGATGCGGCGCACCCGCGCCACCAGCTTTTCCACCGCCGCGGTGGGGCCGTAGCTGGTACCGGCGACGAAGGCGGTGGTGCGGCGCAGCCGCCCGACCAGATCCTGGCGGAAGTTGGAATGGTCATAGACGCCAGCCAGCACCAGCGGATGCAACAGCTGCAGCATCAGCGCGCACAACCCGCCGGCGAGCATCCCGGGGAATTCGCCATGCACCCGCCAGGTCACGCTGTCCGCGCCGAACCAGCCCGGATCACCGGCAGGATGGTCGTAATCGATTCCACCCTGATCGCGGGGAAAAGCGTCCAGCACCCAACGGCGGATGGGCGCGGCGGCGGCGGCGGAAACTCGGCGGGGAACTGGCGGCATGGCCCTTTCGTAACGGCCCGCCACTGCGCAGCCACCGCGCGCGCATTCGCGGAATCCATGCCCCGGTGCGCCAGTCAGCGGCGCGCAGGGCGATTGTGCTGGCGCAACATTCCAGCTGCGCACGCGGCCCGCATGCCGCGGTTTGCACGATGCCGCGTCGCAAAAATTCCGGGGCCGGGTGAGCCGGCGGGGTCGGCGCCGCAGCTGCCTTCGCACCTTCCCCATTGCCAAGCCGCGTGAAAGTGCTAGAACTGGAACCGCCTGACATGCTCACGCCGTATCCGCCGCTCGTTCCAGTGTTCTGCAAGGAGCTCAATATGATCACGTTGTTCAAAGGTTTGGGATTGTTGTTGCGGGACAACGAGCTGTACCACAGCCCGTTCGAGAAACAGGTTGCGCACTGGAAGAACCTGAGTGAGGAACAGATCCGCAGCGAAGTGGCGTTGCTGGCCAAGGCCAAAAGCCAGTGGCTGGTGGCTTCGATCATCGGCTGGCAGGCCGCCTCGCTGCTGATTCTCGGCCTGATCACCAACTACCTGTGGCGCGATGATTTCCAGATCAGTTTCACCCGCGTGGTGATCGTGTTCGGCTCGTGGGTGTCGATCCTGTTCGTGATCTGGTTCATGGCCAACATGTTCGACCACACCGCCGGTTTCGAACGCTGGATGCGGGCGTTCAACAGCCGCGCGCGGATCAGTTCCGATGTCGACAGCGTCGAGACCGTCGCCGATGCGCTGGAAATGTTGAAGCACTACCCGGAAGTGCTGGACTACAAGCAGGCGGTCAGCGCCAGGCGTGAACTCCGCCACGAAGATGTCGTGATCATGCGTGAGCTCGGACGCATGCGTCAGCATTCGGAACTGGTCGGCAAGCTCAACCATGTCGGCGAGGATGGCCTGCGCCTGCAGCCGGCGTTCTGACCGCAGCGCGCGCAATGGAACTGCCTCTGTCGCCGCGCACCGTCGCGGCGACAGTGTTTTGGCGGCCCTGTCGCGCGCCGGGGCAGGTCGGGCGGCGCTGCGGCATGCCCGGCGGCCGCCTGCACACTGGCCGCGCAGCCAGGATCCGGATACGACAACGGCGGACAGTGACCTGCCCGCCGTTGACAGGTGCTCGATTACGGCTTATTTGCGCTCGGCCGCGCTGGCGTCACGGACCGCGCGGAACGGTTCGGCCGCGTCCCATGCCGGCCACTGCCGCGAATTGGCCAACTGTGAACCCAGGGTGTAAACCACTTCCAGATCACGCGCGGCACCGGCAAAGGTCCAGTCCGGCTGCCATTCGTCGCCCTGCTGGTGGTAACGCTTGGCGGTGTAGTCGTCCGAGGCCCGCTTGCCGGCGGCAACGCCGCCGTCCACCCAGTCCTGGCCCGCCGAATACGACAGCGCCGGGACCCCGCGTTTGGCAAACGGGAAATGGTCGGAGCGGAAGAACAGCCCGGCCTCCGGTTTCGGGTCAGCGGTGTAGCGGATGTCCCAGCCCTTGGCCACATCCTTGAGCTGGTCCAGCAGCTCCAGCTTGGCCGAGCCGTAGATGCCGAAGTCGCGCGACGGGCCGAACGGCGCCATGCCGTCCATGTTGATCACCGCCACGGTCTTGCCCAGCGGGTACAGCGGATGGCTGGCGTAGTACTCCGAACCGAGCAGGCCCTTCTCCTCGGCGGTCACCGCCAGGAACACCACCGAACGCTGCGGGCGCGGCTGGCCGGCAAAGCCGCGGGCCAGTTCCAGCAGCGAGGCGGTGCCGCTGGCGTTGTCGAGCGCGCCATTGAAGATGCGGTCGCCGCGGGCATCGGGTTCACCGACCCCGATGTGGTCCCAGTGCGCGCTGTAGATGACGGTTTCGTCCGGATATTTGGCCCCTTCCAGACGGGCGACGACGTTGTGCGAGGTGATCACCTCGTTCTTGACCTGGTAGTCGGCCGAGAAGGTTTCGCCCTTCAGTTCGACCGGCTTGAAGTCACGCGACTGCGCCTGCTTTTTCAGTGCTTCGAAATCCAGCCCGGCCTGCTTGAACAGGTCCACCGCCAGATCGCGCTGGATCCAGCCTTCCAGCGGCGGATGCGCCTGACGCGGGTTGTCGCGCACCACGTCGAACATGGTGTTGGTGTTGGAGCCGGCCACCGTGGCCCAGCCGTAGGACGCCGGTGCGGTCTCGTGCACGATCAGCACACCAGCCGCGCCCTGACGCGCACCCTCCTCGTACTTGTAGGTCCAGCGGCCGTAATAGGTCATGCCCTTGCCGTCGAAGTCGCCAACGCCGGATTCGAAATCCGGATCGTTGATCAGCATCACCGCGATCTTGCCCTTCAGGTCCACGCCCTTGAAGTCGTCCCAGTTGCGCTCCGGCGCCTTGACGCCATAGCCGACGAACACCAGCGGCGCATCCTTGATCGCGACCGCGCTGTCGCCGTTCATCGCGGCGCGCACCGCGATCTGCTGGCCCTGGGCCAACGTCTGCGTCTTGCCGCGGCTGCGCAGCGACAATGAGGGCGTGCCGACGATATCGCCCTTGAGCAGCGGCACCGCCTGCGTCCACAGACGCTTGCCGTCCTTGAGGTCCCCGCCCGGCTGCAGGCCGGCGGCGGCGAACTGCCTGCTCAGATAGGCGACGGTCTTGTCTTCGCCCGCGGTCGCCGGCGAGCGGCCTTCATAGGCATCGGAGGCGAGCTCCTTCACGTCGGCGGAAATGCGCGCACCGTCGAACCTGGGCGTTGCCGCCAGCAGCGCGCTGGAAATCGAAACCGCCAGCACGCCAATTACCAATCGCTTCATCAATTCTCTCCACAGCGGAACCAATCCGGGCTCGAGTGTAGGCGATGCCCGCGGCGTTGCAGCACAGGCGCTGCAGCAGACAGGCCGTGCCGGTATCAGCCGATTGGATCTGCCGCCGCAGCCGCTGCCCCGGACGCCGCCGGCCTCGCCGCCTGTTCCGCTGGCTTGCGCCTGTGCGCTACGGCGGCGGCCGTGACTGCCGGCTCCACCGCTCCCACTTGTGGCGAAGCCCGATCGCACCGGGGCGGAACTGCGCCGCCGGATTCGCGCCGTCTTCGATACGGCTGGACAGCCAACCCGGCGGCGCACAACGAAATTTAGAGGTAAAAGCGGCCAATTACCTAGCTGCACATGTTTCAAAAAAAACTCGTTCAATAACAGTCGCTTGTAGATTTTTTTCACTTACATTTAACTTAAAAAGTCAATATTCATTAATTTCCCGTTCAAAAATAAGTTAGCCTGCGTTCACCTTGTTTGGGTGGCTGGCGTTTTTCTGCCCGGCAAGCGCTTATCAAATTCATCGAGAGAGAGAGTAATGATCAAAGGCAAAACGATCCGGCGCGCCTCTTTGAGCGTTGCCTTGGGCCTGTGCATCGCTTCTGGCGCCTATGCACAGTCCAACGCCTCCGGCTCCATCTTTGGCAACGGTGGCCAGCCCGGCAACACCGTCATTATCCGCAACGTCGATACCGGCTTGAGCCGCGAAATCCGCGTAGACAGCAGCGGCCGCTACAACGCCTCGGCACTGCCGGTCGGCAAGTACGAGGTCGTACTGAAGAACAACGGCGAAATCATCGCCTCGCAGCCGAATGTGATGGTGCAACTGGGCTCGGGCAGCGAGATTTCGTTCGGTGTCGCCGGGGGCGGCAGCGCGACCGACATGGAGCGGATCGAAGTCCGGGCCAGCGCGATGTCGAAAATCGACGTGTCCTCGACCGATACCCGTTCGGTGTTCACCGCCGAACAGATCGCCAAGATGCCGATCGCCCGCAACATCAATGCGCTTGCGCTGCTGACGCCGGGTGTCGTCGCCGCTGACTCGCGTTATGGCAACGTCGCTTCGTTCGGCGGTTCGGCCGCTTCGGAAAACGCGTTCTACATCAACGGCTATGCGGTCACCAATCCGCTGACCAACCTGGGTTCGACCACGCTGCCGTTCGACGGCATCAGCCAGTACCAGGCCATCACCGGCGGCTACGGCGCCGAGTTCGGCCGTGCCACCGGCGGCGTGGTGAACATCATCACCAAAAGCGGCACCAACGAGTTCAAGGCCGGCGGCCAGGTTCTGTGGGCACCCAAGAAGGGCCGTGCGCACTCGCGCAACCTGTATTACCCGAAAAACGGTACCGCAAGCGACGGCTTGATCTACCAGCACCTGAGCGACCAGGAAACCGAATCGCTGACCTACAGCGCCTATGTCAGCGGTCCGATCATCAAGGACAAGCTGTTCTTCTACGCCGCCGGCGAATTCGAAGACCAGGATCGCACCACCGTCTCGGCCCGCTCCAATACCGGCTCGGGCTTCCAGAAGCGCAACTATGAAGTTCCGCGCTGGCTGGCAAAGCTGGACTGGTACATCACCGACAACCACCTGCTTGAACTGACCGGCATCTCGGACAAGACCAAGCAGACGATGTCGTCGTACGAGTACAACTACACCGGCAACAACGTCTTCAATCCCGGCTCGAAACAGAACGCCGGCTACTACTATGAAGATGGCGGCGAGCTGTATATCGGCAAGTACACCGGCTACCTCACCGACAACCTGACCCTGTCCGCGCTGTACGGCAAGCAGGACCAGAAGCACATTGCCAATCCGTGGGGCTACGATCCGTCGGTGGTCTACGTCAGCGATGCCCGTGCCGGCTCCACGCCGGTCCGCTTCGGCGCCTACGATCAGCTCAGTTTCCCGGATGCCTACGACAAGACCGATGGCGGCCGTATCGATCTGGAATGGCGCCTGGGCAGCCATACCCTGCGCGGCGGCTACGACGGCCAGAATTCCGAATCACGCGCCGGTGAAGCCACTGCCGGTCCCGGCTATCGCTGGCAATACAATTCGGTCGGCGCAACCAATGCCAACCAGAACATTCCGGGCAGTGGCGGTGCGCGCGGCCCCGGCGGCAATGGCGACTACGTGATCAAGTACGTGTACGCCAACGGCGGCACCTTCAAGGTCGAGCAGAAGGCGTTCTATCTGGAAGACCGCTGGCAGGTCACCGACAACGTGCTGCTGTCGCTGGGTTTGCGCAACGAGAGCTTCCAGAACTTCAACGCCGACGGCATCGTCTATGTCGAACAGAAGAACCAGTGGGCCCCGCGTATCGGCGCAAGCTGGGACGTCTACGGTGACGCGTCGCTGAAGGTGTTCGGAAACGCCGGCCGTTACCACCTGGCCATGCCCAACAACGTCGCGCTGCGCGGCGCGGCCGGTTCCACCTACACGATGGAGTATTTCTCCTTCACCGGCATTGATCCCAACACCGGCGTGCCGTTGGGCACCACGCCGCTGGGCAACGGCCCGTATTCGTCCAACCAGGAATACGGACAGGCTCCGGACCCGGCTTCGGTCGCCGCCAAGGGCCTGAAGTCCCACTTCCAGGACGAGTTCGTGCTCGGCTTTGAGAAGCAGCTCAGCGAGTCGCTGACCTTCGGCGCACGCTATGTCTTCCGCGACCTGAAGAGTGCGATCGATGACATGTGCGACTGGCGCCCGGCCTACAACTGGGCCATCGACAATGGTTACTCGGTGGACGTCGCCGAAGCACTGGGTGACGGCCTGAACAATTGCCGCCTGTTCAACCCGGGTGAAAGCAACACGTTCCAGCTGGATGACGGCACCGGCAAACTGATCACCGTGCCGTTGAGCGCCAAGCAGCTGGGCTTCCCGAAGCTGAAGCGCCGCTACCAGGGCGTGGACCTGTTCCTGGAGCATGGCTTCGACGGCAAGTTCTACGGCAAGGTCGACTACACCTGGTCGCACAACTACGGCAACGCCGAAGGCCAGCTGAAGTCCGACGTGGCCCAGGGCGACGTGTCGCAGACGATGGACTGGGATCACCCGGAGCTGATGTTCCACGCCAATGGCAACCTGCCCAATGACCGCCGCCATTACCTGAAGGCATTCGGCTTCTACCAGTTCAGTCCGGAATGGCGCTTCTCGGCCACCTTCACGATGATGTCCGGTCGTCCGAAGAACTGCACCGGCATCTACGCCGGTCCGGATCCGGATGGCGAGTTCTCCGATACGGTGGAATACTCCGGTCCGTACTACCGCTACTGCAACGGTAAAGTCCAGCCGCGCGGTTCGGCCGGTACCACGCCGTGGGTCGGTCGCCTGGACCTGGGCACCGCCTACCGCCCGTCGTTCGCCAATGACAGGCTGGAATTCTCGGTGGACCTGTTCAACGTCACCAACTCGCAGACCGCGCAGAACTTCATTGAATACGGCGAAATCGGCTCGGTCGGCAATCCCTATGCGCAGACCAACCGTGTGATCAGCTACTCGACCCCGCGCTACGTGCGGTTCGCAGTGCGTTACGACTTCTGATCCAACCAGGCTCCACGCAGCACTTTGAACCCGGCCTTGTGCCGGGTTCTTTTTTGCCGCGGAAACACGGCGTCGCACACGTGATTTGCCCGGCCCTCAGATGAGGCGGATCGGCAGATCGCGCCCGGCCACCGCTTCATTGCCGCTGTAGTCGCGCGCGATGATGCGCAGGGTGTAGTCGCCTGGCGGCAGCTCGGAGGGCTGCCACAGGCCGCTGGCCAGGGTGCCGTCACGCACGGTGTTGGTCAGCACGTAGCGGAAGCGGGTTCTCGCGCTGCCATGCACGGTGATGCCGCTGTCGGCGGCGTAGGCCAGCTTCACCGCTTCGTTCTGCGGCGGCATCCGGTTGAATTCGATGTTCATGCGCGGCGCCTCGTAGCCGGGCAGCGCGCGGCCGTGTGCATCGAGGATCTGGTAGCCAAGCGCATACAGGCCGAGCCGGCGGCGCGGCAGATTGTGGTCGACCTGGTCCCAGGCTTCGACCACCAGTTGCAGGCCGCCCGCCTCGCGCGGTACCCGCAGCCGCCCGTCGCTGCGCTCGCGCAGCGGCTGGTCGGCCGCATCCAGCAAGGCGATGGCATCGATCTGCGGCGGATAGTGGTCGGCGTAGCCGGTGAACCCCAGCCGCACCGCATTGCGTTCGTAGCCGGTCGGCCCCACCGCCAGATGCACATGCGCCTGGCGGTTGATCGTGCCCAGCGCATCGCCGGCGGCGAAACGGGTGCCGCGGCGCACGCGCACCCGCGCCAGCTGGCCGGCCTCGTCGTAGGAAAACTGGAAGCGCGCATCCAGCGGCCGGTTGCCGGCCTCGCGGCCGACCTTGATATGGAGGTAGTCCAGGCTGTCCAGCGACAGCCCTTCGGCCTGTCCGTCCAGGCTCCAGGTGGCCACCGGGCTGCTGACCTTGGCATCGGCGATCGCCAGCACCCGCTGGCCGACGTCGCCGCGGATATCCAGCCCGCTGTGCAGGTGATGGCGGCTTTCGCCCCTGAAATTGCCGCGCACCTCCCCCAGCGTGCCGACCACTTCGTGCCAGCCCTGCTGCGGGGCCAACGGCCAGCGGCCCTGGTTGCGCGGCAGCGGATTGTCCGGCGCCGGCCCGACGGCTGCCCGCGACGGGGCGCCAGCGTCGGGCACCGGGGTCAGGTGGTGCAGGCGGTAGCCGTCGGCATCGCTGAGCAGCACGCTGCCATCGGGCGCCAGCGCAATGCCCGCCGGACGCGCAAACCGCGCCGACGGCTCGTCCCCGGCGATGGCGACCCGGTGCCCGCCCGGCGACACCTGCACCACGCGCCCGCCCAGCCGCTCGGCCACGTACAGCACGCCGTCATGGGTGACGGCCAGGGCCATCGGCCCCCACAGCACCCGCTCGCCGCCGGGCCCGCCAATCCGGGTGCTGACCACACCCGCGGGACTGACGCCGCGGATGGCGTCGTTCCCCAGATCGGCCACCCACAGCGTGCCGTGCGCGTCCAGCTTCAGGTCGGTCGGAGTATCGAAGCGGGCAACGGCGCCCCGGCCGTCGGCATGGCCGGGACGATCGCCCCCGGCCAGCGTGCGCACGCGGCCATCGGTTTCGATCACCCGGATGCGGTCGTTCCAGGTATCGGCCACATAGATCCGGCCCTGGTCATCCACCGCCACGCCCATCGGGCCGTTGAACTGTGCCCGCGCGCCCCTCCCATCGACAGCGCCGGCGGTGCCATTGCCGGCCACGGTGCTGACCTCGCCGCGTGGGCTGACCTTGCGGATCGCATGGTTGCCGGTATCGGCCACGTAGAGGTTGCCATGGCGGTCCAGCGCCAGCCCCGAAGGGGTGTTGAACGCGGCAGCCGCACCGGTGCCATCGGCAAACCCTTCGGCCCCGCCGGCCAGGAGGTGGAAGCGGCCATCCAGCCAGCGCCGGACAATGCGGTTGTTGTCACCGGCATCGGCGACGTAGAGGCTGCCACCGGTGTCGATCGCCACGCCCCAGGGGTCGCTGAAACGCGCCTGCGCGCCGTCGCCCGCGGTGTTTCCGGCGATGCCGTCACCGCCCAGCAGCACGATCCCGGCCCGCCAGCCCAGGGCGGTCGCCGCCGGCGCTGTCCTTTCCGGCGCCGGTTCCGGCAGCAGGTAACTTGCCGCCAAGGCAAGCCCTGCCACTGCCACCACGACTGCCACTGCGCGCTTGCGATTCATGCCTGTCCGCCCCGTTCACGACCGGGCACGATAGACGTTCAGCCGCGGCAGCGGAACCGCACCGCCCGTTGCGGCCGGTTTGCCAAGTGCGGGATCGCCCCGGGTCATGCGGCCATCCTTGGTGGCGGTGGTGCGGGTTCCGGCCTTTCCGGAAAAACCCGCGCAGCGACCGGTGCCGGTGCCGTTTGCGCGACGGCCGCCGCTCACCGATTACGGTGCCGGCCGCTCCGGGCCGGTGCCCAACGCCTCGCGGTAGCGGGTATACAGCGCCAGCACCTTGTCGATATAGCGGCGGGTTTCCGCATAGGGCGGCACCCCGCCGTAGTGGCTGACCGCGCCGGTGCCGGCGTTGTAGGCAGCCGCCGCCAGCGTGCGGTTGCCGTCATAGCGGCGCAGCAGCGACTGCATGTGGCGCGCACCGGCGGAGATCGACTGCTGCGCCGAGAACGGGTCCTTCACCCCGTAGGCGCCCGCCACCTCCGGCATCAGCTGCATCACTCCCTGCGCGCCCTTGGGCGATACCGCAGCCGCATCGAAGGCGCTTTCGGCATGGGCGACGGCGCGCAACCAGGCATCGTCCACCCCGGTAGCCTTGGCCGCGGCACGGAACTGGCGGCTGTATTCGCCCAGCCGCGGCTTGCCGACCCGGCCCAGTCCGGCATGCGCCGGTTCGCCCGGCGGCGTGGCCACGGTGAACTTCAGGTAGGCCCGTGAACCGGGCAGGTTGCGGGTTGAATATTCCAGGCGCCCCTGCTGCTCGCGCTCGTACAGGGTGCCGCTGAACACGCCGAAATCGCCCCACAGGTTGGGGGTCTGCACCGCCGCGTCATCCACCGTCATCGCCTTGCACTTCGATCCGGGTTCCGGCGCGGTGGCCAGACTCACCGTGCCGCCCTGTACGCAGCGATATACCGTGCGCGCGACGGCCGGGGCGGCCGGCAGGCACAGCAGGACCAGCACAATGGGCAGGACACGGGGCATGCACGCATACCGGGGACGGGAGGCGGCGCGATGCTGGACCTGCCCCTGCTAACCGGAGGTGATGGATCCAGCCCGACGGGGTTCACAATGGTGGGCCTTCCGCAAACACGAGAGCACCATGGCCACCGGCGCCTGTCCCGTCATCGATTACGTCACCCCGCTGTTCAATGTTGGTCAGAACCTGACCGTCAGGCGCGGCACCGAGTGGCATGGCGTTCCTGAAGCGCGGATGCAGCTGGCCCATGGCCAGCTTTCGCCGCCGCGGCCGCTGCAGACCGAAGTGCGCCGGTTCGACACCCTGGTGGCGGCCGACCTGCAGCATGAACATGACCCGCGCTGCCGCACCCCGGAGGGCCTGCTGGCTGAACTGCAGCGCATCTATGAAGGCTTTAGCGCCGAGGAAACCGTGACCCTGGTGCGTTTCACGATGGAATGAGGTGGCACCGGCGCCGGTACCTGTCCGTGCGTTGCCGCGCCGTCATTTCGCGTTGCTATCGGCCAGCGCCGCGCTCCGGCACGCGCGGGCGACCGGCCGCTTCCCCGTTGCTGGCTGCCATTGGAGGAAACCGTCATGACCTTTGAATTTCTGTACCGCGTCCTGCTCTGGTCCCTGGCGATCAACTACGCCGTGCTTTTCGCCTGGTTCGCTGTATTCATCATCGCCAGAGACTGGATGCGCAGGTGGCACGGCAAGTGGTTCCACCTGGCGGATACCACGTTTGACGCCATTCATTACAGCGGCATGGCCTTTTACAAGATCTGTATCTTGCTGCTCAACCTGGCCCCGCTCATCGCACTTTGCCTTGCCGGCGGTGGCCGCTGACAATCCGCGGCGGCGACCCCGCTGAACTCGCACGCACGCTCGCCATTGCGCCGAGATACTCCGCAGCGGCAGGTCGCCCCGGTCCCACACGCGCACCGCAGTGGAAGCTGGCCCGCCTGTCCTCGTCGGGCGCCTTCGAGGCGAAGCCCGCCCGTCGGCTCCGCCAGGGAACGACCCGCTGGCCTGCAACGCCGGCAGGCGCTCAACCGGCGCAGGCGGCCAGCTGCCGCTCGGCATACCACAGCGCGCGCCGTGCCAGATCGTAGGCGCTGTCGGCAGCCCTGGGCAGGGTGTGTTCGGCTTCCACCGGGTCGGCGCCATGGCCGTAGCGGTATTCCAGCCGTTGCAGTTCATCCACATGCTTCAACACCGGCGCCATCCAGTTTTGCCGCCGCGCCGGCGGGCAGGGGCGGTAGCGTCCATCCAGCTCCCCGATGCGGGCGCGGATACGGCGGCTGGCGTCGCCGGCCAGCCCCGGCGCCTTTTCAAAACGGACCGGCGCGGCCTTGTAGGCATCCCCGGTGGCTTCACTGCCCAGATCCGAGGGCCGCTCATGCAACGCGGGGTTGAACGCCACTTCCGGCGGCCTGCGGGCCTCGGCCATCTGGGTGTCGCGGCCATACAGCAGGCGCTGCGTCCGCGACTGCGTGGTACCGGCCGCCTTGCCTGAAAACAGGTGGGCGGTGGCACGTTCACCCACGCCACGCTGCAACGGGTCGCGATGCTCGAACACCCGCGCCGCCGCATCACCATCCATCGGCGCCTCCGCATTGCCGGGGGCCAGCTTCACCCGGCCCTGGTCATCGATCAGCGACAGCCTGGCGGGTGCGGGTGCGGCCACTGGCGCGGCAATGACCTCCACCGCCGCGGGAGCGTACCGCGGCGCTGCCGTTTCCGGCGCAGGCGCTGCCGGGTCCGGCAATCGCGGCGGTGGCAGCGCTGGCGCCGGCTCACGACTGAACAGGCGCAACTGCATCCGCGCCTCCCGCCCCGGCGGCAGGCCCGCCTCGGGAAGCCGCAGCAGCACACGACCCAGCAACAGCAGCATCAATGCGGCCACCAGCACGGCGCTGGCCTGTGCCCAGGTGTCTGTTGCGGAGTCCGGTCTGCGCATGCCACTCCTGGGACGGGATTATCGATCGCGGGCCCTCCGCGCACGCCGGCTGGCCAAGACCGGAACAGACCGCCGCCGGCCGGCCGAGTTCCCCGGACGCTCCGCTCCGGCGCACCCGCCGCAGCCGCGCTCGCACCGCTCCGGCGCCGGTACCGCGTTATGGCCGGTGGGTGCTGTCTGTTCCGGGTGCTGGCAGGTCCTGCCGCCGGCGCCGACCCGGGCCGCGTCTACTGCCGCCACCGCAGCGGACCCGGTATCCCGGATGACCGGCACCGCTCACCGCTTGCCCGTAAACTGGGCCCTCTTGCCGCCGTCATTCGACCGGGCAACGGGAATCTCCCGTTTCCGCCGCCCTTGCACGTCCCGGCCTCAATCCACGCATCGGCAATGGACCGGCACATGATCAAAAGCGACATCACCCCCGTCTTCGAACACACCGCCTTCCACTTCTTCTACGCCTTCGCCCGCTTCGAATTCTGCCTGAAGGAAGCCGGCTACCTGAAGTCGGACAAGCCGGGCAAGAAGGCCGAGCCGAACTGGGACAGGTTCGTGCGCAGCAACCGCAGCCGCTACACCCTGTCCGCCGCCGCACTGGCGCTGCTCAACGCCGCCCCGCAGCAGCAGATCAGCACCGCGCCCGGCAAGCTGGCCTGGCGCGAGATCGAGTTCGATGAAAACGAATACGAGCTGCAGGCGGTGGCGATCCTGTTGCGTACCGCGCGCAACAACGTCTTCCACGGCGGCAGGCACGGTGCCAACGGCTGGGACGATGTGAATCGCACCATGCAGATCCTCACCCATGGCAAGACCGTGCTGGATGAACTGGCAGAATTCGCCAGGTTTGGTGACTACCTCCGCCGCTGAGTCGGCCGGCCACCGCAGCCCCGGCGCGGCGCTACGTGCCCGCCGTGATTGGACGGGCCCCTGATGACATGGCAACGCTGCGCCCGCATCGCGCCGGTGCCCGCCAGACAGCGCGCATGGGCAAACGGCGGCTCTCGCGCTTGGGACAAAGACCATCGACAGCGCCCCGCCGACGGCCGACTCGCCTGCGGTAGCATGGCCGCCCTTGCCCCACCAGCCGTCCGCGCATGTCCCACTACACCGGCCCCCTGCTCACCCGCCCGCTGCTCGACCAGCTGCAGGCCGCGCTGAAGAACGGCCACCGCCAGGCCCGGGCTTCGTTCGACCTGGGCCGCAGCGAGGACAGCGTGATGCTGTCCGCCGACGGCTGGCACTGGCGTGGACAGCCGTTCCCCTGGCCGGCCAGGCTCAAGGACCGCACCATTCATTACTGGGACGGCAGCGGGTTTGCCGCCATCTCGCGCTTCGGCAGCGGCCTGTACAAGCTGGTGCCCACCGACTGGGGCGCACCCACCTTCGAGATCGACGGCATCAAGATGCTGCCCAGCGCGCAGGTGTCGCCGTTCGAGGATGCACGCACCAAGGTGGCGCTGGTGCAGCCGCAGGGCAAGGTGGTGCTCGATACGTGTGGCGGCATGGGCTATTTCGCCGCCTGCTGCCTGGAAGCCGGCGTGGCGCAGATCCTGTCCTTCGAAAAGAGCGCCGAAGTGCTGTGGCTGCGCACGCTCAATCCGTGGTCGCCGGATCCGGAGGCGGCCACCGCCGGCGGCCGTCTGCAGCTCACCCACGCCGACGTCTGCAGTGCCATCACCGCGCTGGCGGACGCCTCGGTGGATGCGATCCTGCACGATCCGCCGCGCTTCGGCATCGCCGGCGAACTGTATTCGCAGGCGTTCTATGACCAGCTGGCGCGGGTGATCCGCCGGGGCGGGCGGATGTTCCATTACACCGGCGCGCCCAACAAGCTGACCAGCGGCCGCGACGTGCCGCGCGAAGTGGCCAAGCGCCTGGAAAAGGCCGGATTCAAGGCGCAACTGGCGCTGGACGGGGTGTTTGCGCTACGCCGCTGAGCGCCCGGCACCGATGCGTCAGCGGCGCGGCTTGAGCGCGACTTTCAGCACCCCGTCGCGCTGGTGCGAGAACAGGTCGTAGGCTGCGACGATGTCATCCAGCGCGTAGTGATGGGTGACCAGCGCGCCGAAGTCGGCGCGACCGGAAGCCACCACATTCATCAGCCGGCGCATGCGCTCCTTGCCGCCCGGGCACAGCGCGGTATTGATCCTGTGGTCGCCCAGGCCCGAGGCGAACGCCGCCAGCGGAATTTTCAGGTCCTCCGAATACACCCCCAGGCTGGACAGCGTGCCACCCGGCTTGAGCACGCGCAGCGCCGATTCGAACGTGCCCTGGGTGCCCAGCGCCTCGATCGCCGCATCCACGCCGCGGCCGCCGGTCAGCTTCATGATCTCGTCCACCACATCGCAGTCGTGGAAGTTCAGCGCCACGTCCGCGCCCATGGTTCTGGCGATGTCGAGCCGGTGCGCGTTGCCGTCGACCACGATGATCGTCGACGCGCCCAACAGCCGCGCCCCGGCAGTGGCGCACAGGCCGATCGGGCCCTGCGCGAACACCGCCACCACGTCGCCGATGCGGATGTTGGCGTTTTCCGCGCCCTTGAACCCGGTGGACATGATGTCCGGGCACATCAGCACCTGTTCGTCGCTCAGCCCGTCGGGCACCGGCGCCAGATTGGCCTGGGCATCGGGGACCAGCACGTATTCGGCCTGGGCGCCGTCGATCATGTTGCCGAAGCGCCAGCCGGCGGTGGCCTTGTAGCCGTGGCCGCCGCAGCAGCCGCTGGCCTGCAGATAGCTGCCATCCTGCGAGGCGACGCCGTCCTGCGCCGCGTAGGAATTGAAGTTCGGGCAGATCGCACCGGCAATCACCCGTTGCCCTTCGCTGTAACCGCTGACCGCGCTGCCGAGCTTCTCGATCACCCCGACCGGCTCATGGCCGATGGTCAGGCCCTTGGCGACCGGGTATTCACCCTTGAGGATGTGGATGTCGGTGCCGCAGATGGTGGTGGTGGTGATGCGGACCAGTGCGTCGTTGGGGCCGACGTCCGGAATCGGTTTGTCGGTCAGTTCGATGCGTCCGGGCGCAACGAAAATGGCGGCTTTCATCAGGCTCATAGTGCGGTCCTCGAAGGAAGGGACCGGCCGCCGCCGGTACTGCCGGATCATACCCCCGCCCTGCCAGGCATCGGTCACGCGCTCCTGCGGTCCATCGCAGTCAACGCGGCGGAACGCGCTGCCAGCAACCCTCGGCGATGCGGTGGGTTCGGCGCGACTACGCGGCGCGCGCCGGGAGCAGGCCACGGCGGCGCGACCACAATTCCAGCGGCACCGTCACCAGCGGCGGCACGGCAGCCAGCAACGCCACCACGGTCGTCCACAGCGGCCAGCGCAGGCGCATCCCTGCCACCAGGCTGACCGCCACATCGAACAGGAATGCGGCCCCGTGCAGGCGACCAAACAGCCAGCCCCCCAGCCCGGTAGTGCCGGTGCCGTATTTCAACAGCATGCCGAACAACAGGCCGGCCCAGGTCAGGCCTTCGATAGACGCAGCGGCAGCAAACAGTTTGCCGGTGGTGGAAAGCGGTTTGGCGGACATCAAAAAAACCATGCACGTGCAAAAAACCCGCCGATTGCAGGCGCGCCGCACGGCAGCCCCTGGATCAGCGCCGCGTTACGCGCTGCGCGGGGCGCGTTTGGCGGAGCCCGGCGGGCCGCGGCGAGCGGTGTCCCGGCTGCACCCGGCAAGGGCGCGCGGCTGTCGTTTTGTCGCGGGTTGATTCAATCGACCCGGACGCCGGCTTTCTCACGCTGGAACAGTACCCGCTCGGGCCGATGCAGCAGGAAGCCCTGGGCGTAATCCACGCCAAGCTCGCGCAGCACCTCCAGCACGCCCTGCTCGTCCACCCATTCGGCGACCACCTGCAGCCTGCGTTCGTGCCCGATCCGGGTGACCGCATCGATGATGATGCGGCTGACCGGCTCGCGCTCCAGGTCGCGCACGAAACTGCCGTCGATCTTGATGGCGTCCACCGGCAGGTTTTTCAGATAGCCGAAGGAGGACATGCCGGCGCCGAAATCGTCCAGCGCGATCCGGCAGCCGGCCGCCCGCAGCCGTTCGATCACCCGGGCCACGCGTTGCAGATCGCGCACCGCCACCGTTTCGGTGATTTCAAAACACAGTCGCTGCGCCGGCACGCCGAATGTGCTGATCGTATCGAGGATGAAATCGGCCAGCCCGTCGTCTTCGAGACTGGCGCCGGACAGGTTGATCGAACAGCTGTGCAGCTGCGCGCCGCACGGATGGATCTGCTGGAAATTGGCCAGCGCGGTGTGGATCACCCAGCGGTCAACCGCCGGCATCAGGCCGTAGCGTTCGCCCGCGCTGAGGAAGGCGCCAGGCATGACCACCCGGCCGGTGTGGTCGCGCATGCGCAGCAGCAGCTCCACGTGCACCGCATCGCCCGCCGTCGGGTCCAGCGCCACCAGCTGCTGGTAATCCAGCAACAGCTGGCCGTGCTCCAGTGCGCCGCGCAGGCGGTTGGCCCATTCCATCTCGCCGATGCGCTGGGTGCTGGCGGCATCCTCGCGATAGGTGCAGACCCGGTTGCGGCCGTTTTCCTTGGCCTGGTAGCAGGCGCTGTCGGCCCAGGCCAGCAGGTCCTTGAGCGTGCTGCCCTCGCCCTCGACCATGACCAGGCCGATGCTGGCGCTGACCGTATAGGTGCGCTCCTGCCAGTGGAAGATATGCCCTTCGATACAGCGGCGGATGCGCTCGGCCAGCGCCTCGGCCCGGGCCAGATCCACCCCGAACGCCAGCACGCCGAATTCGTCGCCGCCGAGGCGCGCGAGGAATTCCGTGTGGCCAAGCTCGGCGCGCATCGCGCGTACCAGCTGCACCAGCAGCTGGTCACCGGCGGCGTGCCCGGACAGATCGTTGATCAGCTTGAACTGGTCCAGGTCGAAGTACAGCAACGCAAACGGTGCCACCGGCGCAGTGCAGCCGTATCCGGCCAGCGCTTCGCGCAGCAGCCGCTCGAATTCGCGACGATTGCGCAGCCCGGTCAGTTCGTCGTGCGTGGCCTGGTAGTGCAGGCGCTCGGTCATCGCCCGCTGCGCACTGGTATCGGTGGCCACCATCAGCAGGTGCGGCAGCCCTTCCACCTCCACCTGCGCCAGCGAAGCGTTGATCCAGAACGCGGCACCCGCGGCCGGGGCCAGCATCGCCTCCTGGCTGCGCCAGCCGCTGCCACTCGCCGCCATGGCCATCGCGCGCTCGCAGGCAAGGCTATCGGCGAACAGCGAGCACAGCGGTGCGCCGACCACCGTGCCCAGCAACTGGCGCGCTGTCTGGTTGGCGTAGGTGATGCGGCTGCCATCCCCGTTGGTCAGCAACACCAGCGCCGGCAGCAACTCGTTGAGGGTACGGAAGCGCGCTTCGCTTTCGCCGAAACGCACGCTCATGCGCCGCCCCAGATCCACTGCGCGGCGCCGGGTGGTCATCTGCGACCACAGCAGCAGCGCCAGCAGGATGCTGATCGTGGTGCCACCGCCCAGGATCGCCCGCAATTGCCCCCATTCGACGATGCCGGTCCGCGGCCATAGCCGCATTTCCCAGCGGCGGCCGCCAAAATCCAGGTGCCGTACCTGCTGCGGTATATCCGCCACCGGTGGCGCGGAAGCGAACACCAGGTCCTGCCCCGCCGGCGCATCCAGATCGCGGATATGCACGTGCATGTAATCCAGCACCCGGCCCTGCAGCGCCTGGGTGATCATCGGCCCCAGCCGCATGCTGACCGCCAGCGCGCCGAGTTCGCGCGCACGGCGTTCAGTCACCGTCACCGGCATCGCGCCGGGAGAATAGACCGGCAGGCGCAACGTGATCCCCAGCGCACTGGCCGGCTGCCCCTTGAACTGCAACAGCGGAAACGGCGCTGACGCGGTGGGCAGATCGCGGTCACGCGCCACCTGCAATGCCCGAAGATTCTCCGGCTGCCGGGTGATGTCGAAACCGAGCAGCACCTGGTTGCCTTCCAGCGGCGCCACGAACTGGTAGCGGTAAGCCACCTGCGCCGGATGGGCCGGGTCGGGCTGGCGGCGCGCGTACCCGGTGAGCACATACCCCCGTGCCAGCTCCTGCGGACGCAGGTTCTGCTGGTACTGGGCAAACTCGTGCTGATCCATCTTGGCGCTGGAGAGAAACACGGTCTGCATCGAGCGCAGCACCATGGCTCCGCCCTTCAACGAATCCTGCATGCGTGACTGCGCCGCATTGGCCAACGAGTGCTGCAGGGATTCGGCACGCTGCTGCTGCTGCCTCCAATCCAAATGCGCCATCGCCGCGGTACTCAGCAGGCCCAGCAGCAGCAATGCCAGGGACCAGAATGCAGGAGTGGACCGCACTGCGTGCGCGCCGCCGCTGCCGATGCCGGTTATCCGTAGCGTCTCCCCTGACCCCTGTGCTGGCATGAATCCGGCTCCCTGACAACAAGGCCAATGATGCTACGCGTCCACCCGCGCCGCGCAGTGAAAGCGCCCGGATCGATGCACGCATCCTTCTGGCCGAGCCAGCTGGGCGGTCGTCCATCAGTAGCTTTATCGGGCGCTGACGGGAATTCTTGACCGCAACGCCGGCAGTGGAATTCCGGTCCGATACGGCGCGCCGGTGGTACGGATGGCCAGCCTCATGGAGCCGTCGCGCTGCGTGCTCGGCGCCTGCCCACGGGCCTGCCGGCGGCGTCACTGGCAGAGCGGTCGGGTGCTTCCACGCGTCGGCGGCATTGCCGGTATCTGCGCTACCGGAGCCGGCGTGGATCTGAAAAATCCTGCGCGGCTGAAGGCCGGAACCGGCGGCTGGATATTTTCTGCAGCGCGATAGACAAAGCTGTTTTCAGCGATGCTTCATGCCACCTGCCGCCAAATGAGTTCGTCCCAGTTGCCCGCCGGCACACCTCTGACAGGAGAACCGAACATGTCCAACATTTCCGCACTCAGCTTCCGTGGCCTGGCCATGGCCCTGGCCCTCACCGCAGGTCTGGCCACCGTCAGCGACGCCAGCGCCATGTCGAAGAAAGACAAGCACACCGTCGTGGGCGCGGTGGTGGGCGGCGTGGCCGGCCACCTGATCTCCAATGGCGATCCGGCGGCGACCATCGGCGGCGCGGTGGCCGGTGGCGCCATCGGCAACCTGACCACCCGGGACAACCACAGCCACCGCTACGATCATCGCCATGACTATCGCCGCGGACATGGCCATCACCACGACCGCCGCGACCGGCAGCGCCGGCACGGGCGCGGCTGGTAAAGACGCCGTCACTGCCGGCCGATCACCGCACCGGCAGCCGGGCCCTGACAGCTCGTCCACAACCACCGGAAGGCCGCGCAACGCGCGGCCTTTTCCATGGGCGATGTTGCTGCGACGGGCCGGGGCTGCCGCGGTGAAGCCCGACCGGGTTGTGCAGGCGGATGGAACCGGAGCGCGGGAGGCTCGCGGGAGCGCCTGCATCGACGCAGGTTGCTTTTCCGCCGAGACGAGCGCGTGTGGGTGCACGGCGCCCTCTTCACAGGCATGGCTCCGCGCCGCGCACGCGCTACCCTGTTTTCCCCGGTTTCACTCCGCATGTCCCCCCGTCAGCCAATGAACACCATCGAGCACCGCGTCCAGGGCCTCAACAACGATGAGGTGGCGGCCGACTGGCCCGCGATCAGCGCGCGCGAGATCGCGTGGCTGCGCGATCGTTTCGCGCAGCTGGAAGGCGACTGCCAGGTGCTGTGGCACAGCCCGCGCCCGATGTCGGCGGCCGCCATCGTCGACAGCCGGCCGCGACAGGTCTTCGTCAAGCGTCATCACCACAGTGTGCGCAGCGCCGCCAGCCTCGGCGAGGAGCATCGCTTCATTGCGCATCTCGCCGCCGCCGGCGTGCCGGTGGTGCAGGTGCTGCAGGATCGCCATGGCCGCACCGCACTTGAACATGGGGACTGGACCTACGAACTGCATCACGTCGGCGACGGACAGGACCTGTACCGCGACGCGCCGTCATGGACCCCGCTGAGCGACATCGACCAGGCCCGCGAGGCCGGCAGGATGCTCGCCACCCTGCATCTGGCCTCGGCCAGCTACCGCGCCCGCCAACGCAGCACGCATCTGCTGGTGGCGCGTGACGACCTGATCCGCGCCGCCGATCCGATCGCGATGCTGGAGCGCACTTTCGGCGCGCGTCCGGCGCTGGCCGACTATCTGGCCCGCAAACCATGGCGGCAGGATCTTGAGCAAACCGTATTGCCTTGGCACGCGGGCCTGGCTGAACGTCTGCAGGCCGAACCATCGCTGTGGGCGCACAACGACTGGCATGCCTCCAACCTGCTCTGGCGCCGCCAGGGCGGCAGCGTGGTGGTGGACACCGTATTCGACTTCGGCCTGGCCTCGCCCACCAGCGCCCTGTTTGACCTGGCCACCGCAATCGAGCGCAACGCGGTGGCGTGGCTGCAACTGGAACGCGGCGCGCGGGCGGTGCAGGGCGATACCGCGCTCGCCCTGCTCGACGGCTACCGCCACGTGCGTCCACTGACCGCCGCGCAGGTGCAGTTGCTGGCCGACCTGCTGCCTGTGGTGCATCTGGATTTCGCGCTGTCGGAAGTGGAGTACTTCCACGGCGCGACCCGCTCGGACGCGAATGCGGACATGGCCTATCACGACTTCCTGCTGGGCCATGCGCAGTGGTTCCACACCAGCGCCGGGCAGGCGCTGCTGGCTGCGCTGCGCGCCGCTGGCTGAACGGACGCGGGCAAATCGCGACCCGTTGTGGTGAAATAGCCCACTGAAGCGGGGGTGCCTGGTTTGACCAGGCTGAGAGAGTCCCTTGGAACCTGATCCGGTTTGCACCGGCGTAGGGAGCTTTGAGCAGCACACAAACCCCCGTCATGGTGTGGTGCGCGTGCGCGCCTTCGCTTCGTCTCCTTATCCTGCTGATGACGAATCGAATGAACCGCTACTACCGAATCCCGCTGTTGACTGCCGCCCTGGGCGCAGCCCTGCCGCTGTATGCCAGTGAAGCGGACGCTGAAGCCTCCGACCGTTCCCCGACCGAGCTGGCGGCCGTGCGCGTGCAGGCCAGACACGCCGCCGCAGCGCAGACCACCCAGTCCAGCAGCTTCGGGGCCGGTGACTGGAAAAGCACCCCCGCCTCGGTCAGCGTCCTGGACCGCGCCCTGCTCGACAGCCGCCACGTGCGCACGCTGTCCGAGCTGGCCAACAACGATGCGTCGCTCGGCGACAGCTACGCGCCGGTCGGCTACTACCAGAACATCGCCATCCGCGGTTTCGCGCTGGATACCGGCACCGGTTACCGCTTCAACGGCCTGTCCATCGCCGGCGAGCAGCGCCTGGCGCTGGAGCACGTGCAGCAGGTGGAAATCCTCAAGGGCGAAGCCGGGCTGGCGGCCGGGGTGATGGCACCCGGCGGCATCGTCAACTACGTGGGCAAGCGCCCGGCTGAAGTGCGCAACCTCACCCTGGGCACCGACTCGGAAGGCTCGCGCTACGCCGCCATCGACGCCGGGCACTGGCTGACGCCGCGCTTCGGGGTGCGCTTCAACGCCGCCTGGGACGACAGCAGCTCGTATATCGAGCACGCCGATGGCCGCCGCAATTTCTATTCGCTGGCCACCGACTGGCTGATCAGCGAGCGCAGCAAGCTTGAAGTGGATGCCAACTACCAGACCAGCGCGCAGCGTTCGGCTTCGGGCTACCAGCTGCTCGGCGGCGTTGCCCTGCCGCACGGTGTGGACCGCAAACGCATGCTCGGCTACCAGGCCTGGCAGCAGCCGGTGGGCATCGACAGCACCAACCTCAGCGCCCTGCACACCTACGACTTCAACGCCAACTGGCAGTCGCGCGTATCGGCCAGCCACAGCCGCTCGGTGATCGATGACAACGTCGCTTTCGCCTACGGTTGCTACTACGCCGTGCAATGCGCCGACGGCAGCGTGCCGGGCAACTACTTCGCGCCCAACGGCGACTACGACATCTACGACTACCGCAGCCCGGACGACACCCGTCGCAACCGGGAACTGCGCGCCGAATTGCGTGGCAATTTCGTTACCGGCAACATCGGCCACCAGCTCACGCTCGGGGCGGATGGCTTCGATCGCACCGTGGACAAGCGCCGCAACGTCAACGAGTACGTCGGCACGGCGAACATCCACGATGCACAGGTGCCGCAGTTCGCGCCCTCCCCGAAGATGCCCGGCGACCCGGTGCGGCGCCTGGACAGCCGGCAGACGGCCGTGTTCGTACTGGACCGTCTGAGCTTCGGCGACGACTGGCAATGGCTGGCCGGCGGCCGCTTCGTGCGCCTGGACGAACGCACCTACAGCAAGCGCGGCGTGCCCGAGCGTGCGGACCGGCTGTCGCGCTTCCTGCCGCAGACCGCGCTGATCTGGAAAGCGAATGCGGCGATCAACGTGTACGCCAGCTACGTGGCCGGCCTCTCGCTCGGCCAGGAAGCACCGTTCTGGACCTCCAACGACGGCGCCTTCCTGCCCTCGGTGGTCTCGCGCCAGGTCGAGGCAGGCATCAAGTACGCCTCGTCGGATGCACTGACGCTGGGCGCCGCGCTGTTCCGCACCACCCAGCCGTTCCAGTACGCCAGGCCCGACGGCAGCGACGCGGGCTACACGTTCGTCGAAGAAGGCCAGCAGGCCCACACCGGCCTGGAGCTGACCGCCAACGGACGCGTCACCGAGAACCTGCAGCTGACCGCCAGCGCGAGCGTATTGCAGGCGCGGGCGCGCGACACCGGCACACCGGCCTACGAAGGCCACCAGCTGATCAACGTGCCAAAGACACGCGCGAGCCTGCATGCGGATTACCAGCTGCCGTTCGTGCCCGGCCTGGCCGTCGCCGGTGGCTGGCGCTATGCCTCCGCGAATGTGGCCACCGCCGATGGCCGCGTGCGCGCGCCCGGCTACAGCGTTGTGGATGCGGGCCTGCGCTTCCAGCACCAGCTGCGCGAACATCCGGTGCGCTGGAACCTGTCGGTGGACAACGTCTTCAACCGCTTCTACTGGCGCGATACCGGCAGCAGCTCCGGTGACTACTACCTGTTCCCAGGTGCCCCGCGCCAGGCCCGCCTGTCGGTCACCATCGGGCTATGAACGCCGCGATCCTGGAGTGGTCGGCCGTCGCCTTCAGCGTCCTGGGCGTATGGCTGATGGCGCAACGGCGGATGCTGGCCTGGCCGGTCGGGCTGGTGTCCGTCGCGCTGTACGCGCTGGTGTTCGCCGAGGCCAGACTGTATTCGGACACCCTGCTCCAGGTCGCCTTCGGCGCGTTTCTGCTCTACGGCTGGTTCAACTGGCACCGGCAGACGCAGGCCGACGGGCGCATCGTCATCGCTCCGCTGGCACCCCGGCATCGACTGCGCGACCTGGGCCTCGGCGTGGCGTTCGGCATCGCGCTGGGCGCGGCGATGCACACCTTCACCGATGCCGCCCTGCCCTGGCTGGACGCCATGCTTGCCGCGTTGAGCCTGGTCGCGCAGTGGTGGCAGGCACGCCGGCATACCGCCGCGTGGTGGCTGTGGATCGCGGTGGACGTGGTCTATGTCGGCATGTACCTGGTCAAATCGCTCAACCTCACCGCGGGGCTGTACCTGCTGTTTGTCGGGCTGGCGGTGATGGGGTTGCGGGCGTGGACGGCCGCGGGCAAGACCGGGGGCCACGTGGGCAGACCGGCGATGTAGAAGAGACGGGGCAATTCACTCTGGCCTCTATCTTCCTATTTTGAAGGCTGGGTTGGTAAGGCCAACCCAGCCTATGTTCCTGCACTGCGCCGTCGAATTTTTCCGCGCGGGCTGCATCTCAAAGCACGAACATGGCAATCGCGGCGACTGCCATCACCGCCGTGGCGAGCCAGCCGACAAGCTTGAGCCGGAAGGGAGCGGAAAACGCGCCAAGGTACTTTTTGCTGGAGACGACGATCATCGTCGCGACCATCAGTGGAACCGCAATCACACCGTTCAGCACTGCACTCCAGAACAGCATCCTGATCGGGTCGATCGGCAGGAACAGCATCAGCAGGCCCAGCGTGAAACCCAGCGTGATGACCCCATAGAACGCCTTGGCGTTGCGTGGCTTCTGCTCCAGGCCGGCACGCCAGCCACGCAGCTCGCCCACGGCATAGGCCGTTGAGCCGGCAAGCACCGGAAGCGCCAGCATTCCAGTGCCGATGATGCCCAGACTGAACAACAGGAAGGCGAACTCGCCAGCGATGGGACGCAGGGCTTTTGCCGCGTCCGCGGAGGTGGTGATATCGGTGATGCCCGCCGTATGCAGGGTCACCGCGGCAGTGAGGATTATGAAGAACGAAATGACGTTGGAAAATGCCATCCCCGCGTAAGTATCAAGACCGATCCGGTTGAGCTCTTCCGGGGCATCGGACGGATTGTCTAGCAGCGAACCTTTGCCCTCGCCCTGGCTGGCGTCCTCCACTTCCTCGGCGCTCTGCCAGAAGAACAGGTAGGGACTTATCGTCGTCCCGAACACCGCCACAATGACCGTGAATGCATCCTGCGACCATGCCAGCTGTGGCCAGAACATGCGGCTGGCCACCGCGACCCAATCGATGTGCACGGTGAACAGAACGCAGGCGTAGGCGAACAATGACAACGTCAGCCATTTCAGGAAGTGCACATAGAGATGGTAGGGGACGAAGATCTGCAGCAGCAGCGAGCCGACCGCGAACAGGATGGTGAACAGCGTCTGGCCCCAGCCCAGCACCAGTTGCATCGCCGCTCCCATCGCCGCAAGGTCGGCCCCGATGTTCACCGTATTGGCGACAAACAGCAGGAAGACGATCGCGCCCACCAGCCACCCGGGCATCACGTGTGACATGTTGACCGCGAGGCCTTCGCCGGTGACGCGGCCGATCCGGGCGCAGATGGACTGGATCGCCGCCATCAACGGATAGGTGAACAGCATCGTCCACAGCATGTTGAGGCCGAACTGGGCACCGGCCTGCGAGTAGGTCGCGATGCCACTGGGGTCGTCATCGGCGGCGCCGGTGATCAGTCCGGGACCCAGGCGTCGAAGCCAGGCGAAGCGGCGTGGTTTTCCGGTGGATCGGGCCATTGCCCTGCCCCTGACTCGTTCGTCGTGACGACGCCAATCACCGCACTCAACAAGGCGTTGGTCCACCGGAAATATACCGCCGGCTTGAGCGGGTTACGTTAGCCGCTCCTCACAGCGATCGACGCCTCCGGTGGCTTTTCCGAAGTCTTCTTTTGCGACCACGACCCACGGGCGACGCGTCGATACCGGTCCCGCAGCAACCGGGATACGGCCCGGAGTTTCGGCACGCAACGTGGCAGGGCCGCCGCAGCTCGATGGAGCGCAAACGGGGGCAAATTCCAGTGGCTGGACCACGGACCTCCGGTGGCCCGTGCCATGCCGTTCCGCCACCGCGAGCGGGCCGTGGACGGCGCAACGGACATGGCAGCGCCGAGCCGAAACGCACGGAAGCAGGTCCTGGAGAACCTCACTCTGGCCGCGGTTTCCGGGTCCTGAAGATCACCCTTCCGCGATACGGCGGGCCCAGCGCCTCGGCGCGATACCCGTGTTGCAGCACCTGTGCCTGCACCTGTGGCCACAGGGCCTGCTTGCACACCCAGATCGCGCCGGGTTCACCGTCGGTCCCGGCCAGCCCGGTGCCCAGGTCCCCGTCGTAGGTGGGGTTGAAACGGGCCTGGCGCCCGGCCGGGACGGGTTCAAGGCTCACCTTCTCGATCCAGGCATCCAGGTGCAGGCGCAGACCATAACGGACCATGTCGTCGACGAAGATCACCTCGTGCACGGGCGTGGGCACCCGCACCTGGATCGCCCGCGCCCACGCCGAGGCGTCGCTGTGGGTGGGCCAATACCCGGCACCCAGCCTGAGCGCGAGCAGCAGCGCCACCCACAGCGCGAGCCATGGCCAACGCGGCAGCGCCCGGCCTTCCTTGAGGCGCTGGACGGCGACCAGCAGCGCCAGCGGCACGAACAGCGGCAGCAGGTACAGCGGCAGCCGCGAGCGCGACAGGCAGAACACCAGCAACGGCAGCAACACCCAAACGGTGAGGAGCAGTGGCGCGGCCTGTTGGTGACGGGCCGCGGGGTCACGCCAACGCCGCAGGGCTGCCGGCAGGCCCTTGGCCCCGCGCCACAGCGCGCCTGTCCACGGCAGCGTGCCCAACGCCAGGGTCGGCCCGTAGATCGTGGCCCAGCCGTACCACTGCCCATGCCGGTCGAATTTGTTGGTGGCGACCCGGTGCATCACCTCGTCGCCGAGGAAGTACTCGAACAGACCGGGATTGCCCAGCATCACCGCCACATACCAGGGCAGCGCGATCACCGCGAACACCACGATCCCGGTCAGCCGGAGCGCGCGCCGCGGACCAGGCAGCAGCCCGTCGCACACCAGGACCACGAGCAGCGGCAGCAGCTCCGGCGGGCCTTTGGCAAGGAACGCCAGGGCGAACCCGGCCCACATCAGCACGATCCACGCCCCCGGACGGCCGCGATCGCCCCGGCTTTCGACAAACGCCCAGACCGCCACCGTCTCGCAGGCAGCGAGCACGAAGTCGGTGGTCACCACCTGGGCCGCGCAGACCGGCAGCAGCATGGTCGCGAACGCGACCGCAGCGGTGAGCTCACCGCCCGGGGCCAGGCGGCGCGCCAGTCGCCAGGTCAGCCACACGCACAGCAGATACGACAGCGCCATCGGCAGCCGCGCCGCCCATGGGCGCAAACCGAAGGAGCGGATGCTGGCGGCCACCGCCCAATAGGTCAGCGGCGGCTTGGTCCAGTGGGCCACATCCTGGTTGCGCCGGGGGGTCAGCCAGTCTCCGCTCTCGACCATGTTGATCGCGACGTTGGTGTAGCGGCCTTCGTCCGGCTCCCAGATGCCGCGGCTGCCGAGGAACGGGAAAGCCAGCACGAGGGCCAGCAGGGCCACCCGGAGTCCGGTGTGGTTGGCGGCGCCGGTCCCGGCGTTCATGCCACATCCTCGGGACAGATTTCGGAATGGCGCCTAGATTGCCGGAGCGCCATGGGGAAAAAGTTCTTCACGGATTACCGGGAAGGTCGGCTGGAAATAGTCGCTGTCACGGTGGCAGAACCGCGGTCTGGTGGAAAAAGGAAAGCACCGGATCAAATTCGACCCCGTGTCGCGGAGTTTCCCCACCGTCGGCTGCTGCGCCGAAATCGAGGATTTTGAACAATCCGGCTCCATCGACCGCGCGGAACCGACCAGGCAAATGCACCTGGCCGCGATGGTCCCGCCACCCTCGAGGCACCCCCTTGAAGCCGACACGTGAACCCGACCCGGTGCTTGAGCCGAACGCCCGCACGGGATGCGCCGCTGCTTTCCCAAGGCGCTCATCCCCCACTTGATGCAGCTGGCCCTACCGCGGGGTCGATCACCGCAGGTGGCTGTTTGCCGGGTCTGATCGGCTCGACGGTGTCCGGGTGCTGTTCCGGCGTGACTGCGGGTATCGGCAGGGTCCGCGTTGACTTGCAGGTCTGGTATGCGTCCTTGCATTTCTGCATTGCCGGTGTTCCGGGACTCACGTACCTAGTGCACTCGTTGTACTTCTTCTGGCAGCAGCCGTAGATGCTCCCGGGGGCCGCGGCACAGTGCTGTTTCCACCCGTCACCCAAGGTGTCCTTGGGCTTCTGTTGCGCCTGGCCGCTCGCGGCACCGAGCAACAGGGTGATGCCAAACCCCAGTCGCAGCGCATGTCTGGTCAAAAGCACGGGGTTGCCTCCACACGTCGTCCCACTGGACAACGGTGTACCGGCTACCGACCGGACATCGAATGACGGGGGAGCTTACGACCGCCAAGCCTGACCCTTCCCCACGACCAAGACAGCCAATACCGCAGCCTCCATTACAGGGCAAAAACGGCGAAAGCGAAAATAAGTCTGAGCATGAGTCGGCCCCGCATGCCCTATGACACCGCCATGATCGAAAGTTTCTTTGCGAACCTGAAGCTGAAGATCAATGACGGCCGCCCGTTCTTGATTCGGGCAGCGCGAAGACTGCATTCCGGGCTGGGTTACATCACGCCCTTACAAGCCGAACAGCAATATCAACAGATCAGGACTGTCCCTTGACTACCCTGTCCACCAAACACGGGCCACTTCACTCTGACCCCTGTTTTTCACTTAATTGTCTCTGACCCCTGTTTTCTCACAGAAAAATTTGGGGTCAAAATTTGGGGTCAGCAAAATTTGGGGTCAGAGTCGAATTCCGATACCGCAAGAGTAGGCTTTCCGATACCCAGCACCGCACCGCCGCCATAGCGTTGAGATGACGCTCAACGGAGGAAGGAAATGGCAAGGAAGCCAAGGATCGACCTGGCCGGCATCGCCCAGCATGTGATCCAGCGCGGCAACGATCGCCAGCCCTGTTTCTTCCGCGACATCGATCAGCAGCGCTACCTGCAGGACCTGCGCGAAATCACGCTGGCGCGGGGCTGTCACGTACATGCCTACGTGCTGATGACCAACCATGTGCACCTGCTGATGACGCCCACCAGCGTTGGCGCAATCAGTGGAGTGATGGGCCGGCGCTATGTGCGCTACATCAATGACGCTTACGGCCGCACCGGCACCTGTGGGAAGGGCGCTACAAATCCCATCTGGTCGCCAGTGACGAGCACCTGCTGCGCTGCCATCGCTACATCGAACTGAACCCGGTCCGCGCCGGCATGGTCGCCAGCGCAGACCAGTACCGCTGGTCCAGCCATGCAGGCAACGCGAGCGGCTCGCCCGAGCCGCTGCTGCACCGCCCGACTGCTTTCTGCGCCTGGGCGCCACTGTTTCAGAGCGACAGCGGGCGTATCGCGAGCTGGTGCAACAGGCCAGCGTCGAAGACGCCTCCCACTTCAGTCATCACCTGCACCATCAGCACCCCATGGGCAATGACCGCTTCCGTGCCGCCATCGAAACCCAACTGGGTCGCACCGTCACCCTGCAAAAAGCAGGAAGGCTAAAAAAGCGGAGCCAAGGAAGCTCAGAGCCGGAGGATCCGGATACGGCCCTGAATTAATTCACTCTGACCCCTGTTTTCCTCCAACCTGGGGCAAAGACCGCAGTCGCGCCTGCAACCGCACCCGTGTTGGTTGGCGCTTGGCACTGACGCCGACAAACGGGCCGCCGCGTACCGCCTCCTGCTCGATGAAGCCCTCGACGAAACCACGCTTACCGAAATCCGCGACTACCTCCGGCAACAACGCGCACTGGGCACGACGCCTCTCGCGCGATGGTCGCGGTAAAAACCCAGCGCTTCGCCGGCACCTGGCCCGCCCATCGACCACGCAAACAAAAAGGCCAGGCCACTTAAGTGAACCTGACTCCGTTTTTGCTCCGTTTTTGGAACTCCGTTTTTGCGACGCTTAAGGCGGCATCGTCTCCCTGTGGCAAGGGCGATACAGATTCCATCTGGTCGTAAGGGACGAAAAATCCAGAGCTGGCAGAAACTCGACCTGCGCGGCGGGCGCTCCACCCTGGCCAGCTTCTTGGGCTGGAGTAAAAGTGGGACTAACGCCCAGCTTTCTTATGCGTCTTGCTATAAAAAGACACGAATCGATTCGTGGAGAAGGATCTATGAAGCAGACGGGAATCTGGACGATGCGCGGCGGCCTACTGCTGGCGTGCGCGCTGGGATTGGCAGCGCCAGCCAGCTATGCCGCCAAACGGGCCAACCCCAAAGCGGCTCTCACCGCCGATTGCATGACCCTGCATGATGTCGCTGCAAAGGAAGCCTGCATGGCCACTTCGGGCGACTTCAAGGACTGCCCCAACACCGATCTGCGTTGCGCCCCCTATCGTCGTATGCACGCACTGGACACGCAGTTGCTTCAGGCCAGTGCACAATTGGTACAGGACAGCCGTAAGGCCTATGCATCTCTGACCGCCAACGACCCTGCCTATCTGGACGACCTTGATGCCGGAATGCGCCGTGCCGACCTGGCGTGGCGCGCCTCGCGCGACGCCGACTGCGCGGTCGAGCCGATGGTGCAGGGCATGTCGCGTGTCGAAGTTACTGACCTTATCGAAGCCTGCCGTGTCGACCGCACCCAAGAGCGCCTCGGGCAGCTTGATGAGTGGCGCGCCGCGCTGATCATAGAGAAGTGACGTGAACGCCGCTTCCCGACGCCTGCCCCCCCAAAAAAAACAAAAGCTAGCAAAGCTCGCTCTGATCCCTGTTCTTTTTCAAAATACTTCTTCAAGGTCTATCTGTACTTAGACCACTCGGGGGTGTTGGCTGGAATGTTGGCTGGAAACAGTGCTCTGTCGAGCCAGTTCCTCCGCTTGGGTTTGGGCATTTGCCTGTTGGCGCTCTTCACCCATCGATTGAATCCGAGCGAGTGAATCCTCGGTCGGCGTTGCGATCGCTTGTGAAGTCGACATGTGCGCCCTGACATGTGCAGGATCAGCCAGATCTCCCTGAACGACGAAAACCCTCTCACCTGCTCTTGCCTGAGGTGCCTGCACGCTCAGAACCACATGATCGATACGCTCCATGCCCGTCTCTCTGGCCAAGCAAGCAGAACTCGCGGCAAGACGCTGACTGTTCTCATCGAACCGTCGGCCAAGTCCCGCCTCAAGCCGTTGAACCGCCTGATTGGCCTGATCCAGCAGCGGGTCGATAACTGCCGCACGCCTCATAGCAGGCGTTTCAGCAGGCGGATGTGGCGCGACTGCTCCCTGCCGCCGCTCCTGCTGTGTCGGATCAACATGTAGCAATCGTTCAACGGGGCCGTTACGCCTGGAGCGGTCAAGATCAACCGTCCCATCCGTGTTTCGCTGACGATGCAATTCCGAACGCGGAGCATCGGACCAGCGGCCGTTGATGAGGGCATGACCCTCACCATCCCTATTCCAGATGACCAAGTCGTCCCCGGACGAATACAGCCCGGCAGTTGCCGCCGCCCGGCCTTCCGGTTGTGGTCTTCCCCATGCGTGGGATCGCCCATCTTCGAGCGCATCCAAGTAGGCGGGAGACTCGACGTTCTGCAGGAAGAGTGTCTTGACCACCTCGTAGCGATGCATCGCATCCGGGTTCGCGCGATCGCCTGCCAGTACGGTGGGATTTGCAAGCGGGTTGGCAGAGATCGTGGCAAACACCGCTCTCATCGGGTTGCCTGGGCTCGCGGCACGCAGCCTGTTGAATACCTCGGTTCCCTGCAGTGCATGCTCTACACCGCTTTCAAGATAGTCGGGCTGTTCTACGCCAAGCACGACCCGGTTGGGGAGCATGCCATCAATTCGGGTCTTTACGTCATCCACACTGGTGAGGTCGCCGTTGGAGATCGAGCGAATTACGCCAGGATAGCGGGCTTGACCCGCTTGATTCTCCAGCTTCATCAACATGGTGGCCAGCTTCGCCTGATCATCCAATGTCGACTGTTGGTACAGCTCTGTGCCCCGAAGCTGTTGCATGGCACCACCGTTGTCCGTACGTCCATCGCCTGGGCGAAGCAAACGATCTACCTGAGCGACATCGCGGGCGTGTACGAAGGAAACTCCGTCATCTGACGCGAGAAATTTATTCAGACTGGACCAGACGCTTGCGTCTAATGATCGGCCGTTCTGCGCTCGAATGGCATTACCGTCACGCTGGAGGTCGGAGATGGTTTGCTCACGCTGCCGGGCATCCAGCTCCAGCGAGGGAACTTGCTGAGCGGCCCATCTCTGATACCCATCAGCCAGGTCTGTAGCAACGCGCGGATGCTGACCAAGGTCGGTTTGCAGGGTACCAATCGAGAACCCGCTATTCCCGATTGGCTCCATGACGCCAGCTCGGATATTTCCAGCAAATGAGAGTTGGTAGGCTACGTTGCGGCCAGCGCTGCTCCCTTCGGAGGCGACGCCAATTGAAAAATAGGCCAGCGTTCGGAGTTGGTCGTCACTGAGTTGGGGTTGGCGAACTAAGGTTTGGTTGACCATTTACTTGATTCCTTTCATTGATCGTCGCCTTCGCAGCGGGAAATCAACGCTCGCATGGACGCCATTACGCTGGTGACCTCCTCTGCAGCCACAGCAGACATGCCATCAGTCAGCTCGTCGTCCGTCCTGGAGGCATCGTCCGTGTATGCGGAGAGGGTCGTGAGACAGCTGGCGTTGTCTCCTTTGCGTTGGTAGGCGGCAGCAATTTCCATCCGTAGGCCGGCGGCCACGGAGTACGGCAGGGTTTCCCCGCATACCTTCAGGATGGCCTCATGCGCGGAAATGGTTTTATGGTCATCTTCAGCAGTAGTCCGTTGTTCTGATTGCCGCAGGGTCGCCTGGATGCTGTCTGATGCACAGACCGGTTTGACTGCCAGGTACACGCCTTTGAAGCCACCATTGCTGCCGCAGTAGGCGGTACAGCTATCAGGTGAAGTTGTGCCAACTTCGATTCCGCGTTCAGTCCGGTGCATCGTCAACGTGCATTGGTCTGAATCAGGAAGGGGTTCTACCTCGACCGATCGGAGGTTGCCGCTTGCGGTGCCGGTCATGCTGCATCCATAGCCCGACGTCTCGGTTTCGAGCTGGAAACGGAGGTGGCCATCTCTCCCACCCTCAAACAGTCGGAGTTCTCCCCAACCTCCTTGCGTGATGTAAGTGTCGGCTGGCCGGGCAGTGTGCCCGGGCGCGGGCCTGTCGACCTCCTGGGCAAGGGAGCGCTCCGAAGTGCAACTGGCGAGGATGGCAGCTGCAAGCAAGGCAGATGTGAGATTGAGCAATTCCATGCTGATGTAGTTTCCTGAGAATAGAAAGACGGTAGCAATTTGCAGGTTGAAGATGGGTAATGACCGCTTCCGTGCCGCCATCAAAACCCAACTAGGCCGCATCGTCACCCTGCAAAAAGCAGGAAGGCCAAAAAGTGGAGCCAAGAAAACTAAGAGCCGGAAGATCCGGAGATCGCCCTGAACTAATTGACTGTGAACCCTGTTTTCTCGCCTTCCACAGCACAATCGCTGTCGTCAATCGGGACCGTTTTGTCCACCCCACCAGGATGCAGGGTGACGTAAACGTCGGCTCCGCGGTACCAAACGAGGGTGTCTCCCTTCCTCTCCAGATGGGCGTCTTCGTTGCCGTAACTGGGGCATGTGTGATCGGCATCGTCGGATGACTCGGAGCAGAACCGCACCTGGGCCCGACGGCCCTTGATCGAGCCCTTGAGCAATCCGCTCTCGCCCCTGACACGCGTGCCGTCGCCCCAGATGCCGCTGATCTCAGAGCCCTTCTGCTGCAGCTCAAGGGTGGCGACATGACCGAAACGGCATTCCTGCCGGTAGACCCATTGTCCGCCGAAACTGGTTCCGGCCGTCGCACAAGAGGCGCAAGCCAGCGACAGCAGCGACGCTGAGAATTTCCCTTTCATCAAGACCACTCCATGGGCGGGGCCCCCTTTTATAGCGCATGGAAATCCGGGAAACCGGGATCAAAGTCGAATTCCGACCTCGGTAGCCTCACAGAAAAATTTGGGGTCAGAGTCGAATTCCGCTCGACGAAACCACGCTTACCGAAATCCGCGACTACCTCCGGCAACAACGCGCACTGGGGCACGACGCCTTTCGCACAATGGTCGAAGCAAAAACCCGGCGCTTCGCCGGCACCCGGCCCGCCTATCGACCGCCGAAACCCTCAAACAATGAAGTCAAACCCGATAAGTGAACCTGACCCCGTTATTGGACCCCGTTATTGGACTCCACCATGCAGTGGCTCGTGCAATCGGCGCAGGCCCTGCAACGCATGACCTGGGATGAGGATTACCGGCGCGAGGTCGGGCGGAGGATTTCGTAGCCTTCAACAACAAGCCCCGCTTTTGGCTTGCTTGTCATGCGGGTGGATTAACTGCCTCCGTCCCCTTTAGTTCATTCGAGAGATGCCGCCTTAAAAGGCATCCAATCAGTCTGAGATACAACTTCATCGCCTGAAACCAGCAAAGCTCTGAACAAGTATTCCTCTTCTGGAGTAAGGCAGCGCGTGGCTGTCAGCGCCGTCAGTTGAACGAGCAGGACTACTTCCTCACCAGGCGGCAAAGACAAACGAGACCCAGTGCCTACGTAGTCAAGGTAACTGCACGGCGCGATAACCGCACCGCCAGCACGCGCAACCTCCACCTTGACCGAAGACTCCGCACTCAGACTAAACAAGCGGTCATCAACCACCAGCGCATCTTCAGATCTGTTACTCACAGTAACTATGAACTCTTTTCCTTCGACAATATCGACTTCGACGTGCGAGCCATATTGCTTACAGGAAAGCAGAAATGCGGCACACACCAAGGCCATGAGGAAACACAAGACCGTCGACTGCGAGGCGACCACTTTTTTCACCTTATTCATCTTGAACGCTCCCGATTTTCACGATCTCTTTCAGGCTCCTCCTTACGCCTCGGTTCGTCCGACCCCTCTCTTTCCCTAATGCGCTCCTTGTAGGTATTGATCTGATCCTTGAATCCCTGAACCTCCTCCGGAGTGTTTCCGAATCGATCGGCGTTTTTCAGGTTGTATTCGCAGGCGTCAATCTCATCTTTCCAGTTCTCGCCGTAGCCATTTTTTTCGATGTGCTCGTCATAATGCTTTTCAAACTCGTGGCCCAGAGTAGCAGCCAATAGGTCAATGGGGTCAGGTTCACTTTCCTAGGTCAGGATGCGCCACTGACTGACAGGCTATGGCGGCGCTGAAGGACAGACGGATTGCACGGTCGCTGCCACTGTCGGCGTCATGGCCAGACTATCCCGCATCGACCTGCCCGGCGTCCCGCAGCACATCGTGCAGCGCGGCAACAATCGCCTGCCCTGTTTTCTGGATGACGGTGACCGGCTGCGCTATCTGCACCTGCTCAAAGCGGCGCTGCATACCAGCGGCTGTCAGCTGCACGCCTATTGTGCTGATGGATAACCATGTCCATCTGCTGCTCACGCCGTCCACAGCTGGTGCGGTCGCAAAGATGATGCAGCGGCTTGGGCGGAACTATGTGGCCCTGTTCAATGGCCGCCACGGACGCACCGGCACGCTCTGGGAGGGCCGCTACAAGGCGTGTCTGGTCGACAGCGAAGATTATGTGCTGCGCTGCTACCGCTATATCGAACTGAACCCGGTGCGTGCGCGCATGACGGATGATCCTGCGACCCACCGCTGGTCCAGCTGCGCCGCCAACCTGGGACAAAGGCCGCAGTCGGGCCTGCAACCGCACCCATGCTGGCTGGCGCTTGGCACTGATGCCGAAAAACGGGCCCTCGCGTACCGCATCCTGCTCGACGAAGCCCTCGACGAAACCACGCTTACCGAAATCCGCGACTACCTCCGGCAACAACGCGCACTGGGCACGACGCCTCTCGCGCGATGGTCGCGGCAAAAACCCGGCGCTTCGCGGGCACCTGGCCCGCCCATCGACCGCCGAAACCCTCAAACAATGAAGTCAAACCCGATAAGTGAACCTGACCCCGTTATTGCTGGGTCAGAGTGGATAGCTAGGTCAGCAAGGGCCAAACGGGGCACTCCACTCTGACCCCTGTCTTTCCTTCTCGACATCCGCGAGTCCGGGACGCGCCCCGACTCGCTTCCAGCCCATCAATCGCTCAATGATGCGGGCGATCCTTCCGTNCTGGGTCAGAGTGGATAGCTAGGTCAGCAAGGGCCAAACGGGGCACTCCACTCTGACCCCTGTCTTTCCTTCTCGACATCCGCGAGTCCGGGACGCGCCCCGACTCGCTTCCAGCCCATCAATCGCTCAATGATGCGGGCGATCCTTCCGTGGATCGTTCCATCAGGCTGTTTTCCGACAGCCTGATAGGATGCGCGCCATGGCTACCGTCCAGTCGACCACGCGCTCGCCCGAACGTTCCCTGCGCCTGCTCGATGCGCAGCGTCTCGATCACGCCGACACGCTCGTGCATGAACGCCCGTTCGCGCTCCTGATCGCGCGCGGCCAGTTGCCGGACGAGGCGCGCGATGAGCTCGCGCGTGATTTCCCACGCTATCCGAGCGCCGGCTTCTTCCCGCACGAGGTCGCCGACTGCGGCCCATCGGTCAACCGACTGATCGAAGAGCTCACCTCGCGCGCGTTCGCCGACGCGATCGGCGCAGGCCTGGGCTTGCCGAATCTCGGTGAACACCCGCATCTCGTCACGATCTGCCGCTCATTGAACAAACGCCACGGCACGATCCACACCGACAGCCGCTCGAAGATCGTCACCGCCCTGCTCTACCTCAACGAGGACTGGCCTGCGATCAGCGGCGGCTGCTTGCGCTTTCTCTACCGCATCGACGACATCGACGACCTGGTCGTGCCGGAAGTGCGTCCGCTGTACGGCCACCTGGTCGCGTTTCGCCGTGCCGACAATTCGTTCCACGGTCATCTGCCGCACGAGGGCGAGCGCCGCGTGATCCAGATCGCGTGGCTGACCAGCGAAGAGGAAAAACTGCGCAAGACCCAGCGCGGCAAACTGTCGCGCCTGTTCAAGAAGCTGTTCGGCGGCCTCGACCGCAAGCTCGGCGCCGGCCGCGACCGCAATGCCGCGCATCGCCACTAGCCTCTCTGGCGCTGACGTGGTCAACGCGGGAACCTGAAAACAACCCCATAGCGCTCCACGGATGGGCGTGATCCAAGCACCGACCGAGGGCCTGCCATGAGTCGCCAGATCCCGCTGACCGCCTCGCCCGAAGACTACGTCTGGTCGCAGACGCGCGAAAGCGCGCTCGCCCAGAACCGGGGTCAGAGTCGAATTCCTATGTTGGAGCCACAGCTTTTCCGATATGCAAAAGCCACACCGGCGCCATAGCGTTGAGTAGAAGCTCAACGGAGGAAAGAAATGGCAAGGAAGCCAAGGGCCGACCTGGCCGGTGTCACCCAGCACGTGATCCAGCGCGGCAATGACCGCCAGCCCTGTTTCTTCCGCGATATCGACCACCAGCGTTACCTGCAGGATCTGCGCGAAATCACACTGGCCCGCGACTGCCACGTGCACGCCTATGTGCTGATGACCAATCATGTGCACCTGCTGATGACGCCAACCCGTGTGGGCGCCATCAGTAGCGTGATGCAGGCACTGGGGCGACGTTATGTGCGTTACATCAATGACGCGTATGGCCGCACCGGCACCTTGTGGGAAGGACGCTACAAATCCCACCTGGTCGCCAACGACGAGCACCTGCTGCGCTGCTACCGCTATATCGAACTCAACCCGGTCCGCGCCGGGATGGTCGCCACCGCGGACCAGTACCGCTGGTCCAGCCATGCGGGCAACACCGGCACGTCCCCCGACCCGCTGCTGCATCCCCAGGACTGCTACCAGCGCCTTGGACCCATGCCAGCGGACCGGCAACAGGCCGCCCGCGAACGGCTGCAACAAGCCAGCGCCGAAGACGCCTCCCGCTTCGCCCACCACCTGCACCACCAGCAACCGATGGGCAACGACCGCTTCCGCGCCGCCATCGAAGCCCAGTTAGGGCGCAGTATTACTCCACGAAAAGTGGGAAGACCCAGAAAGCAGTCTCAAGAAAACCCAGCGTCAGAGGACCGCGACTAGGAGCTCATTTAATTGTCTCTGACCCCTGTTTTCCCCCCGCTTCCTGGACGCGATGAAGAACGAACGGACCTGCAAAGGCATCACCCTGCGCTGGGTAGAAGGCTCGCAGAAAGGCACCCGCAAGCTCGGCCCCTGAGTCCGGGGTCATTGGGCCGGCGCTATGTGCGCTACATCAATGACGCTTACGGCCGCA
>NZ_JAUJUJ010000122.1:0-878 GCF_030711595.1 Stenotrophomonas sp. YIM B06876
AGCACGTTGATGGCGACGTCGAACCCGGTCCAGTACGGCGGCGGGATGCGCGCCAGCAGGAACACGGCCGGCGAAATGCCCTGGGCGCGCCAGCCGTCGAACGGAAACAGGCTGGCGAAGACGATCAGCGCGGCATACACCAGCGCCAGAGGCCAGGCCGTGGTCTTGTGCATGCTCAAGTCTGCGGACGGACCATCATGCCGGCTCAGAAAGGCTTGACCACCACCAGCACCACGGCCGCCAGCAGCAGCAGCACCGGCGCCTCGTTGAACCAGCGAAACCACACATGGCTGCGCGTGCTGCGGCCCGCAATGAACTTGCGCAGCAGCACGCCACAGGCATGGTGGTAGCCCAGCACCAGCAGCACCACCAGCAGCTTGGCGTGCATCCAGCCATTGCCCGGGCCCCGGCCTATGCCGTAGCCCAGCCACAGCCACAGGCCCAGCGCCACGGCGGGCACGGCCAGCAAGGTGGTGAAGCGCATCAGCTTGCGCGCCATCAGCAGCAGGCGCTCGCGCTCGGCCACCGAACCGGGCGCCACCATGGCCAGATTGACGAAGATGCGCGGCAGATAGAACAGGCCGGCAAACCAGCTGACCACGAAGACGATGTGAAACGATTTGACCCAGAGCATGGCGGCAGTTTATCTGTGCAGCGCACAAAAAAGCCCGGCGGGACGCCGGGCCGGTAAAGCCTGCGGGCGATGTCGCCTGCCAGGCCCCGCTCGGGGAGATAAAGCGGGAGGCAGCGCACTGCCCCGCGCCAATCGCGCACTGCACATGCCGGCTTACAGGCAGCGCCGGCCCGGGCGGCGCCGGATCGGGCACAATTTTCCCCATGCACCTCTCCAGCCCCACCCCGTTTCCCCACAACCGCCC
>NZ_JAUJUJ010000122.1:1065-2294 GCF_030711595.1 Stenotrophomonas sp. YIM B06876
GTTTCCCCACAACCGCCCGCGCCGCCTGCGCCGCGATGCCTTCACGCGCAACCTGGTGCGCGAGCATGCCGTGACGCCGCACGACCTGATCTACCCGGTGTTCGTGCACGCGGGCCAGAACCTGCGCCAGGCCGTGCCCTCCATGCCCGGCGTGGACCGCCTGAGCCTGGACCTGCTGCTGCCCGTGGCCGAAGACTGCGTCAAGCTCGGCATTCCCGTCATGGCGCTGTTCCCCTCGATCGCCGCGGCGCTCAAGACGCCCGACGGCAAGGAAGCGCTGAACCCCGATGGCCTGATCCCGCGCGTGGTGCGGGCCCTGAAGAAAGAATTCCCCGACCTGGGCGTGATGACCGACGTGGCGCTCGACCCCTACACCAGCCACGGCCAGGACGGCGTGCTCGACGAGACCGGCTACATCCTCAACGACGAAACCGTCGAAGTGCTGGTGGGCCAGGCCCTGGCCCATGCCGAGGCCGGCGTGGACATCGTCGCGCCCAGCGACATGATGGACGGGCGCATAGCCGCCATCCGCGAGGCGCTCGAAGCCCACGGCCACATCCACACGCGCATCATGGCCTACAGCGCCAAGTACGCCAGCGCCTTCTACGGCCCATTCCGCGACGCCGTTGGCACGCGCGGCGCGCTGGGCAAGGCCGACAAGAACTGCTACCAGATGGACCCCGGCAACAGCGACGAGGCGCTGCGCGAAGTGGCGCTCGACATCGCCGAAGGCGCCGACATGGTGATGGTCAAGCCCGGCATGCCCTACCTCGACGTGGTGCGCCGCGTCAAGGACGAGTTCAAGGTGCCGACCTTCGCCTACCAGGTGAGCGGCGAATACGCCATGCTCAAGGCCGCCGCCGCCAATGGCTGGCTCGACCACGACGCCGTGATGATGGAAAGCCTGCTGGCNGGTGATGGTCAAGCCCGGCATGCCCTACCTCGACGTGGTGCGCCGCGTCAAGGACGAGTTCAAGGTGCCGACCTTCGCCTACCAGGTGAGCGGCGAATACGCCATGCTCAAGGCCGCCGCCGCCAATGGCTGGCTCGACCACGACGCCGTGATGATGGAAAGCCTGCTGGCCTTCAAGCGCGCCGGCGCCGACGGCGTGCTGACCTATTTCGCGCGCGACGCGGCGCGGCTACTTCAAAAATAAGAGCTGCCAGCGCTTACCTGGCAAGCGTTATAGGCTGATTTCACGCTATTTCTATAGCCAGGCCAGGCCGTT
>NZ_JAUJUJ010000123.1 GCF_030711595.1 Stenotrophomonas sp. YIM B06876
CGGTGGCCAGTGCCACCTCTTTCATCGTTTCTTTAGGGAGGTCTTATGAAGATCCAATCCGTCCGCGCCCGCGTTTTCCAATGGAAGGGCAAGACCGTTCCGCCGCAAGGCAATTTCTGCTCCAACGCCATGGACCTGGTGTACTCCAACACCGAGTCCATGAGCACCTTCCGCTTCCATTCCTGGACGGTGGTCGAGATCGAGACCGACGATGGCACCGTCGGCCTGGGCAACGTGGCCCTGGCGCCCAGCATCGCCAAGGCCATCATCGACCAGTACCTGGCGCCGCTGGTGATTGGCCAGGACCCGTGGGACTACGAATACCTGTGGCAGCGCATGTACCGCGCCACGCACGCCTGGGGCCGCAAGGGCGTGACCATGGCGGCGATCTCGGCGATCGACCTGGCGATCTGGGACATCCTGGGCAAGAGCGTGAACAAGCCGGTGTTCAAGCTGCTCGGCGGGCGCACCAAGGAAAAGATCCCCTGCTACTACTCCAAGCTCTACCGCACCGACATGAAGGACATGCAGATTGAAGCGCAGAAGTTCCTGGACCAGGGCTTCACGGCCTTCAAGATGCGCTTTGGCTACGGCCCCGCGCACCTGCAAAAAGGCGTGGCGGAGAACCTCAAATCGGTAGCAGCCATCCGCGAGGTCATCGGCTACGACACCGACCTGATGCTCGAGTGCTACATGGGCTGGAACCTCGAATACGCCAAGCGCATGCTGCCCAAGCTGGCCAAGTACGAGCCGCGCTGGCTCGAAGAGCCGGTGATCGCCGACGACATCGACGGCTACGCCGAGCTGAACGCCATGAACATCATCCCGATCTCGGGCGGCGAGCACGAATTTTCACTCTACGGCTTCAAGCAGCTGCTCGACAAGAAGGCCGTCAGCGTCGTGCAGTACGACACCAACCGCGTCGGCGGCATCACGGCCGCGCACAAGATCAATGCGCTGTGCGAGGCCTATTCGGTGCCCGTGGTCCCGCACGCCGGCCAGATGCACAACTACCACCTGACCATGAGCACGCTGGCCTCGCCCATGGCCGAGTACTTCCCGATCTTCGATGTGGAAGTCGGCAACGAGCTGTTCTGGTACATCTTCGACGGCGAGCCCATCGCCGACAACGGTTTCATCCAGCTCAGGGACGACGTGCCGGGCCTGGGCCTCACGCTCAAGACCGAGTACCTCGACCAGTTCGACATCATTGAATAAGGAGCCGCGCCATGCCTGGACTCTCCAACCCGCGCTACCGCGGCATCTTCCCGGTCGTGCCGACCACTTTCCACGAAGACGGCACGCTCGACCTGGCCAGCCAGAAGCGCTGCGTCGACTTCATGATCGACTCGGGCGTCGACGGCCTGTGCATCCTCGCGAACTACTCCGAGCAGTTCCTGCTGGCTGACGACGAGCGCGAAACGCTCACGCGCCTGGTGCTCGAACATGTAGCCGGCCGCGTGCCCGTGATCGTGACCACCACGCACACCAGCACCAAAATTTGCGCCGAGCGCAGCCGGCGCGCGCAGGACATGGGCGCGGCCATGGTGATGGTCATGCCGCCCTACCACGGCGCCACCTTCCGTTTCGGCGAGGCGCAGGTGCGCGCCTTCTACCAGGGCGTGTCCGACGCCATAGCCATTCCCATCATGGTCCAGGACGCGCCCGCGGCCGGCACGCCGCTGTCTCCCGCCTTCCTGGCCCAGATGGCCAAGGAGATTGANGGCGTGTCCGACGCCATAGCCATTCCCATCATGGTCCAGGACGCGCCCGCGGCCGGCACGCCGCTGTCTCCCGCCTTCCTGGCCCAGATGGCCAAGGAGATTGAACAGGTCAGCTACTTCAAAATGGAAACGGCCGGCGCGGCGAACAAACTGCGCGAGCTGATCGCCCTGGGCGGCGAGGCCATTGAAGGGCCCTGGGACGGCGAAGAGGCCATCACCCTGCTGGCCGACCTGGAAGCGGGCGCCACCGGTGCCATGACCGGCGGCGGCTTTGCCGACGGCATCCGCCCCATCATCGAGGCGCACCGCGCCGGCGACAAGGACCAGGCTTTCGCCCAGTACCAGCGCTGGCTGCCCCTGATCAACCATGAGAACCGCCAGGCCGGCTTTCTGGCCGCCAAGGCGCTGATGAAGGAAGGCGATGTCATCGCCTGCGAAGCGCCGCGTGCACCCTGGCCGCCCATGCACCCCGAGGTGCGCCGCCAGCTCATAGCCATCGCGCGCCGGC
>NZ_JAUJUJ010000025.1 GCF_030711595.1 Stenotrophomonas sp. YIM B06876
AGTGCCCAGGCCCAGCGCCAGCACGCAGCTGGCGACCAGGCCCAGCCGCGCGCGCCGTTGCCGTTGCAGCTGGCGGCGAATCTGCGGCAGGAACGGGGTATCGGCCGGCGGCGGTTCCAGCCCGGCCCACGCCGCCCGCAGCGAGGCGGCATCGCTTTTCCAGCCGGCAATGCGCGCCGCCTGCTGCGGATGCTGGTGCAGCCGGTGTTCCAGCGCGCGTGCGCGCTCGGCATCGAGCCGCCCGTCCACATAGGCGTGCAGTTCTTCGTCGTCGGGGGGCAGTGTGTTCATTTCAGTACCCGCAGTACCGGGGTGGGGTCGAGGCTGCCTGCGTCCAGCGCGCGCAGCCGGTCGCGTGCCCGCGACAGCCGCGACATCACCGTGCCGATGGGAATGCCCAACGCGTCGGCCGCCTGGCGATAGCTGAACCCTTCAACGCTGACCAGCATCAGCAACGCCCGCTGTTCGGCCGGCAGCCGGGCAAACGCGGCCAGCTGCGCACGTCCATCGTGTACGCGCTCGGCCGACGGCGAGGTGCCGGCCTGCTGCGGCGCGAACAATGCCACCACCCGCTGCCAGCGCGCCGCGTGCCGGCGCTCATCGATGAACTGGCGATAGAGGATGGAAAACAGCCAGCCTTGCAGCGCGGCGTCCTCGCGCCGCGTATCCCAGCGCCGCAGCGCGCGCTCCAGCGTGGCCTGGACCAGGTCGTCGGCGCTGGCCGCATCGGCCGCCAGGGAGCGGGCAAAGCGGCGCAGGCGGGGCAATAGCGCGCGCAGGCGTTCGTCGTCGAAGGTGTCCATCACAGTCCGGCAGCAGGGGTACGGGTATGACGCTCAGGTCTGGCGATTATTCCCGTATGGATGCCCACATTCGCCGAAGATCGTTCGCAATCCGATGGAATAGATGCCGCGCCCGCACGTCCTACCTGTCAATCCACCCAGGAAACGCCGATGACTGCCGACTCCCCCCCTCCTGCACCGCGCCGGCGCCGCTGGCTGCCACTGGCCGGCATCGCCGCCATCGCCGGGCTTGGCGCGGTCGCCTTTGCCTGGTCGGCCGGCTGGATCGGCAGCAGCCAGCGCCTGACCGCGGCGGAGTTCACCAACACCATCGAGGCCACCGGGGCCCGGCATCCGGGCTTCCGCCGGGCGCACAGCAAGGGCATCTGTGTGACGGGCAGCTTCCAGGGCACGGCCGAGGGCGCTGCGCTGTCCAAAGCACGGGTGTTCTCGCAGACGGCGGTGCCGGTGCTGGGCCGGATGTCGATCGGCGGCGGCGATCCGCATGGCGCCGAGGCGGCCGCGCGCGTGCGCAGCATGGCGCTGCAGCTGCGCAGCGACGACGGCCAGGAATGGCGGATGGCGATGAACAGCTTCCCGTTCTTCGGCGTGCCCTCGGCGGCGGCGTTCCTGGAGCAGACCCGGGCGCAGATCCCGGACCCGGCCACCGGCAAGCCCGACCCGGCCAAGCTGGCCGCCTTCCTGGCCAAATACCCGCAGGCGCGGCGGTTCCAGGCCTGGGCCAAGTCGGCGCCGTGGTCCAACAGCTGGGCCAACACCGCCTACAACGGCATCCACAGTTTCCGCTTCACCAATGCCGCCGGCGAGACCCGGCTGGTGCGCTGGTCGATGCGGCCGCAGGCACCATTCGTGGAAATGGACCAGGCCCAGCGCGCGCAGGCACCGCTGGACTATCTGGCCGACGAATTGAGCCGCCGCCTGGCCGCCGGACCGGTGCGCTGGGACATGCAGGTGAGCCTGCCCGAGGCCGGTGATGCGATCGATGATCCCTCGCAACCGTGGCCGGACAGCCGCCGCCAGATCACCGTGGGCACGCTGACGCTGCAGCAGTGGCAGCCGCAGGCCGGGGGCGCCTGCCGCGACCTGAATTTCGATCCGCTGATCCTGCCCACCGGCGTGGCCGGGTCCGATGATCCGATCCTGGCCGCGCGGTCGGCGGTGTACGCGCAATCCTTCGACCGGCGCGAACGCGAGATCGCCAGCGGCACAGCCACCGAGGCCACCGGCCAGGGAGTCACCCGATGAACAGTCCACCCGTGAAATGCCCGCCCTCGCACTTCAACCTGCTTGCCCGCATCCTGCACTGGAGCATGGCGGTGCTGATCCTGACGATGCTGTTTGTCGGCGTGATCATGGTGAGTTCGCTGACCTTGCGGCCGACGCTGGTCGACCTGCATCGCCCGCTCGGTATCGCCATCGGGCTGCTGGCACTGGTGCGTCTGGGCAACCGCCTGAGCCACCGGCCACCGCCGCTGCCGGCCGACCTGCCCGCCATCCAGAAGTTCGCCGCGCTCGCCTCGCACTGGGTGCTGTATGCGCTGATGCTGGCGATGCCGCTGATCGGCTGGGCAATGCTGTCGGCCGGCGGCTATCCGATCGTGATGTTCGGCAGCGTGCATCTGCCGGCGATCGTGCCGCACTCGCCCGACGTGTATGCGCCACTGCGCGCGGCCCACGGGCTGCTGGCGTACCTGCTGTTCGCCACGGTGCTGCTGCACCTGTCGGCGGCGCTGTACCACGCCTGGGTGCGCCGCGACGGCGTGTTCGCGGCGATGGCCCGTGGCCCGCGGCGCGAGCGTTCGTAGCGGTTACAGCCAGCCTTTCTGCCGCGCGAGGCGATACGCCTCGATGCGGTTGGCCACGCCCAGCTTGCCGATGCACTCGGACAGGTAGTTGCGCACGGTGCCGTGCGACAGCCCGAGCTGTTCGGCGATCTCGTTCGCCGCACGGCCTTCGCCGGCCAGCCGCAGCACCTGCCGTTCACGATCATTGAGCGGGTCGGCTTCCGACCAGGCTTCCAGCGCCAGCTGTGGATCGATCGCGCGGCCGCCACGCTGCACCTGGCGCAGCGCTTCGGCCAGCTTTTCCGCCGGTGCATCCTTGAGCAGATAACCCGCCACCCCGGCGTCCAGGGCGCGGCGCAGGAAGCCGCTGCGGGCAAAGGTGGTGACAATCACCACCTTGACCGGCAGGCCATGACGCTGCACCCGCTGGGCCAGCTCCAGGCCGGTCAATCCGGGCATTTCGATATCGGTGACCAGCACGTCGGGGGTGAGCCGTTGCAGCTCGCGCCAGGCGATCTCGCCATCGGCGGCAGCCCCGACCACCTCGATATCGCTCTCCAGATTCAACAGCGCCGACAGCGCGCCGCGCACCATCGCCTGGTCTTCGGCCAGCAGGATGCGGATCATGCCGGCCCTTGGGGCGACAAGGCCGGGGAGGCGCCAGCGGGGACGGCGGGAGCGGCGGCCGGTTCCTCCCCGCCGCGCGCCGCGCCCGTGGCAATGCCGATGGGCACGCGCACCTTCAGCCGGGTACCGGCCCCGCGTGGTGAATCGATCTGCAGCGTCCCGCCCAGCGCCAGCACCCGCTCGCGCATGCCGGCCAATCCGTTGCCATGCAGCGAGACGCCGCCGCGGCCGTTGTCATGGATTTCCAGCCATACCGCATCGGCCTCGCTGCGCAGGGCGATCATCGCCTCGCTGGCCTGGGCGTGACGGGCGATGTTGGTGACCGCCTCGCGCAACACCAGCGACAACCCGGCTTCGATCCAGGCCGGCATCGCCGGCGGCGGTGCGTGGCGCAGGTGCACCCGCGACGATTCCAGCAGCAGGTGGGCGGCGGCGATCTCGGCCGCCAGATCGGCAGCGCGGAAGCCGGTCACCGCGCTGCGCACCTGCGCCAGCGCATCCCGGGCGATCTGTTCGGCCTCTTCCAGTTCGCGCCGGGAGGCGTCGCCATCACGATCAAACAGCTTGCGCGACAGCTCCAGTTTCAGCGTGATCAATGACAAGGTATGGCCGAGCAGGTCATGCAGGTCGCGGCCGATGCGTTCGCGCTCGGCGGTGGCGGCCAGCCGCCGCACTTCCTCGTGCGACAGCCGCAACGCGGCGTCCTTCTCGCTGCTGGCACGCTCGACGTTGACAATCAGGCCGATGATGACCGCCAATACCGGCACCCAGGCGATGGTCTGCCACGGATAGCCGATCCACAACGTCAACGCGACGAACACGGCATTGAGCACCGCCAGCTCCATCAGGTAACGCGTGGTGCTCCTCCCGCAGCCGGTACGCAGCATCACGCAGCCGAAGATGAAATAGCTGATACCGGACGGATACACCGGCAGCAATGCGAACGACAGCGCGATCATCGCCAGCGCGAACAGCGGTGCGATACGTCGCGACGCCAGCAGCGTCATGAAATAGAGCAGCACGAACAGCGGGTATGACCACAGCGTGACCAGCGCCCAGCGCAGGGTGTAGCCGCCACCGAACATCGGCGTGATGAACACCCATACCGTCCACAGCAGATGCACCGCATCCAGCCACGGCCATTTGCCGAGCTTGAGGTTGTCGGCCACCACCGAATCCGGTGCCGGGGTCAGCCAGCCGGGAATATAGCGACGCGTCACGCAGCGGCTCCTGTGCAGTCCCCGGTCATGATGCCATCAGCCATGCCGGCGCAAGCGCCAGCTGGCCAACGCGGTGACCAGCACGGTAAACAGCGCCAGCCACAGCACATGTGGCCACGGCGTGCCGCTGTCGAACCCCACCGCCGCCTGGGCCAGCTGGTTGAGGTGGTGGCTGGGCCAGACCGGGGCGAGCCTGCCGATCAGCGGCGGCAGCATCGACAGCGGAAACCACAGCCCGGACAGGAACGCCATCGGCAGGTACAGCAGGTTGACCAGGGCCGGTGCGCCATGGCCCTTGACCAGCGTGCCCAGCAGCAGGCCCAGCGCACAGAACGGCAGCGCGCCGCCGATGCACACCGCACCCAACCACAGCATCCGCGGCCATGACAGGGTGACTCCGCCCAGGGTGAGCGCCAGCGTCATCAGCAATGCCGCGATCAGCGCGGCCATCAGCATCGCCATCACCATCTTGCCCAGCAGGTAGGCCGCCGGCGGCATCGGCAGTGCGCGCTTGAGCGTGAGCAGGCCATTGTCGCGCTCCAGCGCCAGCGACATGCCGAAGCCGAACAGGCCCGGTGCCATCACCCCGAAGGTGGCATAGGTGGCCAGCAGGAAGCGTGGCGCTTCGGGGGAATTGCGCGCCCCCAGCACCACCGCGAACAGGGTGTAGAACAGCGCCGGGAACAGCAGCGTCGGCAGCAGGAAGCTGGGGCTGCGCAGGTAGCGCCGGCATTCGCAGCCGATCTCCTGCACATACGCGGCCAGCAGCCGGCGCCGCGTCATCGGCCGCACCGGCGAACCGGCATCGTTTGCAAAGGGCATGGCGTTCATCAGGCGGCCTCGGACCATGTGGGGGATGCGACATCGCGGGTCAGCTCACAGAAGGCTTCGCCCAGCCCGGCCGGTTGCACCTCCAATCCGGACAGCGCCGGATCGGCGTCGAGCAGGCGCCGCACCACCGCTTCGACCGGATCGCAGGACAGCCACAGGCGGTCGCTTTCGCGCCGGGCCTGCCGCACGCCCGGCCAGCGCGCGACCACCTCGGCGTCCAACGTGGTGACACAGCGCACGTGACGGGTGGCGACCCGGGCACGCAGCGCGGCCACGCTGCCGTCGCTGACGATGCGCCCGCCCCGCATCACGCAGACGCGATCGGCCAGCTGCTCGGCCTCTTCCAGATAATGGGTGGTCAACACCACCGCGGTGCCGGCCGCGACCAGCGCGCGGATCGTCTCCCACAGCCGCTGCCGGGCCTGGATATCCATACCGACGGTCGGCTCATCCAGAAACAGCAGCTCCGGATTGCCACACACCGCCAGCGCGAACTGCACGCGCCGCTGCTGGCCGCCGGACAACTTGCCGTACGGGCGCACCAGCAGGTCTTCGACCCCGGCCAGCACCGCGCTGTCCTGCACGCTGCGTGGCGCCGGATAGTAGCTGGCGGTCAAACCGATCAGCTCGCCCACGCGCAGGCTGGGTGGCAGTTCGGCATGCTGCAACATCACCCCGATCCGGCGCCGCGCCGCCAGTTGCTGCGGGTCATGGCCGAACAGCTGCACCCGGCCCTCGTCGGCGCGCAGCAGGCCCAGCAGCAGCGCGATGGTGGTGGTCTTGCCCGCGCCGTTGGGACCGAGCAACGCCAGCACCTGGCCGGCCTGCAGCGCCAGATCCACTCCATCCAGCGCCAGCTGCTTTCCATAGCGTTTGCGTACGCCCTGCAGCCGGGCCAGCACCGCTTCATTGCCTTGCATCGCGCACCACCTCGCACCGGGAATGGGTCCACGATAGGCAGGCCCCGGCCGTCGCGGCAGTGCGGCCGGTCAGTCAAAGCGGGTGACAAGCGTCACCTGCGCCTGACCCGGCTGTCTCCTAGAATCGGTGCCCGGTCCACCGTGCTCCTCGCCCTGCCGGCGGGAATTGCCAGCGGCATTCGGTTACCGTCAGTCACACTTTCCTTCAAGGGTCGTCCTGCTCTCCTATGAATGCCTCTGCCGAACTGTTGAAGGAACTGCGCATTGACCGCAAGACGGCGCCGCCGCCCCCCTCGCCGCGGCGCGGGTGGTGGATCGCGCTGGGGGTGCTGGGGGTGGTCGTGCTCGGCACGCTGGCCTGGCTGCTGCTCGGCCGCGCCAGGCCGGTGGAAGTCAGCACCGCCCCGGTAGTGGCCATCGGCCAGGACAACGCTTCAAGCTCGGTGCTGGATGCCAGCGGCTACGTGGTGGCCCGGCGCACGGCCACGGTGTCGGCCAAGATCACCGGCAAGGTGCGCGAGGTGATGATCGAGGAAGGCATGCGCGTGGAGGAAGGCCAGATCATGGCCACCCTCGACCCGATCGATGCCAATGCCCAGCGCAGCCTGGCAGCGGCGCAGCTGGCTTCGGCGCAAAGCCAGCTGGGCGCGTTGCAGGCGCAGATCAAACAGGCCGATGCCGATGCCCAGCGGCTGCAGGCCCTGGCGGCCCAGCAGCTGGTGTCGCGCTCGCAGTTCGAGCAGTCCGTGGCCGCGCGCGACAGCCTGCACGCGCAGCTGGTCACCGCCCAGCGCAACAGCACCGTGGCCCGTGAGGCGCTCGCCATCGCCGAGCTGGGCGTGGACAACAACATCGTGCGTGCCCCGTTCTCCGGCGTGGTCACCGCCAAGGCGGCGCAGCCGGGCGAGATCGTCTCGCCGCTGTCGGCCGGTGGCGGCTTCACCCGCACCGGTATCGGCACCATCGTCGACATGGATTCGCTGGAGATCGAGGTCGACGTCGGCGAGGCCTATATTGGCCGGGTACAGCCGCAGATGCCGGTGGAAGCCACGCTCAACGCCTATCCGGACTGGAAGATTCCCGGCCACGTGATTGCGATCGTCCCCACCGCCGACCGCGGCAAGGCCACGGTCAAGGTGCGGGTGGCGCTGGATCTGAAAGACCCGCGGATCGTGCCGGAGATGGGCGTGCGGGTGAGTTTCCTGGAAAAGCCGAAGGCCACCGGTGAGCACCGGCCCGAAGGCGTGCGCGTGCCGGCGGCGGCCATCGTGCAGCGCGGGCAGAAGCCGGTGGCGTTCGTGGTCGGCGACAGCGACATCGTGCAGGCGCAGGCGCTGCGGACCGGGATCGAGATGGGCAAGGACCGGCAGGTGCTCTCCGGCCTGTCCGCCGGGCAGACCGTGGTGCTCAATCCACCGGAGACATTGAAGGATGGCGACAAGGTGACGCTGGCAGGCGCGGCGGGCAAATAAGGCTGGGCGTCGCGCGTGATATCCCGCCTCCCACAGCGCGCAACGGACCAGGCCCCGCTCCACTTGCATTGCGGTTGATCGCGTTGTGATTACGGCTGCCCACGCTTTTGCTGTTCCGCTTTTGCTGTTCCGCTTTTGCTGTTCCGCGTTTGCTGTTCCGCTATTGCTGTTCCGCTTTTGCTGGTCCGCGTTTGCTGTTCCGCTATTGCTGTTCCGCTTTTGCTGTTCCGCTTTTGCTGACCTGCTTTTGACTCCTCAAACGCCGTAGAGCGAGCCGAGCACCGCCGCGAATCGGGGAGAACCGGCGCGGGTGTCTGAGCGCAGTGAATTCCGCGCCGCCCCGATTGGCGAGGAGCGCAGGGAACCGATGCGGCTGCATCGCATCGGATCGCGTCCCGGCGGCGTGTTCTTTGCTTACTTTCTTGCCCGGGCAAGCAAGTGACTCGTTCGCCGCGCAGCGGAAGCGAAAGCCGTTGCTTCTATTTCCCACCTGAAAAGGACGAACCAAAAAAGAACAGGCAAACGCTTTCGCGCCATTGGGCGCGAGTGACTTTTGTCCTGGCAAAAGTCACCAAAACCACCTGGCCTGACGTGGGATGCGGCGTTGCCGCACCGGTCCCCTGCGCGCCTCGCAGGACAGAGCCGGCGCACAACTCGCTACGTTCAGACACGTGCGCCGCTGCGCCCCCGTCCCGCTGTGGTGCTCGGCCCGCTCTAGCGCCAGCGAAAATCAAAAGAAACAAGCAACGGCAACAGCACCGCCTCAACTGCCCATCCCCGCATCACCTCGCAGAGGACTACCCATGAGCACCCTTGTCTCCCTCCGCAACATCACCAAGACCTACCAGCGCGGCCCGGAAAAGGTCCAGGTGCTGCACGGCATCGACCTGGAGATCGCCCGCGGCGATTTCGTCGCGCTGATGGGGCCGTCCGGCTCGGGCAAGACCACCCTGCTCAATCTGATCGGCGGCCTGGACACCCCCAGTGGCGGTGAGATCGAGATCGAGGGCGAACGCATCGACCGGATGTCGGCCGGCCAGCTGTCCACCTGGCGCAGCCACCACGTCGGCTTCGTGTTCCAGTTCTACAACCTGATGCCGATGCTGACCGCGCAGAAGAACGTGGAGCTGCCGCTGCTGCTGACCACCCTCAACGCCGCCGACCGCAAACGCCGTGCGCAGATCGCCCTGACCCTGGTCGGCCTGGCCGACCGGCGCTCGCACCGGCCCAGTGAACTGTCCGGCGGCCAGCAGCAGCGCGTGGCGATCGCCCGCGCGATCGTCTCCGACCCGACGTTCCTGATCTGCGATGAACCCACCGGCGATCTGGACCGGCAGTCCGCCGAGGAAATCCTGTCGCTGCTGCAGCAGCTCAATCGCGAGCACGGCAAGACCATCATCATGGTCACCCATGACCCCAAGGCCGCCGAGTACGCCACCCACACGGTGCACCTGGACAAGGGTGAACTGGCCGATGCGCCAGCGGCCCACTGACGGAGGATGCCGCGATGAAATATTTCTCGCTGATATGGGCGCAATTGTTCCGCAGCAAGACGCGGACGCTGTTGACCCTGCTCTCGGTGGTGGCCGCGTTCCTGCTGTTCGGGATGCTCGATTCGGTGCGCGTGGCCTTCAGCTCCGGTGGCAGCGTGGAAGGCGCCAACCGGCTGATCGTGACGTCGCGCCTGTCGATCACCCAGTCGCTGCCGATCCGGCTGGAGCCGCAGATAGGCCAGGTTGCCGGGGTGCGCGATGTCACCTATGCCATGTGGTTTGGCGGCATCTACCAGGACCCGAAGAATTTCTTCGCCAATTTCTCGGTGGCGCCCAATTACTTCGACATCTACCGCGAACTGCAGTTGCCGCCTGCACAGGTCCAGGCCTTCCAGGACACCCGCACCGGCGCGGTGATCGGCGAGACGCTGGCCAAGGAATTCGGCTGGAAGATCGGCGATACCGTGCCGCTGCAGGCCACCATCTTCCCCCATGGCGGCAGCAATGACTGGCCGCTGCAGGTGGTCGGCATCTACCGCTCCAAGGACCGCACGCTGGCGGCCAACGAGGAGCGCCAGCTGATGATGAACTGGAAGTACTTCGATGAATCCAACGACTACATCAAGAACCAGGTGAGCTGGTTCACGGTGACGCTGGACAACCCGGCGCATGCCTCGCGCGTGGCGCAGGCGATCGATGCGATCTCGGCCAACTCCGACCATGAAACCAAGACCCAGACCGAATCGGCGTTCCAGCAGGCCTTCGTCAAACAGTTCGCCGACATCGGCATGATCGTCACCTCGATCATGGGCGCGGTGTTCTTCACCCTGCTGCTGCTGACCGGCAACACCATGGCCCAGGCCGTGCGCGAACGCGTGCCGGAGCTGGCCACGCTGAAGACGCTGGGCTTCCCGGACCGCACGGTGCTGGTGCTGGTGATGGTCGAGGCGGTGCTGCTGATCGGCCTGGGCGGGGCGATCGGCATGGGCCTGGCCGCCGGGATCCTGCCGGTGCTGGCCCCGCGCACCATGGGCCTGCTGCCGCCGCATGTCCCGGTGCAGACCTGGGCGATGGGCATCGGGCTGATCGTGGTGATCGGCATTGTGGTGGGACTGCTGCCGGCGCTGCGCGCCAAGCGGCTGAAGATCGTCGATGCACTGGCCGGCCGTTGAGCCCGGGAGAACGCCATGAAGAAGCAATGGTTGGGGAATGCGCTGTCGATCCTGCTGCTGGCGATCGGCCTGGGAATCTGGATCGCGCTGCCCTGGTTCGGCGTGCTGGCGGTGGTCGTGCTGATCGGCGCGTGGCTGGCGTTCACCCGCAGCGGGCGGCTGGCGCTGGCGGCGACCCGTATCGGCATTGCCAGCCTGCCGCAGCGCTGGGGCGCCTCGTCGGTGGTGGTGGTGGGCATCGCCGGCGTGGTCGGGGTGCTGGTGGCGATGCTGGCGATGGGCGAAGGCTTCCAGGCCACGCTCAACAACACCGGCGATGACAGCAGCGCGATCGTGCTGCGCGGCGGTTCGCAGGCCGAGACCAACTCGGTGATCATGCGCGACCAGGTGCCGCTGCTGTCCACGCTGCCCGGCATCGTCAAGGATGCCCAGGGCCGTCCGCTGGTCTCACCGGAGCTGTCGCAGGTGGTGAACCTGATATCCAAAAGCGATGGCACCGACGTCAACGCGCAGTTCCGTGGCGTCGGCGAGATGGCCTGGGCGGTACACGACAAGGTCAGGATCACCGAGGGCCGGCGTTTCACTCCCGGTCTGCGCGAGATCGTGGTCGGCAAGGGAGCGCAGTCGCAGTTCGCCGGGCTGGAGGTCGGCAAGACGCTCAACCTGGGCAACCAGACCTGGACGGTGGTGGGCGCATTCGCTTCCGGCGATGCGCATGACTCGGAGGTGTGGACCGACGCGCAGACGCTGGCCACCACCTATCAGCGCAGTGCCTGGCAATCGATCAGCGTGCGCACCACCGGCAAGGCCGGCTTCGAGCAGTTCAAGGCGGCGGTGGCCAACGACCCGCGGTTGAAGCTGGACGTGGAAACCACCCGCGACTACTACGCCAAACAGGGCGGCGGGCTGACCAGGCTGATCAGCGTGCTGGGCACGGTGATCGGCGCGATCATGGCCATCGGCGCGGTATTCGGTGCGCTCAACACCATGTACGCGGCAGTGGCGACGCGGGCGCGCGAGATCGCCACGATGCGTGCAATCGGCTTCCGCGGCGTGCCGGTGGTGACCGCGATCATGCTCGAGACCATGCTGCTGGCCCTGCTCGGCGGTGCACTGGGCTGTCTGGTGGCCTGGGGCATCTTCAACGGCTACAGCGTGTCCACCATCGGCAGCAATTTCAGCCAGGTGGTATTCCAGTTCAAGGTGTCGCCGGATCTGCTGTGGAGCGGGTTGAAATGGGCACTGGGCATCGGTCTGGTCGGCGGCCTGTTTCCGGCCCTGCGTGCGGCGCGGCTGCCGATCACCACCGCGTTGCGCGAGACCTGAGGATGACGTCGCGGCACCGCGACCGCTGAGATCGCGCCGGCACGGCCAGCAACGGCCGTGCCGGCGTTGCCCGGCCACTGCCGCAGGCCCCACGTTGAACCCTGCCGCATTGCCGCCGCGCGTGCGTCGGCCCACAAGCCCGGCAACCACCCGCTGCCGTACGTGCCCGCCGCGCGGACACGTTCCAGGGCGGTGCATGCGTCTTTTTTTGCCGGCAGACGGGCGCAGCCCCTGGATGCACCGGTGCGCCGGTACGCCGCACTGCCGGAACCGGGGGTCCCGCTTTCGAATAAGCATCGGCTTCGTGTGCCGGCACGCCGCGGCGGCGAGTTCGCAGCGGTGGCTTGCGTGCCGCACCCGGCGCGCCCCTCTGCAAGGGCTGCGGCGGGGGCCGCATTTGCATGCCGGCGCGGCCACCCGCGCCGGCATGCGCGGTCGTGCAAAGCCCTATTTGCAAACTTTTCGTTAAACTGTCTGGTTCCCCCACGTGTTCCACCTCATGGCGCCGGTAAAAGGGCGCTTTTCCGTAGTACAGAAAGAGAATTTGTTCAGATGTATTTGAATCACCACCCGCTGCACACTGCTGTCCTGTTCGCCCTTGCCGCTGGCGCCAGCCTGCCGGCCTTCGCCCAGAGCGAAGACGCCCCGATCACCCTGGACCGGATGGAAGTCACCGGTTCGCGCATCCGCCAGGCGAGCCTGGAAACCGCCCAGCCGGTCTTCGCGATCGGCCGCGCCGAAATTGAAAAGAAGGGCTACGTCAACGTCGCCGACATCCTGCAGGATGTTCCCGCTGCCGGTTCGCCGAGCATGAGCCGCGCCTCGGCGCTGACCTCCTCGCGCGATTTCGGCGGCATGTACGTCAGCCTGCGCAACCTCGGCCCGGAGCGCAGCCTGGTGCTGGTTGACGGGCGCCGCATGGGCGTCAGCGCCGGCGGCTATTCCGACCTGGCCTCGATCCCCTCGTCCATCGTCGAGCGCGTTGAAGTGCTGACCGACGGCGCCTCGGCGCTGTACGGCTCGGACGCCATCGCCGGCGTGGTCAACGTCATCACCCGCAAGAATTTCGACGGCGCGGAAGCCAGCGCCTACGTCGGCCAGTACAGCCAAGGCGATGGGCAGAAGAAGGCCTACAGCGCCACCTTCGGCAAGACCTTCGACCGCGGCTGGCTGACCCTGGGTGCTGAAGTCACCAAGGAAGATCCGGTGCTGGGCGGCGCGCGCGAGTTCACCGCGTACCCGAACGGCCCGCTGCATCCGCAAGACGGCCTCAGCGGTGTCACCGAATGGGGCTGGGCCACGGTCGGCGGCAAGACCATCAGCGTCGGCCCCGGCGGCAATCCGGCCAATATCGGCGACTACCAGCCGCGCGACCCGGCCACCTATGCCAACACCAAGCGCAGCATGACGCTGCTGACCGGTCTTGAGCGCAAGGCGGTGTTCGCCAACGGTGGTTTTGACATCACCGACAACCTGCGCCTGGTCGCCGATGCGCTGTACAACGAGCGCGAGTCGAGCAAGCAGCTGGCCGGCTATCCCTACCAGGTCACCGCCGCCAACGTCAGCAGTGGCGCCCGCGCCGCGCTGTCCAAGAACAGCGTGTTCAACCTGTGGGGCCAGGACGTGCTGTTCGCGCACCGCACCGAAGAGCTGCCGCGCGGCACCGAGAACAACCTGACCACCAAGCATGCCAGCCTCGGCCTGGAAGGCGTGCTTGAAACCGGTTCGCGCTACTGGGACTGGAACGTCAGCTACATGTACAACCGCAACGAAGGCGAGCGCATCGGCACCGGCAGCTTCTACCAGCCGCATGTCGATCTGGCCGTCGGCGCCTCGTTCATCGATGCCGGCGGCGTGGCCCGCTGCGGCACCGTCGGCAACGTGATCGCAGGCTGCACGCCGTGGAATCCGCTGGCGCCGATGGGCAGCAACAGCACCGGCTCGCTCAGCAACAAGGCCGTGCGCGATTACCTGTTCACCCGCTTCACCGACCAGATCCAGAGCACCACCAAGGTCGCCAGCGCCAACATCTCCGGCTCGCTGTTCAGTCTGCCGGCCGGTGAGCTGATGGCCGCCATGGGCGTAGAGCACCGCGAGGAAGCCGCCAGCTACATCCCCGACCTGATGGTGCAGAACGGCACGATCGCCGGTACCACCGGCCAGCCCACGCGCGGCGACTACGCGCTGGACGAGGTCTACCTGGAACTGCAGGTGCCGTTGCTGGCCGACCTGCCGCTGGTGCGCGAGCTGTCACTGGACGTGGCCGGCCGTTATTCGGACTACGACAACTTCGGTGCCACCACCAACGGCAAGTTCGGCCTGAAGTGGAAGCCGCTCGACGCCCTGCTGGTGCGCGCCACCTACGGCACCGGTTTCCGCGCGCCGACCGTGGACGATCTGTACGGTGGCTCGGTCAGCACCCGCGACCGCCTCACCGATCCGTGTGACAGCGCCTTCGGTGCCGCCTCGCGTACCGCCGCCGTGGCGGCGCGCTGCAATGCCGCCGGCCTGGCCAGCGACTTCCGCCAGAAGACCGCCGATGGCGACAACGCCGCTACCGCCGGTGCCCAGGCCGTCACCGATTTCAGCTCCGGCTCCAACCCGGACCTGAAGCCGGAAACCGCCAAGACCTGGACCGCCGGCGTGGTCTACAGCCCCGAGTTCGTCCGCGGCCTGGACCTGAGCCTGGACTGGTGGAAGATCCGCATCGACAACGTGATCGTTGGCGAGTCGGCCACCGACATCCTCAACCAGTGCTACGTGCAGGGCATCGCCTCGGCCTGCGACCGCTTCACCCGCTACACCTCGGGCACCAACAAGGGCCAGGTCAGCGGCATGAACCGCACGTTGAACAACGCCGGCTACCAGGAAACCGCCGGCTACGACATCGGCATCCGCTACCGCCTGCCGGAACTGGCGATCGGCCAGTTCGCCGTGCGCTGGAACACCACCTACGTGGATTACCTGCAGCGCAAGAACGACAACGTCGACACCACGCCGGTGGAGGAATTCACCGGCTGGGGTGGCAACTTCCGCGTGCGCTCCAACCTCAACCTGGATTGGCAGTACGGCAACCTCGGCATCGGCTGGACCACCCGCTACTACTCCAGCATGAAGGAGAAGTGCTCCTACGATCTGGATGGCGGCCCCGAGTGCAACCTGCCCGGCTTCCAGTCGGCCTATACCGACGTGCAGCCGAGCCGCAAGACCGGTGCCAACACCTTCCACGACCTGCAGGTGCGTTATGCGATGCCGTGGAACGGCACCGTGTCGCTGGGCGTGAACAACGTGTTCCAGCATGAAGGCCCGACCATGTACAGCCAGCCGAACAGCAGCTTCACCTACTACGGTGGCTTCGACATCGGCCGTTTCATGTACATGAAGTACCAGCAGCGGTTCTGATCGTGCAACACCGCCGGTAACGGCACGCAAATGGAAACGGCGCCCCGCAAGGGCGCCGTTTTTCCTGGCACGCGTGCAGTGCCGGGCAACGCCCGGCAAGCGCGGTCACGCCGCCGCTTTATCCGGCTGGCGCGCGCGGGCAGCGCGCAGGCCGGCAATCGCGAACACCGCCAGCCCCGCCCAGATCAGGCCGAAGCCGAGCAGCTGGCTGTGCCCGAACGCCTCGCGGAACACCAGCACCCCGACCAGGAACTGCAGCGTCGGCGCGATGTACTGCAGCAGCCCGACCACCGTCAGCGGCACCCGGCGCACGCCGTAGGCGAAGGCGATCAGCGGAATCGCGCTGACCGCGCCGGCCAGCACCAGCAGCACCTTGCTGTCCCACCCCCAGCCGGAAATGAAGCCGCCGCCGTGGCCGTTTTCGGCCCACAGCACATAGCCCAGCGCCGGCAACACCATGAACAGGCTTTCCACGCCCAGCCCGGCCACCGCGTCCACCACCACCAGCTTGCGGATCAGCCCGTACAGGCCGAAGGTGATCGACAGCCCGATCGCGATCCACGGCGGCCGCCCGCTCTGCCAGGTCAGCCACGCCACCCCCAGCGCGGCCAGCGCCACCGCCAGCCATTGCAGCTTGCCCAGCCGTTCGCCCAGCACCAGCACGCCGAGCAGCACGCTCAGCAGCGGGTTGATGAAGTAACCCAGGCTGGTTTCCACCACATGCCCGGCATTGACCGCCCAGATGTACAGGCCCCAGTTGGCGGCGATCAGCAGGCTCGACAGCCCCAGCAACCAGAAACGGCGCGGGCGCGCGGCAATGGCCCGCAACCAGTCCCAACCGCCGCGCAGCACCAGCCAGCCGACCAGCAGCACCGCACTCCAGACAATGCGGTGGGCGATGATCTGCAATGACGGCACCGCCTTGAGCAGATGCCAGTACAACGGAAACAGGCCCCAGATCACGAAGGCCAGGGTGACGCCCCACAGGCCGTGGTGCGGCTCGCGCGGGTCCTGGCTCATGCGCGGCGGACCCTGGCCAGGGTGATGACCACGACGCCGGCCAGGATGACCACCATCGCCCCGATATCGGCGCCGCTGAAACGCTCCGACGCCAGCCATGCCCCCAACGCCACCGCGATCACCGGATTGACGTAGGCATAGCTGCTGGCCAGCACCGGGCGCACGTTCTGCAGCAGCCAGACATAGGCGGTGAAACCGACGATCGAGCCGAACACGCTCAGATATCCCACCGACAGCACCCCCTGCAGCGACGGCCAGCCGTGCACGCGCTCGCCGCCAAGCAGGCCGACCGTCATCAGCACCGCGCCACCGCACAGCATCTGCGCGGCGGCGGCCATGAACGGCGAGGGCAGGTCGCGGCCCTTGGACCAGATCGAGCCGGCCGCCCAGCCCAGTGGCGCGATCAGCAGGAACACCAGCCCGCGCGGGGTCGAGGTCAGGCTGCTGCCGGCGTTGAGCCAGAGCACCCCGGCAAAGCCGATGGCGATACCCAGCCATTCGCCCCGGCCGATCGGTTGCCCGCGGAACGCGGAGAACAGCGCCATCCACAGCGGCACCGAGGCCACCGCCACCGCCGCCAGTCCGGAAGACACGTCGCGCTCGGCCATCACCACCATGCCGTTGCCGAGAAACAGCAGCGCAAAACCCATCACCGCCAGCGTCGGCCATTGCGTGCGGGTCGGCGCCGGCACACCGCGCCAGCGCAACACGCCGTACAGCACGCTGCCGGCGATCACGAAGCGCAGCCCGGAAATCACCGACAGCGGCGGCAGCCCGCTTTCCAGCGCCAGGCGGATACCCAGGTAGGTGGAACCCCAGACCACATAGACCAGCAGCAGGGCGAGAACGACAAGCCCGCCACGCGGAGCAGGCGAAGCGGAAACGGGAACAGACATGGGCGTGGCCGGCGGGTGAGGCGGCAATTCTAGGGCAGGCGCCGCGGCCATGGGTGCGCCATCGCTGGAACGCCCGGTTGCAGCGACATACGCCGGTTGTCGCGGAAGGCGCCCGCGCGGCGATCACGGCCGCCGGCGGAACACCTTCCGATCAAGCGTGGGCGCCGCAAGCGCTCACCCTTCGCGCTACGCGGCGGTCAGCGCCGCGCCGCCTCGCTGTGTTCCCGGATGGCGCGGAACTCGGAGCCCTCGTCCCACTGTGGCCAGCGCCGGCTGTTGGCCAGCTCCAGCCCCAGGTCGTAGACCAGCAGCGTGTCGGCGGCGTGGCCGCTGGCATCCCAGTCCGGGCGCCATCCATCACAGGCCTGGTGGTAGCAGCTGGCGAAGTAGGCATCACGCAGCGCGCGACCGGTTTCCACCCCGCCCTCCAGCCTGTCCAGGCCGGGGCCGATGGTGATCGCCGGCACGCCCAGGCGGGCGAAGGCGAAATGGTCGGCGCGGTAGAAGAAGCCGGCCTCCAGGTTCGGATCCGGCGAGTAGCGGCGGCCGCGCGCCTTGGCCACCCGCTCCAGATCGCCTTCCAGCGACACCCGGCCCTTGCCCCAGGAAGCGATGTCACGGGTTGGCCCATCGGGGCTGAACATCTCGATATTGAGCACCGCGGCGGTCTTGTCCAGCGGCGCCAGCGGGTGCGCGGCGTAGTAGCTGGCACCAAGCAGGCCTTTCTCCTCGACGGTGAGCGCCACGAAATACAGCGTGCGTTGCGGCTGCGGCCCGGCGGCGAACACGCGGCCCAGTTCCAGCACCGAGGCCACCCCGGTGGCGTTGTCGATCGCGCCGTGGCGGATGCGGTCGCCATGGGCATCGGGCTGGCCGATGCCGAACGCGTCCCAGTGCGCGGAGAAGATCACCGCTTCGTCGGCATGGCGGGCACCGGGCAGCTTGGCCACCACGTTGCGGGTCACCACCGGGTCACGCTTGAGCGCGAAGTCCGCCGACAGCGCGGCATCGCCCAGCGCCAGCGGCTGGAAACCGGGCCGCATCGCCTTGCGCTTCTCGGTCTCGAAATCGAAACCGGCGCTGCGGAAAATATCGTCGGCCAGCGCCCGCTGCATCCAGCCGCGCACCGGCACATGCTGGGCCAGCGCCTGCTCGGGGCTGCGTTCGATATCGAACAGCGGCGAGGTGCCCGAGGCCCGTACCGTCGCCCACGGATAGGCGGCCGGCGCGGTCTCGTGCACGATCAGCACGCCCGCGGCCCCGCGGCGCGCGGCTTCCTCGTACTTGTAGGTCCAGCGGCCGTAATAGGTCACCGCCTTGCCCTCGAACGCGCCGGGCCGGTCGGCCTCGAAGTCGGCATCGTTGATCAGCACCACCGCGATCTTGCCGTGCAGGTCGAGATCCTTGTAATCGTTCCAGCCGCGCTCGGGCGCATCGATGCCGTAACCGACGAACACCAGCGGCGCATTCTCAAGCTTCACCCGCGCCTGCGGCCGCAGGCTCTGCAGGGTCACATCCTCGCCGTTGACCAGCGCGCGGCGCTTGCCCCGCAGGCGCAGGCTGGCGCGGACCGGGCCTTGGACCTGCGCCCGGACCAGCGGCACCGGCTGCACCCAGCCCCCCTCGCTGCCGCCGGGCTGCAGGCCGGCCTTGCGGAATTCGGCGATCAGATAATCCACCGTGCGCTGTTCGCCGGCACTGGCCGGCGCCCGGCCCTCGAACGCATCCGACGCCAGGATGCGCACGTGCCGCGACAACGCCTGCGGATCGATGCCGCCGCCGGGAAGATCGTTGGCCGCATGGGCAATGCCGCCGGCAAACAGGCAGGAAGACAGCAGCAACATGTGCATCGGATTCACGGCAGGCACCAGCGATAACGGACCGGCGAATTCTATCGCGCCGCCCCGCCGAAGCTGCAGCAATCCTGTATCCGGGGCGCACGCCGCCATGCACTTTGCCGCCAGCGGGGTCGGGCAGCGAATGGCGGGCGCCGCAATCGAAGAGCGCACCGCCGCCATCGTCGAGCAGCCGATACGCCGCGTCGAAATGGTCGCGCTGGACCGCCGTGTCGATGGTGTGGAAGACCGCAATCGCCAGGCATCGTGCGAAGGATTGCGCAGCAGGGGCTGCCGCTCCTGGCCACACCCACGCAACGGCGTTGGTCGCCGCCCGCCAACCGCCGCAGCTCAGCGGCGCAGCAGCACCGGCCGCAGCAGCAGCGCGGCCGCCATCACCGCCAGGAACACGCCGTACGCGTAGAGCACGGCAAGCACCTGCCGCCAGATCGCGCCGGCTTGGGCATCGGCCAGCCCCGCGGCGTAGCCGTGATGCATGGCGAAGACGCTGGCCACCAGCGCCACCCCCAGCACGCCGCCATCAAACCACTGCCGCCGGCGATGGCGTGGCTGCCGCGGAAACCACCAGTACAGCGTCGCCATGACGCAGAACCACGGCAGGAACAGCAGCAACGACAACCAGGCCATCAACGTGCTCCTTTGGATCGGATCGGTTACGCGGCGTCGCGCAGCGCCTGCAGGGCGGCCAACACCTCGGCCACGTCGGTTTCCACCCGCATCAGCGGCGTCTGCAGCGCAGCGCCGTGGTCGGCCTGCCTGATCACCGCGATCAGCTGCCCGGCATCGCGCGGCGAATCGAAGCCTTCGCTTTGCAGCAGCAGCTTGCCTTCACCATCGAGCAGCTTGAAGTAGAAGCGGCCGTCCTTCTCGCGGTACTGTTTGAACAGCGGCAGTGCGGCCTTGGCGGCCACGTGCGCCGGCGCCGCGTCACCGGCCTGCGACAGGTCGCGCAGGCCCACGGCGTGGCGCAGTTCCTTCAACAGCGGGATCGCGAACTGCTCGCGCAGCTGCTGGCCACGCTTGCGCAGGATCGCCTCGATCTTTTCCGGCTCGGCCATCAGCGCGTTGTAGCGCTCGCGCAGCGGCGACAGCTCGGCGTCGATGCGCTCGAACAGCTGCCGCTTGGCATCGCCCCAGCCGATGCCCCCGGCAAACGCCTGGGCGAAGGCCGCGGTCTGCTCCGGCGTGGCGAACGCCTGGTACATCTGGAACAGCGCCGAGCCTTCGGTGTCCTTGGGTTCACCGGGCGTGCGCGAATCGGTCAGGATCGAGAACACCAGCTTTTTCAGTTCCTCGCGCGGGGCGAACAGCGGGATGGTGTTGTGGTAACTCTTGCTCATCTTGCGGCCGTCCAGGCCGGCCAGGGTGGCGACCTGCTCATCGATCACCACTTCCGGCAACGGGAAGAACTCCTTGCCGTAGACGTGGTTGAAACGCTGGCCGAAGTCGCGCGCCATCTCGATGTGCTGGATCTGGTCACGCCCGACCGGCACCCGGTTGGCTTTGAAGATCAGGATATCGGCGGCCATCAGCACCGGGTACATGAACAGGCCGGCGCTGATGCCGGCATCGTCATCCAGCTGCTCCTCGCGGTTCCTGTCCACCGCCGCCTTGTAGGCATGGGCGCGGTTGAGCAGGCCCTTGCTGGCCACCACGGTCAGGAACCACATCAGCTCCGTGGTTTCCGGGATGTCACTCTGCCGGTAGAACCACACCTTGTCCGGGTCCAGGCCACAGGCCAGCCAGCTGGCCGCGATCTCCAGCGTGGAGCGCTGGGTACGCGCCGGGTCCTGCGCCTTGATCAGGCTGTGCAGGTCGGCCAGGAAGAAGAAACTCTCGATTTCCGAAGCCCGGCTGGCGGCAATCGCCGGGCGGATGGCGCCGACATAGTTGCCCAGATGGGGGGTGCCGGAGGGCGTGATGCCGGTAAGAACGCGGATAGTCATGCAAAAAAGTGACGGTCAGTTGAACCGCGCCAGTCTACCTCCCCGCGCGCAACCCCGCCGGCACAACCGCGGCGCTTTACCGCTACGTCCCTTCCCCTCGCCCTGCCAGGTCGCGCCGGTTCGCCTGTGTGCTGCCCCTGCTGTTGTGCGGGTTATCGCTTCGCGCAAAAAACAACGGACCGCATGCGGCCCGTTGTCGTGTTGGCTACGGCTTCGGATTACGGATTGTCGGGATAGTCCCGGCGCACCGCCTCCTGGAAATCGCGGACTTCGGTTTCAGCGCGGTCCTTGGCCCAGCCGTAGCGCTCCTGCAGGCGCCCGGCCAGATATTCGGCATTGCCTTCGGCCACCTTGAAATCGTCGTCGGTCAGGTCGCCCCACTTGGCCTGCATCTTGCCCTTGAGCTGGGTCCACTTGCCGGAAATGATGTCTTTGTTCATGGTCGGTCTCCTTTCGGACGGAACATCCGCCGCACCGCCACCATGCCGCAACCGGAGTCGACGCCAGGTGCAGCCCGCGTCCACGGATGCTCATGTCCTTGAACGGTTTGGCGCAGGTGGTTCAGCTGCGACGGAAGACGGCAAACCGCGCGCACAAAAAAGCCGGCGGGCGCCGGCTTCTTTGTCCAACTGCACCGGTGCTCAGTGCTTGGCAGCGTCTTCGACTTTTTCGCCGGCCTTCTGCACGTCCTTGCCAGCGCCGGCGACGGTATTGCAACCGGCCAGCATCGCCACGGAAAACATCGACACCATCGTCAGGGCAATCAAACGCTTCATATATTTCTCCCGGTGAGTGAATGAAAAAGTGTCAGCGACCGCTGCAGCGGCGTGGGCAATGCCTCAGCACCTGCCGTCTTTGCAATCCTCGGCCTTGTCTTCCACCTTTTCGCCCGCCTTCTGCATGTCCTTGCCGGCGCCGGCCACGGTGTTGCAGGCGGTGAGCATGCCCATCGAAAACATCCCCAGCGCCATCAGCATCAGTACTCGCTTCATTCCTTTCTCCTTCGCCACGGTGAGCGGCGGCCGATTCCACCGGTTACGGCGATCGGCTCCCCCGCGTGTGAAGGGAAATCTGGCTGGAGCGCTGTGGAGTGGGTGTGAACACCCGCATCGTGCATTCAGCCGCAAAGCGATTTCTTCAATCGCGCATCAACGTGGATTTGCCGAACAGGCTCTCCACCAGATCCACCGCCAGCTCGGCGGTTCTGTTGTGGTCATCCAGTAGCGGATTGAGCTCGACGATATCCAGCGAGCCCATGCGGCCGGTGTCGGCGATCATCTCCATCACCAGCTGCGCCTCGCGGTAGTTGGGGCCGCCGGGCACGGTGGTGCCCACGCCCGGAGCGATGCTCGGGTCGAGGAAGTCGACATCGAAGCTGACGTGCAGATGGGTGTCGACATCCAGGTTGGCCAACGCCGCCTGCATGGTGCGTTTCATGCCGGCTTCATCGATGTAACGCATGTCGTAGACATCGACATGATGCTGCTTGATCAGGCGTTTTTCCTCGGCATCCACCGAGCGGATGCCGATCTGCCGGACCTGGTGCGGCAGGATCGCCGGCGCCGTGCCCCCCAGATGCGTCAACGGCTCCGGACCCAGTCCACACAGGCACGCCACCGGCATGCCATGGAGGTTGCCCGACGGGGTGACCGCACTGGTGTTGAAATCCGAATGCGCATCCAGCCACAGGATCCGCAGGTTCTTGCCCTGTTCGCGGCACCAGCGCGCCACCGCGGTGATCGAGCCGATGCCCAGGCAATGGTCGCCGCCAAGCATGATCGGCAGCCGGCCATCGCAAAGTTCGGAATAAGTGGCCTCCATCAGCGCGCGGTTCCACGTCACCACTTCGTCCAGATGGCGGTAACCGGCCACCGGCGCCGACCATGGATTGCGGGGTCCATCAAGGTTGCCCAGATCGCGCACGTCCACCCCGCGCGCGCCCAGCGCTTCGGGCAATCCGGCAATGCGCAACGCCTCCGGCCCCAGCCGTGCACCGCGGTGACCTGCGCCGATATCGGTTGGCACACCGATCAATGAGACACGCGGAATGTCGGCCATGTCGCCACCTCCCTTGCAAAACGAAGCAGTCTAGCCAGCGCGGGGCGATACAACCCGCGGCAGCGCAGCAGGCGCGCGCAGACAGCGCACGAAGGCGCACAGGCAGGAGACGTGGGTGGTGCCGGCACCCGGATTCGAACTGGGGACCTACCGCTTACAAGGCGGTTGCTCTACCAACTGAGCTATGCCGGCAAAGGCATGCGGGGTGCAGACCCCGGCAAGGGCGCCATTCTAGCGTAGCCGGGCGCAATCAAGCGATTGTTGCCGCGCCGCGCCGCTGCGCTGGAGCACCGCCGCGGGCGAAGACGTCGCCGGGATCGCCGTATCGATCCACCAGCTGGCCGGCGCGTCGTCAGCCCCGGGGGCCAGCGACGCCGGGAATCCTGCCGCAACCAGGCTTGCCAGGCGGCGTTCGGCCCCCTCGCGGTTGCGGTATTGGCCCAGTGCCACGGCATTGGCCTCGTCGCCCTGGGCGATGATGTAGTAGTCGCTGAAACCGGCGTCCACGATCCGCTTGGCCATCGCCTGCGCGGCCTCGCGCGAGCCGGCCGGTGCGATCCATACCCGGTAGCTGCCGGCCTTGCTGCCGGCAACTTCACGCAGGCGCGGACGTACCATTGCGCTGCCGGCCTGCGCCAGCGCCGTCTGCGCGCTAGCGCGCTCGGCAAAGGGTCCCAGACTCAGGCACTGCTCCGGCTCCGGCGTCGGCCTGGGCGCGGCCACGGGGTCGGCTGCGTGCTTCGGGGGCGGGGATCCTTCGGGGGCAGCGGCGACCCACGCCTGCGCCGCTTCTTCCGGTGCGGTCCGCGCAATCGCGGCCGCGCTACCGCCCGTGCCCGCGTCCGGTGGTGACGGCAGCAGCTGCAGCCCGGCCACCCCGGCTTCGCTGTGCGGCCGGGGCGGCGGCGCCTCGTTGCGGCTCATCCACCACAGCGCCACCCCCACATTGAGAACGGCAAGCACAACAATCAGGGCACGGGTCAGCATGGGTTGATCCTAGCCGCGTGACGCATCGAATGTCCTGCCCAGCACGCCAGCCCTTCCAGCACCAGCGACGGCCGGTAGACCGCATCCGGCAACAGCGGCAGCAACGGCGTCGCCCCGCCACCGTGCACGATCAACGTCGGCCGCTGTCCGAGCAACGCGGCCGCGTGCTGCAGGCTGCGTTCGATCAGCGCCACCGCGGCGCCGTCACAGCCGGACGCCAGCGCCGCCTCGGTGTCGTTGGCGAATTCGGCATAGTCGCCGCCACTGGCCGGCAACTGCACCGCGCGCGCATGCAGCGCCTCGCGCATGGTGGTGGGCGAGGCGCTGATGCGGCCACCACGGTGCAGCCCACTGGCGTCCAGCAGATCGATGGTCAATGCAGTGCCAACCCCCGCCACCAGCACCGGCGCGATGGACGCGGCCGCCAGCAGTGCCAGGAACCGGTCCACGCCGAATTTTTCCGGACGCGCGTAGGCGATCCGCACCCCGGCGCATTCGGCCTCGGTGCGCGCCACCTGCACGTGCGCAAAACGCGTGCGCAGCAGCTGCAGCATCTCCGCGGTCAGCGCCGGCGCCGCCACGCTGGCCACCCAGGCGGTATCGCCGGTGGGCAAGGCCTGGCGCGCGGCCGCCGTCGTCACTTCGGCACCGTGCGCCCACGCCTGCACCACTCCCACTCCGGCCGCCTGCAGCGGCGCGAACTTGAAGCGCGAATTCCCCAGATCGAACAACCAGTCGCTCATACCGCCCTCACACTGACTTCCCCGGCATGGAACCGGACCTCGCCGTGGGCGGTGCGCACCCGCAACGCCCCATCCTCGGCCAGACCGCAGGCCTGGCCATCATGGAATACCCCGCCCTCCTCGACCCTGACCGCCTGGCCCTGCAACGCATCCATGGCCGCGTAGCGGGGCAGGAACGGCGCCAACCCCTCGGCATCGAACTGCTCCAATGCCGGCAGCAGGCTCGACAGCAGCGCGGCGACAATCGCATTGCGCGATACCGGCGCACCCGCCAGCGTGCCCAGATCGGTCCACGGCTGGCCGATGTCGCCGGCAACGGCCGCCGGCATGCGCACGTTCAAGCCGAGCCCGATCACCGCGCGCGCCGGGCCGGCGAACTCGCCGCCGCCCTCCACCAGCAACCCGCCCAGTTTGTGACCGGCCACCACCAGGTCGTTGGGCCACTTCAGCGCGACCCCGGAAAATCCCTGCGCGCGCAGCGCCTCCACCGCCGCCACGCCGACCGCCAGACTGAGCCCGCCCATGCGCGACAAGCCACCGCCGAATCCGCGCGACAGCGACAGATAGACATGTGCGGCCAGCGGCGAGGCCCACTGCCGGCCACGACGCCCGCGCCCGCCCGTCTGGCGCTCGGCCAGCAGCACGTCCACCCCGCGCACAGGCGTGCCGCGGCGCAGCAATTCACTGTTGCTGGAGGTCACCGTCCATAGAATTTCCAGCTCGCCCAGCGCCGCGAGCGCAGCCGCGCCCAGCTGCTGGCGGATCTGCACGGCATCCAGCAATTGCAGCGGCTGTTGCAGCCGGTAGCCTTCGCCGGCGCGGCCGTCGATGGCGACACCGGCTGCGCGCAATCCCTGAATACGCTTCCATACCGCGGCCCGGGTCTGCCCGAGCTCGCGCGCCAGCGCATCGCCGGACAGAGGTCCTGCTCCCAGTTTGGTTAGCAGTTCGCGGTCGTCCACGGCAAGCTTCCATCGGATTAACGTCAAAAGTATGCGGCAAGCGCAGCGGAGCGCCCAGCACGGCTTCCAATCCGCGTGGGAAAGCAGGCTAGAATCGGCAATTCACCCGCTCTGGATGTCGACGATGCGCCACCTTGCCCATTGCCTGATCCTGTTGATGGCGCCGGTGGCAGCGCATGCCTCCGATGCGCTCAGCGGCAACGCCCATACCGGTTGCAGCTATTCCCCGGGCGAAGTGGAACGGATCGCCACGCCGGCGGCCGCGGTCAATCTGGCCAACACCCCCTCAAGCCCGCCGGCCAAACCGGCGGCCGCGCACAGCGGCGGCGGGGATGACGAGCTGATGCCGCGCCTGCGCGCGCCCAAGTGGCACCGGTTCCTGCCGGGAATGTTCCGCTGATCCAACGTCTGTGGCGCTGGCTGCAGCGGGCCCCTGCGGCGATTGACGACGTCCTGTGGCGCGAGGTGATCCGCAGCTGCCCATGGGCGCACGGCCTTGATCCGGACCGCGAGCAGCGCCTGCGGATGCTGACCACCCGGTTCCTGCATGAAAAACAGATCACCCCGGTTGCCGGGCTGGAACTGGATGGGCGCCAGCGTCTGCTGCTGGCGCTGCTGTGCTGCCTGCCGCTGGTCGAATTCGGCGGCGAGGGGCTGCATGGCTGGAGCCAGATGATTGTCTATCCCGATGCGTTCCGCGTGCACCGCAGCNGCTGTGCTGCCTGCCGCTGGTCGAATTCGGCGGCGAGGGGCTGCATGGCTGGAGCCAGATGATTGTCTATCCCGATGCGTTCCGCGTGCACCGCAGCCACGTGGACGCGGCCGGGGTGCTGCACGAATGGGATGACGAACTGATTGGCGAGGCATGGGGCAGTGGCCCGCTGATCCTGTCCTGGGCCGATGTGCAGGCCGATATCGCCGATCCGCACGCCGGCTTCTGCGTGGCGGTGCACGAGATGGCGCACAAGATCGATGCACTCGACGGCGCGCTGGATGGCACCCCGCCGCTACCGCGCGACTGGCAGCGGCAGTGGGCCCACGATTTCCAGCGCTGTTACGACGCCTTCCGCGCCGACGTGGAAGCCGGCCGTCACTGCGGCGTGGATGCGTATGCGGCCGAGGCACCGGAAGAATTCTTTGCCGTAGTCAGCGAATACCACTTCTCCGCTCCGCAGATCCTGCAGCAGGAGATGCCGGAAGTGGCCGCGCATCTGCGTCGTTTCTATGGCCCGCCGCCGTTTGCTGCCGCGCCCGCGCCCGCGCACTGACGGTGGTTACAGGCCCGGCGGCAAGCTGACTTCGAAGCGGGCGCCACCGAGTTCGGGCGAACGCTTGACCTGCAACTCGCCGCGATAGTCCTTGATCAGGTCCTGCACGATCGACAGGCCGATGCCGTGGCCCTGTACCCGCTCGTCGCCGCGCACGCCGCGCTGCAGCACCTTGGCGATATCGTCCGGGGCAATGCCGGGGCCGTCATCATCCACGGCCAGCATCAGGCCGGCGCGGCGCCCGGGCGCGGCCGGTGTCGCCCGCGCCGTCAGCAGCACGCGTCGTTTGGCCCACTTGAACGCGTTTTCCAGCAGATTGCCCAGCAGCTCCTGCAGGTCGCCCGGTTCGCCATAGAACTTGACTCCCGGATCGACCTCGAATTCGCACAGCACGCCCTTGGCGACGTAGACCTTCTCCAGCCCGCGCACGATCTCCTCGGCACTGGCCTCGATCGGCACCGGCGCGGAGAACAGCTTGTGGCCGCTGGAAGCGGCCCGTGCCAACTGGTAGGACACCAGGTTGTTCATGCGGCGCAGCTGCACGTCGATTTCCTCGCGCAGCTCCGCTTCGCTGCTCTGGCCGCTGTCCAGCTGCGTACGCAACACCGCCAGCGGCGTTTTCAGGCTGTGCGCCAGATCGGCCAGGGTATTGCGCTGGCGGTCGAGGTTCTCGCGCTCGCTTTCAATGAACGCATTGATGCTTTCGGTCAGCGGCTCGAGTTCGCGCGGATGCTGCTCGCTCATGCGCTCGCTTTCACCGCGCTGCACCTTGGTCAACTCGTTGATCACGCGTCGCAGCGGCCGCAGGCTCCAGCGCAGCACGAAGGTCTGCAGCAGCAGCAGGATGACGCCGGTGACTCCCAGCCAGAACCACACCCGGCCGCGGAACACACGCAGCTGCGCGCCCATCGCGCGCGCATCCTCCATCACATAGATGGTGTAGGGAAATTCAGCTTCGGGCACACCATCGCCGCCCCAGATCAGGCCCAGCCCGTAGCGATAGACCTTGCCGGGGCTGCCGTCGATCTGGGTGATCGGCAACGGCCCTTCGAAAATCTCGTGGCGTGGCGGCAACAGGCGGTCGCTGACCTCGGGCAGGATCGGCCCCTCGGCCGACATCGAATTGCCGTGGCCGCCGGGCATCACCACCTGCAGGTACAGACCGCTGCCGGGTACATCGAAACGCGGATCTGGCGGTTGCTCGCGGATGTACAGCGAGCGGTCGCGGGTAAAGTCGATGCCCCCGGCATAGGCGGTGGCATAGTTTTTCAGGCGCTCACGCAGGTTGGCTTCGGCGGTGTCGGCAAAGGCCGCATCCAGCGCATAGCCGGCCAGCGCCAGAAACGCCACCAGGCCCACGCTGGCGGCCAGCAACTGCCGCGCCTGCAACGAGCGCGGCCGCCAGCGCCGGAATAGCCATAGACGACCCACTGCGATCCCGGCGCCTCGAACAGACTCAGCCTTCGTTGCGGGGAATGGCGAAGCGGTAGCCGCGACCCCGCACGGTTTCGATCGGCTTCAATTCGCCGTCCGGATCCAGCTTCTTGCGCAGGCGGCCGATGAACACTTCCAGCACGTTCGAATCGCGGTCGAAGTCCTGCTGGTAGATGTGCTCGGTCAGGTCGGCCTTGGACACCAGCTCGCCGGCATGCATCATCAGGTACTCCAGCACCTTGTACTCGTAACGGGTCAGATCGACATTGCTGCCACTGACGCTCACCGTCTGGGCCGCCAGGTCCAGCGCCACCGGGCCGCATTCCAGGGTCGGCTTGCTCCAGCCCGCCGCACGCCGCAGCAGCGCGTTGACGCGGGCCAGCAGCTCTTCGACATGGAACGGCTTGACCAGGTAATCGTCGGCGCCCTGCTTCAGGCCCTCGACCTTGTCCTGCCAGCTGGAACGGGCGGTCAGGATCAGCACCGGGAACTTCTTGCCTTCGTCACGCAAGGCCTTGATCAGTTCCATGCCCGACATCTTGGGCAGGCCCAGATCGATGATGCCCACGTCGAACGGCACTTCGCGGCCCATGTACAGGCCTTCCTCGCCATCCTGGGCCGCATCCACCGCAAAGCCTTCGCGCTTGAGGCGTGCCGCCAGGGTTTCCCGCAGCGGGGCTTCGTCTTCGACCAGAAGGATACGCATGAACTCTCCCTAGTTTCTTTGGCCGGCAGGCGCCGGCGGATATGGGGTTGACGCGGACTATCGCTGTTCAGGGGTTAGCGCCGCGTGGTGGCCTCTCGGCCGGATGCGGGGCCTGGGGCGCGGACCGTGCTGGCGCCGGATCGTCCATATAGCGCACCCGTCCGCGGTCATCCATGAATTTGACCCGGTTGATGTCGCGCCCGTCGTAGGGCACGCGCTCGGCGCCGAGAATGCGACCACCGGTTTCGCGCTGCACCCGGCGTACCGCATCGGACAACGAGCGCTCAGGCGCCTGGGCGCGCGCTTCATTGGCTCCAAGGGCCTCATCTCGTACCCGCTGCGCCATCGCTGGCGCCACTCCGGTCCCGACTGCGACAAGCGCAGCGACAACGGCAAGGACGGGGCGATAGCGGAAAGCGGAAGGCATGGTCTGATCCTAACGAACTGCAACGGAACGTTCAAAATCTGTAAAACCGGCCGCGCCGGAAACTTTCACAGAACTCACGAAATCGACGCAAATTCTTGATTTTTAGGGGTGAATCCGGTCTGAACTCATCCGCCCACCCCCAACCTGCGTTCAGCTAGTTGAACGATATCACCCCCGCCGTGCGCCAAACCGTCAGCCCGCGATCCGCTCCCCCTGGTAGCGGGTGACCTGCAATGCCTGCTCGAGCAATTCCCAGCCCGCCCCGGGGCGGTGCGCGCCTTCGCTCAGGATCTGCCTGAATGCGCGTCCGCCGGGTTGTCCATGGAACAACCCGAGCACGTGCCGGGTCATGTGCTTGAGCGCCACGCCCTGGGCCAGTTGCGCCTGCGCATACGGGGCGAAGGCGCTCAACAACGCTTCACGCGATTGCAGCGGCGCGCCGGTCTGCGCCGATTCCAACGCATGCAGCACGTAGGGATCGTGGTAGGCGGCGCGTCCGAGCATCACCCCGTCCAGGGCCGGCAGCTGTGCCTGCGCGGTCTCCACCGTGGCCAGGCCGCCATTGAGCACTACCTGCAGCTCCGGCCGCTCGCGCTTGAGCCGGTGCGCCCAGTCGTAGCGCAGCGGCGGCACCTCGCGGTTTTCCTTGGGCGACAGGCCCTTCAACCATGCGTTGCGGGCGTGCACGATGAACAGGCCGGCGCCGGCCGCGGCCACCTGGTCGACAAACGCGCGGAACCGGTCGTAGTCGTTGTCCTCATCCACCCCCAGCCGGCATTTGACCGTGACCGGGATGTCCACCGCGGCCACCATCGCGGCTACGCACTCGGCCACCAGCGCCGGTTCACGCATCAGGCAGGCGCCGAAACGCCCGGCCTGCACGCGGTCGGAGGGACAGCCGCAGTTGAGGTTGACCTCGTCATAACCCCAGTCCTGGGCGATGCGCGCGGCCTGCGCCAGCACGGCCGGCTCACTGCCGCCCAGCTGCAGGGCCAGCGGGTGTTCGGCCCCATCGAAGCCCAGCAGCCGCTCGCGATGGCCGTGAATCACCGCATTGGCATGCACCATTTCGGTGTACAGCCGCGCACCCGGCGCCAGCACCCGGTGGAACACCCGGCAGTGGCGATCGGTCCAGTCCATCATCGGGGCCACGCATAGCCTCAAACCATCTAGAACGTAAGGCTTCCGGGGCTTTTCAGACAATTCTGACGAAACTTCAACAACTTGCATTGTTCACCTATTTCCGGGGGTTTCGGGGCGTTACCCCAGCTGCAGTGCTACAGTCGGCGCTACAAATGGAGGCTTGTAGCACCGATGGGAACGATCACATCACGCCGGCGCGCGGACGGCTCCACAGGATACACCGCACAAATCCGGCTCAAGCGCGACGGAAAGATCGTGCACTCAGAAGCCGAGACCTTCTCGACCAAAGCCTTGGCCAAAGAATGGACGACTCGCCGTGAAGCCGAGCTGGCCGGCCAGCGGGCGCGCGGGGAAACCCTTGGCGCGCGGATGACGGTCGAACAGATGATCGAGTGGTACCAAGCTCAAGAAAGGCCAGACAACCCCTGGGGAAGATCGAAGCGCGCCGACCTGGCGCGGATCAAAGCCGGGGCGCTGGCCGGAAAGCGGGTCGACAAACTCGCGCAAGTGGATTTCATCGCGTACACGCATGCCCGGCGCGTGGCCGGCGCCGGGCCCGCCACTGCAGCAAACGACCTAATCTGGCTTCGCCAGGTGTTGCGGGCGGCACGGGTGGCTCTGCAAGTGCCGGTGCCGATGCAGGCCTTGGATGAAGCTGCGGAGTATCTGCGCAACAGCCGATCCATCGGCAAGCCGAAACAACGCGATCGCCGACCTACGCCGGCTGAACTCGTCGCGCTTGAGGACCACTTCGCACACCGCGATATGCGTGCACAGATCCCCATGCACGACGTGATGTGGTTTGCCATCCTGAGCGCGCGTCGGCAGGAAGAAATCACCCGACTGCGCTGGGAAGACATCGACACAGCAAAGGGCGTGGCGCGGCTGCGCGACGTGAAGCACCCAACGAAAAAACTGGGCAACGATCGCACGTTCCGCCTGCTGCAACCTGCGCTCGACATCATCAATGCCCAACCTCGACACAAGCTGCCTGACGGCACCGAGGATCCACTGGTCTTCCCCTACGAACCTAAGTCCATCGGCGCGGCATTCACGCGCGCATGCCGAGTGTTGGGCATCAAAGATTTGCGCTTCCACGACTTGCGACACGAGGCCACCAGCCGGCTATTCGAAGCGGGTTACAGCATCCAAGAAGTCGCACTGTTCACCCTCCACGACAGTTGGGCCACGCTAAAGCGCTATGCGAACCTCCGTCCGGAAGACATCAAAGCGCGATAAGCCTATTCAGCCAACCTTGCACACACTTAAAGAAAAACGTGTGCCCCTTCTCAGCAGGTGTCACTAATGCGCGAAATTCCTTACCCGCATCCTGGCGAAATTCTTGAGGCTGAGTTCATGGTGCCGATGGGGATCGGTGTCCCAGAACTCAGCCCGGCAATAGGCGTGACTATTGCTGAGGCTTCGATGCTTCTGAAGGGGAAGCTAGCCGTGACACCCCATATCGATTCAGCCCTCGCAGCATTCCTTGGCACATCGCCCGGCTTCTGGAGCGGACTTCAAGTTGACTACGAAAAGTTCAACGGGCTTAACCGAACTCCTATAGAGCAATAGCCCAACAGTGTCCGGGCCACGGGGCCCAGATGACACTCTCAGGCTCTGTTTGACTGCCTTGTTTCTGATAGCGACTTCATCCGCCGTCGCCCTACTTAGATCAGTCAAAATTGCGGCCGCCGCAACTTTGGGTTCCCTGACAGCGTTTTGCTGGGTGGAGCTGCCCAGGCGCGGCGGGGAATCGCCGTTGCTGGCCGCCAGCACCTCGCCTATCCCTAGGCGAGGCCGAACCGGTCGGATTGCAAGTTGCACCGATCGTTGCTGTTAGAAGAGGTTGATGTCCTCTGACGAAGTGCTCAAGAGGAACTCCCCGCTGTAGCCTGTAGGTATTGGACTACCCTGGAAAGAAAGAGCGGGCACGCTAATTCGTGGTCTGGCGAAATCTTCCCGCCGTTGCTAAGAAGTGCCAATCTGGGTGCCCCATTAGCCCGCGAGGGAGTCCACGGAGACGCTCCGGTAGCCCCTCAAAATTGCGGCAGCCGCAATTATCGGTTGATCCCTGGCGAAGTCTCCACCCGGGGGCCGGGTAGCCCTTCAAAGTTGTGGTAACCACAACTTTCAGTGGGTGTGGCCCGCCCCCATCGGTCAGGCCCGGCGTTCGCCTAGGGGCATCCAAAATTGCGGCTGCCGCAATTTTCATCAGGCACCCTCCCCGTCTTCGCCGTCGCCGTCGCCGTGGTCGTCGCCGATGACCTGGGCCATTCGTTCGAACAGACCCGTATCGCCATGAAGGCCCTTCGCGACTTCCCGAAGGAACCGGTCGTAGCGGACATCGGCGGCTGCGGCCGAAGCCTGTACCGCCTCGGGCGGGATCGGCGGCGTGTGCAACAGGTATGACCTGGCGAACGTGTCAATGAAGGCAATGCACACGTGAACATCGTTGCGGGCAATCCGAATGTCTTTGGACAGGCGCCCCAACGTGGCCACAAACCGGGCCTCCAAGTGCTCGATGTCGTCCTTTTGTTCTCCCTGCTTCAGGTAGGCCCGTAAGGCTTCCCGCTGGTAAGCGGCCGGGGTCATACCCCGCTCTTTGGCCGCGTTGATGGCCTGGGCGTGTAGCTCGTCGGACACGCGAAGGCCCGGAAGTTGTTTTGCCATGGTGTGTCACGCTTGTGACACGGAAGGGCGTTGGCTGTGATACAGAATAAAGCGAATGAAATTAGATTCTTAGTGTCGCAAAGCGCGACTACCGCATCACACCCTTTATGTTCCACTATCTTTGGCTGTGGGCTTTTCGCTTTCGCGAGTCTTTGCTGGTCTGATTCAACATCCCCTGTGCCTGAGTTTCAGCGCGTCCCCCCAACGAGACTCGATGCAGGTGTTTCTGGACCTGGGGAACGCTTCCTCGCCGAGCTTTTGGTCTGCCGAAAATTGCGGCTGCCGCAATTTTGGAACTACCTTGACCGTGATCTAGCCGCATCAGCGTAGGCACCGCGGACTCCGGCGTAGCGGCTTTTCCGCGCGAGCGAATTCAGACGTCGGACGAATTTTCGAACTCTTCGTGCTCGGGTCCGAAGTGCTTCTGGAACCACTTCTCCGTGGGCTAGTCCCATGAACTGGACTGAGTCGTCCCGAACAGCAGCGGCAGAAAGCTGCAGCTTGGAAACATGCTGCCGCCGTCGCCTACGCCCGATAACCCTCCACCTATCCCTAGGAGTGGCCCAAACCGGATGGATTGCCGTAGGCACCGATGACTGCCGCCCTCATGACAGCCACCTCACACGCCAAGAATGCTCAGCCAAAATTGCGGCCGCCGCAATTTTGGTGCGATGCAATTGCGATGCACCATGAGGGGTAGCGCGATGCGCATGAAAGCCGTGTAGCTTCAACATCCCACTCTGGCTGACTTGCCCGCATGTTCCCGCGAGCGTCGGGCTGCTGATTCATGATGCGAGTAAACCGGCTAAGTCAGTACTTGGGCGGCTAGGGCAACCCGATTTGTAGAACTTCAAAATTGCGGCGGCCGCAATTTTGGGAAGCTGCCGTATACAGATAGTGGCAAATTCCTAGGGCGTTAATTGACACGCTAGAGCACCTTGGCACTGTGCCAAAAGCGGTCACCGCAGTCTCGGGTCCGCCGGCTCCTGCTCAGGAATGTTAAGTCGAAGCAAGTTGGCCACGCAGCGCGCTGCAGCCGGCGAGGCGAAAGACCAGCCCGCACCGCGCGGGCGCGGGAAGAAGGGCTAGAACGATGGAGGAGGGGAACCAATTCTCCCACTATCCGGTGTGGATCGGCCCCCTTCTAGTAGCGGGCTGATTTGAGCCAGCGCGTTGCCTAGGCCGTAACGGTCTTCGACGATGTAGCGGGTAATCCGCTCGGCTGGCCGTCGCAGGATGCGCCGCCACGCCCAGATATACAGCTGGCTGCAGGGGCCGCGCTCCCAGCTGTCTATACGGGTTGCAGCACGCTGCAGCAGGGCCTTGTCAGCATCTCCCAGCGGATCTTGCAGGCGGATGGCCAACTCAGCATGCAGCTGAAGCCGGCGAGCCTCCAGAAGCCACTGGGCTTCAAGGGCTGCACGACGCGCTGAGAGCAGGTCAGTCATCGGCCAAGTTCCACCACGGGCGGGGGCGGGTTCGTGGGTTAGCCGCTGCCGTCTCCCAAGCGCTGTCGCGCTCCGCATCGGCCCGCTTCACAAGGTGCGACGGCGGCCTAGCGCGATCCAGGTTGATTACCTGGGATGCCGGCCGAGCTGTACCTTGTGTCCTAGCGAGGCTAGGCGGCAGCAGTCCGACTCTTGGGCGATCTTGGCAAAATTTCAAAGATACGCACCTCAGGGAAGGGGCGGGCGAAGCCTTTTTTTTTCACGAGGCTCCAGCTGCAGCCCGTGTTCAATGCACCGCCACATGCAGGCCTTTGCAGCTGGTGGTACGTAGGAAGGTCGCCAGCTCCATCCGCTCAGCCAGCGTCGGCACATTCCTAGCGGCCTACTTTACCTCGTCCAATAGTACGGTCGAGATGACGCGCCCTGTCGAAGTCTAATCAAGAGCGAGAGCTACCCACCCGCTCTTGGTAGAGATGCTTCTGGAACCCGATGAACACGTTACGGATCTGCTCGGGCGTACCCAAATCAGCAGCCGCATCGGAGATGGCGTGGTACTTGAGTCGCAACAGCGGTGACAGCTTGTCGAGATCAAGCTCGTCGACCCCTTGGTCCACGTAGTGGCCAAGTACGAACTCCAGGAACGCCAGCTGGCGGTTGCTCTGGTAGCTGGTACTGATGCTCGCCTTGGCCATGACCGCACGCTCCTCGCGCGTGATCGGCGGACGCGTATAGGCCACGTAAGCCAGCACATCGAACAGGTCGCTGTCTTGGGCCTCGATGGCCTTCTGCATTTCGGCCAACGCGTCGCGGCCGAAGCCTTTCTCGCCCAGCCCCGTCAGCAGCGCCTTACGGGTGGCAGGCTCGCTCCATATCTTCCGCAGCTGATCTTCGTCCTTGAAGAACTCCGGCAACGTGCCGAACAGGCTTTCGAGAAACTGCGCGGCCGACATCGGCTTGCCGTCTGCGCTCCAGAATGTCGTGGCCATCATGCTCTGGATCTGGCGTGCCTTGCCGTCTGCCAGCTTGACCTGGATCTTCACTGGCCGTGGTTCGAGCGGTTTCGGCCCGCGTGGCGGCTCCGGATCGGCGCCATCGTTTGGCGTGCGCGGACGCGGCGACTCCGGATCGATCGGCTCGCCGTCCCACTCCGGGTCACTGAAGTGGTGGTGTGCCTTCACGAAGTCGTAGACGGTGAAGAAATCCTTGCCGTCGTACAGGCGGGTGCCGCGACCGATGATCTGCTTGAACTCGATCATCGAATTGATCGGCCGCATCAGCACGATGTTGCGCACGTTGCGGGCGTCGACGCCGGTTGAGAGCTTTTGCGACGTGGTCAGGATCGTCGGGATGGTCTTCTCGTTGTCCTGGAAGTCGCGCAGGTGCTGGTTGCCGCGCTCGCCATCGTTCGCCGTCACCCGCACGCAGTACATGGGGTCGGAGCTGATCCTGGACTGGTTGATCAGATCACGCACCATCAGCGCGTGTTCCTGGGTGGCGCAGAACACCAGCGTCTTTTCGCGCTGGTCGATCAGGTCCATGAAGATCTTGACGCGGTAAGCCTCGCGCTCAGGAATCACGATGACACGGTTGAAGTCGCTTTCCGTGTAGCGCTTGCCTGGCACCACCTCGCCCTCCACCACGGCGTCGTCGGGGGTGTAGGTGTAGTCGTCGATGGTGGTGGCGAACTGCTTGACCTTGAAGGGCGTCAGGAAGCCGTCGTTGATGCCTTCCTTCAATGAGTAGCTGTATACCGGCTCGCCGAAATACGCGTAGGTGTCCGCGTTGGTGTGGCGCTTGGGCGTGGCCGTGAGACCCAACTGCACGGCCGGCTTGAAGTACTCCAGAATCTCCCGCCAGCTGCTCTCGTCCTTCGCACCGCCACGGTGGCATTCGTCGATGACGATGAAGTCGAAGAAGTCCGGCGGGTAGTCACCAAAGTACGGCGTCTCCCCCGGCCCGCTCATGAAGGTCTGGAAGATGGTGAAAAAGATGCTGCCGTTCTTCGGTACGCGGCCCTGCTTGCGGATCTCATCCGGGGCGATGCGCACCAGTGCATCCTCGGGGAATGCGGTGAACGCGTTGTAGGCCTGGTCGGCGAGGTTGTTGCGGTCGGCCAGGAACAGTACGCGCGGGCGGCGGGTGGGCTCGTCCTCGTTCTTCCAGTCCGCGAGGTTCCAGCGGCTGTGGAACAACTTCCACGCCAGTTGGAATGCAATGAACGTCTTGCCGGTGCCGGTGGCGAGCGTCAGCAGGATGCGGTCGCGACCTTCGGCAATGGCATCGAGCACGCGCTGGATGGCGATGTCCTGGTAGTAGCGGCCCTGCCACGTGCCGCCCTTGTCCTCGAACGGGACGGCGGCGAAGCGGTCGCGCCAGGCGTTGGCCGTGGCGTAGGTACGCGCCCACAACTCCTCGGGGCCGGGAAACGCGGCAACGTCTCCCTCCGCGCCGGTTGCCATGTCGATCGCATAGATCTTCTGGCCGTTGGTGGCATAGGTGAAGCGCACCGCCAGCTTGGCGGCGTACTGCTTGGCCTGCCCGACGCCTTCGGTATGCGGCTTGTCCCAGGCCTTGGCCTCGATCACCGCCAGCTTGGTATTGCGGTACACCAGCACGTAGTCGGCAATCTCGGCTCGGGCGCGTTGGCCGTTGCCCTGCAGGCGGCCGGGCGCGATCACGCACTGGCTTTCGCGCAGGACGCGGCTGCCTTCGAGCACGCCCCAGCCGGCCGCTTTCAAGGCGGGGTCGATATGCTCGGCCCGGGTCTCGGCTTCATTCACGCGTAGCTATCCCCCTGATAGACAGGACGATAGTAACTGGTCGCCGCACTACACACGGCGACGCATCGCCCCGTCAGCACAACGCCGAAGCGACACATCAAAGCTGGCCGGAGAAGGCCTGGTGAAGCAGGGATTGCTTGAGGGCGTCGAGGGCGGTGAATTTACGGTGGTAGAGGGAAACGAGATGTGCTTCTTTTGCTAATAAGTCCTCGACCTGCACAACAACCGCCTTCTGCTCGTCCAGTGACGGAACGTCAGCTAGTCGGAACGCCCTTATGTCTTTCACGTTGATGTGCTGCACCGTTGCCCCACGGGAATGCGCAAGCAATCTACGCTGACTGTTTTTCTGAAGAAGCAGGTATGCAAGGTAGGTTGAATCGAAAGCATTCTTCTTTGGCCGAATAAGAACCGTCCGTTGACCAAGACAGACCTTCATCCCTTCAGGGATTACCGCTACGTTCCCTGCAGGTGCTTCCCTAGCCAAAATCAGGTCGCCAGGGCGCGGCTCCGCTCGGCGCGTCCACTCTTTGTAGGTTGAGTCAGACACCCGATAGACACCTTCAAGCAGCAACTTTCCTCTGCCGATATTAGGAGTGCGAATAGAGGGAATTCCGGAGTCCTGAGTCGGCGCGGTCTTGTGTTCGCAATCAACGATTGATTCGCTCAATTCTTCAAGAGTGTGTTCGGCAGGCGCATTCGAGTCATGCGGGAACAAAGATTGGATCAGCGCATCCGATAGATCGCGCGCGTTCCTGAGGTTCTTTTCGGCGTTGGCTTTTGCGGTGGCAATGCCCGCCAACGCTTCATCGAGGATGCCGACGATCCGCTGCTGCTCAGAGCGAGCCGGATAGACGATCTTCAACTCTTTGAGTAGCTTGTAGTGACGGGCGTATCCGAGTGAGACGAGATTGGCTGCCTGGAGCTGATAAAAGAAGTACTTCGGCGATAGGAATTCTCGTGACTGCAGCAACTTCACACCATCGGCCCCAAGCACGAAGTCGAAATCGACATACTTCAGAACCTTGGTGTGATCACCGAAGATCACGATGGGCGTCGTCACCTTGAAGAGATCAGCCTCGTTATCCCAATAGCCGTTGATGAACGCGTCTTCTTGCGAAACGATTGGATAAGCACCGTCGTCCAGGAAGTCCTTGCGTTGGACCTTCGTCGTGTAAACCACTTTTTCGATGCATTCCTCGAAGGGCTTTAGCTGCCATCCGGCCTTCATAGCAATGCCCGAATGCTCGCCAGCACTCCCGCACTCTCCGCATCCAGCGCCGCAATCTCGTCCATGATTTCCTGCGGGCTGCGATGCACGACTTCCTCGCCGCCATCCGGGTTCTTCACCGACAGATCGAAGGTCGCCTGATCGAAGCCGGTCGCCTCCACGCTCCAACTCTTCGGCGAATCGGAAAACGTCTTCTGCAAGGCCACGAACTCGACCAGGTCCGCATCATTGAGCGGGTTGGTCTTGCCCATGCTGCGGCCCGGGTCGAGCTGGTAGTACCAGGTCTTGCGCGTCGGCGCGCCCTTCTCGAAGAACAGCACCACGGTCTTCACCCCGGCACCGAGGAACGTGCCGCCGGGGCAGTCGAGCACGGTGTGCAGGTTGCAGCTTTCCAGCAGCAGCTTGCGCAAGGACACGCTGGCGTTGTCGGTGTTGGACAGGAAGGTGTTCTTGATGACGATGGCGGCGCGGCCGCCCGCGCGCAGCGACTTGATGAAGTGCTGCAGAAACAGGTACGCGGTCTCGCCGGTCTTGATCGGAAAGTTCTGCTGGATCTCCTTGCGTTCCTTGCCGCCGAACGGCGGGTTGGCCAGCACGACATCAAAGCGGTCCTTCTCCTGGATGTCGGCGAGGTTCTCGGCCAGCGTGTTGGTGTGGACGATGTTCGGCGCCTCGATGCCATGCAGGATCATGTTCATGATGCCGATGACATAGGCGAGGCTCTTCTTCTCCTTGCCGAACAAGGTCTCGCGTTGCAGCGTGCTGCTGTCGCTGGTGGACAGGTTGGGCTTGCTGCTCAGATAATCGAACGCTTCGCAGAGGAATCCGGCCGAACCGCAGGCCCCGTCATAAATGGTCTCGCCGACCTTCGGGTCGATGACCTGGATCATCGCGCGGATCAGCGGACGCGGCGTGTAGTACTCGCCGCCGTTGCGCCCGGCGTTGCCCATGTTCTTGATCTTGGCTTCGTACAGGTGCGAGAGCTCGTGCTTCTCCCTGTGGGTACCGAAGCGCAGCTCATCGACACGCTCGATCACATCGCGCAGGTTGTAGCCAGACTGGATGCGGTTCTTGATTTCACCGAAGATCTCGCCAATCTTGTATTCCAGCGTCTGCGGCCCGCTGGCCTTGGCCTTGAAGCCATGCAGGTACGGGAACAGCTTGCCGTTGACGAAGGCGAGCAGATCATCGCCGGTCATCGCCTTGTTGTGATCGAATTTGCCGTCTCCGTCCTTGGGCGCTGCCCAGTTTTCCCAGCGGTATGTCGGTTCCAGCAGAAAGCTGTAAGCCTTGCCTTCCAGTTCGGCTTCGAGCGCCTTGTCGCGTTCGAGCGCGTCCAGGTACTTGAGGAACAGCAGCCATGAGGACTGCTCGGTGTAGTCGAGTTCGCTGGTGCAACCGGCATCCTTGTGCAGGATGTCGTCGATGTTCTTGAAGGTCTGTTGGAACACTGCGTGGAATCCCCGTATGCGCCCATCAATTTTACAGGAGGGAGAACGCCTGGAGCTGGGTCCCCGCGCCGTTCTTCTGCTGATCCCTTGCGAGGCAAGCAAGTCCATCCAGCTTGTCCGACGAACAAGTGAGTCCAGGATTGCGAGAGCACGGCGACCGAATAGCGTTTCGGCAAGAATATGGCTGCACCGACCGGCGCTTTGAGTGATGGGAATCTCATCACACTGTTCTGATCTTTGGAGCGTGCAGGGGACGCGCCTACCCCGTTACCAACAATTACGCCTTGCGTGGAAGATCCTTGGCACTGAGGCCATTTTTTCTGCTTCCAGCTTGTAAAACGATCCCATATATATATGGGGATTAGCGCGGGTACATTTAGGTTCGCTCGGGGTGACATGTAGCCATGCTGGGTTGCATCTGATTTCCACTACAACGCGCTAATCAGAGCTAGACATGAGCGTTCAGCCCTGCGAAAGATGGGCCAACGGCCGTTTTCGCATTCCTATTTTGCAAAAAAAGGGCGCCGTTAGGCACCCTTATTCGTCATTCTGGCTTATCGCCCACGTATGCCCGAACCGAGGCTAGGCTCGGCTCTTAAAGAATCCCGCAATCTCGGCAATATAGCTCGCAGAACGAGCTGACGCGGACCGGCTCACCCCGGTCGAGCATGGATCTCGACTGCTGCCAGGCCCTGGAGGTCCGCTGGTGTCGGGCGCTGTGGTTTCACCAAGACTATTTTTTGCGGGAGCATCTTGCTGAGAGTGCCGTTTGCCCGAACAACGGGACACGCTATCCACGGTTCCACGAGACGTTCTCGCCTCCTTCATGGCGCGAAGGGTGTCTTGATCGCGCTCCTTCTGGATCTGCTTGCGTGCGCCATGTAGGCCTAGCAACTTGAAGAACTTTGACGTCAGATACTTTCGTGACTCGCGCCCGACAAATTTTCTGTTTTTGATCACAGGCGCCTGCCTCTCTTGCCGAATCAGCCCCAGGCGGATTGCAATGCGTATCCAGCGTTTGTAACGCTTGACTGATACCTCTTGGGGTCTAAACGCACCAAACGCATAACGTCCGATCGTGCGCCACGATTTGGCGGTGTTGGTTCCACCGCACAGGAAGCCATCTGGGTCGGAGACCGCCAGGCAGCCTGACAGGAAAGCACAGAAGTTGATGAAGCCGTCCAATCGCGGTGCACGAATTCTTGCACGTGCTCCGTCTGGCAACTCGCGATTGAGTGCAGCTAGCTCGGCGAATAGAGCGCTGTCCCGCGTTTCGCTCCAAGTGCGTAGCTTAGCGACCCCCTTCTCGACAAATAGAGGAAACTTGACTCCCTTCGGGCGCTTCCAATGACACGCTCGATAAGGTGTCGAAATGACAGTCTTTCCACGCGCAGGACCTATGATCAACGTGTCCTTGAGTGAGAAGGTCTGCTCGTGCTGCAAACAGTCGAGTGCGCCCGATGCACTTTGTATTCGGACCTCGGTCTGTACTGCACAATGAACAGCTCGACTCAGAAACAGTCCTTCCAGGCACTGGTCGTGCCACGTAGTCAAGATCACGGCAACGACTACAGGTGCGCGCTAGATGCGCTGGCACTTTGGATCTTTTTCCACTCCAATTCAGCTGCCTCACGCTGTCGGTCTACATACGCCGCTAGCGCAGGCGCATCAATGATCCACGGTGATTTCTGGCTCGCCAGTCTAAAAGCCGGGACAGGCAGCGCTGCACGAATGGCGCGCTTCGCCGCTTCGGCAGGAGTTAGACCAAATAGAGGGGCACACTTCGCCAAGGGAATTTGTGCAGTCCCGTACTCGGCCATAAGAAGCATCAGGGTCTTCATGCCTGCACCGAAGGGCCGGCGACTTGAGGCCGCTCCAAAAGGTCAGCGACTTGGTCAGTACGAAAATATGCTCGGTTGCCTATCCTGACCTTGGCCACACTCAACACAGTCGCCGCATGCCCGGTACTCTTGCTCAGGGTGGTTTTGAGCCCTGCCTCGCTTCGATCCAAGATGATCGCCAACTGCGCATAAGTGAGCAGCGGTCCGTACTTGTCGAATAGCGCCTGTTGGATGTCCATGTTTCGCGTGATCCTGGGTAAGCCTGCGCAAAAGATAGGCCGTCACACGCAATAGCTGGGTAGCGTTTTATGTCAGAATAGGTTGACATGAAATCTTTCCACGCCCACATCAACACAGCAATCAATGCCTACGCGGAGTGCCCACCTCAGCTTTTGTCAGGGATGTCAGCCTTCGGGCTTGCGATGACGGATTCGCACTCGCTTACGTCGCGGCGCTTTTCCATCTGGAGCTTGTTGAAGAAGCATGTTGACGAGCCGTTCGCAGCTGCACTCGTCTGCTACTCCGGTGAATGGAGCCGGGAACTACTTGTTGGATACAGACCGTCTTCCAGCGGGCGCCCACCTGGACAAGCCGTGCTGGACCAACTAGCTCTAATCCCAGCTGTCGCCCATCTGAGTAGTCCTGCGATCCCGCCAAGCAACTTGGCGTCAGCAGACAGGGCCATCTTTGCGTTAGAGCGCTGGATTCAGTGTTTGCGACTATCAATTCACAGCTGCGATAGCACGAGCGGGGTTTTACCCCCTAGCGCCAGGCCGCTTGTCCAAGCGCTCGACTTGATGCGTGAAGTTCTACAACTACTTGAACGGCTTCGTCCACGGCACGAAGGAAGTGCCGTTCTGGGGCGTTTACCGGACCACGCAGCCGGCGGTAGCCATGATCTATGTTGCGAGCTGTGCTGGCGGCCAAGCATGCGGTGGGTGGCCACATCCAAAGCGCCTCATTTGCTAGGCAGCCGACTCAAGAGCGGCCGCTTCTGTGAAGCACACGACCCCAGCGATCCCAAGTCTCGTTACCGAACTGACATGCGGTACAAGACGGCTTTCTTGCACGAGCTGGATGCCGTCTACAACTTCGCCAGGTCAGCATTCGCTCTTGAGCTACCTGGCCTCCCCCATCCGGACGAACATATGCTTCGGCGATTGGCATATGACCGGGTCCACGCAGGGATACGGACACCCAATGCTCGCAACAAATCGAGCCTCATAGAACGCGTCTGGATGCTCCACCAAGAAGGACTTACGCAGTCTGATATAGCACGAGTGTTAGGCATATCGAGGCAGGCCGTTTCCGGTGCAATGCGTAAGTTGAAGACAATTTGGAACGACCATCAGACGCGGCTGCGCGAGTATCTTCTGCCCTAGTCGAAACCGTCTATCTCAGCGAGGACCGACTGTCCCAGAGAGATGACGGCAGCGATGCGATCAAGCGTCACGGCGGCGCCGAATTTCTCAACCGCGCGTTCTCCGGCCCAAGGTAAGCGAAAAATCCTCAACTCGTCCGACCCTAAGGCAGCTGTCACCCACGGCACGCGCGACATTATTGTGTCGTGGTCACAATGTGAAAATGCTGAGTGCTGCCGATATGTTGTCCGCAGCGTGGCATGCGCAACTACATCGATAGCCAGAGAGATGAATGAAACCCCGAAAAATGCTTCAAAAAAAGCATCTGATGAAGGCGCAGCGCGAGAGGGCAACTAGTGAGAAGTCCAGATCTCGCACGAAATAAATAATGCTAAGGAAGAACTGTAGTTAACCCAAGGATGGATTCCCGAACAGGCGGCAGAATAACTCCCACACCATAGTCTAAGAGTGCCTCCCTAACGTTAACGATCTGCTGCTCGAGTTCCCTGATCAAATCACCAGTCTCGCTTGTCGCAGGCAGCTTCCCTTCGTCAATGGCCCGTTTAGCGCGATCAAGATCTATCTCCAGCCCAACCAACTGGCTGTTCAGAGCACGAACAGTTGCCAAGGTCACTCGCCTGTACTTTGGCACTTCTCCATCATTGAGTCCAAGCAACTTGGAGGTCCACACTCCATGAGGAGTGAACGCCTTCACCTCACCAGTAGATGCGTCGAACTTCATATGCGAAGCCATCTGATGGTCGCAGGGATTGACTATGTGCGGATCAGCCAACTCATCTGCGGGCCAGTAGCTTCCCTTGCGGGAGTTGCAAGCGTGGCAGCAGTAGTACAGATTGCCGTAATCGGCTACAAGACCTGCGAACTGCGGCAGCCCCTTGGGTCGGTAGTGATCTACCGTGAAAATCTGGCTGGGATTGGAAATTTTAGGGGCGCGGCAATAGACACACACGCCGGAGAATTCGGTTCTCAACACGCGCTTGTAGGTCTGATATCGTTTGAACTGGCGAGGCCGCTCAGTCCGCACGTGCCTATCTTTCGGATAGTGAAAGAGAGCCGACATTTAGCATCCGCGAAGAACATCGCGGACGCGGACGCGGAGGTCGGCTGCCGACTCGGCTATTCCAGCGGATTGCTCAAGCCGCTGCCACTGCTCCGGTGTTACGCGCGGCGCTAGCAGGTCCAAACGGCGATTGAGAATACTCAGCCGCGCAAGAATCTCATCACTAATCTGCGAGCCGCTTTCCTGTATTTGCAACAACTGCGCCCTGTACTTGGACGCCTTCGCCAAGGCTCCCTGCTCCGGATGCACTCCAACGTCGTGCGCTGAAGCATGAAACTCCGTTCCCGATGCAACAGCCCTACCCTTCGGCCTGAAATAATTGTTCGCCTTAGCGACTACTGTGACGTCCGATTCCTCAGCATCTACTGACTTAGACATCTCAAGAAGGCTTGTCGGCGCGTCAACAGAAAAAATGCGGCGCAATGTGGCGTTGTCAGAGAGGAAACGACTGATTAATTCAGTGCCTGCTCCACTCGGGCGCGGCGGCGCTGTCGAGTACGAGGCAGCGCCGCCCCAATATTGACTGTTCGTATCCATTGGCGGGCTATACAAGTCCATGTCACCCTCTCAGGAAATTTCTGGCTGCATCACCGAGCGACCAATCGAAAATCTGGAAGGCCGACGAGTGAAGGCGCTCAATGACGCTGATGCTATCTGAGACTTCCACTTCCTGCTGGTACACATCGATATCGATAACGTACTGCGGCCGCTGCTCCTTGGCATCAAGGTCGGCCGCAGCAAAACGCAGACCGTGTTGGAGCAAAAACCCTTTCTCCTCATCACCGGCCGCCAGTCGGCCAGAATAGTCACTGATTCCCCTGGCATTTCCTTCTAGAACCGGGGCTACCAAACTCGGATTGATCCAGCCTTCCCCTATCGGATCCGCCGGTTGGTCAATCACATTGATGTAACGCAACCCGATTCGTGTAAAGAAGGTTGAATCGATAATTTTCTCGGCCGCCGGGACCAATTCCGCCGCTCTTTTTAGCAGCTCCGAAAAACCTTTGTAATGCGTTCCCTCTATTGCGACAGAGTTCGGCTTCAGAGAGATCGACCAGCCACCCTTAATCGAACGAAACACATGGAAAAAGGTTGATCCAGTTCCACTCGCGCCAATACTCAGCTCGTTCCCCCGCTCCAAGTTGGGGTAGCTCTTCCGCAATGATCGAGCAAAGTCGATCGGCGGCTTAGCCTCCCCCAGTTCAAGTAGGGTTGGGAACCGGAACTCACACACAATGGTTCGCACCAGACTTTGCTTGTACTGGTCGAGATTGGCAGATTCAGCCGTAAACAAGGATTCCATGGTCGCTCAAGGCAGGCCGAATGGTGTGGTGAACCATTGTCGCATGATCAATGAGCCGCTGTCCTGGCAAACGAAGAGCCACATCAGTGCAACAAACCATCATAACAATGATGCAACCAATTGATTTAATTGTAACTATGCCTAATGTCGGTCCAGTCCATCATCGGGGCGACGGACAGGCGCAGGGAGGTGGCGTAAGACTGGTTCTGAATCGACGGCAAGGCAATAACCCATCACAACGGGGGTCCGGGCCGCACAGCGGCAGGCATCGACGGACACGGGGGGACGACAAGATTAAACGATGCCCGGCTGCACCCCGATGCACCCGCGCAGGGCCGGGAAGACGGGGGCGGTCTGCTATGGCCGTTCCAGCCCGGCGTTCCGCTTTCCGAAGCGGACCGGCAGCGCCGATGGCGCGGCCGCCTGACGCGGCGGCGAAGCCCTGGCCACAACCGGGGACTGGAGCTTCAAACGGAGGGAGCCGCGGTGAGCGCGATCACCGCCACCCACAGCAGCTTGCACCCCACGTGCAGCGCCTGGTCGAGATTGAAACCGATGCGCCTGGCGCATTTGAGGTCATCGATCAGCGCGTGCGCGGCGAACTCCAGCACCCCCAGCAGCAGACTGCCGGTGATGACGCCCACCACGCCGCCATGGATGAGCGCATGCGCGCCCAGCGCCTGGTACCACGGCACCCCGGACACCGGCGCAAAGCGGTTCTTGGCGCGGGCCAGGAACTCGCCCTGCAACGGGTAGTCGGCCAGGGCGTGGCCGACGATCAGCAGCGCAAACAGCTGGAGCAGTTCGTAGCAGGCCATCGGCACGCTTCCGGCAGGCGATGCGGCAAGTCTGGCATCACTTGGCCATGACCGTGAATACGCCGCCCCCGCCTGCCGGGCCGCTTCAGCGGTGCGCCGGGGGCTCCAGCATGCCGACCGAGGTGATCCCCTGCAGGTCGGCCAACTGGTCGGCCACTTCCAGCAGCCGCGCCCGCGGCAGCTGCGCATCACAGTGGATTTCCACCAGATCCTCGCTGTCGTCACGGCGTTTCAGCGAGATCCGCTTCACCGGCAGGTGGAAATCGGCAATCGCCGATTCCAGCCGCGCCAGCGACGAGCCGCGGGCCAGCGTCACCCGCAGCCCGTTGCCGATCGAATTGCGGTGCAGATAGCGCTGCTCCAGCGGCTTGAGCAGTGCCAGGATCGCCCACAACAATGCGGTGGCCATGCCCGCGGCGGCATACAGTCCCGCCCCGGCCGCCAGCCCGATCGAGGCCACCGCCCACAGCCCGGCCGCCGTGGTCAGTCCGCGGATCACCTGCTCGCGCTGCAGGAACAAAATGGTGCCGGCGCCGAGAAAGCCGACGCCACTGATCACCTGCGCGGCAATGCGCGAGGGGTCGAGCATCATGTGCGGTTGCTGCAGCACGTCGGCAAAACCATAGGCCGAGACGATGATGGCCAGCGCCGAGCCCACGCACACCAGCATGTGCGTGCGCAGGCCCGCGGCCCATTCCAGACGGCCGCGGTTGATGCCGATCACCGATCCCAGCAACGCGGCCAGCAGCAGCCGCAGGCCCACTTCCCACCACTGGATCATCGCGCCCTCCGCCTGTCGTCGTCCGGTGCGGAAAGTGTAGGCGCATGCCCGCACACAACGCGCAACCGGCGCGCTGGCGCGGCATGCCGCACGTACCGCTGCCGGGCGCCGCCCGGCCCTGGCGGCCTCCTGTGAAACCAGCTCTGTCGTCTGCCCGGCATCACCCGGACTGCTTGTAGGGCATAACAGCGCTGCGCCGGAGCCTTGCCGCAAGCGCCCCCTGCCGGGTGCTGCCCGGCACTACGGACAGGGCCTTACACTCGGCTCCTCGCTTTCTTCAGGAAACATGCCATGTACGGCAACGACACGGCGCTGCTGGTGATCGACCTGCAACCGGACTTCATGCCCGGCGGCGCCCTGCCCTGCCATGACGGCGCCGCGGTCGTCGAGCCGATCGCGCAACTGCTGGCCGCGCGCCGCTATCGCACCGTGGTCGCCACCCAGGACTGGCACCCGCCCACGCATGCCTCGTTCGCCCGCCAGCACCCGGGCAAGCAGGCGTTCGAGGTGATCCCCCTGCACGGCCAGCCGCAGACGCTGTGGCCCGATCACTGCGTGCAGGGCACGCCGGGCGCGGCGCTGGACCCGCGCGTGGACTGGTCGGTGGTCGACATGATCCTGCGCAAGGGCGGCAATGAAGCGGTCGATTCCTACAGTGCGTTCCGCGAAAACCACGATGCCCACGGCCGGCGTGCGCCTACCGGACTGGCCGGCTGGCTGCGCGAGCGCGGCATCGCCGAAGTGCATGTGTGCGGACTGGCCCGCGACTATTGCGTGCTGTGGAGCGCGCAGGACGCGGTGGCCAGCGGTTTGCGCGTGCGCTTCCTGTGGGAGTTGACCCGTCCGGTCACGGTCGCCAGCGACGTCGCCACGCGCCGGGCACTGGCGGAAGCCGGCATCGCGATCGACTGATCCGTCCCGGCGCTGGCGTCCGCCCGCCAGCGCC
>NZ_JAUJUJ010000124.1:0-572 GCF_030711595.1 Stenotrophomonas sp. YIM B06876
ATGCCTTCATGGGCCGGGTGGTGGGAAATCAGACCACGGTCACTTTCGGCGGCAACGGTACGCCCATAGTCACGTCATCTGCGGGGCTCGGAACACCTGCGATCGGTAACATGGGGTTGAGTCAGTCCGGTACGGGTGTTTCCTTGGCTGGTAACGTGAAGGTGCCTGTTGCGGGTACGTCAAAGACTGTCGATGCGATAGCTCGCGCGCCTATCACCCGTGCTGCGTTTCTCGCCGGCCTTGGTGCTGTCGTCTCTAATCCGCTTGTCGGTATTGGCCTCTCTGTTGCAGCGCCCTTTGTCGCTAATTGGCTCATGGATGGCGGCGTTCGCATGAATACCAATGCGTCTGATTATCCTGGCAAGCCATTTCTTTTGGAGAAAGATTTCAAATGGAAGGATTATCTCTATTCCAATGAATCTTACGGTCCTAATTGGTTTAGCTCCCCGTATGGTGCTGCAAATGAGTGGGCTCGTGTTAGCGGCTATCCCCATGTCAACTACTCTGTACTGACTTGTGCGGTGTATTCTTGCGTTGTCCGAACGAGCCTAAAGTCCACCGGCGCTTTTATT
>NZ_JAUJUJ010000124.1:679-2179 GCF_030711595.1 Stenotrophomonas sp. YIM B06876
GGCGCTTTTATTCAGGACATTACTATTCAGATTCATGTCAAGGTGAATACCGGGGCGGGCACGACGTTACTGCCTGCAAGTCTTGACGATATCGCGCCATATATGGATGCCCCCGATGCTCCGTTGCTCACGCCCCAGGTTGTCGAGCAGGGCATCGTAAAGGCTGGCATTGACCCCTTCGGCGCGGCTGAGCCCACTGTCAAGGTAACTGGGCCTGCAACGGCCCCGGGAGAGAAGACTAGTACGACTGAGCAAGTCAAGCTCATTCCTGGTACGACCACGGTGGCCCCTCCTGGCACGTCCGTGACTGAGCCGGGCACTAAGGTGACGACTTCGGACACCTCGCAAAAGCTCAGCTACAAGGACAATGTTATGACCGCTACCTCTGTGGTCAACAACACCACCAATATCACCAATAACGTCACCAATCAAACCATAAACGAGGGTGACAAAATAACCGAGTCGGAACAGCCTGAGATTAAGGTGTGCGGCCTGCCTGGAACGCCTGCCTGCAAAATCGATGAGGCTGGCACTCCCAAGGAAAAAGAAGATACGGCGGAGCAGGACGCTAAGACCGCGATAAGGCCACTCGACGACTTCATCAAATCCCCGTCATCGGTATTGCCTGAGCTGCCCAAAATCAATTGGGCGTTCACGCTGCCATCTGGCTGCTCCCCCATCGCGCTCCCGGCGTTTGAGCCCTGGCTGCAGCAAATCGACGTTTGCCAGTTCCAGCCCATATTCCACGACATCATGGGTTTCGTATGGGTCATGGGCGGCATCTTCGGTGCCATCGGCACCTTCTGGCGCAACACGTTTTCTCAGGGGTAAGCCATGCCATTACTTGCTGCATTCCTCGGCTCCATCGGCACGGGCATTTATGCTCTCCTGGTCTCGCTGTTCGGCGCCAAGATCGCCGCGCGCCTTGCGGCCGTGCTCACGCTGGCCACCATCTACATCAGCTGCGTGGCGTTCTTCATGACGCTGATTGAGCCCTGGTTGGCGGGCCTGTTCTCGTCCACTTACGGCCAGCTGCTCGGCCTGTTGTTCCCGCCGATCAGCGGCACTGTCGTCGCCGGCCTGGGCACCTATTGGACGTGCGTCATTGGCGTCAAATACGTCTCCAGCCTCACCAAAATGGCGGTGGGTTGATATGCCGGTCTACTCTGTCGAGGGCAAGCTCGGCACGGGCAAAACCAAGTTCGCGGTGTATCAGGCCCAGCTCGCGCTCTTCACCGGCCGCCGCGTCGCGTCCAACGTCGATATCAAGCCCGAAGTGCTACACCCTTACAAGCGCTGCACCTACGTGCGCATCCCCGACAAGCCCACGGCCGACGATCTGCACGCCATGGGGCACGGCAACCCCGACACCTATAACGAGGACCGCAACGGCGTGCTTATCCTCGACGAGCTGGGCACATGGCTGAACACGCGTTCGTTCCAGGACAAGGGCCGGGCGGCGGTTATCGACTGGATGATCCACGCCCGTAAGTACGGCTG
>NZ_JAUJUJ010000125.1 GCF_030711595.1 Stenotrophomonas sp. YIM B06876
TGAACGCCAACGACGCCATCCTGCCCAGCACCGACCCGCGCCACGACGCCAGCCGTGTCATCCGCGCGCCGCGCGGCAGCCAGCTCTCTTGCAAGAACTGGCTGGCCGAAGCCGCCTACCGCATGATCCAGAACAACCTCGACGCCGAGGTGGCCGAGCGCCCGCAGGACCTGGTGGTCTACGGCGGCATCGGCCGCGCGGCGCGCAACTGGGCGTGCTACGACCAGATCCTGGTATCGCTGAAAGACCTGGAAGCCGACGAGACCCTGCTGGTGCAGTCGGGCAAGCCCGTGGGCGTGTTCAAGACGCACGAGAACGCGCCGCGCGTGCTGATCGCCAACTCCAACCTCGTGCCCAAATGGGCCACCTGGGAGCATTTCAACGAACTCGACCGCAAGGGCCTGTNCGGCGGCATAGGCCGCGCGGCGCGCAACTGGGCGTGCTACGACCAGATCCTGGCCTCGCTCAAGACCCTGGAAGCCGACGAGACCCTGCTGGTGCAGTCGGGCAAGCCGGTGGGCGTGTTCAAGACGCACGAGAACGCGCCGCGCGTGCTGATCGCCAACTCCAACCTCGTGCCCAAATGGGCCACCTGGGAGCATTTCAACGAACTCGACCGCAAGGGCCTGTTCATGTACGGCCAGATGACCGCCGGCAGCTGGATCTACATCGGCAGCCAGGGCATCGTGCAGGGCACGTTCGAGACCTTCGTCGAGGCCGGCCGCCAGCACTACGACNAAGACCCTGGAAGCCGACGAGACCCTGCTGGTGCAGTCGGGCAAGCCGGTGGGCGTGTTCAAGACGCACGAGAACGCGCCGCGCGTGCTGATCGCCAACTCCAACCTGGTGCCCAAATGGGCCACCTGGGAGCATTTCAATGAGCTCGACCGCAAGGGCCTGTTCATGTACGGCCAGATGACGGCCGGCAGCTGGATCTACATCGGCAGCCAGGGCATCGTGCAGGGCACGTTCGAGACCTTTGTCGAAGCCGGCCGCCAGCACTACGACAACAGCCTGGCCGGCAGGTGGATCTTGACCGCCGGACTGGGCGGCATGGGCGGCGCGCAGCCGCTGGCCGCCACGCTGGCCGGCGCCGTGTCGCTGAACATCGAATGCCAGCAGTCGAGCATCGACTTTCGCCTGCGCACGCGCTACGTCGACAAGCAGGCGCGCGACATCGACCACGCGCTCGAACTGATCGCGCAGCACNCGCCCAGCCGCTGGCCGCCACGCTGGCCGGCGCCGTGTCGCTGAACATCGAATGCCAGCAGTCGAGCATCGATTTCCGCCTGCGCACGCGCTACGTCGACAAGCAGGCCAAGGACATCGACGACGCTATTCGCCTGATCCGCCAGCACACGGCGGCCAAGGAGGCGGTGTCGATCGCGCTGCTGGGCAATGCCGCCGAGATCCTGCCCGAGCTGGTCAAGCGCGCCAAAGCCGGTGGCATCAAGCCCGACCTGGTCACCGACCAGACCTCCGCCCACGACCTGATCAACGGCTACCTGCCCGCCGGCTGGAGCGTGGCGCAGTGGAAGGCCGCGCAGAAAGACCCCGCAGAGCACGCCGCGTTGAAGGCCGCCGCGGCCAAGTCCTGCGCCGTGCATGTGCAGGCCATGCTCGACTTCCAGGCCCTGGGCATTCCCACGGTGGACTACGGCAACAACATCCGCCAGGTGGCGTTCGACGAGGGCGTGAAGAACGCCTTCGACTTCCCCGGCTTCGTGCCGGCCTACATCCGCCCGCTGTTCTGCGAAGGCAAGGGGCCGTTCCGCTGGGTGGCGCTGTCGGGCGACCCCGAAGACATCTACAAGACCGACGCCAAGATCAAGGAGCTGTTCCCCGACAACCACCACACGCACCGCTGGCTCGACATGGCGCGCGAGCGCATCGCCTTCCAGGGCTTGCCGGCGCGCATCTGCTGGCTCGGCCTGGGCGAGCGCCACAGGGCGGCGCTGGCCTTCAACGAGATGGTGAAAAGCGGCGAGCTCAAGGCCCCGATCGTGATCGGCCGCGACCACCTGGACACCGGCTCGGTCGCCAGCCCGAACCGCGAGACCGAGGCCATGAAGGACGGCACCGACGCCGTGAGCGACTGGCCGCTGCTCAACGCGCTGCTCAACACCGCCGGCGGCGCCACCTGGGTCAGCCTGCACCACGGCGGCGGCGT
>NZ_JAUJUJ010000026.1 GCF_030711595.1 Stenotrophomonas sp. YIM B06876
GACGTGACCGATGGTGCCGACGTTGACGTGCGGCTTGGTGCGCTCGAACTTACCCTTGGCCATGGCTGCTTCTTCTCGGTGATCGGTTGAATGTGGTGCGTCAGTAAGATGGTGCTCACGAAAGGAATCGAACCTTCGACCTCCTCCTTACCAAGGAGGTGCTCTACCGACTGAGCTACGTGAGCGAGTTGTCTATTGTGACACGTATTTTCGTTCAATGGAGCGGGAGACGGGAATCGAACCCGCACCATCAGCTTGGAAGGCTGAGGTTCTACCGTTGAACTACTCCCGCACCGGGAACTACTGCCACAACGTGAAACTGGTGGAGGGAGGTGGATTCGAACCACCGAAGGCGTAAGCCAGCAGATTTACAGTCTGCCCCCGTTGGCCGCTTGGGTATCCCTCCTTCTCATCCCTGCCGCAGCGGCCGTGGCCATTTCGGTATGGGTTGGAAGAGCCGACAATTTTGGAGATGAATCAGGAGTCTGTCAACAGTCTTTTCGATTATTTTCACAAAAAGAGCGCATCGCATCCGCAACCCGCTCAATTGCCCGGATCGGGCAGCGTCTCATCGGCAAAAATCGCGACATGCGGGATACCGTCCACACCAATCCAGCCACGATACATGCCCTGGGTATTGAATGGCAGCCCGATTCTGCCGTCGGCGCCCAGAACGATCGCGCCACCATCCCCACCGAGTTGCGGAATACGCTGGTTGATCACCGCATCGCCCGCCTGTGCCGGGGTCTGCCCGAGATAGTCGATCCGCGCACAGATGTCGTGGGCGGCAGCGGTACGGATATAGAACTCGCCCCAGCCGGTTGCCGACACCGCGCACTTGGCATTGGCATAGGTACCGGCACCGATGATCGGCGAATCCCCTACCCGCCCGTAACGCTTGTTGGTCATGCCACCGGTGGACGTACCGGCGGCCAGCTTGCCGGCGGCATCCAGCGCTACCGCGCCGACCGTGCCGAAATGTTTGGCGGTCTCAAGATCGGCGTGCGCCTGGCCGGCCGCCTCCTCCTTCAACGCCCGCTGCAACTGCTGCCAGCGCTTGTCGGTGCGGAAGTAGGAAGGATCCACCAGGGCGACCCCCTGCTCCCTGGCAAAGGCCTCGGCGCCATCGCCGACCATCATCACATGCGCGGATTTCTCCATGACCGCCCGCGACAACAGAATCGGATTGCGCACCCGGTGCACGCCAGCCACCGCACCGGCACGCAGCGTGGCGCCATCCATCAGCGAGGAATCCAGCTCGTTCACCCCGACATGGTTGAAGACCGCGCCCCTGCCCGCATTGAAGGTGGGATCGTCCTCCAGCACGGTGATCGCGGCGGTAACCGCATCCAGCGCCGGCCTGCCCGCCGCCAACTGCTCATGCCCCTTGCGCAATGCCGCCTCCAGCGCCGAACGCGCGGCCCGCTCTTCTTTCGCGTTCAGATCCTGCCGCTCGACCCCCGCGCCACCATGGATCACCAGCAGCGGTGACGGTGCGGCCACAGCCAGACCGCACGAAACCGTGGTCAACGCCAGCAACAACGCGGAAGTCAGCTTCATCAATCGAACTCCGTAAAGGGGTCCGCGATTCTAGGCATGCCAGCGGCCAAGTAGATAGCCTTCCGCCTTCGGCCGGCAGGGAGGCTCCGGAGGGCTATTCCGGCTGCAGCCGCAACTCACCGGCACTGACGTCGGCCACCGCGGTGAACGCGGCATCGTCGACGCGGAAACCATCCAGATACAGACGGCTGCCGGTACCTACACCGGTGACCGGAATCGAGGTGAAATCCAACGGCTCGCCATTGCGCAGGCGATCGGCCGTGCGCTGCGGCATCACCAGCCAGGCGTAGCCCTCGCTGCGGGTGTAGACCCGGCCACGGCCATCGGCCTCGACACACAGCGCGGTGTCCTCGTCCACGCCGATTCCCACGACATCCTCCCGCCCGCGCTCCTGCGCGGCCCGGGCGACAAACACGATCAGGCGCCCGAGCCGGTCACGCTTGGCGAAGTGGGTGTCGGTAACGACATTGGACAGGTAAGGCATGCTCAGGAAATCGCTGTCCATGGTCACCTCGCTGCCCATCGGATCGGCCAGCGCGGTAGGCGAATCCACACTGCCCCCATCGAGCGCGCCATAGCTGTACCCGCCCAGGATGGCCAGCCCGGCACTGGTGCCGGCGATCGGCTTGCCGGCACGGACGTGTTCGTTGAGCGCGGTATTGAGCGCGCTGCCTTTCCAGAAGCGGATGTAACGCGACTGGTCGCCGCCGGCGATGAAGATCGCATCGGCGCTGCGCACCACCCGCAATACGGCCGGATCATCGGCCGCCCGGCGGCTGTCAAACACCAGCGTCTGCACCGCGGTGACCCCGCCGATGTCGTGATACAGCTCGTCCTGCAACTCATCGGCACCCGAGGCGCGCAGGATCACCACCCGGCCATTGCCGGCACGCCTGACCCACCACTGGAAGGCCTCGGGCACCCACTCGCCGCCGCCCATCAGCATCATCGCCGCCTCGGTTTTCCCCGGGCGCGCCGCGTCCAGATTGCCTACCTCGTAATAGCGGTAGCCGGGCTGCGCAAGACCCCGCACGTCCCGCGCCGCAACGGTGCCTGCCATACCCAACGCAAAGACGATCAGGGCAACCCGGGGCAACCAGGACAGGCGACGGTTCATGCAAGCTCCTCGGGCGGAAAATGTAACCGGTTACACCCCTAATGCCAGATCGGACGCCAGTGGTCAAGAACGTAAAAAAGTAGTTACATGAGCTTACCCATTCACACTTTTCCTGAACGGGCCGCGCGCATCCGCCGGATGCCCGACATGACCTTCCAGAGAACCGACTTCATGCGCAGACACGCAATGGTGTGCTCCATCCAATTGGCGCTGCTGGGCACGGCCCTGCCCGCTGTCGCACAGACCACCGGCAACAGTGGCGTCCAACAACTTGATGCGGTGCAGGTAACGGGATCCCGCATCCCCCGCACCCAGGTCGAAGGTCCGGCGCCGATCACCGTAGTCACCGCCGAGCAGATCAGATCCGCCGGCTTCACCTCCGTTCCGGATGTGCTGCGCTCGCTCAGCCAGAACAGCGGCACCACCCAGGGCCAACAGAACACCACCGGTGCCCAATCCACCCCCGGCGCACAGGCGGTGGATCTGCGCGGGCTTGGCCCCAACCACACGCTGGTACTGGTCAACGGCCGCCGCACGGCCGACTTCCCGTTGCCGCTCAACGGCAAGAGCAACTTCACCGACATCGGCAACATCCCGCTGGGGATGATCGACCGCATCGAAGTGCTGACCGGCAGCGCCTCGGCGGTCTACGGCTCCGACGCGATGGCCGGCGTGATCAACTTCATCCTGAAGAAGTCCGCCGACGGCACCACCCTCGACTACCGCTACGGCGACACCAGCCGCGGCGGCGGCGAATCGCACGACCTGACCCTCACCACCGGCTTCGAGCACGGCAACTTCAGCGGCATCGTCGGCGTGGAACTGCAGGACAAGCGGCCGCTGTGGGGCACGCAGCGCAGCGTGCAGGACTCGACGCTCGATGGCCCCACCCCGCGCAGCGTCCTGCCTCGCGTCATCGCCCAGATCAACAAGAGTGCCCCGCCCGATGGCTGCAAGGCGCTGTCCGGCCTGAACGATGGCACCACGGTGTTGGCAGAAGACACCCGCGGCCGGCTCTACTGCGGCAGTGATCGCGCCATCGCCTATCGCACCATCCAGAACGAGCGCAAGGGCGCCAATGCCTACGGCTCGTTCGAGTATCGCTTCGACGACAACCTGTCCTGGTTCGCCGATGTCCAGGTCGGCCACCAGAAGGTCCGCCTGCTCTCCGGCACCAACGGCAACGTTGTCACCGGCAAAAGCGGCGTCGGCAATGTGGTGAGCGATTACATGGGCTGGGCCTTCCAGGACCCGAATTCCACCGATGTCGACGACAACATTTTCTACAACGACGTCACCGGCCGCTATGAAGTCTGGCAGCGGCAGTTCAGCCCCGAGGAAGTCGGCGGCCTGAAAAACCGTATGCATACCACCACGCAGAAGACGCTGGCGGTGACCAGCGGGCTGAAGGGCACGCTTGGCGAGAGCTGGAACTGGGAGGCCGCCTACAACCACTCCCAGTACAAGGCGGACGTGGCAATGCCGCGCATCAAGGCAGATGCCGCCAATCGTTTCTTCCTGGGCGAGCGCCTGGGCTACGACGACGATGGCTATGCCATCTACGCCCCCGATCCCACCCGCCTTTTCACGCCGCTGACGCCCGCCCAATTCGCATCCATCGCCGCCATGTCCACCTTCCACCCGAAGGCGGAAAACGACAACCTGAGCCTTATTTTCGATACGCCGGCGCTGTTCACGCTGCCGGCAGGCGACGTCGGCTTCGCGGGCGCGCTGGAGTACGGCAGGCAGTCCTATGCCATCCATCCCGACCCTCTCGCCCTGACCGCCGACGCGTATTTCGGCCCGCAGTATGGTGACGGCAGCGCCAGTCGCAATCGCTGGGGCGCTGCCGGTGAGCTGCGCGTGCCGGTGGCCTCCACGGTGCAGGCCAGCCTGGCCGGTCGCTACGACCAATACCGCTATGGCGGGCAAAATCCAGGGAAATTCACCTACAACATGGGCCTGGAATGGCGCCCGCTCGACAGCCTGCTCGTGCGCGGTTCCTACGGCACCGGGTTCCGTGCCCCGGACATGCACTACCTGTTCGCTGGCAACGATTACTACCGCAAGATTTCCACCGACTATTTCGCCTGCCGCAGCGATGAGCCGGACTTCAGCAACGGCGACTGCTACGACGAGGGCGACTGGGATACCAGCACGCGCGATGTGTATTCCGGCAACCGCAAGCTGAACGTGGAAACCAGCACGTCGTTCTCGGCCGGTTTTGTGTGGTCCCCGCTGGACAGCCTCGATCTGGCGGTGGACTACTACAAGATCAAGGTGACGAACCAGGTGCAGACCCAGGACCGCGAGCGGCTGCGCATCATGGAAGCCGACTGCCGTCTCGGCAAGACCGACAACGGTGCGGCCGTGGACATCAACTCGCCCACATGTCAGGACGCCCTCGCCCGCGTCATCCGCAGCCCCATCACCGGCGATATCACCAGCGTCCATTTCCAGCCGATCAACATCGCCAGCGAGGAAACCTCGGGAATCGACGTGGCCGCCAACTATCACTGGCAGACAGCGGCCGCCGGCGATCTCCGCATCAGCACCAACTACACCTGGACACGCCGCCACACCTTCCAGCGCTATCCGGGTGATCCGTCCGAGGACATGCTGGACTACCTCAGCTACAGCCCGGCCCTGCCACGCAACAAGGCCAACCTTGGCGTCAGCTGGGACAAGGGCGCGTGGGGCGCCAGCCTGTTCGGCAACTATCTCGGCCACGTCCCCAACTACGACGATGATGCCTGGACCCAGTCCACCTGGCGTTTCAACGCCGGCGCACGCTACGACATCAACGACCACCTGCGGGTCTCGCTGTCGGTCAACAACCTGTTCGACAAGATGCCGCCGAGGGATGCAACGTGGTCGGCCTACCCGTACTACGACACCTCGTGGTTCGACAGCGTGGGCCGCAGCTACTTCGTGCAGGTCACCTGGAAGCTGGGGGGCAAACCGCTGTAAGCGACTCCCGCAACAAGCCCGTCACACGCAGGGACGAAGGCACTGCCTTCGTCCCTTTTTCTTTGCGGGGATCCACGCCATCCACGCCGCGCATCGGCTCCCTTTCCCATCCCGCCACACCATCGGCCCCGGTAGCTGCGACAAAAAAAGAGCGAAATGCATGGCAACACAGTTCCCCACAGCGCAGGTGGAAAGACCCATGAGCAAACTGTGGACAAGTACGTGCAGGCCATACACGGCAAGACCCGTCAGCAACTGGCGATTATTTGGCCAGCATCATTGCGACAACCCGCTCGGCCGAATACACAAACGCCCCGCATTGCAGGGCGTTTGTTCAATCAGCCAATCGCGCGAATCACACGTTGAAGCGGAAGTGCAGGATGTCGCCCTCTTTCACGCGGTACTCCTTGCCTTCCAGGCGCAGGCGCCCGGCTTCCTTGCAGCCGGCTTCGCCGCGGTACTTGATGAAATCATCAAACGCCATGGTTTCAGCGCGGATGAAGCCCTTCTCGAAATCGGTGTGGATCACGGCGGCGGCCTGCGGCGCGGTGGAACCGGCCTTGACCGTCCATGCACGGACTTCCTTCACCCCGGCGGTGAAATAGGTCTGCAGCCCGAGCAGGCTGTAGGCGGCGCGGATCACCCGGTTAAGGCCCGGCTCTTCCAGCCCCAGATCGGCCAGGAACGCATCACGGTCGGCGTCTTCCAGCTGCGACAGCTCTTCCTCGATCGCGGCCGACACCGGCACCACTTCGGCACCTTCGGTAGCCGCACGCGCGCGCACCGCCTCCAGGTGCGGATTGTTCTCGAAGCCGTCTTCCAGCACGTTGGCGATGTACATCACCGGCTTGAGCGTGAGCAGGAACAGGTCGCGCACCAGCGCCTTTTCCTCCTCGTCCAGCCCGGCCGCACGGCCGGCCTTGCCGTCGGACAGCGCCGCCTGCAACTTGGCCAGCACCGGCTTGCGTGCGGCCGCATCCTTGTCGCCCCCCTTGGCCGCGCGCTCGGCGCGGTTGAGCGCCTTCTCGACGCTGTCCAGATCGGCCAGCGCCAGCTCGGTATCGATGGTGTCGATATCCGACAGCGGATCAACCTTGTTGTTGACGTGGATGATGTCGTCGTTCTCGAAGCAACGCACCACATGGGTGATCGCATCGACCTCACGGATGTGGGCCAGGAACTTGTTGCCCAGGCCTTCACCGCTGGCCGCCCCGGCCACCAGGCCGGCGATGTCGACGAACTCGACCGCGGTCGGAATCACCTTCTGCGGGTTGATGATCTCCGCCAGCTGGTTCAGGCGCGGGTCGGGCACCGGCACGATGCCCGTGTTGGGCTCGATCGTGCAGAACGGGAAATTGGCCGCAGCGATACCCGCCTTGGTCAGCGCATTGAACAGGGTCGATTTGCCGACGTTGGGCAGGCCGACGATGCCGCATTTGATACCCATGGGAACTCCACGATTCGAAACTCGGGATTGCGGTTTCCTGCGGGCGCACGCCGGCAAAAACCGCAAGCCCGAATCACGGCTTGGGGGTGTGCAGCCGCTTCATGGCCTCGTTGAAATCACCGGCCACCGCCAGCGGCAGCACCGAGACCGCATCGTCCACGGCGTGGCCGATCAGTACATCGTCATCCCTGCCCGGCCGCCCCAGCACCCACGGCACCACGCGGTCCTTGTGGCCGGGATGACCGATGCCGATACGCAACCGGTGGAACTTGCCATGGCCGAGCAGGCGGATGGTGTCGCGCAGGCCGTTCTGGCCGCCGTGACCGCCATCGAACTTCAGACGCGCCGTACCTGGCGCCAGATCCAGCTCGTCGTGCGCCAACAAGGCTTCTTCGGGCTCGATTTTCCAGTAGCGCAACGCGGCCGTGACCGATTTGCCACTGAGATTCATGAATGTGGCCGGCTTCAACAGCCATACCGGCTGGCCGCCGACGTCGATCTTGGCGATCTCGCCGAACAGCTTGGCATCCAGGCCCCAGCGCACGCCGGCTTGTTCCACCAGGGCATCAACGAAACGAAACCCGGCATTGTGCCGGGTCTGGGCGTGTTCGGTTCCGGGATTGCCCAGACCGACGATCAATCGCAAGCCAGTCATGTCAGATGCATTCGCTGCGCCCACCCCGACAGGGCAGGCGCAGCTGGAACGCTTACTCGGCCGAAGCGGCTTCGTCGGTTTCCTCGACACCCATCTTGGCAATCACGACGGCATCGTCGTGGGTCTTGCCGAGCTTGAGCGCGGGAATTTCAACGCCCGCCGGGAGCTTGAGGTCCGACAGGTAGATGATGTCACCCACCTTCAGCTCGCCCAGGTCGACCGTGATCGACTCCGGCAGATCCTTCGGCAGGCAGGCGATGCTGACTTCCTTCAGCTCGTGGGTGACCACAACGTCAGCGGACTTGCCGGCCGGCGAGGTGTCTTCGTTGATGAAGGTCAGCGGCACGTTGACGTGCAGCACTTCGTTCGCGTTCACGCGCTGGAAATCCAGGTGCATGATCAGCTGCTTGAACGGGTGGCGCTGGATATCACGCAGCAGCACGTTGTGCACCTGGCCGTCGAGGTTCAGGGCGATGATCGAGGAGTAGAACCACTCGTTCTGCTGCGCCAGCCAGATTTCGTTGTGGTTGAACTGCACGCTGGCCGGGGCGCTGTCGCCACCGTAGACGATACCCGGGACCACACCGGCGTGACGCAGGCGGCGGCTCGCACCCTGCCCGAGCTGTTCACGACGCTGGACCTTGATTTCATGACTCTTGGACATTTCTTCACTACCTAGGTTGAGGTGCCGCCAGAGGGCGACACGGTTTGGCACTTCCGCGACCAGAAGTGCCAGGGTTCCACCGGCCGTTGCCGGCCGGCAGGAAAATCAATCGACGTACAGCGAGCTGACCGATTCGCCAAAGGCGATGCGGCGCATCGTCTCGGCCAGCATCTCGGCCACGCTGATCTGGCGGATCTTGCCGCATACCCGCGCCGCGTCGGACAGGGGAATGGTATCGGTGACCACCAGTTCGTCGAGCTGGGAATTGTTCAGGTTGTCCACCGCCGGGCCGGAAAGCACGGCGTGGGTGCAGTAGGCAGCCACTTTCAGGGCGCCGCGCTGCTTGAGTGCGGCCGCGGCGGCGCACAGGGTGCCGGCGGTATCGACGATGTCATCGACCATCACGCAGGTCTTGCCCTCGACGTCGCCGATGATGTTCATCACCGTGGACACGTTGGCGCGCGGACGGCGCTTGTCGATGATCGCCAGATCGGCGTCATCCAGCCGCTTGGCGACCGCGCGCGCACGCACCACGCCGCCCACATCCGGGCTGACCACGATCAGGTTTTCGGTGCCGTAGGCGCGCCAGATGTCGGCCAGCAGCAGCGGCGAGGCATAGACGTTGTCCACCGGCATGTCGAAAAAGCCCTGGATCTGGTCGGCATGCAGGTCCACGGTCAGCAGCTGGTCGGTATGCACCGCGCTGAACATCTTGGCGGCCACCTTGGCGGTGATCGGCACGCGCGAGGAACGCATGCGGCGATCCTGGCGGGCATAGCCGAAGTACGGCACCACCGCGGTCACGGTGGCGGCCGAGGCGCGCTTGAGCGCGTCGATCAACACCAGCAGCTCCATCAGATTTTCCGCGCTCGGCGCGCAGGTCGGCTGAATCACGAACACGTCCTGCTTGCGCACGTTCTCCTGGATTTCGACCTGCACTTCCCCATCGGAGAAGGTCGACACCAGCGCCTTGCCCGGGCGCACGCCCAGTTCCTTGCAGATGCTTTGCGCCAGGCGCTTGTTGGCATTGCCGGAAAAAACCAGCAGGTTGGGAGCGTCTTGCATGAAGTTCTCTCGGGCGGGGGCGAGCAGCGGAGAAGCGGAATCGTGTCCAGGTACGACGCGCGACGGGTGCGATTTGCGCACGTCCTTGGCGCGGACCAACCGGGAAATCAGCAAGTGGCAGGGGCGGTAGGATTCGAACCTACGAATGCCAGGATCAAAACCTGGTGCCTTGGGCCTCTTGGCGACGCCCCTGCATCAAACTGTTTCCGTCGTCTCCAGCGCATCGAGCAATGGCGAGCGATCAACGCCCGCAACCACCCATGCCCGCAGTTCTTCCGGCAATTGCGCCAGGGCCTGCTCTGCAGCAGCGCGCGTGGCGAACTCGACGAAACAACCGCTTCCCGACCCCGTGAGCCGTGCCCGGCCAATACTGGACAACGCCTGGAAGACCGCCTCGATGGCAGGTTCCCGGCGACGCAGTACCGGTTCGAACGCATTTCCGAGGACGGTCCCGGAAGCGAAGTCGGCTATTTTCACGGGCGCGGCATCCCGCGTCAAATCCTGTGATCGGAAAAGGACGGCGGTGGGCACGTGAACCCCCGGGTCGACCAGCAAATACCAGGCTTGCGGCAGCGTGATCGGCACCAGCTTTTCACCCACGCCTTCGGCCCAGGCACTGTGTCCGCGCACGAAAACCGGCACGTCCGCGCCCAGCTGCAGGCCCAGTGCGGCCAGTGCGGGTTCATCCAGGCCGGTACCCCACAATGCGTTGAGGGCCACCAGCACGGTCGCGGCATCAGAGGAGCCGCCACCGAAGCCGCCCCCGGCAGGAATTTTCTTTTCCACCCGGATATCGCCCCCCAGCGCGCAGTTGGCGGCACGTTGCAAGGCGATGGCGGCACGGACCACCAGATCATCGGCCTCCGCGACACCGCTTGCCGATTCGCCGACACGCCGTATCCGGCCGTCGTCGCGCAGGCGCAGGCCGATCCGGTCGCCCCAGTCCAGCAGCCGGAAGACCGTCTGCAACTCGTGGTAGCCGTCGGCGCGACGGCCGGTGATCTGCAAAAAAAGGTTCAACTTGGCCGGTGCCGGCCAATACGACCAGTCCGCCGTCGGCGCATTCATTCCCTTCATGACTACTGCGCCCCCCAGCTGTCGACAATCAGCCGCACCTTGGCGTCGCCACTGACCGCTTCCAGGCGCCGCGGCAAGGCCGGCTGGTCCGCCGTGGCGGGAAACCAGTCCATGAACCGGATATCCCAGCCGCGCTGGTGGATGCGCCGCGGGCGGCCGTCGGCATCACGCTGCACCTGGTCGGGCGCGGCGGCGTCCACGGCCACCAGGCCCCGCACCCAGTCGGGCAACTGGTCGACAGGAATCTCCCAGCCGGTGGCCTCCCACAGCAACTGCTGCGCGTCGGCACCCTCGCGCGGGCCACCTTCCAGCCCTTCCAGGCGCCCGCCCGCACCGGCGCCGCCACTCAGGCGCCAGCTCTGCCGGGTGACCGGTGCACTGAGCTGGATCCGGTACTGGCCGGCCCGCTGCTGCCAGTCGATGCGGCCGCTGCCACCGTTGCGTCCCTTGCTGACCGCCACCCGGCCCTGGAAACCCCATTCAGTCTCGGCCTGCAGCGCCTGTTCGCGCGCCGCCTCGGCCTGCTGCGCCAGTGGCGACACCTCGACCACCGCTTCGGCGGTGCCACGGGGCTGCAGCGTCGAGCACGCGGCAAGTGCCAGCAATGCCAGCGCCAGCAGCGGCGTTTTGAAGATCATACGGTTCATACACCCAGCTTCTGGACGGCACGCTGCAGCGCGCGGTTTTCGGGATCCAGCTTGCGGGCCTCGTCGAAGAAGCGGCGCGCCTCCTCCTGCTGGCCCAGCCGCCACAGCACCTCGCCGACGTGAGTGGCGATTTCCGGGTCCTTGGCCAGCGTCCACGCCCGTCGCAGTTGTACCAGCGCCTCCTCGTTGCGGCCCAGGCGGTGCAACACCCAGCCATAGCTGTCGACGATGGCCGGATTGTCCGGTTCCGCCACGCGCGCGCGATCAATCAGCTCCAGCGCCTCCTGATAGCGGCTGGTGCGGTCGGCCAGGGTGTAGCCCAGCGCATTGAGTGCGGCGACGTTTTCCGGCTCGGTCACCAGGATCTTGCGCAGATCGGCCTCGGCCCGCGCGACGTCGTCGGCGCGCTCCCAGGCCAACGCCCGCGCGTACAGCAAGGCGTTGTCATCGGGGAACGCGGCCAGTCCGCGGCCCAGCACCGCCACTTCGGCGGCGCTGTCGCCATCGCGCTGGAACAGCTCGGACTCAAGCAGATAGGCGTCGCGGCGGACGTCGTCCTCGACGGTGGCATCGGCCTGGACCGCCTGCACCTCCTTCAACGCCTGCAGCTTGTTGCCCAGCTCATGCTGCGCGCTGGCCGCACGCAGCCGCGCCTCGCTGCGATGCGGCCCGTCGGTCACGCCGTGATACCAGTCCACGGCCTCCTGGTAGCGCTTGAGGAATTCGGCCATCTTGCCCAGCAGCAGGCGCTGGGCCGCATCCGGCGCCGACGACTGCGCGGCGATGTCCTGGTACAGCGCCAGCAGCGCCGGCTGGTCGTGCTGTTTGGCCAGCAGCGAGGCACGCATGCCCCAGGTCTGCAGATCCTGCACGCCGACGGCCAACACCCGGCCGGCCGCTGCCGGCTCGCCCAGCGCGTCGTAGGTGAGGGCCAGCGCGTTGCGCAATTCCATGTCCGTGGCCGCCTTCGGCTCGACCTGCTTGAGCACGGCCAGCGCCTCGTCCTTCTTTCCGGCCTGATCGAGCTGGGTCGCATGCAGCAGTGCCACGCGCGGCTCATCGGGGAAGCGCTTGACCACTTCGGCCACGATGCGCCGCGCCAGGTCCGGCTGGTCCATCCGCAGCGCCAGCCGGCCGAATTCCTGCCAGGCGTCGAGCTGGTCCGGAATGGCACCGGCGTCGACCAGCTCGCCGAGCACCTTGGTCGAGGCGGCCGGATCGCGGCTGCCACCGGCCAACGCCAGCAGCGCGAAGCGCCAGCCATCCGGGCCGGGGGTGCGCAGCAGCCCCAGCAGGTCGCGCCTGGCCAGCCGCAGATCACCGGTACGCAGCGCCAGCGCGGCGCGCGTGCTGCGCATGCCCAGTGACGCCGGATCACGCTTGGCCCACAACGCCAGTGCCTCGCGGGCGCGGGCATCGTCATCGGCAAGCATTGCAATCCGCGCCGCGCGCTCGGCCAGGCCGACGTCATCCTTGCCGGCCTTGGCCGCTTCCAGGTACCAGCGCGCGGCATCGGCCAGCTTGCCGGCCTGCAGCGAAAACTCGCCGGCCAGCACCGGGGTCAGCGGCGCGACTTCGTCCACCGGTGCGGCGACCACGGCCGGTGGACGGGCCGCCAACAGCGGGAAAGCGGGCAGCGAAAGCAGCAGAATGCTGCATATGCGAATCAATACGGGCATCTGGCGCCACCGGACCGTAAAATAGGGGTCTTGAATGGCCAGCAGCTTATCGCAAGCAACTGAACGAATGACCCTGTGGGTGCTCGGACTGAATCACCAGACCGCGCCGGTGGAATTGCGCGAACGCGCCTCCTTCGGCGGCGACGCGCTGCCGCGGGCGATGGATTCGCTGCGCCAGTCGCCGCAGCTGGCCGAAGCGGTGCTGCTGTCCACCTGCAACCGCACCGAGCTGTACGCGGTGGCCGACAACAGCCAGGCGCTGTCGCAATGGCTGGAAGCCCATGCCGGCGGACTGCAGGGCTACCTGTACCAGCACCGCGATGGCGAGGCCGTGCGCCACCTGTTCCGGGTCGCCACCGGGCTGGATTCGATGGTGCTGGGCGAACCGCAGATCCTGGGCCAGGTGAAGGATGCCTGGGCGCTGGCGCACGACAGCGGCGTCATCGGCCAACGCCTGGACCGTCTGTTCCAGCAGACGTTCTCGGTGGCCAAGCGCGCGCGCACCGATACCCGCATCGGCGCCAATCCGGTTTCGGTCGCCTCCACCGCCGTGCGGCTGGCGCAGAACTCGTTTGCGCGACTGGATGAATCCACCGTGCTGCTGGTCGGCGCCGGCGAAACCATCGAGCTGGCCGCCAGGCACCTGAGCGATGCCAGGGTGAAGCGGCTGCTGATCGCCAACCGCACCCTCGCCCACGCCCAGGACCTGGCCACCCGCCATGGTGGCGTGGCGTTGCCACTGACCGAACTGGAACGCCACCTGGGCGAGGCCGACGTGGTGTTCTCGGCCACCGCCGCACGCGAACCGGTGATCCTGCACCGGCATGTCGCCACCGCGCTGGGGTCGCGCCGGCACAAGCCGATGCTGCTGTTCGATCTGGCCGTGCCGCGCGATATCGACCCCCGCATCGCCGAGCTGCCCGACGCCTACCTGTACACCGTCGATGACATGGAACGGGCGGTGGAAGAAAACCGCCGCAGCCGCCGCGAGGCCGCCGCCGAGGCCGAAGCCATCATCGACCTGCAGGTGGCGCGCTATCTGGAAATCCTGCGGGCTGGCAACCTGCACGCCCCGCTCAAGCGCCTGCGTGCCTATGGCGAGGCCACCCGCAGCGAAATGCTGGAAAAGGCCCGGCAACAGCTGGCCCACGGCAGACCGGCCGACGAGGTGCTCGAGCAACTTGCGCACACCCTCACCAACCGCCTGTTGCACCCGCCAAGCGCCGCCCTGCGCGAAGCGGCGCTCAATGGCGATACCGACCTGACCCGCGCCGCCGAACGCCTGTTCCCGGCGGCTCCGGGCTATCACCACCCTGTAGTGAGCAACGATGACGCCGACCCTGCGCCGTAAGCTGGAGGCACTGGCCGAGCGCCGCGAAGAACTGGAGCGTCTGCTGTCCACGCCGGAAGTGGTCGCCGACAACGAGCGTTTCCGCAATTTCTCGCGCGAGTTTTCGCAGCTGGAGCCGGTCGCCACCGCCCTGGCCGATGAAGCCCGCGCCAAGGCCGATCTGGCCTCGGCCGAGGCGATGCGCGCCGACCCGGAACTGCGCGAGCTGGCCGAAGAGGAAATCGCCGCCGCGCAGCAGCGCCTGCAGCAGCTGGACCAGGCGCTGGCGCTGCTGCTGGTGCCGCGTGACCCGCGCGACGACGGCAACCTGTTCCTGGAAATACGCGCCGGCACCGGCGGCGACGAGGCGGCGATCTTCGCTGGCGACCTGTTCCGCATGTACGCCCGCTATGCCGAACGGCAGGGCTGGAAGGTCGAGATCGAGTCGGACCATCCCGGTGAACACGGCGGCTACAAGGAGGTGGTGGCGCGCGTGGTCGGGCGCGGCGCCTATTCGCAGCTGAAGTTCGAGTCCGGCACCCATCGGGTGCAGCGCGTGCCGGCCACCGAATCGCAGGGCCGCATCCATACCTCGGCCGCGACCGTGGCGATCATTCCCGAGACCGACGAGGTCGATGAGGTCGTCATCAATCCGGCCGACCTCAGGGTGGACACGTACCGCTCCTCCGGCGCCGGCGGCCAGCACGTCAACAAGACCGAGTCGGCGATCCGCATCACCCACGTGCCCAGCGGCGTGGTGGTGGAATGCCAGACCGAGCGCAGCCAGCACGCCAACCGCGACAAGGCGATGAAACGGCTGCGCGCGCAGCTGCTCGACGCCGAACGCGGCAGGCACGCCGCCGCGCAAGCCGAGAGCCGGCGCCTGCAGGTGGGCAGTGGCGACCGCAGCCAGCGCATCCGCACCTACAGTTTCCCGCAGGGCCGCATCACCGATCACCGGATCGAAGGACTGACCCTGTACGACCTGCCCAACATCATCGAGGGCGACCTTGGCGATCTGGTCAGCCGCCTGCAGCATGAACACCAGGCCGACGAACTGGCCCGGCTGGCCGAAGGCCCATGAGCGGTTGCCGGCCGCAGCGCGCGTGGACCGGGTGGCAATGAACCCGGCGCTGGCCGAACGCGAACACCTGCGCCAGGCCGTGCGGCGGCAGCCGTCCGACTTCATCGCCTGGGTGATGCTGGCCGATGCCGAACTGGAGATTGGCGATACCGGCGCCGGCGATGCCGCCGCCCAGCGCGCGTTGCAGTTGCGCCCCGGCCACCCCGAGGCATTGGCGCGGCTCGGCCGTACCCGCTGGATGCAGGGCCGTCATGGCGAGGCGGCCACCCTGTTGCAGCAGGCCTCGGATCTGGTGCCGCAACACCCGGGCATCGCGCTGTGGCTGGGACATGCACTGGAAGACGCGCAGCAGGCCGAAGCCGCCGCCGCGGCCTATCGCCGCGCCCACACGCTGCTGCCCGATGAACCCTATATCGCCGCGCAGCTGTTGAACTGGCAGCGCCGGCTGTGTGACTGGCGCGGCATCGACGCGCTTTCGCAGCAGGTGCGCAGCGCCGTGACCCAGGGCCGTGCCGCGGTGGAACCGTTCGCCTTCCTGAGCGAAGACGCCAGCGCCGCCGAGCAGCTGGCGTGCGCCCGCCAGCGCGCGCACGGGGTGCTGCAAGGTCTGCGGCCGTTGCCGCCCAGCCGCGTGCGCGGCCACGGACCGTTGCGCATCGGCTTCCTGTCCAATGGCTTTGGCGCGCACCCCACCGGGCTGCTGACCGTGGCGCTGTTTGAAGCCTTGCGCGCGGACCGCGACCTGCAGCTGCATCTGTTTGCGCTCACCGGCGACGATGGCAGCGCGATCCGCCGGCGCCTGCACGCCGCCGCACACACGCTGCATGAGGTCGCCGGCCGGCGTCATGCCGATATCGCCCTGCACATCCGCCACAGCGGCATCGACCTGCTGTTCGACCTGCGCGGCTGGGGCGGCGGCGGCACCCCGGAAGTGCTGGCGATGCGGCCGGCGCCGCTGCAGCTCAACTGGCTGGCCTATCCCGGCAGCTCCGGGGCGCCGTGGCTCGATTATGTGCTGGCCGACGGTTTCGTATTGCCGCCGGCGCTGAAGCCGCATTTCAGCGAGCAGGTCCTGCGCCTGCCGCGCGCCTTCCAGCCGTCGGACAGCACCCGCGCGATCGGCGTGCCGCCGTCACGCAGCGAATGCGGGTTGCCGCCGGACGCGGTGGTGTTCTGCTGCTTCAACAACAGCTACAAGCTCAATCCGCGCAGCGTCGCGCGCCTGTGCGAAGTGCTGCGCGGAGTTGCCGGCAGCGTGCTGTGGCTGCTTTCCGGACCCGGCGACGCCGATGCCCGGCTGCGCGCCGCCGCTGCGCGGCACGGCGTGGACCCGGCGCGACTGGTGTTCATGGCCAAACTGCCGCACGCCGACTACCTGGCCCGTTACCGGCACGCCGACCTGTTCCTGGACACCCATCCCTACAACGCGCACACCACCGCTTCCGATGCGCTGTGGGCCGGCTGCCCGGTGCTGACCGCCCCCGGTGACACCTTTGCCGCGCGCGTGGCCGGCAGCCTCAACCATCACCTGGGGCTGGATGACATGAACGTGGCCGGCGACCGCGCTTTCATCGATACCGCCATCCGCCTGGGCAACGACCGCGCAGCGCTGCAGCACCTGCGCCAGCGCCTGTCCGCACAACGGCAGACGTCGGGCCTGTTCGACATGGAAGGTTTCGCCCGCGACTTTGCCCGCGTGCTCAGGCAACTGGCCCGCACTGCCGGCTGGCAGGGCGCTGACGCCACCTGAATCCGGCGTGCGGCAGACTCCGGCTTCCACACCGGGAGTGACCATGGCCAAGCTAAAACGCAAGCCGTACGAACGGCTGCTGCAACCGATGCAGCTGGAACTGGCGCAGATGGCGCGCTGGGCCCAACACAGCGGGCAGCGCATCCTGGTCCTGTTCGAGGGCCGCGATACCGCCGGCAAGGGCGGGGTGATCCAGGACATCGCCCGGCACCTCAACCCGCGCCAGTGCCGGGTGGTGGCGCTGCCCAAGCCGAACGACCGCGAGTCCAGCCAGTGGTACTTCCAGCGCCACGTCGCGCACCTGCCGGCGGCCGGGGAAATCGTGCTGATGGACCGCAGCTGGTACAACCGCGCCGGCGTGGAGAAGGTGATGGGCTACTGCAGCCAGGCGCAGTACCACGCCTTCCTCAAGCACACTCCGATGTTCGAGCAGCTGCTGGTCGACGACGGCATCCTGCTGTTCAAGTACTGGCTGTGCGTGGACCAGGAACCGCAGGAGAAGCGCTTCGCGCAACGCCGCGACGACCCGCTGAAGGGTTGGAAGCTGTCACCGGTGGACCTGCAATCACGCCAGGCCTACAGCGAATACACCGCTGCCCGCGAGGCCATGCTGCAGGCCACCCACCGCCCCCATGCGCCATGGACGCTGGTGGAATTCAACGACCAGAAGCGCGGCCGCCTGACCCTGATCCGCAACCTGCTCGACCGCCTGCCCGACACCCGCATTGACGACCCGCCGGTCGAATTGCCACCGTTGCCGGGCAAGCCGAAAAAGGAAAAGTACAGCGTGGTGAAACCGCTGCCCTCCATCCCCATTGCAACGACATAGGTTGCAAGGCGGCGGCGCTCAAGGCAGCGCAGCGGCACCGGGTTTGCGGGGAATCCTCCGCAGCCCTGCCGATCCTGCGACGGCACAGGGCCGCTGCAGGGCGGCGTGCGGGCAGGCCGCGGGCTTACCCCACCTTGCCCCCGGCCACCACAATCGCCTGTTCGATCTCCTGCGCGTTGACCGGGCCGAGGAACTGCCTGGCGACCTTGCCGTCCGGTGCGATCAGATAGGTCATCGGCAATCCGCGCGGGGTGGCGAAATCCTTGGGCGGGTTGTAGGTGTCGACGATGGCGACCGGATAGGCGACCGGGTGTTTTTCAAGGAAGCCGCGCATCTCGGCCGGCTCGATATCCTCGTACGCCAGACCGATCACCTCGATGTTGTCGCGCATCGCATGCAGCGCCGACAGCTCGGGCATCTCCTTCAGGCACGGGGCGCACCAGGTCGCCCAGAAGTTCACCACCACCCACTGTCCGCGATGGGCGGCCAGATCGTAGCTGCCTCCGTCCACGGTCGCCAGCTGCAGCACCGGGATCTGGGCCGTCTGCTGCACCACCTGGGGCTGCCCGGCGTCACTGGGTGGCTCGGCCGCGACGCCGGGCGGTTCCGCCGGGGGTGCGACCGGGGCCTGCGGCGCCGGCTTGCAGGCCGCGAGCACCAGCAGGGTCAAGGCCAGCGGAAACATCTTCAACGTCATCGGCTCTCTCCGGATTGATCGTAAATATCGCCGACGCGCCGCTTCAGCAGCTCACGCAGCGGCACGCGCAGTTCGTCCAGCGCGCGGCAGGCAGCCTGCCCGAGGCTGTCGTCGCGGAACGGCAGCCACGCCTCGGCGGCCGGAATGCGCAGCTGCGAGCTCTCGTAAAGCTCGTGCAGCGTCACCTTGTCCAGATCACGCGCCAGCAACCATTGCCCGCGTTCGTCGCGACGCACCAGCCGGATCGCTTCCAGCTCGCACAGCAGTTCCTGCAGCAGCGAGTCGGTCAGCATCGGCTCCAGTTGCAGCAGTTCGTCCTCGTCCAGCCCCTGCCCGCCGTCCCGCGCTTCACGCAGTCGCCCCAGCAGGCGCAACAGCGCGTAGAACTCGCACCCCTGCGGCAGCCGGATCGCCAGCGGCTGGTAGCGGAATGCGGCGATGGACGAAGACAGCGAGGCGCCCAGCAGCACCGAGACCCATCCCAGATAGATCCACAGCAGCAGGATCGGCACGAACGCAACCGTGCCGTACAGACGCTGGTAGGACTGGAAGCTGCCCAGATAGATGCCCATGCCCCACTTCACCAACTCCAGCATCAGCACCGCCAGCAGCGCCCCGGGCACGGCATGGCGCCACTTCACCGTGTGGTGCGGCACCACCCGGTAGGCCAGCATCACGCAGATGAATTCAATCAGCACCGGCGTCAGCGTCAGCGCCACATCGGCCAGCCAGCGGCCTTCGACGGTGCCGAACAGCGGCAGCGCGAAGACCTTGGCCGAAATCGCCAGCGAGGCGGCGGCCAGCATCGCGCCCAAGGTCAGCACCGTCCAATACACCAGGAACCGGGTCAGCCGCGGCCGCGCCGAGGCCACCCGCCAGATGCGGTTGAAGGTCTGCTCGACGCTGTTGAGGGTGATCAGCAGCGACACCACCAGCGCGATGAAACCGGCGGCGGTGAGCTGGCCGGCGCTGGCCGAGAACTGGCGCAGATAGCCTTCGGCCGCGCGTGCCGCGGTGGGTACGAAATTGGAGAACACATAGTCGCTGAGCGCCTCGCTCCAGCGCTCGAACACCGGGAACGCCGACAGCACCCCGAACACCACGATCGCCAGCGGCACCAGCGCGAACACGGTGGTGTAGGCCAGCGAGCCGGCCGCCTGGAACAGGCGGTCATCCAGGAAGCGATGCCAAAGGAAACGGGCGAAACTGGTGGTGCGTGGCCGGTCACGCACCCGTTCCATCCATAGATTGAGCGTATCAAGCGGTTCCATCGGCCAAGGGTACCCGATGCAAAGCGACGCCGGCATCGCCGATACTGCCGGTCCCTGCATGACAAGTTGAAGGCCCGATGGCGGAAATACTGGTGCTGTACTACAGCCGTGGCGGCGCGGTGGCGCGACTGGCGCGGCAGATCGCACGTGGCATCGGCGAAGTTGCCGGCATGAGCGCGCGCCTGCGCACGGTCCCGCCGGTCGCCACGGTGACCCAGACCAGCGCCCCGCCGGTACCGGAGGACGGCGCACCCTATGTGGAAATCGCCGATCTGGGTGAGTGCAGCGGCGTGATCCTGGGCAGCCCGACCCGCTTTGGCAACATGGCCGCGCCGATGAAGCACTTCCTCGACAGCCTCGGCGCCGAATGGGTCAACGGCACCCTGGCCGGCAAGCCGGCAGCGGTGTTCACCTCGACCGCCTCGATGCACGGCGGCCAGGAATCCACCCTGCTGTCGATGCAGTTGCCGCTGCTGCACCACGGCTGCCTGATTGTCGGCATTCCCTTCACCGAACCGGCCTTGAGCCACACCACCAGCGGCGGCACCCCGTATGGCGCCAGCCATGTCTCCGGCGCTGACGGCAATCTGCAGCTCAGCGACGACGAGGCGCACCTTGCCCGGGCACTGGGCAGGCGGGTGGCCGATATCGCGCAGCGGTTGGCGCGATGAACGGCCGTCGGCGCGACCTCGCGCTCGCCGCGGCGTTGCTGGCGCTGGCAGTGCTGTTTGGCGGCTGGTTCCGCAATGACAAATACCCGCTGGCGGCGCTGCTGGTGTTCAGCCTGCCACCCCTGCTGCTGCTCGCCGGGGTGCTGGCCGGCAAGGCGGTCGCCCGCTTCTGGGCCGGGGTGCTGGCCCTGTTCTGGTTCAGCCACGGGGTGATGAGCGCCTGGGCGCAGCGCGAGACGGCGCTATATGCCGCGGCCGAGATCGCGCTGTCGCTGCTGATCATCGCGCTGGTCAGTGTGCCCGGCATGCGCGCGCGCTTTGCCGCCAGGCGCACCGCGGCCGGCGCTGAACCACGGCCTTGAGCGGCTTCCGCCGCGATGCCGCGCCCCTGCCGGGAACCGCGGTCGCGCTTTATCATGCGCAGCATCGCGGCGCCCCCGCCGCTGGCAGTCACCGCAAGGATTTACCGCAATGATGGAAGAACTCCTGATCGTCACCACCGGTGGCACGATCGACAAGATCTACTTCGACGACAAATCCGACTACCAGATCGGTGATCCGCAGATCGGCATGATCCTGCGCGAGCTGGGCGTCACCTTCCGTTTCAATGTGATTCCGATCCTGCGCAAGGATTCGCTGCACATCACCGACGATGACCGCGAACTGATCCGCGCCACCATCGCCGCGCAACCGACCCGCCATGTCCTGGTCACCCACGGCACCGATTCGATGGTCGCCACCGGCAAGGTGCTGAGCACCATTCCCGGCAAGACCATCGTGATGACCGGCGCGCTCAGCCCGGCCCGGTTCCGCGGCTCGGACGCCGAGTTCAACATCGGCTGCGCGATCGGTGCGGTGCAGTCGTTGCCCGAAGGCGTCTACATCGCCATGAACGGTCGCATCTGGGACCCGCAGAAAGTCCGCAAGAACGTCGACGCCAACCGCTTCGAAGCGATCTGATGGCCAAGGGCACCCGCGCCACTGCCGCGCTGGACAAGGCCGGGATCGCCCACGGCCTGCACGGGTACGACTACTCGGCCGAGGTCGACAGCAAGGGCCTGGCAGCGGCGCAGGCACTGGGCATCGACCCGGCGCGGATGTTCAAGACGCTGATGGCCTGGGTGGACAAGCAGCCGCTGATCGCGGTGATTCCCAGCGACCGGCGGCTGTCACTGAAAAAGCTCGCCGCCCGGTGTGGCGGCAAGCACGCGCAGCTGATGGAAGTGTCCGAAGCCGAGAAGCGCAGCGGCTACAAGGTGGGCGGTATCAGTCCGTTCGCGCAGCAGCGCCCGGCCAGCATCGTGTTCGCCGATGACGTGCAGCAGCACGGGACGGTCTACATCAACGCCGGCCAGCGCGGCCTGTTGCTGGATCTCGCCCCCGCTGACGCGTTGCGCTTCCTGCAGGCACAGTTGGCCGATATCTGCGAAGACTGAAAGCCGGCATGTCACGCAAAAGAAAGCCCCGCATCGAGCGGGGCTTTGCTGTTTGACGCAGCAGTGCCGGACTCAGCCGTCCAGACGCACCAGCCAGCCATGGCGATCAGCCTGGCGACCGTACTGGATATCGGTCAGTTCCTTGCGCAGCGACATGGTCACTTCACCGGCCGGGGCATTGATGTCGCCCACCGAGAAGTCTTCACCCTTGAGCTGGCCGATCGGGGTGATCACCGCAGCGGTGCCGCAGGCAAACACTTCGGTGATCGCGCCGGAGGTCACGCCATCCTTCCACTCGTCGATGCTGACCTTGCGCTCGACCACCTTCATGCCGCGGTCGCGCGCCAGCTGCAGGATGCTCTCGCGGGTGATGCCTTCCAGGATGCTGCCGGACAGTTCCGGCGTCACCAGGGTGCCGTCCTTGTAGACCAGGAACACGTTCATGCCGCCCAGTTCCTCCAGGTACTTGCCCTCGACCGGGTCGAGGAACAGCACCTGCGAGCAGCCCTGCGCCTGCGCCTTCTGCTGCGGCAGCAGGGAGGCGGCATAGTTGCCGCCGCACTTGGCCGCACCGGTGCCGCCCTTGGCCGCACGCGCGTAGTCGGTGGACAGCCAGATCGACACCGGCGCCACCCCCTTGGCGAAGTACGGACCGGCCGGGCTGGCGATCACGTAATACGTGGCCTTGTGCGCGCCGCGCACGCCGAGGAACGCCTCGTCGCCGATCATGAACGGGCGGAAATACAGGCTGGCCTCATCGGCACCGGACACCCAGTCCTTGTCCAGCGCGACCAGCTGCTTGAGCGATTCGACAAAAATCTCCACCGGCAGCGACGGCAGCACCAGACGCGCGGCCGAGCGCTGCAGGCGCGCGCCGTTGGCTTCCGGACGGAACGTCCAGATCGAGCCGTCGGCGTGACGGTAGGCCTTGATGCCCTCGAAGATTTCCTGGCCGTAATGCAGCACGGCCGCGGCCGGGTCCAGCGAAATCGGGCCATACGGCGTTACCGCCGCATCATGCCAGCCGGTGTCCTTGTCCCAACGTACGGCCACCATGTGGTCGGTGAAGTACACACCAAACCCCGGCTTCTCCAGGATCTTGGCGCGCTCCTCGGCGCTACGCGGATGGTCCGAACGGGTGACAGCAAAGCTCAGCGAAGACTGGGACACCGGATAATTCCTTCCAGATTGCGGGATGGGACACCGCCCGATGCCCTTGCGGCATCAGGTCGGGCTTACAACATGCCGGTTTCGAGCCGGGCGGCTTCGGACATCATGTGCCGGCCCCATGGTGGATCGAACACCAGATCGACATCAGCTTGGGCCACCGTCGGAATCATTTCCAGCTTGCTGCGCACATCATCGACCAGGATCTCGCCCATGCCGCAGCCGGGCGCGGTCAGCGTCATCTTCACATCGACCTCGCGCTGGCCATCGTCCAGGTGCTTGATGTCCACTTCGTAGATCAGCCCAAGGTCGACGATGTTGAACGGAATTTCCGGATCAAAACAGGTGCGCAGCTGCTGCCACACCAGCTTTTCGACGTCCTCGTCGGCGGCGTTCTCCGGCAGCTCCAGCCCCGGCGGCGGTTCCTTGCCGATCGCATCGCCATCCTTGCCGGCAAGGCGGAACAGGTTGCCTTCGACAAACACGGTATAGCTGCCACCCAGCGCCTGGGTGATATAGCCATAACTGCCGGCCGGAAGGGTGACGACTTCGCCCTGCGGCACCATGACGGCCTGGCAATCGCGCTCGAAGTGGACGGGTTCGCTGCTACGGGAATACATGGGCATGGATATGGGGACGCGGACAGTTCCCGCAAGGCCACCATTTTATCCGACTGGGCGCCCTCTCCGCTGAAAGGCTATGCTGTGGCACTTCTTCAGGAACCCCCATGGCTCCCACGTCCGCAGCGGCCAGCCGCACTGTCCACTGGCTTTGGCCCCTGCTGTTGGTGCTGGGCAGCGTCACCCTCACCATCGCCTGGCTGCTCGTGGCGCTGTCCACCGGAACCCAGGCCGGCTGGATGGCGGTGGTGGCGGCACTGGAAGCGGCGTGGATGCTGCGACTGGGCACGTTCCGTCCTGGCCGCGCGCGGGTACTGGTCGCGGCAGCCGCCACGCTGCTGATCACGCTGGCGGCCAACTGGAGCATCGCGGCGGCCCATATCGGCAGCACGCTGGGCCTGACCCCGTGGGAATCCTCGCTCAAACTCGGCCCGCACCTGGCCTGGACCCTGTTCGGGCTGGCCAATGGCCTGGGCGAACTGCTGTGGCTGCTGCTGGGCCTGGTGGTCGCCTGGCGCCTGGCGCGCTGAGCCCCTGCCGCCGTAGCGCATCGGCGCCGGTGCCGGCGGTCCCTGTAGTGCCGGGCAACGCCCGGCAGCGCTTGGCTGGCAGCGCTTGGCCTGTAGCGCTTGGCCGGCAGCGCTTGCCCAGGAAGCCCGCAGCGGGGCAGCGCATCGGCGCCGGTGCCGGCGGTCCCTGTAGTCCCTGTAGTGCCGGGCAACGCCCGGCAGCGCTTGGCTGGCAGCGCTTGGCCTGTAGCGCTTGGCCGGCAGCGCTTGCCCAGGAAGCCCGCAGCGGGGCAGCGCATCGGCGCCGGTGCCGGCGGTCCCTGTAGTCCCTGTAGTGCCGGGCAACGCCCGGCAGCGCTTGGCTGGCAGCGCTTGGCCTGTAGCGCTTGGCCGGCAGCGCTTGCCCAGGAAGCCCGCAGCGGGGCCGCGCATCGGCGCCGGTGCCGGCGGTCCCTGTAGTCCCTGTAGTGCCGGGCAACGCCCGGCAGCGCTTGGCTGGCAGCGCTTGCCCAGCAAGCCCGCAGCGGGGCGCTGCCTCGTTCTTGTCTGTCCGCAATCTGCCGCGTCAGTGCCCGCTATCCAGCGCCTTCAATTCGCTGACCAGCGCGCCGGCCATTTCGGCGCCATCGCCGTAGAGCATGCGGGTGTTGTCGGCGTAGAACAGCGCATTTTCGATACCGGCAAAGCCGGTGCCCTTGCCGCGCTTGATAACGATGGTGTGCCTGGAATTGACCACATCCAGGATGGGCATGCCGTAGATCGGGCTGGCCGGATCGGTCTTGGCGACCGGGTTGACCACGTCGTTGGCGCCGATCACCAGCGACACGTCGGTGTTGGCGAACTCGGGGTTGATGTCGTCCATGTCGGCGATCAGGTCGTAAGGCACGCCGGCCTCGGCCAGCAGCACGTTCATGTGCCCGGGCATGCGCCCGGCCACCGGGTGGATCGCGAACTTCACCTTGACCCCGCGGTCGATCAGGCGCTGCGCCAGCTCCCAGATCTTGTGCTGGGCCTGGGCCACGGCCATGCCATAGCCGGGCACGATCACCACGCGCTCGGCAAACGCCATCATCGCCGCCACGTCGCCGGCCTCGATCGGCTTCTGGCTGCCGCTGATGTCCTGGGCCTGGCCATTGCTGCCACCGAAGCTGGAGAACAGCACGCCGCTGATCGGACGGTTCATCGCCTTGGCCATCAACCGGGTCAGCAGGATGCCGGCCGCGCCCACCATCATGCCGGCGATGATCAGCGCCTCGTTGCCGAGCACATAACCCTCGAACGCCACCGCCAACCCGGTGAACGCGTTGTACAGCGAAATCACCACCGGCATGTCGGCACCGCCGATCGGCAGCGTCATCAACACGCCCAGCACCAGCGCCACCACGAAGAAACTGACGATCGCCAGCGGCTCGAGGCTGAGCGCGGCCCACGTCCCCAACGCCACCATCGCCACGGCGACCAGCAGGTTGAACGCCTGCTGCCCGGGGAAGGTGACGCGGCGGTCGAGCCGGCCGTCGAGTTTGGCCCAGGCGATGACCGAGCCGGACAGCGAGATCGCGCCAATCGCCGCACCGATCACGCCCAGCGCCAGCACCGTGGTCGAGGGCTGGCGCGCGGCCAGTTCGGCCAGGGCCGGCGCGCTCCAGTGGCTGGTATCGCGATGGGCCAGGAACGAGAAGCGCAGCAGTTCCACCGCACCGATCGCCGCGGCCGAACCGCCGCCCATGCCGTTGTACAGCGCCACCATCTGCGGCATGTCGGTGATGGCCACCTTCTTGGCCGACACCCAGGCCAGCCCGGTGCCCAGCACCAGCGCCAGCGCGATCAGCGCGATGTTGTGCAGCCCGGGCAGGAAGAACGTGGCCACGGTGGCGATCAGCATGCCCAGCCCGGCCCAGCGGATGCCGCTGCGCGCGGTCATCGGCGAGGCCATGCGTTGCAGGCCCAGCAGGAACAGGGTGGCGGCGGCCAGGTAGCTGGTGTTCACCAGCCAGGCAAGCACTCCGGCAGTGGTCACGTTCAAGCCTTGTGCTCCGGCTTGGCGACGGGTTTGCGGCTGGACTTGAACATGTCCAGCATGCGCTCGGTCACCACATAGCCGCCGGCGGCGTTGCCCGCGCCCAGCAGCACGGCGACAAAACCCAGCGCCTTTTCCAGCGTGGTATCGGCATGCCCCAGCACCACCATCGCGCCGATCAGCACGATGCCGTGGATGAAGTTGGACCCCGACATCAACGGTGTATGCAGGATCACCGGCACCCGCGAGATGATCACGTGGCCGGCGATTGCCGCCAGCATGAAGATGTACAACGCTACGAACCCGTCGCTCATTGGCTGTCCTCTCCGAGGCTGGAATCGCCCGTCCGGCATCATAACCGCGGCCGGAAAGCGGATGCGAACCCGGTCGTGTCAACCGCGTGCGCCTCCGGACGTTTGCACAGATGACCACGTCCTGGAACGCTAAGCTGTGCTGGTGCCGAGCCCCACCCTTCCGCCGCAGAACCCCGCCGAGACCGCGACCCCGGTTTCGCTGGACGCCTTTCTGGCGGGCATCGGCCCGCGTGCGTTCCGTTTCGCCGAGGCCGGGCTGCGCCAGCGCGAAGATGCGCTGGATGCGGTGCAGGACGCGATGGAACGGATGCTCGGCTACCGCGACCAGCCGCCACAGGAATGGACGCCGCTGTTCTGGAGCATCCTGCGCCGACGCATCATCGATCTGCAGCGGCGGCGCAGCTTCCGGTTGCGCTTCTGGGCGCCGCAGCAAACGCACAGCCAAGACAGCGCCATCGACTGGGCCGACGAGGCGGCCGGTCCGGCGCAGCAGCACGAGCAGCGCGAAGGCTACGCGCGCCTGGTCGCCGCGTTGCGCACGCTGCCCGCCCGCCAGCGCGAGGCGTTCACCCTGCGCGTGCTGCAGGAGCTGGACGTGGCCACCACCGCCAAGGCGATGGGCTGCTCGGAAGGCTCGGTCAAGACCCACCTGTCGCGGGCGCGCGACGCTTTGCACAGACAACTGGAGGCCCCCCGGTGAACAGCCGCTCCCACAGCGACCCATTCGAGCAGTCATTGCAGCACCTGCATGACCGCGCGCTGGCGTCGGTTTCATCCTCCACGCTGGCGCAACTGCGCCATGCCCGCCACAGCGCCCGTGCGGCACCGGCGGTTTCGCCGTGGCGGCAGCATCGCTGGTGGCTGGCGACCGCCTGCTCGGCGGTGCTGGCGGTGACCGCGGCACTGAACTTCCACGCGTTCGCCCCCCACCAGACGGCGCCGGTGCGCCCCCAGGCCGCCAGCACGGCCATGGCGGATGATGACACCCTGCTGTTGGACGAAAGCCCGGAACTGTACCTGTGGCTGGGTTCGGACAACGCCTTGGCCATGGAGTAAACCCGATGAAAACGTACCTGCCGCTGCTCTTCCTGCTGGCCTGCATCAGCACCCGGGCGGCCGCCCAGCAAACGCCGTTGCCCGAATGGGACAAGCTCAGCGCGCAGCAGCGCGAAACCCTGATCGCGCCACTGCGCGACCGGTGGAATGCCGCGCCGGAACGGCGCCAGCGCATCTACGAGCATGCCCGCGACTGGCAGGCCATGACCCCGCAGCAGCGGCAGCAGGCGCGCACGGGCTTGAACCGTTTTGAAAACATGCCGCCGCAGCAACAGCGCGAGGCACGCGCACTGTTCGCCAGGATGCGCGGCATGGACAAGGCACAGCGCGAACAGCTGCGCACCCAATGGCAGGGCATGAACGCCGAACAGCGCCGGCAGTGGACCGAGGCCAACCCGCCACCGCGCGAGGTGCCGCGCCCCGCGCGCTGAACAGCCGCTGGCGGGCACGGCGGGTGCCCGCTGCAGTAACCGGATCAGACCGGCGGAATTTCCCCGGTGACCGGACGTGGCGGCCATACCGTGCGCGCCAGCAGTTCATCGTTCCAGTCGAACGCCAGCGCACCGTCTTTCAAGAACAGCGCGACGAAGTTGTAGACGTTGCGCGCAAACATCTCGCTGGCATGCACCGCGCCCATGCTGGCCAGATCGCGCGGACCGGCAACGGTCACCCCGTCCACCTGCACGGTTTCCCCCGGTTGCGTCGCCGCGCAGTTGCCGCCGCTTTCGGCGGCCAGGTCGACAATCACGCTGCCCGGTTTCATCCCGGCCACCATCGCCGCACTGATGATTTTCGGCGCCGGTCGCCCCGGTACCGCCGCGGTGGTGACGATCACGTCCACCGACTTCAGATGCTCGCCCAGCCGCCGCTGCTGTTCGGCCAGTTCCTCGGCGGTCAGTTGCCGCGCGTAGCCTCCCTCGCCGGCCGCATTGACCCCCAGATCGAGGAACCGCGCGCCCAGCGACTCGATCTGCTCACGGGTTTCCGGCCGCACGTCGAACCCTTCCACCTGCGCGCCCAGACGCCGGGCGGTGGCGATCGCCTGCAACCCGGCCACCCCGGCGCCCACCACCAGCACTTTCGAGGGCCGGATCGTACCGGCGGCGGTGGTCAGCATCGGGAAGAAGCGCGGCGCCAGCTGCGCGGCGATCAGCATGGCCTTGTAACCGGCCATGCCCGCCTGCGAACTGAGCACGTCCATCGATTGCGCGCGGGTGGTGCGTGGCAGCCGCTCCAGTGGGAACGCGCACACCTGGCGTGACTGCAGGGCCTCGGCGCGCGCGGCGTCAGCCTGCGGCTGCAGACTGCCGACCAGCACGGCTTCCGGCTTGAAGTGGGCGATCACCGCCGCGGGCGGCGCCTGCACGCACAGCACCACGTCGGCGCTGGCAACACTGTGGGCCTCGGCGATGTGCGCGCCGGCCTCGCGATAGGCCTGATCTCCAAAACCGGCGGCACTGCCGGCGCCGGCCTCGATGCGTACCGTGGCGCCTGCGGCCGTCAGCTTCCTCACCGTTTCCGGCGTTGCCGCCACCCGCCGCTCGCCTGCGGCGGACTCCTTCAACACCAGCACTTCCACGGCCATGCCTGTTCCCCGATCCGCGACGGAATATCTCCAGGATCCTAACAAAGCCCTCTCGCGGCCGCTGCGCTCAGTGCACGGTGGGGGTCTTCAGCTGCGGGTCGAGGCGCTCGATGACGCCCGCCATGGCACTGTCGAACGCGCCGTCGTCGACGTGGGTACGCAGCCGTCCCAGCCGCACCATCACCGCCAGCTCTTCCGGCGAGGCGACGCAGAACCGCACGCCGCGGCGGTTGACGAACAGCAGCCGCGAGGAGATCGGACTGACCCACGACAGCTTGCCGGCCTGCACCTTGCCGTCCTTGTCGACAAAATCCAGCCAGGTACCGATCTCCAGGGTGCGGAAACGGTCGGCATCGGCGTTGTCGAAATCCTCGGCCTTGGCCTCGCCAGCCAGCTCCATGGCAGGCGCCTCCTGTGCCGGCGGCAGCGGCAGCGCCACCTGCGGCAATTCCGGCAACGCGCGCTCCAGCTCCGGCCGGGTCTCGGCGATCGCCTGCAGCGTGTCGTGCAGCACGTCGATCGCCGCACCGCTGCTGTCGCCATGCAGGCCAACGCTGGCAAACACCTTTTCCAGTGCCGGCTGGCAGGACTGCAACCACGGCTTGCCGACGATATGGCGGCGCGCCTGGGCAACCTCCTCGAGCATGTCATCGGCCAGCTTCAGGGTTTCCTGCACAGCCTCGCCCTCTTCGCCTTCGCGCAGCAGGTTCAAGGTCAGGTGATGGCTCCACGGCTGGCGCAGGAAATCCTCGATGGCCTTGGGCAGCGTGGCCGAACCCACCCGCGTGTCCAGTTCGGCGGCAGCGCGGGCGCGGGCCAGCTCCAGCTTTTCCTGGCCGCGCTGGGTCTCGGCGGCACGCCGTTCGGCAATCTCGATCCGGCGCCGGTGCTGGGCCAGAAAGTCGCGGAATTCTTCTTCCAGGGTCAGGAAGATCGCCAGGTTCTCATTGAATTCGGCCACCAGCCGCTCGATGATTTCCTCGACCTTGCCCATCAGCACGCGCTCGGAGGCGCTTTCGCCGGTATTGCCTTCACAGGCCTCGGCCAGCGAATTGAGCAGCTTGCGCGCCGGGTGGGTCTTCTGCACGAACATGCGCCGGTCAAGCATGGCCACCTTCACGAACGGCACCACCAGGCGCCCGATCAGCTCGCGCGAGCGCCCTTCCAGGTCGCGCTCGTCGAGCATCACGTCGAACAGCATGCCGACCAGATCGATCGCATCCTCATCCTGCGGGTCCAGCCGCGCACTGGCCGGATCGACCCCGAGCTGGGTGGCTCCGGACAGCACTTCACTCTTCAGCCGCTGCGCCAGCGATTCGCCGTCCTCGCCGATCGCCGCGCGCAACGTGGCGCTGGGCGTGGCCTGCAACAGCGACAGCACCGACATCATTTCGCGCTGGCTCAACGGCCGCTGCTGGCCCACGGCCGCCTGCGCCGCGGACGTCGCGTCCTCGCGCACGCTGCGGGTCTGCGCCAGCAGGCCATGCAGGGCCTCCATCAGCATTTTCTGGTTGCCGGCGACCGCATCGGCTTCATTCGCATAACCGCCGTCACCGCCACCGGGCATGCGCCCACGGTTTTGCGGCCAGCGTTCGGCAAAACGTCGCGCCCACGCCGGGGCATAGCGCGGATCGTAAGGGTCGTCCTCGCCGGCATCGGCCATGCCGCCTTCACCGGCGGGTCTGGGCGCCGGTGGCCGCGGCGGCGCACGCCGGACCTGCGAGATCTCCGGCATCACGCCGGCTTGCGCGAGCTTTTCATCCAGCGCTTCATACAATTTGGCAATACCGGCAGCCAGCGCGCGCTCGCACAATTTGATCAGCACCAGCCGCACTTCCGGGGCCAGGTCACAGGTGGCGAAGGCTTGATGGATCGCCACGGCCACATGTTCCGGCGCGATCGGATTGGTGTCGGCATCCAGCTCAGCCACTCCGGCCACCCAGGCCAGGCGGCGGTCGATGCGCGCCAGCACCGGCTTGCACTCGCGCAGCAGCACCGTGGCGAAGTTGCGCACGGCCAGCCGCGATTCCAGTACATGCTCGGGCACCAGGCTCAGGCCGCTGTCGCTGCGCGCGGCCAGCGTGGCCTCGGCCGACAACGGTGCGCCCGCTTCCAGCGCGGCCCATGCCGCTTGCAGGTGCGCACGGAACCGGCTGGCGATCTCGTCCTGGCGCCGGCGCAGCTCGCGCATGCCATCGAGGAACAGCAGCTGCGACGCCCCGGCCTTTTCCGCCCGGTCGAACAGGACATCGTCAAAGCCGGCAAGCACCGAGCTGAACGACTGTCCCAGCACCGGCAGGACGGCCTCGCGGGCGAGGGCCAACAATTTCTGATCGCGGCCGCCAGGGCCCGACGGATGCGGATTGGACATCATGCGCTAAGGCCCCACGTCCTCGCGGACGCTGAACTTCTGGAGATCAAAAAGGAAGATGCAGACGCGGCCCCTGTTTCCGCCATTGCATGGTAGGCGCTGAACATGAATGGGGTAAGTGATGCAGTCCGCACTTTGAGCCTCGTTACCGGCAACCCGGCAGGCCTTGTATCGTAAGCCTCCCAGGGTGACCGCGCGACAAACACGTGGCTGTGCCCGCACCAACGCAGCGCACAGAAATCCCGGCCGTTCAGTCGACAGGCCGGGGGTACAGGCGCCCCGCCTATAATCGGCCGGTCGATTTGAACCATCGTGACCATGACTGATACCCCTTTGTTGCAGGCGCTGGACCAGCGCCGCTCTGTTCCTTCCCGGCAGCTGGGCGAACCCGGTCCCGACGAGGCCACGCTGCTGCGGATGCTGCAATCGGCCGTGCGCGTCCCGGACCACGGCAAGCTGGTGCCGTTCCGGTTTCTGCGCCTGCAAGGACCGGCCCGGCAGGCACTGGGGGAGTTCCTGGTGCAGCGCACCCGCGAGCGGGATCCCGCTGCCGGTGAAACCGTCATCGAGAAGGATCGCCAGCGGTTTTCGCATGCGCCACTGATCATCACCGTAATCGCGCAGCTGCAGCCCGACGCCAAGATCCCGGTGCAGGAACAGCTGCTGACCGCCGGATGCGTGTGCTTTGCGTTGCTGCAGGCCGCGCAGGCGCATGGCTTCGGTGCCCAATGGCTGACTGCGTGGATGGCCTATGACACCGAGGTCGCCCGCCACCTGGGGCTGGTCGACAACGAACGCATCGTCGGTTTCATCCACATCGGCACACCCAGGCTGCGGATCCCCGAGCGCGACCGCCCCGATCCGGCACAGCTGCTGCAGGACTGGCAGCCGTGAGCAGGTTGCAGCGATGAACCAGCCTGCGCCCCGCCCGCCGCTGTATCTGGTCGATGCCAGCCTGTACGTGTTCCGGGCCTGGCACTCGATGCCCGACGAATTCCAGGACGCCCAGGGTTGGCCGACCAATGCCGTGCACGGGTTTGCGCGTTTCCTGCTGGACCTGCTGGAACGCGAACGGCCCGGCCATATCGCCGTCGCCTTCGACGAAGCGCTGGACAACTGCTTCCGCCACCGTCTCTATCCGGCGTACAAGGCCAACCGCGATCCGGCCCCGGACGCGCTGCGCCGCCAGTTCAGCCACTGCAAGGCGCTGTGCGCCGCCCTGGGCTTGAACGTGCTGGCCCACCACGAATACGAGGCCGACGATCTGATCGGCGCAGCCCTGCACAGCCGCCGCGACGCCGGCTACCGCGGGGTGATCGTTTCGGCCGACAAGGACCTGTCGCAGCTGCTGTACGAGCATGACGAGCAGTGGGACTACGCCCGCAACGTGCGCTGGGGCATGGGCGGGGTCAAGGCCCGCCACGGCGTGCATGCGCACCAGATCGCCGACTATCTGGCGCTATGCGGCGATGCGGTGGACAACATCCCCGGCGTCACCGGCATCGGCGCCAAGTCGGCGGCGGTATTGCTGGCGCATTTCGGCAGTCTCGATGTGATGCTGGAGCGGATCGATGAAATCCCGTTCCTGCGCCTGCGCGGCGCCGCCACCATCGCCAGCCGGCTGCGCGAACAGCGCGGACACGCGCTGCTGTGGCGGCAGCTGACCACGATTGCGCTGGACGCCCCGCTGGGTACCACCCAGGCCGACTTCGCCCGCGGCGGCGGCGATGCGGACATGCTGCTGGGCCTGTGCGAAGCGTTGCGCTTTGGTCCGCTGACCCGGCGCCGGCTGCTCACCGCCGCCGGACTTTCCGATTCCCCCCTCGCCCCGGAGGTCGCATGAGTCCGGATACCCAAGCCCCACGGGTGGTCTACGAGGGCAAGTACCAGCGCATGGTCGTGCGCGGCAGCTGGGAGTACAGCGAGCGCACCCACGCCGGCGGTCTGGCCGCGATCATCATCGCGGTGACGCCGGACGACAACGTGCTGTTTGTCGAACAGTTCCGGGTACCGCTGCAGGCGCGCACCATCGAGATGCCGGCCGGGCTGGTGGGTGATGTCGATGCCGGCGAGTCGATCGAGCGCTCGGCGCTGCGCGAGCTGGAAGAGGAAACCGGCTGGACCGCCGATCATGCCGAAGTGCTGATGATCGGCCCGACCTCGTCCGGGGCCAGCAGCGAGAAGATCGCCTTTGTCCGCGCCACCGGCCTGCGCAAGGTCGGCGTCGGCGGCGGCGATGCCAGCGAGGACATCACCGTGCACGAGATTCCACGCGCCCGTGCCGCGGCGTGGCTGGTGGAGAAGATGGGCCAGGGTTACCAGCTGGACGCCAAACTCTGGGCCGGGCTGTGGATGATCGAACACCGGCTGGATGGCACGCCCCGTGATTGATTCACTCACGTGCGCCCGCGCGCGCGCTGTCTGCACCGCCCCCCTGCTGGGACCGGACGATCCGCCGCCGTTCCAGGTCCATCATCCCCACGGCCGCTCGCCGTTCGTGCTGATTGCAGACCACGCCGGGCAACAGGTGCCGCAGGCCCTGGACGGTCTGGGCCTGGCGCAGGCCGAACGGGACCGCCATATCGGCTGGGACATCGGCATTGCCGGAGTCACCCTGGAACTGGCGCGGCGCCTGGATGCCTGGGCGATCACCCAGACCTATTCGCGGCTGGTGATCGACTGCAACCGGCCGCTGGCGTCGCCGACCCTGATCGCCCCGATCAGCGATGGCACCGTGATCGCCGCCAATGCCGGGCTCGACGCCGCCGCGCGGCAACAGCGCATCGATGCGATCCATGCGCCGTATCACGCGCGAATCACCGCCGAACTGGACCTGCGCCAGCAACGCGGGCAAGCAACGATCCTGGTGGCGATGCACAGCTTCACCCCGGCCATGAACGGGGTGGAGCGGCCGTGGCATGCCGGCGTGCTGTACCACCGCGACATCCGGCTTGCCCACGTGCTGCGCGATGCGCTGGCGGCCGAGCCGGGACTGGTGATCGGCGACAACCAGCCCTATGCGGTCACCGCAACCAGCGACTACGCCGTGCCCATCCACGGCGAAGCCCGCGGCCTGGTGCATGTGGAGCTGGAGATCCGCCAGGACCTGATTGCCGATGTCCGCGGCCAGCACGAATGGGCACAGCGTCTGGAGCGCATCCTGCGCCAGCTGGCACCGCAATTCACCGCGATTTGAATTAATGAAAAAAGGCGGCCCGTGGCCGCCTTTTTCCTGTCCATCGGCGCCAGGCTCAGGCGAACGAATCGGTCGCGCGCACCAGGGCGTCCACGTTCTCGGCTTCGAACGCCGAATGCCCCGATCCGGGGGTGATCTGCAGCCGCGCCTTCGGCCAGGCCTTGTGCAGCTCCCAGGCGTTGGCCAGCGGGCAGACCACGTCGTAGCGGCCGTGCACGATCACCCCGGGGATATCGGCAATCCGGTGCACGTCGCGCAGCAGCTGGTCTTCCACCTCGAAAAAACCCCCGTTGACGAAATAGTGGTTCTCGATGCGGGCGAAGGCCAGCGCGAACTGCGGATCCTCGTGGCTGTTGATGAAGTCCTCGTCCACGTGCAGGTAGCTGGTGGCGCCCTCCCACACGCTCCAGGCGCGGGCGGCGGCCAGCCGGGTGGCTTCATCGTCACCGGTCAGGCGCCGGTGGAAGGCGCTGATCAGGTCGTGCCGTTCCACCAGCGGAATCGCCTGGATGTAGTGCTCCCACGCATCCGGGAACAGGCGGCTGGCGCCTTCCTGGTAGAACCACTCCAGCTCCCAGCGGCGCAGCATGAAAATGCCGCGCAGCACCAGCTCGGTGACGCGCTGCGGATGGGTTTCGGCGTAGGCCAGCGCCAGCGTCGAGCCCCAGCTGCCACCGAACACCTGCCAGCGTTCGATCGCAAGGTGCTCGCGCAGCTTCTCGATATCGGCCACCAGATCCCAGGTGGTGTTGTCGGTCAGGTCGGCATGCGGGGTTGAACGCCCGGCGCCGCGCTGGTCGAACAGGATGATGCGGTACTTGGCCGGGTCGTGGAAACGCCGCATCTTGTCGTTGCAGCCGCCGCCGGGGCCACCGTGCAACATCACCACCGGCTTGCCATCCGGGTTGCCACACTGTTCGAAGTACAGCGTGTGGCGATCGTCGACCTGCAGCGAACCGATGGCGTAGGGGGTGATTTCGGGATAGAGCGTGCGCATGTCGTGACTCACTGGCAATGAGATGCCGATTCTATCGCAGCCGGCCCGGCCGCTTTCCTTCACCTGCGCGTTGCCGCCGGCCGCAGCCCCGCCCACCTTTCCCGGTTTGCCAGACCTGGACCGGCCCGAGCGGCCGCGCGTCCCGGGCCTGCCGCCCGTGGCCCGGCCACGGCGCGCCCTCGAAGGATCACAACCGCGTTGGAACCCGGCGTGAGCGGCTGGCCGGCTCACGTCTCCTGCGCAAACGCCAGGCACCGGATCACCCGGGCAGCCGCCCCAGGGTGACGCGATCACGCTGTTCCAGATCCTGCGCCGTGGCGACGTCGACAAAACCGGCGCGCTGCAACAGCGCGCGTACCGCCGCGCCCTGGTCCCACCCGTGCTCAAGCAACAACCAGCCGCCAGGATGCAGATGGCCCGGCGCGGCGGCGGCAATTTCGCCGAGCGCCTGCAGCCCATCGGCCCCGGAGGCCAGCGCCGACAGCGGTTCATGACGCAGGTCGCCCTGGTCCAGATGCGGATCGGTGCTGGCGATATACGGCGGGTTGCTGGCAATCAGATCGAAGCGTTCACCGGCCAGCGGCGCCAGCCAGTGGCCCTGGCGGAACTGCACATTGCCCAGGGCGTGCGCCAACGCGTTGGCACGCGCGACCGCCAACGCCCCTTCGCTGAAATCGGTGGCCACCACCTGCGCCCGCGGGCGCTCGCTGGCCACGGCCAATGCGATGGCACCGGACCCGGTGCCCAGGTCGGCGACCCGCCACGGCACCTGCTGCGCCAGCCGCGCCAGCGCCAGTTCCACCAGCAGCTCGGTTTCCGGGCGCGGAATCAGCGTGTCCGCGCTGACCTGCAGATCCAACGTCCAGAACCCGCGGCGGCCGGTCACATAGGCCAGTGGCGCGCCCTCCGCGCGCAACGCCACCACCTGCTCGAAACGGGCAACAACGTCGGTGGCAACCGTATCGCCGGCATGGGCGAACAGCCAGGCCCGCTCGCAGCCCAATGTATGCAGCAGCAACGCTTCGGCTTCATGGCGGGCGGTGTCGCCACCCAGCCGCGCGGCGGCCTGCCTCAACAATTCGGCAACAGTGATCGGGGACAATTCAATTTCCTCGGCGGCGAACGCGACAGAGGAATTTTACGGCGTAGCCGGCCGGCGCGACTTGCCGGCGCCGTGGCCTTGGCCACTTCAGCAGGCGGAGAATTGCCGATACCCCTGGCACCCGTGCCACCGGAGCGGGCCGGTCCATATAGCCGGCCTATGCCTCCATTCAGCAACCTCCATACAGCCGGCTTGGAAATTATGCAGAACCCCCAATATCCACCCGTAGGCCAGATAAAACACGCACCAAGATAGGCCAAGCCTATTGAAACCATGAATTCAATTCATTTGTTTTATTAGGCAGGGCCTATTAGTCTTTGCTTCACGTTCTCCACCCCCGTCCCTTCAACAAGAGGAAGTCACATGTCCCTTATCAATACCCAGGTCCAGCCGTTCAAGGTCAACGCGTTCCACAACGGCAAGTTCATTGAAGTCACCGACGCCAGCCTGAAGGGCAAGTGGTCGGTGATGATCTTCATGCCGGCCGCGTTCACCTTCAATTGCCCGACCGAGATCGAAGACGCCGCCGACCATTACGCCGAGTTCCAGAAGGCCGGCGCCGAGGTCTACATCGTCACCACCGATACCCATTTCTCGCACAAGGTGTGGCACGAAACCTCGCCGGCCGTGGGCAAGGCCAAGTTCCCGCTGGTTGGCGACCCGACCCACCAACTGACCAACGCCTTCGGCGTGCACATTCCGGAAGAAGGCCTGGCCCTGCGCGGCACCTTCGTGATCAACCCGGAAGGCGTGATCAAGACCCTGGAGATCCACTCCAACGAGATCGCCCGTGACGTGTCCGAAACCCTGCGCAAACTGAAGGCCGCCCAGTTCACCGCCGCCCACCCGAACGAAGTGTGCCCGGCCAAGTGGAAGGAAGGCGAGAAGACCCTGACCCCGTCGCTGGATCTGGTCGGCAAGATCTAAGCAACACCCGCTCCCACCCCGCCTCGCGGCGGGCGTGGGGGTGAACCGCAACATGTTGATCCCCGCCAGCGGCACGCCAGCCCAGCGGACAAGCAGGTTGCGGTTCACCCCTACCTTTCCCGGCGCGTTGCCCAGGCAACCGCGTCCTCCCCCGTTTTGCCTCGAACAAGGAGTTGCGCCGTGCTCGACGACACCCTCAAGACCCAGTTGCAGCAGTACATGGGCCTGCTGCGCCAGCCGCTGCGCCTGATCGCCTCGCTCGATGACAGCGCCGCCAGCCAGGACATGCGTGGCCTGCTCGACGACATCGTCGCCGCCGGCAACGGCAAGATCACCCTCGACGCCGGCGGCACCGATGCGCGCCGACCGTCGTTCGTCGTCGCCCGTGAAGGCCAGGACCATGGCGTGCGTTTCGCCGGCCTGCCGCTGGGCCACGAGTTCGAATCGCTGGTGCTGGCCCTGCTGTGGACCGGCGGCCATCCGCCGAAGGTGGCGCAGGACGTGATCGACAGCATCAAGGCGATTGATGGCGACTTCGACTTCGACGTCTACATGTCGCTGACCTGCCACAACTGCCCGGACGTGGTGCAGGCGCTGGCGCTGATGGCGATCCTGAATCCGAAGATCCGCACCACGGTGATCGAGGGCGGCACGTTCCAGCAGGAAGTGGAGCAGCGCCAGGTGATGGCGGTGCCGATGGTGTTCCAGGGTGGCGAGATGTTCGACTCCGGCCGCATGAGCCTGGAGCAGATCGTCGCCAAGCTCGACACCGGTGCCGCCGCCCGCGAGGCCGAGAAGATCAAGGCCAAGGACGTGTTCGACGTGCTGGTGGTCGGTGGTGGCCCGGCCGGTGCGGCGGCGGCGATCTATGCCGCGCGCAAGGGCATCCGCACCGGTGTGGCGGCCGAGCGTTTCGGCGGCCAGGTGCTGGACACCCTGGCGATCGAGAACTTCATCTCGGTGCAGCACACCGAGGGCCCGAAGCTGGCCGCGGCACTGGAAGCCCACGTGCGCGAGTACGAGGTGGACATCATGAACCTGCAGCGCGCGACCAAGCTGGTGCCGGCCGGCGCCGATGGCCTGGTCGAAGTGAAGCTGGAGAACGGTGCCTCGCTGAAGTCCAAGAGCGTGATCCTGTCCACCGGCGCGCGCTGGCGGCAGATGAACGTGCCCGGCGAGAACGAGTACCGCAACAAGGGCGTGGCCTATTGCCCGCACTGTGACGGTCCGCTGTTCAAGGGCAAGCGCGTGGCGGTGATCGGCGGCGGCAATTCCGGCGTGGAGGCGGCCATCGATCTGGCCGGCCTCGTCAGCCACGTCACCGTGTTCGAGTTCGACAGCCAGCTGCGCGCCGACCAGGTGCTGCAGGCCAAGCTGCGCAGCCTGCCCAACGTGAAGGTGATCCTCAACGCGCAGACCACCGAGGTGCTGGGCGACGGCCAGAAGGTCAACGGCATCGTCTACACCGACCGTATCGGTGGCGATTCGCACCGGGTCGAGCTGGAAGGCATCTTCGTGCAGATCGGCCTGCTGCCCAACACCGAATGGCTGCGCGGCACGGTGGAGCTGAGCGGACGCGGCGAGATCGTCATCGACGAGCGTGGCCAGACCAATGTGCCGGGCGTGTTCGCCGCCGGTGACTGCACCACGGTGCCGTACAAGCAGATCATCATCGCCATGGGCGCCGGTTCGACCGCGGCACTGAGCGCGTTCGATCATCTGATCCGCAGTTCCGTGCCGCAGGCCGAGGTGGCCATCGCCGAAACCGCCTGAGCCCGGTCGCCGCCGCACGCGGCAACGGACCGGCCATCGGCCATCACCACGGGCGATCCTTCGATCGCCCCGCTTCGTTTCCGGAGTCCAGCTTGAATCTGCGCGATCTCAAATATCTGGTGGCACTGGCCGAGCACCGGCACTTCGGCCGCGCCGCCAGCGCCTGCTTCGTCAGCCAGCCCACGCTTTCCACCCAGATCAGGAAGCTGGAGGAAGAGCTGGGGGTGTCGCTGGTCGAGCGCGCGCCGCGCAAGGTGATGCTGACCCCGGCCGGCCGTGAGGCGGCCGCGCGCGCGCGCGGCATCATCGCGGAAGTGGAACAGATGAAGGAAGCCGCCCGCCGCAGCCGCGCCCCGGAGGCCGGCACCGTGCGCCTGGGCATTTTCCCCACGCTCGGGCCGTACCTGCTGCCGCATGTGATCTCGCGCATCCGCGCGCGCTTCCCGCAACTGGAGCTGCTGCTGGTGGAGGAAAAAAGCGACGTGTTGCTGGCCCAGCTGCGCAACGGCCAGCTCGACGCCACCGTGCTGGCGCTGCCCCTGCACGACGACCAGCTGCATACCGAATTCCTGTTCGAGGAGCCGTTTGTCCTGGCCGTGCCGGAGGGCCATCCGTTGGCCCAACGCAGCAGCGTGCACCTGAACGAACTGGCCGATCAGCGCCTGCTGCTGCTGCAGGACGGCCACTGCCTGCGCGACCAGGCTCTGGATGTCTGCCACCTGGCCGGCGCGCTGGAGAAATCCGAGTTCCAGGCCACCAGCCTGGAAACGCTGCGGCAGATGGTGGCAGCCAATGTCGGCATCACCCTGCTGCCGCTGCTGGCGGTCAAACCGCCGGTGGCACGTTCAGAAAACATCCACCTGCTGGGCTTTGACGGCGCCCCCCGGCCCAGCCGGCGAATTGCCCTGGTCTGGCGGCGCAGTTCGGCCATGAACGGGTTCCTTGAACAGCTGGCCCGCCTGTTCCAGTCATTGCCGGACACACTGCTGCAGCCTGCGCCGCTGCGGCCCGAGGAACCGTCCACACCGACCTGAACCGCCGGTTTGCAGCGCCGCGGCCTCGCGACGCCGGCACCGGCGCTGACGGCCTCGCGGCATCCATTGCTTTCAGGCCGCCGCAGGCGCGATGATCGCAATGGGTCGCTTCCGGCCCCCATTGTCAGCACAATAGAACCGGGCGGCGCCAACAGGGTGCCGCCTTTTGCTTGTCTTTTGAATAACTGCAGGAGCTTTCCCATGACGACCAACAGCGGTCTACCGCCGTCAATCATTGTTTCCAGCCGAGATATGGCCCGCCTAGAGGCCATGCTGGAATCCCCCGCGCTGAGCCGGCACCCGGCGGCCGTGGCGCTGAGCCAGGAGCTCTACCGCGCGCAGGTGCTGCCCCCGGAAGAAGTGCCCGAAGGCATCGTCACCATGCACTCGCGGGTGGAGTGCGTGGACGAGCTGCATGACGAGAAACATTCGCTGACCCTGGTCTACCCGCACGAGGCCGATTTCGACAAGGGCCGCGTTTCGGTGCTGGCGCCGGTCGGCAGCGCGCTGCTGGGCCTGTCGCTGGGCCAGACCATCGACTGGACCGCCCCGGGTGGCCGCCAGCTGCGCCTGCGTGTGACCGCGATCCATTACCAGCCCGAAGCCGCCGGTGATATCCACCGCTGAGCGCGCCCGCGCGCCAGCGTTGTACCTGCAAGACAAGAAAGGAAGTAGCAATGACCCATGTCCAGCCCTCCAAACTCGCCCAGCTGCGCGAACTGTCCGTGGTGGTGGCCGAT
>NZ_JAUJUJ010000126.1 GCF_030711595.1 Stenotrophomonas sp. YIM B06876
GATCGTGCGGCTCGAAGACGTGGCCACCGTCACGCTGGGCTCAGAGAACTACGACTTCAACGTGGCCTTCAGCGGCGTGCGCTCGGTCTTCATCGGCATCAAGGTCGCGCCCGAGGCCAACATCCTCGACGTGGCCAAGCGCGTGCGCGAGGCCTTCCCGGATATCCGCAGCCAGCTGCCCACCGGCCTGGTCGGCGAGATCGTCTACGACTCGACCGACTTCATCAACACCTCGATCTTCGAAGTGGTGAAGACCCTGGTCGAGGCGCTGGTGATCGTCACGGTGGTGATCTACCTGTTCCTCGGCAGCTTGCGCGCCGTGGTGGTGCCTGTGATCGCCATGCCGCTGTCGCTGATCGGCACCTTCTTCATGATGCTGATGCTCGGCTATTCGATCAACCTGCTGACCCTGCTCGCCCTGGTGCTGGCGATCGGCCTGGTGGTCGACGACGCGATCATCGTGGTCGAGAACGTCGACCGCCACATGAAGGAGGAAGGCCGCGCGCCCCTGGAGGCGGCGCTGCTGGCGGCGCGCGAGCTCGGCAGCCCGATCCTGGCGATGACGGTGGTGCTGGTCGCGGTCTATGTGCCGATCGGCTTCCAGGGCGGACTGACCGGCGCGCTGTTCACCGAGTTCGCGTTCACGCTCGCCGGCGCGGTCGCGGTGTCGGGCGTGGTCGCGCTGACGCTGTCGCCCATGATGTGCTCGCGCTTCTTCAAGCCCTCGCAGGACAGCGGCCGCTTCGCGCAAACCATAGACCGGGTTTTCGAGAAGCTGCGCCACACCTACCAGCGCGTGCTGCACAGCCTGCTCGTCACCTACCCGGTGCTGATCGTGATGGCGTTCATCCTGATCTGCCTGCTGGGCGTGATGTTCAAGATGTCCAAGTCCGAGCTGGCGCCCGAGGAAGACCAGGGCCTGGTGCTGGCGCAGATCGTCGGCCCGCCCACGGCCACCTCCGACCAGATGCAGACCTACGCCGAACAGGTCTTCCAGGTCGCCAACGCCATTCCCGAGTACCAGCAGATGTTCCAGATCACCGGCGTGCCGACGGTGAACCAGGGCATAGGCGGCGTGCTGCTGAAAAACTGGGACCAGCGCAGCCGCAGCGCCCATCAGATCCAGCAGGGCCTGCAGGCGCAGTGGGACAAGATCGCCGGCGCGCGCGTGGCGGCGTTCCAGTTCCCGGCGTTGCCGGGGTCGTCGGGCCTGCCGGTGCAGTTCGTCATCACCACCACCGAGCCGTTCGAGAATCTCAACACGGTGGTGCAGCAGGTGCTGGACAAGGCGCGGGCGGCGAACATGTTCTACTTCGTGGACGCCGANCGGGCCTGCCGGTGCAGTTCGTCATCACCACCACCGAGCCGTTCGAGAATCTCAACACGGTGGTGCAGCAGGTGCTGGACAAGGCGCGGGCGGCGAACATGTTCTACTTCGTGGACGCCGACCTCAAGATCGACAAGCCGCAGGCCACCGTGGTGGTCGATCGCGACAAGATCGCCGCGCTCGGCATGACGCAGCAGGACGTGGGCAACGCCCTGGGCGCGGCGCTCGGCGGCGGCTACGTCAACTACTTCTCTATCGCCGGCCGCTCGTACAAGGTGATCCCGCAGGTGCTGCAGGTCGACCGGCTCAACCCGGCGGAAGTGCTCAACTTCCACATCCGCACGCCCAGCGGCGCAATGATCCCGGCGAGCACGGTGGCGAGCCTCAAATACGACGTGGTGCCCGAGTCCATCACGCGTTTCCAGCAGCTCAACTCGGCCACGATTTCGGGCGTCTCGGGGGCCTCGCAGGGCGATGTGCTGGCGTTCATGCGCAATACCGTGCAGGAAGTGGCGCCGAGCGGCTACACCGTCGACTACGCGGGCCAGTCGCGCCAGTTCATGCAGGAGTCGGGCGGCTTTCTGGTGACCATGATGTTCGCCGTGATCATCGTGTTCCTGGCGCTGGCGGCGCAGTTCGAGAGCTTCCGCGACCCGGTGGTGATTCTGGTGTCGGTGCCGCTGGCGCTGTTCGGCGCCATGATCTTCATCTTCCTCGGCTTTGCGTCGCTGAACATCTACACCGAGGTCGGCCTCGTGACCCTGATGGGGCTGATCAGCAAGCACGGCATCCTGATCGTCGAAGTG
>NZ_JAUJUJ010000127.1:0-1505 GCF_030711595.1 Stenotrophomonas sp. YIM B06876
CTGATTTGGCAGACAAGAAGGTTCTCTACTACAGCGCGTTCACGGAAGATCTGTTTTATTGGAAGAACGATCTGGAGCGGGACGCTGAACCCAGGTTGATCATCCAGCCCAACGCGTTCACCCGGTGGGTGCTCGAAGAACAGGGCCAGGACCAGAGAATCACCGCGACGTTTCAGCACTACACCAGCGAAAAGCTGACACCCCATTTCAGTGCAGATTTTTCATCGGTCAGCTTTTCATTTGAGCGCGGCAACAAGCAGCAAGAGCCCCATATCAAGATTTCCAAGGGCGAAGAAAGCAACTTCATCTGGAGTGTGTTCAATGCCCTGTTGGAGCAGGTGATTGGCGAACTGAACATCGCAGAGGTCGCCAACCGCTCCACCGATGTGTTCAACAATCTGAAGTACGTCTTTGTGGATGATCCGGTGAGTTCACTGGATGAAAACCATTTGATCGAGCTGGCGGTCAACCTGGCGGGGTTGATCAAATCCAGCCAGTCCGATCTGAAGTTCATCATCACCACGCACAGCCCGCTGTTCTACAACGTGCTGTTCAATGAGTTCAGCAACAAAGCCTGCTATATGCTGGATTGCCAGGAAGACGGCAGCTTTACGCTGACGGAAAAACACGGCGATTCCAACAAGAGCTTTTCCTATCATCTGCACCTGCTGCAGACCATCGAACAGGCGATTGCCGATCAAAAGGTGGAGCGCTACCACTTCACGCTGCTGCGCAATCTGTACGAGAAGACGGCCAGCTTCTTAGGCTACCCAAAGTGGTCAGAGCTGCTGCCCGACGACAAGCAGCTGTACTACAGCCGCATCATCAATTTCACCAGCCACAGCACGCTGTCGAATGAAGCCATGGCGGTGCCGACGCCCGCAGAACAGGCGACAGTCAAGCTGCTGACGGATCACCTGAAAAGCCGCCATGCTTTCTGGCAGCAGCAGGGAGCCTGACTCCATGACCGACATCACCCAGCACACCGACTATCGGCAGGCTATTGCCGCCATCAAGCAGCGCATTCAAGCATCGCAAACCCGCGCCGTCTTGGCGGTGAATGTCGAGCTACTGAACCTGTATTGGGACATTGGCCGCCAGCTGGACGGCTGGCAACGTGAGCGCGCCTGGGGTTCGGCGGTGGTGGAGCAGATGGCGCTGGATTTGCAGGCCAGCTACCCCGGCATGAAGGGTTTCTCACGCACCAGCCTGTTTGCCATGCGGCAGTTTTATGCGTTCTTCAGCCCTCAGTTTGAAGTTGTCCCACAGCCTGTGGGACAAATGCCGTGGGGGCATGTGCGCACCCTGCTAGCCAAGGTGAAGTCCGTAGAGCTGGTGTTGCTGTATGCGCAGGCCTGCATTGAGCACGGCTGGAGCCGCACGGTGCTGGAGTGGCAGATTGAGCAGCGCTTTCATGAACGCGCGGGCAAGGCGGTGGGTAACTTTGCCCAGACTCTGCCTGCACCCCAGTCAGCGCTGGTGCAGCAAAGCCTGAAAGACCCGTA
>NZ_JAUJUJ010000127.1:1620-2132 GCF_030711595.1 Stenotrophomonas sp. YIM B06876
AATCACCCGGTTTCTGCTGGAGCTGGGCAAAGGCTTTGCGTTCCTTGGGCGGCAGTACCCTTTGGTGGTGAATGGCAGAGACTACTTTCTGGATCTGCTTTTCTATCACGCACGTTTGAAGTGCTATGTGGTGATTGAGCTGAAGGCAGGTGAGTTCAAACCCGAGTACGTGGGCAAGCTCAACTTCTACCTTTCGGCGGTAGACGACCAGCTGCGCGCCGAGGGGGACCATCCGACGATTGGCCTGATCCTGTGCAAAGACAAAGACAAACTGGATGTGGAATACGCGCTGCGCGACATCAACAAACCGATGGGCGTGAGTTCGTTCATCACCAAAGACATTCCCCTATCGGTGCAGTCGCAGCTGCCGACTGTGCAAGAGATTGAGAGCGAGCTGACCGCGCTGATTCACAACGATGAGAACAAGTCGAATGAGTGACTACAAGACCATTGCCGAATCCAAAAACTTCATCGTTCTGGACAAGTACATTAAGGAGTGGCAAGCCGCCGAA
>NZ_JAUJUJ010000128.1:0-1388 GCF_030711595.1 Stenotrophomonas sp. YIM B06876
AGCATGGCGACACGCCCGCCGAAACGCTGGAAGAGCAGCCGGTGCAGGTCAGCGTGGCCGGCCGCATGATGCTCAAGCGCGTCATGGGCAAGGCCAGTTTCGCCACCGTGCAGGACGGCTCCTTTGGCACCACGGGCGGGCGCATCCAGCTCTACATCACGCGCGACGCGGTGGGCGAAGAGCTGTATGCGGCCTTCAAGCACTGGGACCTGGGCGACATCGTGGGCGCCGAGGGCACGGCCTTCAAGACCAAGACCGGCGAGCTGTCGGTCAAGGTGACCCGCCTGCGCCTCTTGACCAAGAGCCTGCGCCCGCTGCCCGACAAGTTCCACGGTATGGCCGACCAGGAGCAGAAGTACCGCCAGCGTTATGTCGACCTGATCACCGACGAGCAGGCGCGCAAGCGCTTCGTCGCGCGCAGCAAGGCCGTGAGTGGCCTGCGCGAATTCATGGTGGGCCACGGCTTTCTCGAAGTCGAGACGCCGATGCTGCACCCGATCCCGGGCGGCGCCAACGCCAAGCCGTTCGTGACGCACCACAACGCGCTCGAACAAGAGATGTACCTGCGCATCGCGCCCGAGCTGTACCTCAAGCGCCTGATCGTGGGCGGCTTCGAGCGCGTGTTCGAGATCAACCGCAGCTACCGCAACGAAGGCATCTCGGTGCGCCACAACCCCGAGTTCACCATGATGGAGTTCTACGCGGCGTACTGGAACTACCTGGACCTGATGGACTTCACCGAAACGCTGATCCGCGACGTGGCGCTCAAGGCAACCGGCGCGCTGCAGATGAGCTACCAGGGCCGCGCCGTGGACCTGTCGCAGCCCTTTGCGCGCCTGACCATCCGCGAAGCCATCTTCCAGTACACCGAGGCCGGTGCCCATGTGGACGACGCCGCGTGGCTGACCAGCGCACTGAAGAAGCTCGGCATGACCGAGGAGAAGAACCATCTGGCCAAGCGCACGCTGGCCAGCCTGCAGGTGCTCTACTTCGAGGAAATGGTCGAGGACAAGCTCTGGCAGCCCACCTTCATCATGGAGCACCCGACCGAAATTTCGCCGCTGGCGCGTGCCAACGACAGCCGCCCCGAGGTCACCGAGCGCTTCGAGCTCTACATCACGGGCCGCGAGTTCGGCAATGGTTTCAGCGAACTCAACGATGCCGAGGACCAGGCCGCGCGCTTCAACGCGCAGGTCGCGGCCAAGGACAGCGGCGACGACGAAGCCATGTTCTTCGACCATGACTTCGTGCGCGCGCTCGAATACGGCATGCCGCCCACCGGCGGCTGCGGCATCGGCATCGACCGCCTGATGATGCTGCTGACCGACAGCGCCAGCATCCGCGACGTGATCCTGTTCCCCGCGCTGCGCCGCGAAAGCGGACGCGCC
>NZ_JAUJUJ010000128.1:1446-2112 GCF_030711595.1 Stenotrophomonas sp. YIM B06876
CATCGACCGCCTGATGATGCTGCTGACCGACAGCGCCAGCATCCGCGACGTGATCCTGTTCCCCGCGCTGCGCCGCGAAAGCTGACGCGCCGGGAGCGCCAAGGCCCAGGGGCGTGGCGCCTGCTCTTTCCGGGCGCTGCGGCGCCCGGAGCTTTTTCTGGACTGCCCATGCAACGCTCACTGAAGTTTTACCTGCCCGAATGGGCCCAGGACTGGCTCGACGTCATCGTGCCGGGCCTGCAGATCCTGCTGATCCTGCTCGCCGCCCTGCTGCTGCAGCACCTGCTGCGCCGCCTCGTGGCCCGCGCCAGCCAGCACTACCAGCTGCCGCACGAACTGCTGGTGCCGGTCAAAGGCCTATTGCGCTGGACCATCCTGGTCAGCGCGCTGCTGCTGGTGCTCGAACGCCTGGGCGTGTCGGCGACCGTGCTGTGGACCGCCTTCACCGGCTTTGCCACGGTGGGCGCCGTGGCCTTCTTTGCCGCGTGGAGCGTGCTGTCCAACCTGTTTTGCGCGCTGCTGATCTTCACCGTCGGGCCGTTCCGCGTGGGCGACACCATCGAGCTGCTCGACACGGCCGAAAAACCCGGCGCCAAGGGCCGGGTGGTGGACATCAACCTGCTCTACACCACGCTCGAAGACGACACGGCCACGGCAGGCGGCCAG
>NZ_JAUJUJ010000129.1 GCF_030711595.1 Stenotrophomonas sp. YIM B06876
CTTCATTTTTCTGGCCGTGCTGATTGGCGGCATGGTGATCGGCATGCCGATCGCCCAGTCGCTGGTGTTGACCGGCGTGGCGCTGATGTGGCACCTGGACTTCTTCGACTCCCAGCTGCTGGCGCAAAACCTGCAGGCGGGGTTCGACAACTTCCCGCTGCTGGCCGTGCCGTTCTTCATCCTGGCCGGCGAACTCATGAACGCCGGCGGCCTCTCGCGCCGCATCATCGACCTGGCGCGCGCGTTTGTCGGCCATATCCGTGGCGGCCTCGGCTACGTGGCGATCGGCGCGGCGGTGCTGCTGGCGTCGATGAGCGGCTCGGCCATTGCCGATACCGCCGCCCTGGCCACCATCCTGCTGCCCATGATGCGCCAGCAGAACTACCCGCCCAGCTACAGCGCGGGCCTGCTGGCCTCGGGCGGCATCATCGCGCCCATCATTCCGCCGTCGATGCCGTTCGTGATCTATGGCGTGACCACCAACACCTCGATCAGCAAGCTGTTCCTGGCCGGCGTGTTCCCGGGCCTGATGATGGGCTTCTTCCTGGTGTTCGCCTGGTGGTGGATCGCCCGCAGCCACCAGCTCGCGTCCATGGAGCGCGTGCCGTGGCCGCAGCGCCTGCGCGCCTTGCTGCAGAGTTTCTGGGCCATGATGATGCCGGTCATCATTCTGGGTGGCCTGCGCGGCGGCATTTTCACGCCGACCGAGGCGGCCGTGGTGGCCGCCGTCTACGCCTTCCTGGTGTCGATGTTCGTTTACCGTGAACTGACCTGGAAGGGCGTCTACGATGTCTTCCTGGCCGCCAGCAAGACCACGGCGGTGGTGATGTTCCTGTGCGGCGCCGCCACCGTTACGGCCTACATGATCACGCTGGCCGATCTGCCCAACATGCTGGCCGACAGCTTTTCGGGCGTCATGCACGACCCGGTCATCTTCATGGCGCTGATGATGCTGTTCCTGCTGGTGGTCGGCACCGCGATGGACCTCACGCCCACCATCCTGATCTTCGGCCCGGTGTGCGCGCCGCTGGCGGTCAAGGCCGGCATCGACCCGGTGTACTTCGGCTTCATGTTCATCTACGTGGGCTGCATCGGCCTGATCACGCCGCCCGTGGGCACGGTGCAGAACGTGGTCGCCGGAGTGGGGCGGCTGCGCATGGAGACCGTCATCAAGGGCACTTCGCCCTTCCTCATCGCCTACGTGATGCTGGCCATCTTGTTCGTGATCTTTCCCGCACTGGTGACCGCGCCGCTGCGCTGGCTGCACTGATTTTTCTGTTTCTTTTTCTCTCACCCTTCATCACTCAGGAGACACCCATGCGCATCAAATTCGTTCTCGCCGGCCTGGTGGCCGCATTGGCCGCCGCCGGCGCCGTGCAGGCGCAAGACTTCAAGCCGCGCATCGTGCGCTTTGGCTACGGGCTGGTGGACCAGTCCAACCAGGGCCGCGCCGTGCGCCTGTTCGCCCAAGAGGTCGAAAAGGCCAGCGGCGGCAAGATGAAGGTGCGCGCCATCGGCAACGCCTCGCTGGGCTCGGACACGCAGATGCAGCAAGCCCTGATTGGCGGCGCGCAAGAGATGATGGTCGGCTCCACCGCCACCCTCGTGGGTATCTCGCCCGAAATGGCGGTCTGGGACACGCCGTTCCTGTTCAACAACACCAAGGAAGCCGACGCCGTGCTCGACGGCCCCGTGGGCGAAAAAATCAAGGCCACCTTGGAGCCCAAGGGCATGGTCGGCCTGGTCTATTGGGAGAATGGTTTCCGCAACCTGACCAACAACAAGCGCCCGGTCACCAAGCTCGAAGACATGAACGACATCAAGCTGCGCGTGATGCAGAACAACGTCTTCCTCGACAGCTTCAAGGCCCTGGGCGCCAACGCCGTGCCGCTGCCGTTCTCGGAACTGTTCACCGCGCTTGAGACGCGCGCCGTCGACGGCCAGGAGAACCCGTTCAACACCGTGGTGTCGAGCAAGTTCTATGAAGTGCAGAAGTACCTCACGGTGACCAACCACGTCTACAGCCCCTGGATCGTCACGGTGAGCAAGAAGTGGTGGGACACGCTCAGCAGCGCCGAAAAGAAGGTGCTGCAGGACGCCGCCGTGAAG